>JANPBT010000082.1:0-63039 GCA_031430575.1 Betaproteobacteria bacterium | reverse complement strand
CGCACGGGCTTCGCCACCAAACTTCTTGGCCAATACCGTGGTAATCGCCGCCGTTAAGGTGGTCTTGCCGTGATCTACGTGCCCAATCGTGCCCACGTTAACGTGGGGCTTGGTACGCTCAAATTTGCCTTTTGCCATGATTTACCTCAAGTTCAATATTCGTTAAACAACGCCGCCACTACGATCGGTGGCTGCTTCGTAATTACTTACCGTCTTTTTTGTTAATGATCGCTTCAGCGACGTTTTTAGGCGCTTCAGTGTAATGCTTAAATTCCATCGTGTACGTCGCGCGACCTTGGGTTGCCGAACGCAGAGATGTTGAATACCCAAACATCTCAGACAAAGGAACTTCTGCTTTAATTGTTTTACCGCCACCGACCATATCGTCCATGCCTTGCACCATGCCGCGACGCGACGACAAATCGCCCATCACTGTACCGGCGTAGTCTTCGGGAGTTTCAACTTCAACGGCCATCATTGGCTCAAGCAATGCCGGGCTAGCTTTACGCATGCCATCTTTAAACGCCATCGATGCAGCCATCTTGAAGGCGTTTTCATTGGAGTCAACGTCATGATACGAACCGTCGAACAATGTGCACTTCACGTCAACCACAGGGAAGCCCGCTAACACGCCATTTGGCAAGGAATCACGCAAACCTTTTTCCACGGCTGGAATGTATTCGCGAGGAACGGTGCCGCCCTTGATCGCATCTACAAATTCAAAGCCCTTACCAACTTCATTTGGCTCCATCTTAATCCAGACGTGACCATACTGGCCGCGACCACCGGACTGCTTGACAAACTTGCCTTCAACTTCAGCTGGCTTGCGAATTGCTTCGCGATACGCAACCTGCGGCGCACCAACGTTGGCCTCAACGCCGAATTCGCGTTTCATGCGATCAACCAAAATCTCGAGGTGCAGCTCGCCCATGCCTGAAATAATCGTCTGACCGGATTCTTCATCGGTACGCACGCGGAACGACGGATCTTCTTGCGCCAAGCGGTTGAGTGCGAGACCCATTTTCTCTTGGTCAACTTTTGTTTTTGGCTCAACCGCAACGTGAATCACAGGCTCGGGGAAAATCATCCGCTCAAGCGTGATCTCTGCCGTAGGGTCGCAGAGCGTGTCGCCTGTTATCGCGTCTTTTAAGCCAATGACCGCAGCGATATCGCCGGCGCGCACTTCATCAATATTCTCGCGTTCGTTTGCATGCATTTGCACCAAACGACCAATACGCTCTTTACGGCCTTTTACCGGATTTAAGATCGAATCGCCTGACTTCAACACGCCAGAGTACACGCGCACGAAAGTCAATTGCCCGACGAACGGGTCCGTCATAATCTTAAAAGCTAACGCCGAAAATTTTTCTTCGTCGGTACGCGCGCGTTGCCCTGGGCTACCGTTAGGCAACTCACCTTTGACGGGCGGAATATCAGTCGGCGCAGGCATGAACTCAATGACCGCATCTAGCATGGCCTGCACGCCTTTATTCTTAAAGGCAGAGCCACACAACATCGGCACGATCTCGCCAGCGATTGTGCGTTTACGCAAACCCATTTTGATATCTTCGATGGACAGATCGCCCTCTTCGAGATATTTATTCATCAATTCTTCGGTTGCTTCAGCCGCGGTCTCAACCATCTTCTCGCGCCACTCTTTGCACTTGGCGGCAAGATTGTCGGGAATTTCGCGCAGGTCAAATTTCATGCCCTGCGAAGCTTCATCCCAGTAAATCGCTTTCATGCGGATGAGGTCAACCACGCCTTCAAAGTGCTCTTCTGCACCGATAGGCACTTGCAAAGGAATTGGGTTTGCCTTCAGGCGCGAACGCATTTGGTCGTGAACTTTAAAAAAGTCCGCGCCGGTACGATCCATTTTATTGACGAACGCCAAACGCGGCACGCCGTATTTATTGGCCTGACGCCATACGGTTTCAGATTGTGGCTGCACACCACCCACAGCGCAATACACCATGCATGCGCCGTCGAGCACGCGCATTGAGCGCTCAACTTCAATTGTGAAGTCTACGTGGCCGGGCGTATCAATAATATTGATACGATGCTGCGGGAAGGAGCCGTCCATCCCTTTCCAGAAGCACGTCGTGGCAGCAGAAGTGATCGTAATGCCGCGCTCACGCTCTTGCTCCATCCAATCCATCGTCGCCACGCCATCATGCACTTCACCAATTTTGTGATTCACACCCGTGTAGAACAACACGCGCTCGGTGGTCGTGGTTTTGCCCGCATCAATGTGCGCGGAAATGCCGATGTTGCGATACTGACTAATTGGGGTGACGCGTGCCATGATTTACTCTTTACTTGCGAGTGACGCACCTTGTGGGCGCGTTCACTTTGATTATTAGAACCGGAAATGCGAGAAGGCTTTATTTGCTTCGGCCATACGGTGCACTTCTTCACGCTTCTTTACTGCGCCGCCGCGACCTTCTGCTGCATCGATCAGCTCATTAGCCAAGCGCTGCGCCATCGTCTTTTCGCCACGCTTACGCGCTGACTCGCGCAACCAACGCATCGAAAGCGCACTGCGACGCGCGGGACGCACTTCAACCGGCACTTGGAAATTAGCACCGCCTACGCGGCGGGATTTAACTTCCACCATTGGTTTGGCGTTATTCAATGCCGTGGTGAAAATCTCCATCGGGTCTTTGCCTTTTTTGGTCAGCGCTTCCATCGCGCCGTAAACGATGCGCTCGGCAACGGCTTTTTTGCCACTGTCCATCACAACGTTGATGAATTTTGAGATTTCCACATTACCGAACTTTGGATCTGCGAGGATCACTCGTTTCGGTATTTCGCGGCGACGTGGCATGAGATTTCCTTAAAACGATTGGTTTCTGCGCCGCAGGTATTTTCTTTTAAATACCTGCGGCGCAATTTATTTTGGGTTTAGCGTGCGTTACGCTTTTTTAGGGCGCTTCGTGCCGTATTTGGAGCGCGATTGCTTGCGATCTTTTACGCCTGCGGTATCTAAAGATCCGCGCACGGTATGGTAGCGAACACCTGGCAAATCTTTTACGCGGCCACCGCGGATGAGCACAACGGAGTGCTCTTGCAGATTGTGGCCTTCGCCGCCGATATAAGAAATGACTTCAAAACCATTGGTTAAGCGCACTTTTGCAACTTTACGCAAAGCGGAGTTTGGCTTCTTAGGCGTCGTGGTGTAAACGCGCGTACATACACCGCGCTTTTGCGGGCTATTTTTCAGCGCCGGTGATTTGGATTTCTCCACAACCGGCGTACGACCTTTACGCACCAATTGATTGATGGTCGGCATAACGCTAATTCCTTTAATGTTTTTACGGGAGCGCGTACGATTGCGCGCAGCCGAATTCAACAGAGTCAGTAAGTATAACCCGGCAATCATGTGCCGGTCAACTCGATATTAGATCTTTATCGATAAACGGTGCAAAAAAAAATACGCCCGCCTCGGTTTTTAGTGGATTTTCTGCGCTCACTTTAACGCCATGAAGTTTGGGCGCATCGATCAACTGCGCATGCGCGTGATGCCTGAGCCATCCTGCATTGCAGAAACGCAACATAATCCATGATAACCGATGCAATTGCGACATTTGTATCCGTAAAGCGAAACGCTATCCCCCATAAACATCTATCTATGCTAAAACACTAATAAATATAGATATAAATTTTCAGGGAAACGATTTTGCATAAAATCGATTTGAGAATCGGCAATAAAAAAGCCCGCCGAAGCGGGCTTTTGGTGCAGCTTGGTTTTTACCAAGCAACTGCTGCGCTACCGCCGCCGATGAAATTGAGCTCAGTAAACCGAACGACTGAAAGAGCCACTTCGACTTTCGCGTCGAGGGCAACATCAGCGCCGATAGCGAGTTCAACGGTGTTTGCGATTTGGGTGGTGTTCATGGTGAGACTCCTGTCAGTTATTTGGGGTAGTTCCGGTTGGCGTATTCGCCTAATTGAATGTAGGTTAGGGCTTGCGATGGCGCTTAAACATCCCGATGGGCTAAGTTCACGCTTGAATTCGTATTCCAGTAGGATTTAACAGCGACGCCAATGGAAACGCCACCGAAATTTTCGGAAAGTTCAAACGAATTGCATACCCAAATTGCAATGTCGTTGATGGGAGACGCCCGACTAGCGCTTTCTCGCGGCGCGGTGACAGAAGCGATGGCGCTGATGTCCAAAGCCCGGGACGCCGCGGAGCTGACGAACGACGCCCAGCTGCGGGTGGATGCCCATACACGCGCGGCGATTGTTTTCAACTACGCCCGACGGCATGAAATCGCGCTTGAGGTCATTGCCGTAGCAGAAAAGATCGCGAGGGAATCTGGCCTGAGTCAAAACTCAATTAACAAGACAATTACCAACCGGGCTGCTTTTTTATTGGATTCTGGATTCTTAAAAAAATCCGAAACTACGCTCCTGTCTTTAGTTTCTGAAATGTCCACTCCAGCACCTTCATCGACGGAGCTTACGTCGGTATGCAACCTTGTGTACGTCTCGTTACTCGCAGGAAAAACCCGGAGCGCTCTTCAATGGGCCGAAAAATTTGTTGCACTTCAACTGCAATCGACCGACAAAATTGATTTTGCGGTGATCACTGCGTTTGAGTGTTGGTATGCGACAGC
Organism: Betaproteobacteria bacterium; assembly: GCA_031430575.1. Classification (GTDB taxonomy): domain Bacteria; phylum Pseudomonadota; class Gammaproteobacteria; order Burkholderiales; family Casimicrobiaceae; genus JANMDS01. The sequence goes on along the minus strand of JANPBT010000082.1, from coordinate 58,417 downwards.
GCTTGCGATGTCCGGAAGGCACGAGGATGCAGCTTATAGACTTGCCGAGATTCGGGAATTAATTCCACTCGAAAACTTTATTCTTCAAACGAAATTTTCAATCGCGCTGGGTGTGTCAGAAGTGCACGCAGGGATGCGTGATCAGGGGCTTACGCGCCTGCAAGATGTGACGCAACTTGCCGAAGAAAAAAACGTTAACTTTGCAGAAGCGCTACAGGCTCTCACCTTAGTCTACGAACATGTTGGGGATATTGCATCGGCCTTGGCCTGCGTGGAAAAACTTGAAAAAGTAATGAAAGAAGGCGCACGCGATATCGTTGGCATTGACGACGAAGACGACGAGACCCGCCGCGCGGAAGAAGAGGCCAACAATAAAAAGGGCGCGAAAGGCGGTAGCAGCGATGGCGAGATCATGGATGAGGCGGAAGACCCCACCAATAGTGCCATTCAGCTTTTAGATGATCGGGCGGCCGAGCTGCGGATCAAGCGCTTTATGGAGCTCGCGCAAGATGAGCGAGCAAGCGTGCTGGATCAAATCGCGGTGGCATCGGCCTTGGTGGACGATGAGACGGGCAAGCATTGCGCGCGGGTGGAGCTTTTGGTTTATCAATTTGCGCGCGCGCTCAATCTGCCGGAGCGCCGGGCGCGCTTAATTGCGGCAGGCGCGCGGATGCATGATCTGGGCAAGGTGGGCATCCCGCATCGGGTGCTGCTCGCGCCGCGCAAGCTTACGCCGATGGAGTATGAGATTGCCAAAAAGCACGTCAACATTGGTGTCGATTTGCTTTCATTTTCGGATCATGAAGTGGTGAGGATGGCGAAAGTCATCGCCCAAAATCATCATGAGCGCTGGGATGGCACAGGCTACCCGCGCAGGCTTTTCGAAGATGCGATTCCAATTGAAGCGCGCATTACCTCAATCGTAGATGTGTTTGATGTGTTGACCCATTCCCGCGCTTATAAGCGCGCATGGAGCGTGGAGCAAACGCGCGATGAGCTCGCGTTTCATGCAGGCGCAGCGTTTGATCCTGACTTAATGACTATTTTTTTGAGTGAAGTCGTGCCGATCAATTATGTGATCCCCACGGTATTTGCAAAAGAGCGCCCGATGGCGTTTACACTTTAATTTGCCGCCCGAATCAAAACGCTTAAAAAACAACCGAAAACGAGCGTTTCATCGTATTTCCTGATTTTTCTCTGAAATTATTTGATTTCGAGCGTTGCATTTTTGCAACAATCACCTTGCGCACCGCGCCCGCCCGCAAAAACATTCATACCTGCGGCGCAGATTTGGCCATTTTTAGGTATTTTTATAAAGCTTTTGGCCAAATTAGCAGTCTTCGCGAAACCTTAAAATGCGGCGATGCACAAGAAACACATTATCGTAGGCATCTCTGGCGGGGTTGACTCTGCGGTTGCCGCGTGGCTTTTAAAGGCGCAGGGCCACCACGTAACCGGTGTTTTCATGAAAAATTGGGAAGACGACGATAACGATGACTATTGCTCTTCCCGCCAAGATTTGATTGATGCGGCGGCGGCGGCAGATGTCGTCGGCATTGATTTAGATGCTGTGAACTTCGCTGCAGAATACAAAGATCGGGTTTTTGCGCACTTTTTAACGGAATATGGTGCGGGTCGAACGCCAAACCCTGATGTGCTCTGCAACTCAGAGATCAAATTTCGCGCGTTCCTCGATTACGCGGTTGCCCAAGGCGCAGACGCGCTGGCCACCGGGCACTACGCAGGCGTGCGCGAGGGCGCCGATGGCAAATTTGCCCTGCTGCGGGCGCAAGACGAGACAAAAGATCAAAGTTACTTTTTGCACCAACTTACACAAGCCCAGCTAGGCAAAGCGATGTTCCCCCTGTATGGCGTGCGCAAGAAAGAAGTGCGGGAGATCGCACAGCGCGAGGGTATTCCAAATTTCGCAAAAAAAGACTCCACTGGGATTTGCTTCATCGGCGAACGCCCTTTCCGTGAATTTTTAGAGCGCTACTTACCTAAAACCCCAGGGCCGATGGTCACCCCCGATGGCAAAACAGTCGGCACGCATCAAGGGCTGGCTTACTACACGCTAGGGCAACGCCAAGGCTTGGGGCTGGGCGGCAGCGTGGACGGTTCGGGCGAGCCGTGGTTTGTCGCGCAAAAGCGCATGGCGAGCAACGAATTGGTCGTCGTGCAGGGGCACGCGCATCCGCTACTCTTACAAAACGAAGTGCGCGTGGACGCGATGCATTGGATTTCGGGCGACGCAAAGGCGTATTCACAAGACACTTGCGGCGCAAAATTGCGCTATCGGATGCCCGATGCAGCCGCAAAAGTCACCAAATCGCCCCAATCTGCGCCGCAGGTATTGGCCTTGCACTTTGATGCGCCGCAATTTGCGCCAACGCCGGGGCAATATGCCGTTCTTTACGACGGCGAGATTTGCTTAGGCGGTGGCGTAATCGCGTAATCGGCTACTGCGCAGGAATGCAGAAGGCGATATCGCCACCGCGCCAGCCCGCTGCCCGGGAAATATCGCGATCAGCGGTAGTCCACACATAGCGAAAGCGGCCATCGGCGAACAACTCAAAGACCGGAATACTGCCAGCGCTGCAGGAATTTTCATTCGCAATTGCGGCCATAAACGGCCAACCATCACTCGCCCACGCCGGGGATTGCTTCATCTCTTCGCAAAGCGCGCGATCGACTGCGAGCCGAACCGACCCCGCAACAACGCTGGTGTAGCGGCATACGGGCTGCGGCAGCGCGAGCGTAGGCGGCAGCGCGGTGAAATCAAAGGTATCGGCCACTAAGCCTGTTTGCACCCAATTTCCGCCTGCCCCACCCGCCAAAATGCGCTTAACTTCAACGAGATCGGGCGTGATCATAAAGCGATTGGAATTGCGATCCCAAAGCTCAATTAACCGCATGCGGGCTGTGGCGTTGGTCGTGTGGGCAGCAATGCGGGTGTCCGCCACGGAATTAACCGCTGCAGCCGCATCGAGCAAGCCCGCGCCGCAGATCAACGACTCCGTTGCGCAGATTGATCCCGCCGCGAGCACAACAGGGCGCGCGGATTTCTGCAAGCGATTGAGCACTTGCCCCGGCGTAAGCCCAGGATCGCGCGACAGCATGAGGGCGATGGTGCCTGCAACGTGAGGCGCTGACATCGACGTACCCGCATAAGGCTGGTAGAACGACGACGATTGCCCCGCCGCGCCGCTGTTGAGCGTAGAGACGATTTGATCGTAGCCATCAAAATCACCGCCAGGGGCAACAATTTCGACCATATCGCCATAATTACTATAAGAAGCGAGATCGCCCGCACGATTTGAAGCGGCCACTGTAATCACGCCTTTGCAATTGGCAGGGGCATAAAACTTGGCATCATCGGCAGAATTGCCCGCAGACACGACTACAGTCGCCCCTTTAGCAAGCGCTGAATCAACGGCATCTTGCATATCGTCATCGCAAGGCCCTTCCCCACCCAAACTCAGATTGAGCACCTTAGACGGGTTGGGATTGACCGGAATGCCAGCGACTTTAACGCCCGCTGCCCAGCGAATGCCATCCGCGATGTCTTCATAGAGTCCACCGCAGCGACCAAGCACGCGCACGGGCTGAATGCGGGCATTGGGCGCAACGCCTGCGATACCTTCACTATTATTGGTTTGCGCGGCGATGATGCCCGCGACGTGCGTGCCGTGCCAGCTGCTGCCAAAAAAGCGATAGCTGCAGGTGCCGAAATCGGTGAAATCGCCTTCATCGGTGGCATCTGGATCGCGCAGATCACCGTCTTTGGAGATGAAGCGCAGGTTAATCAAATCATAGCCCGGCACCCATTTCGAATCGAGGTCTGGATGCGTTGTGTATCCAGTATCAAGCACCGCGACGGTCACTGGGCTAGTGCCCGCGGCAGCCCATGCGCCACGGGCATTAATGCCGGAAAGGCGGTCAGTGAGTGACCACTGCAATGAAAACATTGGGTCGTTAGGATTGAGGTTTGGCGCAAATGGGTTTGCTGCGTAAGGTTTCGCAATGCGCACCCGCTCAACGGCCGCAACATCGGGCTGGGATTCCAGCGCAGCGACAATTTGGCCAAATTCGACCGGACTGACGCCATGCGGAATTTCAACCGAAAGCGAATTTGCCCGCACCCGGCTCAGCGCCAGCGGCTTGGAAGCAGCGCTTGAGAGCTGTGGGACGAGCGACGCTTTGGCGCGCTCAACAGTCACCGTCTCGGGCGATCGCAGCACGACACGTAAGATGCGCGGATGATGGGCAGTAGCCCCAAGCTTAGAAACTGCGCCGGAGGTATTCACCGAAATGCGCTCGGCCCAAGCGACTGATGGGGACTCGCGCAATTGAAAGATTGCATCGCTTCCGACATCTTTGAATGTCCAAACGCCGGTCGCCGAAGTTGCAGCGGACGTGGCTTTGAGCTCAGCGCCTAGCGCAGCTACGATAGATTGCGCATTTTTAGCATCGGGCAATAGCTTGAAGGCAACATCGGCCGCACCAGCAGTCGAAGCAGCGCTCGCGATAACGATGCCGAGTGCCGCACAAATCGCGGTGCAGGAAGATTTAATTGATTTCATAATGCAGACGCCCTATCTCTTCGGTTTATGCCATTGTAATCATTGGATTTCAATGTTAGCTAATGATTTCCTCACTCTTGCGCGGAGGGGCATCTGATAGATTGGCCGAAACGCAACAAAAAAGCCCGCATTGGCAGGCTTTTAGACTATTCTGCGCCGCAAATGGCGGCGCAAGTAGGTCAGTTACCGTTCTCTCGCCACGCTTTTCTCAACTAAACCGCGGCGCGCAACGAATTAATAAAGCACCTCAGCGCCAACAAATTTACCGTCTTTATTTTTTTCGAGGCGAACAATCGCGACCGGATCGACCTTATTCATATTGTCAGGGTCAAAAGTCGCCTCTTTGTAAATAAGCCGGGGGCTTGCGGGATCTTTTTTGTCGATCGACTCAGGCTTGCCGACTTTAGCAATGATTTCCTCTTCAGTCTGACCTACAACATATCCTTGAAATAAACCGCGTTGATACCCGCCTTTACCGCAGCCGAGCAACATCATCGCAGCGAGGATAAAGACAACACTTTGAACCACAATTTTTGCAAACATACTTCTATCCTTGAGCTTAAATGTAAACCGTCAATTTTTCGAAAATGGGCTAGATTCGAAAATCTATCCCTTAAACTTCTCACTTCTGTATTTTAGATGTCGGCATCCCGACATCTAAAAATTAAACACAACGCACGAGCCCTAGGCGATCACGAAACAACACGTTGTCAACGGTGGCGCTTCTTTAATACCCAAAATAAAAAAAGCCCGCGCAGGCGGGCTTTTTCTAGAATCAGGCGATTCGCGCGATTAACGCGCTGTCGTGTTGAGAGTGTCGCCCTGAAGATTAGGGTAACGCACGTGCTCCACTAACTCCTGAATGGCCTTAGAAGGCGTCGGCGTAACTAGGCTTACTAGGATGATCACTAGGAACCCGAGCGGAACGCCAAACAGACCTGCCGAGATCGGATTAATATCCCACCACAGATTATCGGCAATCGGGCTCTTAACGCCAAATAAGCCGCGCAACCAAGGCTGGGTTATCGCCATATAGTAGAAGGTCGTAGCCAAGCCTGCGATCATACCCAGCGAGGCAGCGATCCCGGTGGTACGCTTCCAGAAAATGCCCAGCACAAGTGCGGGGAAAAATCCAGCGGCTGCCAGCGAGAATGCGGCTGAGACGAGGAACAAAATATCTGCAGGCTTTTGCGATGCAACCCATGCCGCGCAGAGTGCGACCACCAACAATAACGCTTTTGAAACTGCGATCCGCGTAGAGGTCGCAGCGTTAGGGTTAATCATCTTGTAGTAGAGATCATGGGAAAGCGCGTTCGCAATCGTTAGCAGCAAACCATCGGCGGTAGAGAGCGCAGCAGCTAAGCCACCGGCAGCGACTAAGCCCGAAACGACGTAAGGAAGGCCACCAATTTCTGGCGTCGCTAACACAACGATGTCGCCACCGATTGCAATTTCTGCGAGCTGTACGATATTGTCGCCGTTGATATCCCGAATCGACAACAGGGAAGGATCGACTTTCGTCCACGACTGAACCCACTGCGGCAGCTTGTCAAACCCAGTCCCGACGAGCGAGCTGTAAATGTCGTACTTCACCAATACGGCCAACGCGGGCGCAGTAAAGTAGAGTAAGAAGATGAAAAAGAGAGACCACGTCACGGATGTGCGGGCTTCTTTTACCGATGGCGTCGTGTAGTACCGCATCAAAATATGCGGTAGCGCAGCGGTCCCGACCATTAAGCAGAAAATCAACGCGAGAAAGTTTTTACGCGAAATATCACGTGCTTTCTCATCTTTGGCAGGGAACGCTTCAGCATGCCGTAGCGGCGGGCCTGCCCGAGAAGTTAAGCCTTTGTCTTTTTCCCATCCACGCTTCGCATCATCTACCGTTTTGGGATAGGCCGCCAACGCTTTTTCACCACTTGTGACCGCGACTGAATTACTAGCGGTTTTTGCATCGTCAATCGATTTGGCCAGAGCCGCTTTACCGTCTTCAAAAGCCTTTGCAGGATCTTTTAATGAGGCGACAGCATCATCGGCTTTTTTCTTAAAGATTCCGCGCACTTCTAACTCTTTTGGGTCTTTAATGAATTTATCTTCAAGCGCAGTCACTTTTTGCAAGACTGAGCCGTACGCAAGTTGCGGTACTGGGAAGCCCGTATGCTTGATCGATAGCCAAATCACAGGCATGAGGTAAGCGACAATCAAGATAATGTATTGAGCAACCTGCGTCCACGTGACCGCCTTCATACCGCCCAAAAGTGAGCACACCAAGATGCCCGCAAGACCGAGAAATACGCCGAGTTCAAACTGCACGCCTGTCAAGCGGGTAGTGATGAGACCTACACCGTAGATCTGGGCAACCACGTAAGTAAATGAGCAGAGTACTGCTGCAAAAATACCGATCGAGCGCGGAAGGTTACCGCCGTAACGCTCGCCCAAAAAGTCTGGAATTGTGAACTGACCGAATTTGCGCAGGTATGGTGCGAGGAACAATGCAACCAAGCAGTAGCCGCCCGTCCAGCCCATGATGAACGCCAGCCCGTTAAAGCCTTGCAGATACAACGTGCCTGCCATGCCGATGAACGAAGCTGCCGACATCCAGTCAGCGCCGGTTGCCATGCCATTAAATAGCGCTGGGACGCGACGGCCTGCAACGTAATACTCACTCGCGTCGGATGTGCGGCTCATAACGCCGATACCGGCATAAAGCAGTACGGTCGCGGCCAAGAAAATGTAGCCAATCCAAGCGCGCGGCAATCCAAATTGCTCAAGAATCGCGAGGCCAACCAAGAAAAACAGGAAGCCACCGGTATACCAACTATAAATCTTTTTCAGCTGGCTTTTAAATGCACGCTGCGAGGATTGATTCTCAATGCCTGCTGCGTTTGTGTTTGGAGTCATTCCAGCCATTATTCGTCTCCCTCGTCAACACCGTATTCACGGTCAAGTTTGCCCATATACGTGGCGTAATACCAAATAATGAGTACGTAAATTACGAGTGACCCAAAGGCGCACATAAAAAACGCCAGTGGCCAGCCAAAAAAATTAGGAACTGCGGCATTGATTTCTCGCGCGTAGTAACCGACTACAAACGTTGCGATAAACCAAATGAAAAGCAGTACTGCGGTAATCCTAAGATTTTTGCTCCAATACTCGTGATGCTTTTGTGACAGCTGCATCGATCTCTCCTTCGTTGTGATGTGTTTAATTAGTTAAAGCTAGCGCGGCTAACCATAGCATTTCAAGTCATGCGCAATGTTGTCGCTTTTTTTATTCAATTCAGTATAACCATGGTGCAGTGCAACGCAAGCAGCAAACTTCCAGATCAATACCTGCGGCGCAGTTTTAACCCTAAATTGCGCTTATTTAGCGGCGCACCCACCATCGATCGATGCCGATTTTTATGCCGGTTTCATCTTCTAGTTGTGCTGCGACTTTCGGATCAAACTCTTTGACCTTCCGCATCGTCTTTTCACATCCGTTCAAGTCTTGAACGCGATGCTGAACCACCGCCAACTCATAGAAGCCATGCGGGCTCATCGGTTGCAGCTGATTTGTTTTCTTAAAACATTTGATGGCTTCGTCATATTGCGTAAGCACTTTGTGCGACAGCCCTTTGCCAAACCAAGCGCGATCCAGTTTCTCGTCCAAACGCAGCGTTTCGTTAAAGGCCTGAATCGCTTTTTCATGCAAATTTTCTTTTTGAAGCAAAAAGCCGAGATTGAACCATGAGCTCATATCACGCGGCTTGAGCTGCAATACACGCTCAAATTGCATGATCGCAGCGCTGGATTTACCCTCTGCGGCCAATTGATGCGCCCGCATGGCGAGCACCCCAGTATCATAAGGCGACTCGTCTAAGACTCGTTGCCAATAGTCATGCGCAATTTCAGGCTTACGAAAGACCATCGCCCACGTTGCAATTTTTTCAAAATACCAACGCGAGATTGCACTCATTTGACCGCGCTCATTTTTTTAACGCAATAGCTCGCCTCTGGCGCCGCCCGGCATTGCTGCCCGAGCTCAAAAACCGCGGCCATCCAGACGACAAATACAACGAAGCAGCCAACGACTCTGGTATGGGCATCGGTCACTAAAGCGGGCGTGATCAGACGGGCGATTTTTGTCATAGGCGAAGCGAGCAGATCAAAGAGCTTGTAGACAGGATTACCCAGGCGGCCCTTCCAATTAAATACGCCGACAACCAGCATCGCCAAATACGATAGCGCAATCAATTCACATAACGCTTTAATGATCACTAAAAACAGGAGCATTCAAAATCCTTAATTAACAACGATACCTGCGGCGCAGATTTGTCTCCTACAGCATGTTTTCTGCGCCGCAGGTATGCTTCGATTGCACCGTTTAAATTGGATCTTTCAGCTGATCGAGAATCGCGGGATTTTCAAGCGTAGAAATATCTTGCGTGATCGCTTCGCCTTTGGCCAGCGCGCGCAATAAACGGCGCATGATTTTGCCAGACCGCGTCTTTGGCAGGTTATCGCCAAATCGGATTTCGTCGGGCTTGGCGATCGGGCCAATTTCTTTGGCAACCCACGCTTTCAATTCCGTTGCGATGCGCTTTGCTTCCTCACCGGTCGGGCGCGAACGCTTCAAAACCACAAAAGCACAAATGGCTTCGCCTTTTATATCGTGCGGCCTGCCCACCACAGCAGCTTCGGCCACAAGATCGCTTTTTGAAACCAATGCCGATTCGATTTCCATCGTTCCCAGCCGATGACCAGATACATTCAACACATCATCGATCCGTCCGATGATCGTAAAGAAGCCATCGTTTTTATCGCGAATCGCACCATCGCCTGCGAGGTAGAGCTTTCCACCCAATTCTTCAGGAAAATACGATTTTTTAAACCGTTCTGGGTCGCCCCAAATCGTGCGCACCATACTTGGCCATGGGCGCTTGATGACCAGCAAGCCGCCGCTGCCGTTGGGCAGCTCCTCACCGGTCTCATCCACAATTGCTGCCATGATGCCGGGCAAAGGCAACGTGCAGGAGCCAGGCTTTTGCAAGGTCAGACCCGGAAGCGGCGTGATGACATGACCGCCGGTTTCGGTTTGCCAAAAAGTATCGACAATTGGGCAACGTGAATTGCCGACGTTTCGGTAATACCAAATCCACGCCGCTGGATTGATCGGCTCACCCACGGAGCCCAACAAGCGCAACGAAAACAAATTGCTTTGCTTGGGGTGGACTTTTTCATCGCCTTCCGCAGCTTTGATGAGCGAGCGGATGGCCGTTGGCGCGGTATAGAAAATGCTGACTTTATGCTTTTCGATCATTTTCCAAAAACGATCAGCCGCTGGATAAGTCGGGACGCCTTCAAATATGAGCTGCGTCGCGCCCGTCGCTAGCGGCCCATACGCGACGTAGGTGTGCCCGGTAATCCAGCCGATATCGGCTGTGCACCAGAAGACATCCGAGGGCTTGATGTCAAACGTCCACTTCATGGTGAGCGCCGCCCACAGTAAATATCCGCCCGTGGAATGCTGAATGCCCTTCGGCTTGCCTGTCGAACCGGAGGTATAGAGGATGAAAAGCGGATGCTCGGCGCTCACCCACTCTGGCGCGCAAACCTCACTTTGGCCGTGCATGATGGCGCTCAGGGTTACATCGCGCGCCGCAACCATCGGGATGTTTGCGCCCGTGCGCTGGTAAACGACGCAAAGCTTAATGGCCTCGCAGCCACCCAGCGCAAACGCTTCATCCACGATCGATTTCAAACCCAACGCTTTACCACCGCGCATTTGCTCGTCGGCGGTAATCACCGCGACCGCGCCCGCATCAATAATGCGCTCTTGCACTGACTTAGCAGAAAAACCACCAAAGACCACGGAATGAGTCGCGCCAATGCGTGCGCAGGCTTGCATCGCGACAACGCCCTCGATACTCATCGGCATGTAGATGATCACCCGATCACCCTTTTTGATGCCTCGCGCTTTCAGCCCATTGGCGAGTTGACATACTTTCGCGGTCAGCTCTTTGTAGCTAACGGTGGCGACTTTTCCGTCGTCAGCCTCAAAAATCAATGCAGCTTTATCGCTATTTCCGTTTTGCAAATTGAGATCAAGGCAATTGAAGGACGCGTTTGTTTGACCATCTTCAAACCACTTGTAAAAAGGCGCAGTTGATTCATCAAGCGTCTTCGTAAATGGCTTATGCCAAAAGAGATTTTCGCGCGCCAAACGTGCCCAAAAGCCTGCAGAGTCGGCACCCGCTTCTGCGTTGAGCCGGTCAAAATCAGCGCGCTTAATCGTGGCACGCGCAACGGCCGCATCACTCGGGGCAAAAAGTCGGTTTTCTTGCAGATTGGATTCAATGGCGGACATGCGTTTCGATTCCTCAAAATGGCTTACTTTTCAGTGCGAAGCGTAGCATACGCGCGACTAAACATTGCGCCGAAACCCATGCTAATCGCATGAAGCCCGGCGGATACGCGTTGAGCGTTTCGAATCCACGCGAGTCTTATATAAGACTTACGTCTTTTTCACACTTTACCACGGGTACGAGGGCAAAACAACGCTCAATCTGCGCCGCAGGTATAAGCGGTTGCGATACGAAATCGACAAGACTCGTAAAATCCGGCTAACGCGTAAATTTGACCGCCCCGAGAATTCGCCCATGATAAAACGTGACGCCGCACTTAAAACCCCTATGAATCTACTGCCTCGTTTTATTTTCGCCAGCCGCTGGCTGCAAGTACCGCTCTACCTCGGCTTGATCGTGGCGCAAGTGGTGTATGTGTTCCTGTTTGGGGAAGAGCTCCTTCATCTTATCCAGATCCTTTGGAAACCGGAATCCCTTCCGCAAATCGCGCAGGCGATGGGCGTGCAGTCCGGTGCCCCCAATCCACTTGAAATGTGCAAGAACTATCCGACAAATTTGCTCGATCGTTGCCTTGAAATGGCTGCGCAGGCAAAACCGATTTCGAAAAGCAAAGAGTCAATCGTGATGCTTATTGTGCTCGGGCTGATTGACGTGGTGATGATTTCAAATCTGCTGATCATGGTGATCGTCGGCGGCTACGAAACGTTTGTCTCCCGTATGCGCTTAGACGGTCACCCAGATCAACCAGAATGGCTCTCGCATGTGAACGCGAATGTGTTGAAAGTCAAGCTCGCAACGGCGATTATCGGCATATCGTCGATTCATCTATTGAAAACATTTATCGACGCAAAGAGCTTGGATGAAAAGACGTTGATGTGGCAAACCATCATCCACATGAGCTTCATCGTCTCAGCTATCGGCATTGCCTATATCGATCGGCTCATGCAACACGGCTCCTCTGCGAAATACAAAGCAGACCATTAATTTAATAGGCTCACGATGACAACCTCAATTAAGCTCACTGACATCACGGCCTCGGTCGCCGATGCCCTGCAATTCATCAGCTACTACCATCCGGTCGACTACATCAAAAATCTCGCGCGGGCTTACGCGTTAGAGCAAGCGCCAGCGGCAAAAGATGCGATGGCGCAGATCATCGTTAATTCCCGAATGAGCGCCGAGGGCAAGCGCCCGCTTTGTCAAGATACCGGCATCGTCGTTGTGTTTGTCCGGGTTGGCATGAACGTTCGCTTTGAAGGCGCTGGCGGCCTTACCGAGGCAGTCAATGCCGGTGTCCGCCAAGCCTATTTGCACCCCGACAATCCATTACGCGGATCAGTGCTAACCGACCCGACGAGCACGCGCAAAAACACCAAAGACAATACCCCGGCGGTGATCCACTACGATATCGTCCCCGGCGATACCGTTGATATACGCGTGGCTGCGAAGGGTGGCGGATCAGAGGCGAAATCAAAATTTGTGATGCTCAACCCCTCCGATTCGATCGTTGATTGGGTCATTAAGACCGTGCCGACAATGGGCGCTGGCTGGTGCCCGCCTGGCATGCTCGGCATCGGGATCGGCGGCACTGCTGAGAAGGCGATGATCTTGGCGAAAGAATCGCTGATGGACGCGATCGATATGCAAGAGCTGATCGCGCGCGGTGCAAAAAATCGAATAGAAGAACTTCGCATCGAGATTTACAGCAAGGTCAACGCCCTCGGCATTGGCGCCCAAGGATTAGGGGGCTTAACGACCGTGCTCGACGTGAAAATTTTGGATTACCCAACGCATGCGGCCAACCTGCCGGTCGCGATCATTCCCAATTGTGCGGCCACCCGACATACCCATTTCACGCTCGACGGGAGCGGTGCGGCAACCTTCACACCACCTTCGCTCGACGATTGGCCAAAAATGGCTTACACCGCTGAAGGCGGCAAGCGGGTCAACGTTGATACCCTGACCAAAGCTGAGGTCGCAAAATTTAAAGCGGGTGAAGTGCTCTTGCTTTCGGGAAAAATATTGACCGGGCGCGACGCAGCGCATAAGCGTATGACCGATATGCTCAATAAAGGCGAAGCGCTGCCGGTCGATCTGCGCGGGCGGCTGATCTACTACGTGGGGCCTGTTGATCCCGTGCGCGATGAAGTGGTCGGGCCTGCGGGGCCTACCACGGCCACACGGATGGATAAATTTACCCGGCAAATGCTAGAGCAAACCGGCCTTCTCGGCATGATCGGCAAAGGAGAGCGTGGGCCTGCCGCGATTGAGGCCATTCGCGATTCAAACGCGGTTTACTTGATGGCCGTTGGCGGTGCGGCATATCTGGTTTCTAAAGCGATCATCGGCGCACGTTGCATTGCATTTGAAGATTTAGGCATGGAAGCGATCTACGAATTCACCGTGAAAGATATGCCGGTTACCGTCGCCGTGGATAGCACTGGCGTTTCGGTCCACGAAACAGGGCCTGCGCTTTGGAAATCAAACATCGCAGGGATTCCGGTTGTGGTGCGGTAAGCGCATATGCCGTCTCGCTGCAACGAACTGAATTCATGGCTTCGCATTTCTTGCCTTAATGTCGCTGATTGTGTACAGTGAGTGAACTTAACGCTATAGCCTTCCATGTCGCAGCCCACGCGTAGCGTTTTTCGCGATACTCTCATCACCCTTTGCGTTAGCGGCGCAGTTGCGGTTGGCGTACTCCTATGCTGGGCAACGTGGGACGCTTGGAGTTCCGGGAAATTTACTGACGCCAGCTTTTGGCAAGGTATCGCGACGGTATTCGCCGCGACGCGCTCAGGCGTGGTGGCCATATTGCTCTGCTGCGCGATTGCTGCGCTGGGCGTGACCGGTACGCTGCGTCGCTTTCAAAATTCCATCGCTGATTACCAAGGCGCGCTCGCACGAATCCCAAACGCGAGCCCGACTGCGAAGTCAGGCGAAGACTCAATACGCAATAAAAATATTGAATATAGCGAGGCCACAGCCCTTGCCCGCGCGGTAGACGACGTGCATCGCGCTTTTAGCGATCGCGAATCACGCTTTGAGCGCAGCAAATTACGGTTACGCGATCAACTCAATCAACGCACGCAAGAGGCTGAGGAAGCAGGTGCGCGCGCCCATCACCTCGCAATGATCGATCCGCTGACCAAGCTGCCCAATCGCATGATGCTCAACGAAGCGCTTGATAAAGCGCTCGAAGATGCCCTTGCACAGCGGGCGATTGCCTGCGCACTCTTCATCGATATTGATCATTTCAAGCGACTCAATGACTCGCTTGGCCATGAGCTGGGTGATCGGGTGTTAATGCAAGTCGCACTCACACTACGCCAAAGCTTGCGCGATGTTGATATCGCGGCCCGTTTAGGGGGTGATGAGTTTGTGGTCGTATTGCGCAATCTACCGCCTGATAGTGCAAAAGCGATTGTTGAGCGTTATTTGGGTAGCGTCTATACCGCCTTGCGAAATCCAATCGATTTAGGTGGGCGCACGACGCTGATCACGCTTTCAATTGGCGCTGCGCTCTACCCTTCTGATGCTGGCGATGCCGCGGCGCTCTTGCGGGCGGCTGATTCTGCAATGTATGCAGCAAAGCAAAAAGGCCGCAATCGCGCGGATTGGTTTCGCAAAGAAATCCTAAACGATGCCAGCACTGCATCCCAGCGCGAGCAATCATTGCGCGAAGCGATTGCCAACAAGCAGCTCACGATGGTTTTTCAGCCCCAAGTGCGCACCGATGACGGAACGCCCGTTGGCGTAGAGGCATTGGTGCGCTGGAAGCACCCTAAAAAAGGCATGATTGCGCCCGCGCAATTCATCCCACTGGCAGAGCAATCGGGGCTTATTGTGCCGCTGGGGCAACGCGTGCTTGATCTTACGCTCTCGCAGGCCAAGCGCTGGGAAGCGCGCGAGCTGAATATGCGCATTTCAGTCAACCTTTCAGTAAAACAGCTAGAGCAGCAAGGCTGGGTTGAATCACTGCAAGGCCTCATCGAGAGCTACGGATTACCGGCGAGCATTATCGATCTCGAAATTACAGAATCTGCCATTGCCGATGACCCAATTGCGATGGAGAAAACGCTGCGCAATCTGGCTGCACGCGGCTTCACGCTCTCGCTTGATGATTTTGGCACCGGTTTTTCTTCGCTCAATTACCTCGCAAGATTTCCGTTTCATCATGTCAAAATCGATCAGCAATTTATTCACGATATCGATAGCCCGGCATCACGAAATGTTGTGCAATCGATCATCGCGCTTGGGCATACCTTGCAAATGCGCACGATTGCAGAAGGTGTTGAGACACCCCAACAATTCCGCATATTGCGGGATCTAGGTTGCGATGAAGTGCAAGGATTTTTCGTTGCCGAGCCGATGGCGCCCGAGCTGGTGTTGACGTGGTGGCAAGAGCGCCTTGAAGCGACGCAATTTCTCTCAGAGCAAGAGTGGAAATTAGCCGCGACTAACGTTCATACGATATCGCCCGGGCGATCGACATCCGCCGCGCAGCCTCCGTCATCACTCTCTAGCCAATAGATTTTCTCGGGCGCGTGCGCAAGCGCTTCACGCGCGCCCGCATCGCCGTTGAGCTCGGCGAGACGTGAAAGGTGCGGCGCAAAAAAACCAACAGGATGACCCAGTTTACCTTCAACACGTGGTCGCACCGCACTAAAGCGCCCTTGCAATAAGGGATCTCGTAGGCTCGCGGCAACAACTTGCGTCGTCGCTGCAGCAACCCAAGGCATATCTGCGAGCGCTACGATCACACCGGTTAACGTTGGGAATCGATAGAGCGCTTCTCGTGCGCCCGCTGCGAGCGAATGCCCCATGCCGAGCACTGCATCGGGCGCGACGATCACGCGCACAAAACTGCGCCGCAGGTATTGCATTTCTTGGGCGTCGGCATGCGCTACAACAGCGATGCATTCATCGACTCCCGCCAGATGCGCAGCAAGTGCGGCCTCAATCACGCGCTCGCCCGAAGCAAGCTGCGCCAATAATTTATTGGCACCGCCAGACGCAGCAGCGAATCGCGCGCCGCGACCCGCTGCGAGAAAAATCCCGATTACGCCCGCATTTGCGCCCAAGCCAATTGCCTTATGCTTTTGGCAACGTCACACCGCGTTGGCCTTGATACTTTCCACCGCGATCTTTATATGACGTCTCACACACCTCATCGCTCTCAAAAAAGAGCACTTGGGCGACCCCTTCGTTGGCGTAAATTTTCGCTGGAAGCGGCGTCGTATTTGAAAATTCTAAAGTCACGTAGCCCTCCCACTCCGGTTCAAATGGCGTCACGTTGACGATGATGCCGCAGCGAGCATAGGTGCTCTTGCCTAAGCAAATCGTAAGCACATTGCGAGGAATGCGGAAATACTCGACTGTGCGCGCCAGCGCAAACGAATTGGGGGGGATGATGCAATGGTCGGCAGAAATATCGACGAAAGATTTTTCATCGAAATTTTTTGGATCAACAATCGTGGAATTGATGTTGGTGAACAATTTGAATTCACGGGCGCAGCGAATATCGTAGCCGTAGCTCGACGTGCCATACGAAATCACCTTTTTGCCATCGACTTGGCGCACTTGCCCAGCCTCGAAAGGCTCGATCATGCCGGTCTCTTCCGCCATGCGACGGATCCATTTATCACTCTTGATGGTCATGGGTTTGCTGAAAAAAAATGCGAACCCGTATTGTTTCATTGATCGCGACTATGTTCGCAATCGTTTAAATCCAAACTACCTGCGGCGCAGATTTAGGCCTATTTTGCTCAAATCTGCGCCGCAGGTATTGACGCTTAGAACGCTAGCGCTGAAAAAATCCGCCTGTTTTATAGGCAATCGCGCCTTCGCGCTTGAAGACAAAGTCTACGCGCGCCTGCGCTTCCATCGGCTCGCCATTACAAATCGCGGGGGAAAACGTCCACTTTTCTACGGACGCTTCTGCCTCACGCAAAAAGCTTTCTTCAGATGAAAGTGAATCGACAACGCCTTTGTATGCGCCATCAACGGCGATGCGCACGAGTAGCGCAGCATCCCCATTTTGGGAACGCGCGTCGGATGGGTAATTCACATTTTCGCGATCAATCGGCTTTGGCGGTGTCCACTGGCGGCATTGCGCGGGCACTGGCACGGTCAGCGTGCGCGATTTAGATGGGAATTGGGTTTCGGCGGCGTACGTTGAACTACCCGCCAGCACCAGCATCCAAGCCAGCGCACCTTGGAATCGTTTGTTCATGTTTTTCTCCAATCAAAATTACGACAGGAGAACAGTACCGCGAAAAAATATTTTCGTCAATAAAAACAATTAGTTAGTACGCTTTGCGCGACACGGAAACGTGAGATCGTCGCGCCCTTGCGACGGGCTGACAATGGCGAAACTCAGCGCAACTTCTCTGACCAATCGTCCCAGGTCAGTGCATAAATCAGCGTATCTGAAAGCGCGCCGGTCGCATCGCGTCGCGCGCAGCGCAACGTTGCTTCATGGTTAAAGCCAATACGAATCGGCACATTCGCACTTTTGGCATTGCCGGAATCGCAGCGAATCTCAACGCGCGCCGCGCCTAAGACTTCGAACGCGGCCTTGGTAAGTAGTCGCGAAGATTCCGTAATAAAGCCTTGACCGTGCGCGGAAATCCGCAGCCAATACCCAATCTCAAACGCCGGGATTGACCAATCAATCCGATGCAAACCCGTGCCGCCCAAGTAGCGACCGGAAGTCTGTTCGAAAACGCCATAAGCGTAATCGCCGGTTGGCGCCAAAAATCGCGCCTGCATTTTCCGTACGTAATCCAGCCGATCTTCCACCGATTTCACTTCACTCGTCCACGGCATCCATTGCGCCAGTGCCACGCGCGATTCTTCAATGGCATCAAACAACGGCTGGGCGTCGGCATCGCCATAATTACGCACGACAATGCGCTCGCCTTCGAGCCGTTGCGGCACATTGAGTAACGACGGAAACTGGGTGATTGGAGTAGGAAGGATCATCTTTGCATAGTTTAATCAAACCCTGCGGCGCAGATTGGGTACTTTGGGGCATCAATTGCGCTCCAGCGAGACTGCTACGCACCTAACGAAAACTATTTTTCAACTTTTTATAGTGAGATGATTTCACGAAATTGTCTGGGGAACTTTTAAATCAAACAAGAGCCACGTAAGTGTATCTAAAAACTGCATTCAATTAAAGAACTGTGCAGCCTCCTGTGCGGAAATCTACATAAGATATTTCCCTACTCGTACTCCCCGTAAAAATACGGTCGTTCTATTTTCAAAATTGCAGAATCTGCTTACCACGAGCGCACCAAAAGCGCGGCTGCCTGTCGATCGCCGTTCTTGTCGCCGTCTGCCCATGAATTGATTGTTTATTGTTGATTTCGTACCGGAGCAACCACTGGAATAGAACGCAACCCCTTCGTAAAGCTGCTCACGCTTGGGTTTTCCAAATAAACACAGTGCTTGCCTAATCGCTTGCAATGCTCCTTGACTGACCAATACGCGTTGTGGCTGATACAACCGGCTTGGCAAATTATTAAATCGGCGCTCGCGAGCACGGCTTCCAGTCGTTGCCGGTTGTCCTCTACGCCCCCATCGTGAAAACTAAAGCGTGCGCCACACTGTTCAACAAGCCGCCGGTACTCGGCCACCGCGCCCGCGCGACCGCCAATGCATGCAATCGCACAGTCAGTCAGCTGCGGCGCTACGTCCTGTGTTTGCGCAGGTATATTCTTATCCATAACCGTTGCATCAACGGGTGTGACAGGTGGCACAAAACTCAGTCGCGTCACCTCCGCTTCCAGCGTTCGTACCCGATCCATGAGCTGCGCAATTTTTTGTACAAACCCTTTTCGACTGTTGATCTCTGTACCGCGTGAAGTCTGATCTGCATGCTGCGATTGCAATGCGCAGACTTGTGCTTCGTTGCGAATGCTCGCGCTGCGGGCGCGATTGAGCGCATCAACCATCGTTTCCATATAGTCAACATGCTCGGACTGCATGCGTGCAATCCGAGCTTCCAATTTTGTATGGCTCGTCTGTAACGCAGAATGCGCAAGCTTGAGTTTCTCGGCGGCACGTATATCATCGCGAACCAACGCACCTGCCTGGTGTTGAATCATATGGACATCTTCGAGAATGCACTCTTGCAGCGCTGCATCGCATCTTGGGTGCGTGAGCGCTGACCAAAGCGCACCTGCGACATCGCCTTCGTTTACCGCTAGACACCAAAGGTCAGCGACCGCATCGGCGGTTTTTGCCTTCGCGAAACGCTGCAGTGTGACTGTAAACCGTTGCTCAAGCGCCTTTTGAATCGCTTCGCTGACGGCATTACGTTCTCGGCTACGAAAAACGACATTGGCGTGGAATTCGTAATCACTGCCGTCAATCTCTTGCCCCAATGCTTTAGACAACAATTTGCGTGCCATCTCTATCGGCAAACACACACCAACAACCGGGCAGTGCGCTTGCATTGGCAGCTCCCAAAGCCGTCGTCTTCGCGAGCTTAAAGCCGCCGGCGAAATCTGACACGGCAGACCGGGTTTCAATTGCGAAATCGGTGCGCCGCGATATTGATCTATCGTTACGTAAGCGGGGCTTGCGCCGATACTGCGGGTGGGCGAATCCATTGCTCGGCGTTCAGTTTGACTTTTTCGGTGGCAGTGCGCTGCGAACTTCTTCGCCAGTAGCCGAGACAAACGTCACCATTGTGCGTGACCGGGTCGATTCAAAACGCACGCCGCCAAATTCCCCAGCTAATTTGTCACTGTGCGTGACTTCTAATACGTATTGACCCCGCCAAGGCGTATTGATTACGATCTGCCCCTGCGCGTCGCTAGTAACCTCTTGCACCCACGTATTCGGTGAGATTACAGTGACCTTTGCTTTTGCGAGTGGCTGTTGGTTATAGATCACAGCAAATGCGTTTGTTGATCCCGCTAATGGGATCATGTCGAGCGGTAGCCACTGCTTACCCGGCGGCGTAGAAAGCGCCATGATACGGGCGTAAAACATAGGCTTCACAATGCCATTTCCGTAGGATGTCCAATCCTTCACCTCCATGCCGGTCTCGCTGGCCAACATCGTTTGCCCCGGTACCGAGACTCCGAGGGCGAACCCGTTCCCGCCTCGAGCTACGCCGACCGAAGTGGCAATGCCATCTGCGCTAACCGTCATTGCGGTCGGCGCTTTAATATTTTCAAGTCGGCCGGGGAAACGCTCTTTGAGCGCGTTTTGTGGCTCACCATAAAAAAGTGTTTTAGTGTCCCCGGTTTGCTCAATCCAAATACCGTGCGCCTGGGCAATCCCAGCGGCGCAGAGCAACCCCATCGTTGCAGCAAAGTGTGTCAAGTTTTTCATCTTCAGTCCTTAAAGTGCCGTCCACATAAACCAAACCGATGCGCAGAGCGCCGTTACGCTCACTGCCACGGCGGATAATTTAATGGGGTGCATGCGCGTCCACAGCAGCAAACCAGTAATCGAGAGCACAATCAAGCCACCCGCAATCGTGTCTGAGAGCAGCACCCAAAACGCACTCACCCCAACCGCCATGTGCAAGCGCGTGAGCGTGCCAATGGGCGTAGCATCGGTAGTATCCACCCGCACAAACCGGTTACCCACGATGTATTCTGCGTTCACCCCTTTATTGGGACCTTGCAGATTCACCGTCCAGCGCGCAGGTTGCTCCACCTCGCGGTCGGCCCACACAATTTTTTGTGCGGGCTCGGCTTTCACGCGCGATTGCAGGCCATCAAACTTCAGCGTAGCCTGCATCCACGATGCCAAATCTTCCGGCTTTCGCATGCGGCTCAGTTCATCGGTTGGGATGTTGAGTTGTGCTGATTTTTGTACTACTTTTTCGATAGGAATTTTCAAAATCGTGCGGTGGTTGAGCAAGATGCCCGTTGCGCCAAAAAGTAACCCGAGCGCAGCGCCCCAAAGTCCCACGTAGAGGTGTATTTTGCGCAACCAACGCAGAAACGTCGCACTGCGCCGCTTGCGCGCTCGCAGAGAATCGACGTGCGGCTGCGCAATGGCGTTCATCGCGGAAACGAAGCTCAAAATTTGTACCGTAACGCAACCTGCAGCTCGCGCGGCGGCCCCGGCAAAATCAAGTTGTCGTTACCGCCATGCGATGAAACGATATGCGCTTTGTCCGTAATATTTTTTAAGTTCACTGAGATTTCATAAGCCTTGGTGCGGTAATACGCTGCAAGATCAGCGACAAGATAACCGGGCAACACCACGGCATTACTCGGCGACGCGAAACGCTCGGCGGTGTAAGTGAGCCCGCCTGCCGCGCTAAAACCATTGCCAATTTCATGCGTGACCCACGCAAATGCGGAATGCTTCGGCGTGAGGCTCGGGCGATTTCCTCGCAGCGCGATGCGTGTGGTCGGCGTTTGCGGCGAGCTGACAAATGAAGTCGACTGCGTAATCCTTCCATCTAAAAATGCATAGCCCGCCACGATTTCCCAGCCTTTGACGATACGACCGTTCGCGGTCAGCTCAAAGCCGTTGGTGCGCTGCTTGCCCGTGTTGATGAGCACGTTTGGGTTGGCGGGATCAGTCGTTTTCACATTGGTGCGCTCCAAATTAAAGAGCGAAGCTGTGACGGAAAGTCGCGAATCAAACAAATCGAGCTTTGCGCCAATCTCGCGACTGGTGGTGATTTCAGGCTCATTTGCAGCGTTGTTCGCCGCGAGCGCAAACGACTCTGCCGAGGGCTGAAACGATTGGCTCACCGAAACGTAGTACGACGCCCACGCGCTGGGCTGCCACACCACGCCCGCACGCGGACTTACTTTTTTGTCAGTGCGCGCAAGCGGCGTTAGCACGCGCGCGAACATCGTTTCTTGTTGGTAATCGTCGTAACGCAGCCCAATCAGCGCTTTCCACTGCTCACTTAATGTAATTTGATCTTGTGCGTAAAAACCCACCACAGTCAACACTGAATCGGCAGGAATTGCGCCGTTGCCGTTAATCGTGGCGAGCGGAATTGCTGGTGGTACTACATTACCTGGATTGAAAATATTGACCTTATCAATATTGGCTTGTGAAGCGAATTGTTGAAATTTATTTTGCTTGCCCAACTCAACGCCAAACAACCAATCCTGCTTAAACGCGCCACGACCTGTTTTCAGTGTGAAATCAGTTTGATTGAAGTAACCATCCTCCTGCCGCCGCACAAAGCCACGACTGCGACCCACGGTTTGTGCAACGCTATCTAGCGTGCCGCTTGGTAGTGTGTTGTTACGATCAAGGTCGTATTGGTAAAAGCGAGTGACATTACGCACCGATAGCGCGTCATTAAATCGGTGGTTCACCACAACAGATGCCGATCCCACTTCGCTCTCTGAATAATCATCACGCGCTGCGTTGCCCGAGCCGTAATACGTTTCACGCCGCACGTTTACCGGACGACCATTGAACGA
This sequence comes from Betaproteobacteria bacterium, assembly GCA_031430575.1. Classification (GTDB taxonomy): domain Bacteria; phylum Pseudomonadota; class Gammaproteobacteria; order Burkholderiales; family Casimicrobiaceae; genus JANMDS01. Next base: position 36,062 of record JANPBT010000082.1, on the reverse strand, counting down.
CGGAATGCCGAAATCAGTAACGCGGTTATCTTTGGCGTATTCTGCTTGCAAAAAAACACTAGTTTGCCCGCTGAGCTTGTACGAAAAACTTGGAGCGAAGCTGCTGCGTTTCAAAAATTGTTGATCCCGATAATTACCCGAATCTTCTAGCGCACCAGTCACCCGCAGCGCAGACGATTCCGATAGCGTTGCGTTCACATCCGCACTCATCCGGCGCAGGCTATGACTACCAATATTGAGCGTGATATCGCCAAAGGTTCCCGCTTCCGGTTTTTTTGTCACACGATTAATCAGCCCGCCTGATGAGCCACGGCCATAAAGCACTGCAGCGGGGCCTTTGAGAATTTCTACGCGATCAATATTGGATAGATCACGAAAATAGAGCGCATCATCACGAATGCCATCAATGAACTGATCTGCAATGGCTGAGAAGCCGCGAATGGTGACTTGATCGCGTTGGCCATCGCCGTGGCTCGCGCCCACGCCAGGCACATTACGCAGCACATCCTGCATCGATCGGGCACCCTGGTCGCGGAGCACGGCCTGCGGCACAACATTAATCGCCTGCGGGATATCGCGCAATGGTGTATCTGTTTTAGTTGCGCCTGTTGCAATCGATGAACGGTAGGGAATTGCCTTCTCGCCGACCACTGTGATGGCCTCAATTTCCCGCTGTTCAGACTGTGGAGGCGTTGCGATTTCCGTACCCGCAATTTGAGCAACTGCATTTTGATTGATTGCGAGCCAAGCAATTGCTGCCGCGATGATTGTTAATACACAAGCTTTCATTTTTACTCTGAACCTTTCTAAGGTCGTCCGCTATTTATTAACGCCAATCGGAATGCGAATGATTCGCATTCCGAACTATACACGAAAAGCTTTTGGTTGCAATTGCAACAACAGGAAGTTGAGGGCGCAATATCCACTATCGAAGCGAGGATGACTGACGCCTTCGCAATTGCTTCGTCATCAATGTGCTGTGCGACGCGCAGCTAAAGGCGGTCGGAAAGTGGCGTTCACCAAACGTAAGCACAGGGGCAGCATCAAAGAGAAAAGTACGCACCGCATTGCACTTTCCGCCTCCGCCGAAAATACTTCGCCCGGGTAAGCGTTGGGAATCGCGCGGACGGCGAGGGCGACTCGGCAAGCAATCGGTACCGCCTAAGGTACAGTTTCCACCGATGCAACATAAAACCGTGCTGTGGTTATAAGGTCTAAGCGCCCGCAGGGCGAACAACGTTTTTTGTCAAAGCGTTCACAGCTTTCTGTCAAGTCCCGCGGCGCAGCGTCGGTTTTGACTGTTTGAGCAGTACGCATCACTTAAGCGGCGGAGAGGTGTCTCGCACGCAATTAAGTTTGCCTGCCAACTGAAGAATCCAGGCTGCAGGAGAAACTTTTTGTGCGGATTCATCGCTAAAAATGCGGCGCTAGCGTCGTCTCTCTCCGACTAATTTCTTTGCTGAGCTGCGAAATAGACGAAGCGTCAGAATTTGTAGCCGTCTCAGCGAAGGTGAGTCTACGAGTACGATTTAGACATGTCACCGTTAAAACGCGACAGGCCAATTTTGCGTGTTAACTGCACGTCCAGAATACATCAGGTCGCGACCAATTTCGGCGACGACGCCGTCAACCTACGAAATGCCCGCCTTAAAGCGTTTGAGCGCGAAAATGAATCCAATGATCAAAAATACAAGCGCAAAAACAGGCCCAAAAAAGAAAATACCCATAAGACCGCAAAGATTTTCCTCCGTGCGACTGGATGAACATGCGTAGGAAATACCCGTTACAACGCCTAGTACATATCCCACGAATGCCGCAAAAATCGTAAAACCAACGACCCGCGCAAAACGTGGGAGATTCACGATGCGTTACGAATTCACGACCTTAATCGTTGGGAATTTCGCCGTATGATCTTCAGATTTCTGCGCAACAAACACCGCTGTTTTGCGGGCAATCGCTTTATAGATTTCTGAAACGGTGCTGTCCGGCTCCGCGACGACCGTCGGTCGTCCGGCATCGGCTTGCTCACGAATGCGCTTTTCAAGTGGCAAGCCGCCGAGGAACGGCACGTTGTAGTCTTTACTCATTTGGAGGCCACCGCCTTGCCCAAAAATCGCTTCAACGTGGCCGCACGCAGAGCAAATATGTGTAGACATATTTTCAACAATGCCCACAATCGGGATGCCCACTTTTTCAAACATTTTCAAGCCTTTGCGGGCATCAAGCAGCGATATTTCTTGTGGCGTGGTCACAATCACCGCGCCGGTAACGGGCACTTTTTGCGAGAGCGTGAGCTGGATGTCGCCCGTGCCCGGTGGCATATCAACCACCAAGTAATCAAGATCGCGCCAATTGGTATCGCCCAGCAATTGCTCAAGCGCTTGCGTGACCATCGGGCCGCGCCAAACCATCGGCGTATCGGTATCGATCAAAAAGCCAATCGACATCGCTTGAATGCCATACGCTTCCATTGGCTCCAACGATTTACCATCGAGCGACTCAGGTCGCCCCGTGATGCCGAGCATTTGCGGCTGCGACGGGCCGTAAATATCCGCATCCAAAATGCCAACGCTCGCGCCCTCAGCTGCGAGCGCAAGGGCTAAATTCACCGCAGTGGTGCTCTTGCCGACGCCGCCTTTGCCAGAAGCGACGGCAATAATATTTTTCACGCCCGGCTTCAATTTCACCCCGCGCTGCACAGCATGCGAAATCACTTTATGACCAACGCTTACGATGGCTTTGCCGATACCGGGCAAGGTGCGCATATGATCGGTGATGAGCTTGCGCAACATGTCGTATTGACTTTTTGCAGGGTAACCGACCTGCACATCGAGCACAACATCTGCGCCATCAACGGTGATTTTTTTGACTGATTTGTCGGTAATGAAATCACGCCCAGTAATCGGGTCGATGCAAGATTTAAGATGGTCGCGGATAGCTTGTTCGTTCATGAGGGCACACATTCAATCGGTTAGCCCACAGTGTAGCGAATCGAAAACGAAAACTTACGCGGTGCAATCAAGTCTTGCGAACGTTTACTTTCGCTGTAACTTTAGAAATTTGATCGGCCACGCCACGGCTCTAAATCAGCGCGGCGCAGCCGCAACGCACGCGCCACGCCGCCGCGATCATTACCTGCAGCGCAGATTTCACCCTTTTTAAGCGTAGAAAAGAGGCCTATCTGCGCCGCAGGTATGCCAAGCGCGCCATCGTGCCGCGCCCGTTTAGCACAGGTCTGCCGTTTCATAAAACGCATAAAGGCGCTCATAATCCGCCTCTCGTTGGTTGTGCGGGTGCGCGCAATCGCCACGATTTCGATCTTTGACTTCATTCAACACCCACATTTTCAATGCCCCAACCACTACTGCAACGACTCTCGAAAGAACTTTCCATTCAGATTGCGCAAGCGAAAGCGGCCGTCGAGCTGCTTGATGGCGGCGCAACGGTGCCGTTTATCGCGCGCTATCGCAAAGAGGCGACAGATAATTTGGACGATATTCAGCTGCGTGCGTTGGCTGAGCGCTTGGTCTACTTGCGCGAGCTCGACGAACGGCGCGCATCGATCATCGCAACGATTGCCGAGCAAGGCAAGATGACCGACGCGCTTGCCGCGCTGCTCGATACCGCGGACACCAAACAAACGTTGGAAGATCTCTACGCGCCCTATAAAGTTAAGCGCCGCACTAAAGCCCAAATTGCGCGTGAAGCAGGGCTAGAGCCCTTAGCCGATGCGCTGCATCAAGACCCCACCCGCGCTCCTGAGGCCGAAGCGGCAAATTTTCTGAATGCTGAGGCGGGTTTTGCCGATGCCAAAGCCTGCTTGGATGGTGCGCGCGATATTTTGAGCGAACGCTGGAGCGAAGACGCAGCGCTCGTTGGCGCGATGCGAGAATGGCTTTGGGCAAATGGTGAATTGATTGCAACGGTCGTCGAAGGCAAAGAAGCGGCAGGCGAGAAATACCGTGATTACTTTGACTACCGCGAGCCTATCGGCGGCGTGCCTTCGCATCGGGCTTTGGCTGTCTTTCGGGGTTGGTTGGCAGAAATGCTTTCCATCAAACTCATTCAGCCTGAGCCCAAAATGCCCCTGCCTGCGGGCACGCCCACGCACTGCGAGCGCATGATCGCCCGCTCGGTAGGGTTTGTGCATCAAGGCCGCGCGGCCGATGATTGGCTCAATCGCTGCGTGAGCTGGATGTGGCGGGTCAAGCTCTCGGGCAGCATGGAGCGCGATCTCTTCGCCAAGCTGCGCGAAAATGCCGAAGTCGTCGCCATCAAAGTCTTTGGCGATAACGTGCGCGATGTGCTCCTCGCCGCACCCGCAGGCGCAAAAGCCATTATGGGGCTCGATCCCGGCATTCGCACGGGCGTGAAAGTCGCCGTCGTTGATGCCACGGGCAAAGTCGTCGATACCAGCACGGTCTACCCGCACGAGCCCCGCCGCGATTGGGATGGCGCGCTCCATACGCTCGCGCTGCTCGCAAAAAAACATCAGGTGCAACTCATCGCGATTGGCAACGGCACTGCTTCGCGCGAAACCGACGCGCTGGCGGCAGATTTAATCAAAATCTGCGCCACAGGTATCGATGCTGGCCCGCCTGCGAAATGTCCCGATTCCAGCGACCATAACCTGCAACGCCCTTTGCGAGGGATCATCAAAGTCGTGGTGAGCGAAGCGGGTGCATCGGTTTATTCTGCGAGCGAATTTGCCTCGCAAGAGTTGCCCACGATCGACGTGAGCCTGCGCGGCGCAGTGAGCATCGCGCGGCGCTTGCAAGACCCACTGGCCGAATTAGTCAAAATTGATCCAAAGAGTATCGGCGTAGGTCAATATCAGCATGATATTAATCAAACGCAACTTGCCCAAAAGCTTGATGCCGTGGTCGAAGACTGCGTCAATGGCGTTGGCGTTGATGTCAATCTCGCCTCTGCGCCGCTGCTCACGCGCGTGGCAGGATTGAGCGCAAACAATGCCCGCGCGATCGTCGAATATCGTGAGCAAAATGGCGCGTTCGCTAATCGGGATGCCATCAAAAAAGTGAGCAGCATCGGGCCGAAAACATTCGAGCAGGCCGCAGGCTTTTTGCGCGTCACCGGCGGCACAAACCCGCTCGACGGCTCATCAGTCCACCCCGAGAGCTACCCGCTGGTCGAGGCCATTTTGGCGCGCGCTAAAAAACCGATTGCCGAGTTGATCGGGCAACGCGATCTTTTAGCGCAGATCAAGCCGAGCGACTTTGCATCTCTCGGCTTTGGGGAAATCACCGTGCGCGATGTGCTCGCCGAGCTTGAAAAGCCGGGCCGCGATCCGCGCCCCGAGTTCAAAGCCGCGCGCTTTAATGAAGGCGTGAACGACATCAAAGATTTGGTCGAAGGCATGATCCTCGAGGGCACAGTGACCAACGTTGTTGCGTTTGGCGCGTTCGTCGATATTGGTGCCCATCAAGATGGATTGGTGCACATTTCTCAGCTCGCACAAAAATTTGTTAAAGACCCCAAAGATGTGGTGAAAGCCGGGGACATCGTAAAGGTAAAAGTGCTGGAAGTTGACGTGCAGCGAAAACGTATCGCCATGACCATGCGCCTCGATGCCCCCACGGGCTCGGCGAGCAATACCCTCCAAAGCAGCAAGCCCAACGACCGCAGCGCGCCCCGTAATCGCATGCCAACAACCGCCCGCCCCAGCGCACCTGCGCCAGCCTCCGCGATGGCTGCAGCATTTGCGTCGCTCAAAAAGTAGGGTTACCTGCGGCGCAGATTGAATTGTGTGCAACATTTTTGAGAAAGCGCGGGTAAAGTGTCACTTCACCTCGTTCTAAGCGGTCTAGCAAATAATCTGGACAGTGTGCTTTCCAGGAAAACTCACGGCTAATTTGCACCAACACGCTTTTCAATCCAACTTTTCTCGTATACCAAAACTGCAAACTTTGAAGCCTTGTCTCTGTTTACGGGGAAGGCGATTATCGTTGCATCTGTCTCTTCGATCACAAAAATAGATATAGGTTGATCAAGATCCTTAAATTTCCAAGTCACTTTCTTTAAATTTTCGGAAGCGTACTGGTCTTTATAAGCGCCGTTGGCGTCCTTAGCAATTGCCTCAGCGAGGCGATCCACGCCAATAGCGGTCGCTGCTCGCAAAGATGAATCGCCTATCGATGCCCATCCCCCATCCCCAGCAATGGGTCGAGCCTCCACCCCGAAATAAAAGTAGTTACGATTGGATTCCTTTTCAGTAACAGGGTCTCTTTGCCGAGTCCGAGCAACCAACGAGGCCGAGTAATGCCCCTCCGGTTTTGCTGGTGTCATCCGCGCATACACACGAACCTTAATACCGGGATCCTCAACCGTTCCCATTTCTACCCTAAATTTTGGATTTTTTTCTCCTACCAATTTCAGGGCCGCGTTCATTTCGTTGAACCACTTTATTTTCAACTGATTGATCGAGTCTCCTGCCCCCTCTTTTGCGGCTGACTGCGCGCGCGCATTGTCAATCGCACTTCCAATGAGTCCGCCGATCCCGCCGCCAACGATTCCGAGCACCCCGCCAAAAATTGAAGACTGCCCTTTCGGTGCGGCAAATATGACGTGGCTATCTGGCAATAAAGCATCGCCCGCCGGCGTCTCTGTCATCGTAGACAGCTCTTCGTCAACAGCAGTGATTCTCGCCTGAGCGCACACCGCGTTTTAAACTATGGCAAACGCAACCAAAACAACTATTTTTAAAACTAGGTACATATATATTTTTCGTGGTGTTCGATTTTTAGATTTTGCTTTAGTTAACGACGGGTGTCTACGCGACGAACCGCATACGCAAATTTAAACACGCTCCACTTGGCGAATGCCACAAGCGATTGGCGACGCCGCCTTGCGTTTCGTCGATTCGATTACACGCCGCGCAAAAAGTACGCCACAGTAGAGCCTTCGTAAGCCTACCGGAGTATTTCGATGAAAAATTTACACGTCGTTAACGCAAGCGCTGCCATCGCATTATCAATATTCGGGATGATCGCCACGAGCCATTTAATTGCGCAAACGACCCCGGCGGCAAGCGCGCCTGCCTGCCCAATGGTGATCGTTGAAGGGCTTACATCTGGTCAAGGCGTTTTATATATCGCGGCCTACAGTTCAGAGGAAACTTTTTCAAAAAAAGCGCTTTGGCAGATGCGCGCGAAAGTCGTCGAAACCTCGATGCAATTCCCGCTTTGCGATGTGAAGACCGACGAGATTGCTTTCACGAGCTATCAAGACCTGAATGAAAACGGCAAGCTCGATGCAAACCCCCTAGGCATTCCAAACGAACCGTACGGCGCATCGGGATCGCCACCCATGTTTTCGGCGCCCACTTGGCAAACCACGCGCGTCAAGTTTGATGCGACGTCAATCATCATCGTAAAAATGTGAGATTCAAATGAAAAACGCTAATAGTCGTCGTCAATTTTTAAAGCGCTCAACCCACTGCGCCGGTGCAGTCGTCGCCTCACATCTAGGCGCGATGTGGTTGAGCCAAATCGCACATGCAACCGCGACTACGGGTAGCCCGACCGATTTCAAAATGCAATTCGCACGCGCTTTAAAAAGCGATAATTCTTTAACGCCTTTCGCGGGCGTGAGCGCAGATTTGAGCTGTGATAACTTAGTCATCGAAGGCAAACTACCGCCACTTTTGAAAGGGCGTTTTTATCGCAACGGCCCTGCCCTTTTTGAGCGGGGTGACCAGCGCTATCAGCATTGGTTCGCCGGTGATGGCATGGTGCAGCAATTTAACTTTAGTGGAAATTCAGTCAGTCATCGCGGGCGCTTTGTGCAAACTTCAAAGTTCAAAAAAGAGGAGTTTGCAGGAAAATTTCTACTGCCCGCTTTTGGCAGCGCGATAAAACCCAGCGAGCGCATTACAGGCCCTGATAGCATGAATGTGGCCAATACCAATGCGATCGAGCACGCTGGAAAAGTGCTCGCACTTTGGGAGGGGGGCTCGGCATTTGAGCTTGACCGCGACACTTTAGAAACGAAAGGGCCAATAGCGTGGCAAAGTGGTTGGGAGCAGATGCCATTTTCTGCCCATCCGAAGCGCGATCCGCAAGGCAATTTATGGAATATCGGTAGCGCCCGAAACACCATGCTGACTTACCATATTGATGCCAAAGGCAGGTTAGCCAAAGCTCAAACCGCCAAGCTAAATTTTGATCCACGCCGCACTGGCGGCATGATTCACGATATGGCCGTAACCGAGCGGTTTATCGTAGTCCCGATACCGCCGGTCGTCATTCATTGGGATCAAATCGAAAAAGGCAAAACAGGCCGCGATGTGTTGACAACAACACCCAACGAGCCGTTACGCGTGTGGATCGGGCGCAAAGACGATATTTCACAAGCGAAAATTTTTGAGCTCCCGAGCGAGATGATTTTTCACGTTGGCAATGCCTACGAGCGCGGGGACGAAATCATTCTGACCTACGTCGGGGCGGTCGCAAACGATTTTTTAGGTGGCACTGCAGTCGAGATCATGCGGGGCGAATTTTCGCCCGCGCGGGAGTCCGTGCTGAAGGTCGCGCGCTTTAACTGGTCGAGCAATCAAGTTAAAAGCGAGCGCATGAGCACGCGCGGCGTTGAATTTCCCCGCATCCACCCTGCACTAATTGGCGCTGAAAATCGATACTTACTGACCACTGCAAGCTGGAAAAATACCAGCGCAGATCACCGTTCGATCCAGTTTGACGGCATTGAGCTTTTCGATACCCAGAGCGGCAAAACCCAGCGCTACGAATACGGGCAAGACTTCATGCCCGAGGAGCACATTTTTGTCGCGCAAAGTCTTGCCACGCCGACGACGCACACAGAATTAGAAAGCTGGATCATCGGAACTGCATTCGACAAAAAATCAGGCCGTTCTTGCGTCAGCATTTTTGAAGCCGGCAATCTGAATGCCGGGCCGGTGGCGCGTGCTTGGCTTCCGTATGGACTACCACTCGGATTTCACGGCAATTTTCATGGCGACTTTAATGGCTGAAGCTGCGCAACGCACTCCACGCTTGCCACTCAGAAAGTGGGCAGAGACTAGGTCAGCGCTGCGCCCCTAACGCATCGCCCGCACTTGCACCGGCGCTTTGCCGCATTGGGTGCGGATGCCTTTGCCGCAGGCGGCGGGCTTCAACGTTAAATCGACACAGACGCGCACTTCTTCGAGCTCGCCTTTTGAGCAGCGCAGGCTCAAGCTCTCTTCGGTTAGGTTGGCGTTGGCTTGCGTGAAAGCGGTGATGATTTGGGTGGTGGACATTTCAGTCGTTGTAGCCGGCGCTTGAAATACAGCAGGTATTTTGATTGACGAAAATGCTTGATCCGCCAGTTGAAGATATTGATCACCGGTGAGCCCTGTGCAAGTTCCGTGCTTGCTCCATTCGTGATTAATTAATTTTTTGCTTGGCATAAACGCCATGGTTTTTTCGACTATGGCGCTACTCGGCTCACTCGTTGCCGGGCAATTTTCTGGCCAACCACCCGCCGATTTTTGTGGCCACAAGCCGTGCAAGATGAAGCCGAAACCCCGCCCACCGCATTGCGCTCGGTCTTGCGGATGGGTGCTGCAATAAGCGGGCGACCATGAAAGGCTCACCAAGTAATAATCGAAATCGCCCGCTTGCTGGCTTGACTTCTCGCGCTGACTCTGGCCGCCGCCTTGCCCCTCGCGCGCGCCATTTGCTTGCCGATTCTGTTGTTGATTTGAAGATTGGGATTTTTGCCCCGGCTCGGGCTGCCCGCTTTGATACTGCCACGCGCCATAAATCGCAACGACGAGGGCGACCAATAAGCGCGCAATTTGTTTTGGTTTCATCACGGAGAGTTTAATGGCGACTGCAACCCGCCAATTTGCCTACGCGCACCTCATACCTGCGGCGCAGAAATGCCTGTTTTGAGCACTCATATTTGATTTGTTACGGCTAACGGTCGCGCGAAAGCCCCTAGGCTCGCACTTGGAACGGCCCCATCTGCGCCGGACGTATACGCCCGTGGTGACGCCGCGGTGATACCGTGCCTCAAGCCGACGATCCCCCAAACGGGGGATATATTTTTACCCTTAGATGCGCTAGAGTTGCGTTAACTATGTTTTCTGGAGACTCAAAGTGAACCCTAACGCGATGTTGATATCAGGTCTATTCCGGTGCATCCAGTTTGGATTTTTCCGTATTTTCCTCGCGTTGGCCGTGTTCGTTTGCGGTGCGTCAACCGCGTTTGCGCAAGCGGGCTTCGCCCCCGGATGCGGGCCATTTGCCTTGGGCGCGCCAAACATCGCAAATTTTCCCAACAATAACCAAATTCCCGCAAATTTTGCAATTCCATCGTTTGGCTTTAGTGTCCCTTCACAGAATGTCGGCTGCGCCGCCTACACGGGCTACCGCTTGGCCGCTAGCTCGCAAGCCATGCCAACAGGCGTTACCTTCGCAGGCTCGGGAGCAATAACGCCCGCAGTCTTTTTCTCAGGCACGCCTACCGTCCCTGGTGAGAGTCGCAATCTGGTTTTTGAAGTTACCGTAAACGGCACCGATTGGGCGCCCACGTTACGGGTCACGCTTGATGTCGCCGCGTGCTTATCTTGGCGCGGCGGTGGCAATGCCCGATTCCAAGCCGCTTACTCCCCTTCTGCTACGCAAGTTTCGCGTGGGCTTGTGCCCGTGCCGGTCGCGGGCGTTGCGTACGACACCACCGTGACGCTCTTGCCCGATCGCTACCCAGCGGCAGCCTATTGCACGATTCCAGCGTGGGATTTGCAATATGCTGGGCAGGGTACACCGAGCGGACTGATCGCGACTTCTGTTGCAGGCACTGCGCTTTCACTTCGCATTGCCGGCACGCCGACACAAAGCGGCGCGCCCGTGGGTTGCGACGACGTAGACGGCGGCAACGATATGGGAATCGTTGCCTCAGCAGGCATCGCTCCGACCAGCTTGTTTTTCTGCTTTACCGGAGAGGCGCCACCCGCACTAGCGTTGGTAGGCTCGCCCCCCGGCGGACGCGTTAACTCACCCTACGCCTTCACCTTCACGACCAATCCGGCATCGGGCGCAACATTCTCTTTTGTAAGCGGCGCGTTGCCTCCGGGCTTGGCGCTGAGTGGCGGCGGCACGCTTGCTGGCACGCCCACGCTCGGTGGCACTTATAACTTCAACGTGCGAGCCGACGGCGGCGCAGCTGGCCTTGCCAGTGGCGCGTTTTCAGTCACCATTCTGCCCGACACCACGCCTATTCCAACCGTAGCGACCAACGTGCCAACGCTGTCGGGTTGGATGCTGATCGTGCTCGCTCTGGTCTGCACTGCGCTCGCATGGCGGCGACTGAGTAACCGGTAACCGCGCGCCATACCTGCGGCGCAGAATCGACACTTTTTTAGGCAATATCGCTTGCAAAGTACCGATTCTGCGCCGCAGGTATTTTGGATTATCGCGCTGAATGCAGCGCGTAACGATGCTTAAATTAGATGCGCGCATTCACTTCTTTACCGCGAAAACGCACCCCCAATTATTTTGCAAATGCGCGCGACTTTTGTTTGAAAATGAGCGTAGACTTAAATTGCTGTATTCTGGTTTGTGCGCTTCTGGTGCCAGACTTTTTTGCGCCCTTTAGCGAGACACGAGCCGGTAATGTTCTGTCAAAAAGGAGTTGATCATGCGCAAAATGCATTGGCAAGATCTCTGCAGCATCGCCTTAGGAATCTGGCTCGTCGTTTCTCCGTTCATTCTCGGGTTTAGCGGCGCTGCACACATTCTCACCGTCACGTTGGGCCTGACCGTTATGCTCATCTCTGCAGAAGCGCTTTTTCTACCCTCGTATCTCGAAGAGTGGTGTGAAATTGTCGTCGCGCTCGGCCTCATCGTAATGCCACTCGCAGGCGATTATCTCGGCACAACTGCAGCTTACAACAGCTACATCGTGGCTGGGTTGTTAATTGTTTTAGCGGTTTGGGAAATGCTAAGCGATCAAGAATTTATGACGTGGTGGCACGCCCGCATACACAAACCATCGCATTGATAAATCAGCCCGGTAGGGTGGGCACCCCCGTGCCCACGCAGCTGTTTGACGGTTAATTTTGCGAAGGTGGGCAGAGGGCTGCCCACCCTGCGGCCAACATCCTCGTAGCATCGCTATTTCACCGCGCTACGTTGCGCCGCATCTGCCCTTGCGCGAAGCGATTTGCTGAGCGCTTCATCCTTGCGAAATCCACAATCGCCGCGGGCGTGCCATGCAGAAAGCTCGCTCATCGCTCGCCATTTCCCAGCGTTAATCATTTGTTGCAAGCTGCGCTCTGCTGCAGCTTGATCTTTGCGCGTGCCAATGCCGCAGAGCAAGATGTTGGCGTAGCGTAGGCTCGCATCTTCGTGCCCTATATCCGCTGCTTTTTTGATCCAAGTTGCGGCCTGCGCGAGATCAGAGACTACGCCACCGATCCCCATATGCACCCATGAGCCGTAAATAAACCATGCATCGGGCAACGCGCCCTTCGTTGCGGCGTCGCGCATTGCGCTCATGGCACGCTTCATATCCTTGTCTTCGGGTGCGTGGCCGCTGAATAGATCAATCGCGAGATCGTACAGCGCTTGTGGCTCGCCCCTCGACGCGCCAACGTGGTTGAGGCTGCGTTTGAGATGCCTGCGTGCGTCTACCGAATCCCCTGTGGGCAGCTTGCCATCGATCGCACGCTGAAACCAATGCGCAGCTTGCGCAAAATCTTGCTTTGCGCCCGCGCCAAATTCAAGCGCAAGCCCGAGGTTGTACATCCCAAACGGATTATTTCTTTCCGCGCTCATGCGATACCAACGTACCGCCTCCGTCATTGATTTCGCGCGTCCGCTGCCGTTCTCAAAGCATATCCCAAGATTAACCGCGCTCGTGCCGTCTTGCACATTATGGGTTGCCGCTTTTTCGTACCAATTGCAACTTTCAGCATCGTTGACGGGTACGCCACGATTACGTTTATACAAATACGCAACGCGCGCTTGAACTGCCGCATCTCCAACGTGCGCGATCGGAAGGTAAAGTGCGAGCGCCCGCGCATCATCGCCCGCTGCGTAGGCGTTGTCTGCTTGCACGCGCGTTGGCTCATTGCGCGGCGTGATCGTTCGACCCTCGGTCATTGTCGATGCGCTTTGGTTACTCTGCGACGGGTTTGATTCGCAGCCGACGATTGAGAGCCATGCGACAAGACCCATCGTGGCTGACAGACGAAGCGAGTGTTTCATGATGGCATGCGCGATTTGAGGTAGCTTCAAGGATACGCGCGCGTAGTGCATCTGACTATCCGCCATTTGGGGGAGTTAGCGAACTCTGCCCATGCACAATTGCGAGAGGCTCGAATATTTAATCGCGGTGCTATTGGTTGAGTTAACGCCTGGGCCCAACATGACTTGGCTGGCCGTGGTGGGGATTACATTGGGTTTAATCATTGCGGCAGTCGTCGCCGGGCTAGGTCTTTCGGCGATGGTTTCGCGCGCGCCGTGGCTATTTGATGCGCTGCGCTGGGCTGGAACGCTCTACCTACCTTACCTTGCGGTCGAAGCGTGGCGCGCTGCCGACGACGCGCCAACCGTCGCCAACGGGAGCGCGATGAGCTACTTTAATCGCGGTTTGGTGACGAACATCCTAAACCCGAAAGCGTATCTTTTCTATGCTGCGATTCTGCCGCATTGCATACGCCCGCAGGCAGACTCAACGCAGCAAATGTTTAAATTGATGGCGATTTCTGTCGGCGCTGCCACGTTAACGCACTTCGTCGTCGCCACCGCGTCGAGCGGCCTCGCGCCTTGGCTGCGCAATTCGCCGAACGTGATCCACATTCGTCGTACGCTCGCCGTTGCGATTGGGATTGGGATTGCAGGTATTTGGTGTTTTCTATCGACGCAGTCGGCGTTGCAGAGCGGTTAGCCATTCGCCGCTGGAAGCGGCCGCCAATCGCATGGAAAAACGTCCGATACCAGTTTCGAAAAATTGAATCGACGTTATTGCGTGCTCTTGCGGCGATTTCACGAAACTTGCGCCTGTCAAGCAATCGCGCGAAGCGTGCGCCTTCGCATTAACTGATTCGGTTTAGCTGAATCGTCGGGTACAAAGGCTTTTCGGCATCAATCAGCGCGGCAAGCTGGCGTCGAAAGCGCGCCGGGCCAGCATCAATGCGCAAGCCAATATTAGGCGTGGTCATGTTCATCATCCCCTTATGCACCGCCTCAAGGACGACTCGGTCTTCTTCAAATGCGCAACGCACCGAATGCGCAAAGCGCTGCGAAACACTTTCATCAGAGGGCGCGAAGTTGCGCATCTGAAACCAATAGTACTGAGTCGTATTGTCGTCGATCGGGGTCATGAAGTTGTAGCTGTCCATGATAAACGCGTCGGGATGCTGCGCCAGCACCTCCCCGCCGCTGCCTTCCGGCGTGAAGACCGCGCGTATCGCAGCATTGCTCGGGTAGCGAACTTCATACTGCTGCTTGCGATCGCATCGCCCTTCAAATTTGAGAAAGGGCGCATAAAACGGCGCTGGCTCAACATCCATCATCCAGCGCGAGACCGTAACGCCGACCGCCGAGGCAGTGACTTCGAGCGGAGTATCTTCACACGCAGCACCGGCAAACGAGCTTTGGTGCACCCACGCGACGTGCGATGGGTCGAGCAGATTGTCAGTCACGTACAGATAATTGCAGGCCACTTTCATCCCGTCGCCGCGATTGAGACCCCACGCAGGATCGTCCCAATTTGAAACCTCAAAAATATGAGCTGGATCAGCTCGCGCGGGCTCACCCATCCAGATCCAGATCAAACCATAGCGTGACTGCAGCGGATAACTGCGCACACTCGCACCGGGAGGCACGGGCTGATTTCCCGGCGTGCGCACAGAGCGCCCCGAACAATCAAACGTCAGCCCGTGGTAGCCGCACTCCACTTCATCGCCTTTGAGTCGTCCCAACGAAAGCGGGAGCTTACGATGCGGGCAGGCATCTTCGAGCGCAACCGGTGTGCCGTCTTCTTTTTGAAAAAATACGATGCGCTCACCAAGCAAAGTCAATGGGCGAAGCGAGCGCGAAATTTCATGCTCACACGCCGCAACATACCAAGCATTGCGCAAGAACATCATTTCACTCCTTGAAGTTTGGTTTATAAACGGCGTCAAACACTGACATCAACGTTAGCGATCAGAATCGGGGGATTTGCAAATTTCAAATTGGCTTTTTGCTTTCGCCGCACTCGCAGCATTAGCCATTTCTGCGATCGCGCTCGAAAGTAGTGTGATCAGTCTGCAGAAAAACCTGTAGCTTTAATTGGCTTTTCCCAGCGCGCAAAATCAGCGCGATGGATTGTGGCTAATTGCTCAGGCGTTGAGCCGACCGCTTCGTAGCCCAGCTTCAAGAGGCGCTCGCGCAGCTCAGGCTGGCGCATCACACTGGAAACGACAGCGGAAATTTTTTGCACGTTATCTGCCCCCATTTTGGCAGGGCCAAACATTGCGAACCAACCGCTGGCCTCCATGTTGAGCCCCTGCTCGCGCAAGGTGGGCACGTCCAGAAGCTGCGGCGCGCGTTGCGCCCCGCTCACCGCGATCACCCGCCCTTTGCCGTTGCGATGCAACTCCAGCGATTCCGTAATCGTATCGATCACATAGCTCACATGCCCACCCAGCAGCGCAGTCACCGCCGGCGCGCCGCCCTGAAACGGCACATGATTCATCGGAACGCCTGCAGCATCACTGAGCATCACGCCGATAAAGTGCGGTGCAGCGCCAGTGCCGGCAGTGCCATACGTTCCGCGATTCGCATCAGCCTTGATCTGTGCGATCATTTCTGAAACAGATTTCACATTACTCGCCGGGCCAGAAGTAATGGCAAATTGAAAATTCGCAACGAGCGAGATCGGCACAAAATCAGAAAACGCGTTGTAGTTCAATTTCTTAAAAGTATGCGGAAATAAAACGAACGGCCCCATCGGTGCCAGCAAGATAGTGTTACCGTCCGTCGCGTTTTTAACGAAATCAACAGCAATCCGCCCCGCTGCTCCCGGCTTATTGTCCACAACGACCGGGCGATCAAGGCCATCTTTTAATTTCTCGGCAACTAAGCGGGCGAGAATATCCGCCGATCCGCCAGGCGGAAACCCGACGATGATTTTCAGGGGGGGGTTATCTTGAGCGAAGGCTGCACACATCGAGAAGCCCGTCAAAAGACCGGCAGCTAACACAAACGAACGGCAGAATTGGTTCAAATCGTTCATGATTTTTCTCGCAAAATGTGAATCAAAAGTGTAGCCGCAAAACGATCAACGTAGACGGCATCGTTTCGCTCGTGTGCACACCGCAACTGCTGGCAAGCCAACGCTTTGATTCCTCGGTTTACAGACAACTAAAACGCGGGGGGGGCATTCTCTATTACGCGCTATCAGGTGCATAAAGCGCCCCGAGCAGCGCGGAACGCACGCACGCGCCTCCGGCGCCAATTTCGCAACCGTCGCATTGATTAACAACACCGATTTTTCACTCATGACGCTCACCTTCAATTGCGTTAACCCTCATAAACCCGCGCAGACTTCAACCTATCGCCTAGCTGCACTGCCAACTGCCATCTATATCCGTACGACCGCTAACACCCGCCCCCTGCATCTCACTCAAAGCGCCCCTACTTCGTTAACTGGCGGCTAACCGCGAAGCTGCGGGCGAAGCCAACAATCGGTCGCGCCACCCGCTGAAATAAATTGCACGCTCAATACCTGCGGCGCAGATTGGGCGCATTTAATGCCCGCGCAGCCCAAATATGCAAACAAAACGCCGCTTCGCTTCAGCTCCCCTCGCCGCTCTCATTCGGAAGCGGCAACAGAGGCGCACAAAAGCACCAAATCTGCGCCGCAGGTATCTCAGCCATTCAACGGTTTCTCTGCTCCAAATTGTGGGCTCGATAGACTAGATGCGATGAAACTTCGGCGATATTGCGCCATCGGTAGATGATCACCAATCCCGGAAAAAGTGGAGCTTCGTTCACGCTACGCTCGCTAATATTAGACGAGGAGTCAGATATAGCCTAGAAAACGTGGGGCGTCCTCAATGCTCTTGCAATGCTCGTGTGGTGCGTCCCCAATGCTCGTGAAGGCTCAAAAATACCTGCGGCGCAACTTTTCTTATAAAAAATAACTGGGCGTGATCATTTTTAGTGCTATTCCGCATCCATGTCGTCAGAGCGACTTACGCGTTGCGCTTGAACTGAAAAATTGCGCGATTTTCGTACATCGCATTTTCTAAATTGCTTGATGAATCTGACCGCATGTAACCAATTTATAAAATTTTGTGAATTACTGGGGGACTTTTCTGTTACGCTTTGCTGCGGTGGTGCTTTGTCACCCATTTTTTGTTTGTTCAATTCAAAGGCGCTTAAATGAAACCAATCTCAAAAATTCTTACGCGCGCGGTGTTCTGTGCGCTAGGGCTGTCGTCCATGGCGAGTCATGCGCAAGTCAATCCCGTTGCGCTAATTGATGCCTTCGAAAAAGCCAATACGAAATTCGAAGGCTATCGCCGTTCCGGAGCCAAGGGTGTGTGCGCGGTGGGTGAGTTTGTCGGCAGTGCGCAGGCGCGCGCGCTTTCTACCGCATCGGCGTTCAGTGGCAACGCAGTTCCTGTGATCGCACGTTTTTCCGTAGGTGGGGCGAACCCGAAAGCGCCTGACGACGGGCGAAGCCAGCGCAATATGGCGCTGCAATTCGATTTGCCAGCAAATGAAATCTGGCAAATGGGCAATATCAATGCACCAATATTCGGCGCGGCGACGCCGGAGCAGTTTCTCGGTCGCTTGGAATCGCTTGCGTTAGACCCCGAGACCAAAAAGCCGAATCCAGACAAAATCAAAGCCTTTGCCGATGCCAACCCAGAAGTGCTCTTGCAGGGAAAATATTTCGCATCCCAGCCCGTGCCGGCCAGCTATGCGAAGGTTAATTATTGGGGCGTGACGGCTTTTGGTTTTGTCGATCAAGCAGGCAAAAAACAATTCGGAAAATGGATGTTTGAGCCTGTTGGCGGCACTCAAAGCCTGAGCGACGACGAAGCCAAAGCAAAGGGAGCCGATTTTCTGTTTGATGATTTGCGCGCGCGCGCAAAGTCTGGCACTGCAGCGTTTGACTTTAACCTCCAACTCGCTGAACCTAGCGATAAGATTGACAGCGCGGTAACGCCGTTACCCGAAGGGCGCAAAAAGGTGACCTTAGGGCGCTTGACGATTAAATCTGTTTCGCCAGATTCCACCGGACCATGCGTGAACATCACGTTCCAACCTACCGCGTTGCCAAAAGGCATTGAAGCGTCGAGCGATCCCATGATTGCCGCTCGCGTCGCGCCCTATGCAGTTTCGCTTGGGCGCAGACTGAGCGAAGGTGCGAAGCAATAGCAGACACAGCCCAGTTTTGATGCGCGCAATCGCGACGGCGTGATTCGCGGCGCGTATATATTCGCCAATGGGAATTGTGGGAATTGTGTGGGAATTGGGGACGTGTGGAAATTGAGGACGTACCCCGAACAACCCCTACCCCTAATAACCACGCTTGCAAAAAACCGCACGCTAATCTCGGCTACGCAAAAGGGGCTGCGCAGGCAACTTCTTTGCATTTGATTTCGCAAGTTTCGCCAAAACTCCCGCGACAATCTCGTCCGCAAATTGATTCAAGATTTCATTTTCGGTACGACCCAAAAATAGATATCTCGTCGCTTTCTGCTCGGGCGACTCTGGAGCCTGCAGCAACGCATCAAGATAGCTTTCAAACTTTTCGTAAGTCTTACTTGAAATGAGCATGTAAGTATGAGTTCCTGTCGCATCGATTACCGACGGGAGCTGACACAGATTCCACATATCGTTGTCAGTTGTAACGACATCGCATAGCCGCATGAAAACGCTCAAGTGCGAAATGTCATTCATTCGCGAAACACCATATTCGGTTCGAAATTTTTTGGGATTTTTTCGCAAACTTTGTTTCCACTTCCACAGCAGTTCGCCTTCCATTGCAGATCTGATTTTCAAGCTATGAATTCCCGTCAATTTTCTTGACCTCACTTCAGTCAGAACTTCAGCTATCGCTGCTAATTTCGCATCATCAGCAGAAAATTCCTTCGATATCTCAAAAATGAGATCTGTATATGGACATTGACCGTAAGGGGGTAACGAATGCGTGAAAGTAGGAGGCAGCGAATTGAGTCTAATGGCTTCATCGGCATTAATACTCCATCGAATCGCTTCCGTTACCCGAATCGCTGCATTTTCTAATTCTTCGCAGTAGATGTTTTCAATGTAGGTCACGCAATCGCCGGGAGAGCTGTTGCCGCACGTTTCACCGTGCTGCTTTTCGTAGATGCTGGGCAGTATCTGATCACGCTCCTTGCCACCCGCCTCAGTTATACGCTGATGAAGAGACAGTCTCCAATTGTTGGTGAGCAAAATGTGTGTGGCAGGTTTCAAATCATCTAAATCGCGCTTCAGAATTGCCGAGAGCTCATCTCTATTTTCAAATCCTAAAATGGTCAACAATTCAAACTTTAGAGCGTCAATCATATCGCCGCCGACGATTCCATCAGCAAGGCGATTGGAATACTCCCATATTCGTTTTTGCATTTCTTTTTTTGGTGTTGAAGCCGTCTCTGAAATGTGAATGTCAGAAACAATCACACAAATTAGTCGTCTCTGTTTCGCTTCACGCAATTTATCCTGTAGCCTGAGCAGAATTGACTGATCGCTTGCTTTTGGTGTGTTTGCAGTTATTTCAATCCTCGACAACTCTGATAGCAGCGATTGGTCGAGGTAAATTCGCTTCGGTTTCCAGGGCTCAACCTCTAGATCGTGCGGTGACCGGCATTTTGTACAAACAAAAGTTGCTTGTTTGGTTGAACTCAAATAATTTACGTGAATTTGACCAATTTGATGCGCGTGTTTACAATTTGAGCAGCGAAAAGATTTAGTAACTTCGTCATATAAATCAATCGGCTTATACCTTTGCTTATTCATGTATGAGCGCGATAAGCTATATGAAGCAATATGGACGTATTAACTTGCGACGTGCCCTAAATGACTTTAAACCGAAGCATCCCGAAACGCACGCAGCACCGAGTTAATCCGTGTTTGATAGCCGTCCCCCTGCGCTTTAAACCACTCCAACACGTCGTGATCGACGCGCAATGAAATCGCAGCTTTGGTCGCAGTCGGTTGCAGGCCGCGGCGCACGACACCGCGCACAACTCGGCGAACTGCGATATCGGGGTGTTCCTGCGTGGGCGCTGCTGGCGTTGACTTGTCGCGCAGGCGCGCCCAGTCAGTTTTAGATTGCGGTTTCGCGGTAGAAGATTTCGGCTTCGCGGCGCGTGGCTTTGCGGAAATAGATGATGCGGATTTCATGGTCATTCTCCGTATGTGCGATGGAGACGGGGTTGCCCGCCAAAAGCCCAAGCGTAATGAAGCGTTGCTCGGGGTAATCAAATCTGTCGTCTTCAAAGGTAAACGTAGCGCTTGCAAAACGAGTCCGGCATCGACAAAGTCAATGCCGTGCGTTGTTAAATTGGTGGCGCGTTTGCGTTCAGACCACGTGAAGATCATATTTTTATTTTACGCTTGTATATACGTTTTGTATTGACTAAAGTATGTATTAATCTGCGCTGCAGTTATTCGCTAGGTTCAAGACACTTAGTGCCGAAACACCCTCTCCCCCGCCCCTCTCCCCCGGGGAAAGGGGATACCGATTTGCTAGTGACTCTCCCTCGGCACTGGCGTCCCACTTTTTCCAACCAAAAATCCCAAATCCGCGCCTTTATCCGCTTGCTGCACGGTATCGATGTAAAGCTTCACGTACCCGCGGTCGAGCCACGGTTTTGGCGGCTGCCAACTCTCGCGGCGGTGGGCGAGCTCTTCTGCGCTCACTTCTAGATTGAGCTTGCGATTTCTAACGTCGAGCTCAATCCAATCGCCTGTTTGCACGAGCGCGAGCGGGCCACCGGCTGCGGCTTCTGGGGCGGCGTGGAGCACGACCGTGCCATACGCGGTGCCGCTCATTCGCGCGTCAGAAATGCGCAGCATGTCGGTAATGCCTTTGCGTAATACTTTGGGGGGCAACGGCATGTTTCCGACTTCGGCCATGCCGGGGTAGCCTTTGGGGCCGCAATTTTTCAGCACCATGACGGAGTTTTCATCAATGTCGAGCGCTTCATCGTTGATTTTTTCGTGCAGCTCTTCAATGCTTTCGAACACCACCGCGCGCCCGCGATGCTGCATGAGCGCAGGCGTGGCGGCGCTGGGCTTGATGATCGCGCCATCTGGAGCGAGATTGCCGCGGAGCACGGCAATCCCGGCATCGGCCATGAATGGGTTAGTCAATTCGCGGATCACATTTTTGTCGTAGTTCTCGGCGTTTTTAACGTTGTCCCACAGCGTCTTGCCGTTGGCGGTGATCGCATCTTTATGCAAAAAGCCCGCATCGCCCATGCTGCGCAATACGGTGGGCAGCCCTCCGGCGTAATAAAAATCTTCCATCAAATGCTTGCCGGAAGGTTGTATGTCCACAATATTCGGCACGCCGCGCCCGAGCTTATCGAAATCACTCAAATCAAGCGGCACGCCGACGCGCCCGGCAATCGCCGTTAAGTGAATCACTGCGTTGGTGCTGCCGCCAATGGCGGCGAGGGTACGGATCGCGTTTTCAAATGCTTCTTTTTTCAAGATGTGCGATAGCAGCACTTGCTCTTTCACCATCTCAACGATGCGCCGCCCAGTGAGCTGCGCGAGTCGATAGCGCTGCGCATCTACCGCTGGAATCGCCGCATTGCCCGGCAGTGATAAGCCCAGCGATTCCACCATCGAGGCCATGGTGCTCGCAGTGCCCATCGTCATGCAATGGCCTTTGCTGCGATGCATCGCGCCTTCGGCATCCATAAACTCTTCGAGCTTCATCTCGCCCGCGCGCACTTTTTCGCTCATCTGCCACACGCCCGTGCCCGAGCCTAATTCTTGGCCTTTATAGCGGCCTTTGAGCATCGGCCCGCCCGATAAACCAATCGTGGGCAAATCGCAGGAAGCCGCGCCCATGATGAGCGACGGCGTGGTTTTATCGCAGCCCATGAGCAGGACGACGCCATCCATCGGATTGCCACGAATACTCTCTTCAACATCCATCGAAGCCAGATTGCGCCAAAGCATTGCCGTCGGACGCAGCAAGACTTCGCCCAAGCTCATCACCGGAAACTCCAGCGGAAAGCCACCGGCTTCATAAACGCCGCGCTTGACCCACTCCGCGATTTCTTTGAAGTGCGAGTTGCAAGGGTTAAATTCGCCCCAAGTATTGCAAATGCCAATGACCGGGCGGCCATCAAACATATCGTTCGGATAGCCTTGATTTTTCATCCATGACCGGTGAGCGAAGCCATCTTTATCGAGCTTGCCAAACCACTGCTGGCTGCGGCGGTTAAATTTGGTATCGTCATCTCGGTTGTTTGTGGTCATTTGCGCTAGCTCCCAAATTTGAATTCATCTGATGATACCTGCGGCGCAGATTTGGTCTTTTTTTACTTACCAAACGAACAAAATGCCTCAATCTGCGCCGCAGGTATTTTGCGAAATAGGCGTTGGTCGATGCGCCTTGCTTGCAACTATGCATACGACGCCCGTTGGGTGTCGCACGAATTCGCTGAAAATTTCAGATCGCCGAGAATCGTCAGCTTCGCACCCAATATGATCACGACTGCAATGGGGATGCGGCGGGTTGCGCGCCCAAGATCGTTACCTCGGCATCCCTGGCGGGGCGACGGCTGCGCCTTGAATTTTGTGTCGTTCCAGCGCGCGGGCGATGAAGCCAGAGGCTTTCAACTCTTCGATGAAATCGGTCACATATTTTGCTGCGGCATCGCGACCGGCTGGCGTGCCCATGGCCTGATTGATCACCATAAAGCGGCCATCGAGCAAGCGCAAGCCTGAGATGCGCTTAACGTCGATCTCAAGCTGCTGCTTCACGCCAGCGGCAACATCCAACTTTTGCGCAACAAAGGTATCGACCACGGCTTGCGAGGTGATTGCGTGCACGATCTTGGCGTTTTTGAGTTCACGCGATAGGTAGAGATCATAGGCGCTACCTTTTGCGGCCGCAATCTGAATGCCCGCGCGATCGACTTCCGCATTCGCCCGAATTGGCGAATCATTGCGCACCACATACGCGCCTTCGATCACCACATACGGCGGCGAAAAGGTGACCGTTTGCGCGCGCGTGGGATCAATTGCAAAAAAGCCAACATCAACGCTGCCGTTGCCAATCACTTCAACCGATTTCGCGGCATTCGGCACGGTGACAAATGAGACCGGCTTGCCGATGCGCCGCGCGAGCTCGTTAGAGATATCGACCGTCACGCCTTTGGCAGCGCCGGTGGCGACATCGGTCCCCGCGAGCACGGCATTGCCTAAGTTGATCACCGCGCGCAAGCTGCCCATGGGCGCGAGTTGGGCGATAACTTCAGAAGAAGGTGTCATAGGATTGGGCTTCGGAACAGAAGCGCAGCCTGCGAGCGCGGCGGCGCAAATTGAAAATATAAAAAACGAAGTTTTGGTCAACACGTGAGATTCCAGTCGCAGTCGAGTCGGAATCAATTTACGACATCTAACGATTGAGATTGCGCGCGCGATTCGTTTTGCGCTTCGCTTGCCGCTTGCGCGGGCATAGCAAGCTGCTCAGGCCTGGAAATCATAAACCGCACGCGCCCTTTGCATTTCAGCAGCGCCTTATCGTATGAAAGCAGCGCATCAGCATTTCCGCGCGCCGCGAGCAATAGAAATTTTTGATCATCGGGATCGCGACAACTTGGCAACGCTTGCATGCCTTGCGGAATGGCGCTGGCGATCCACTCACATTCATCCGCAATTTTGATCAGCAGTGGCTCAACATGAATGGCATTGGCGACGCGTACTTTTTCAAAATGCCGACTGCGCATCATGTACGCGAGCTCTTCATAGCAAAGCGCATCCATCAGCAGCACATCTGCGCCGCAGGTATAGCGCGCGCGCAGGGGCGTATGCCGTGGATCCGCATACAGATAGATGGAAAGCAGAATATTGGTATCGATGACTAAACGCATTTGCGTAGTTTCGCATTCCGTTCAGCAGCGCTTGCCTGCAGTTCGCGCCGGAATGCCCGCAGTTCGTCGCAGACCTGTTTTCTTTTAAATCTGCGCCCCGTACAGTTCAATCCATGGCAGCGCAATCACGCGATCCGCCAAACCACTGGAGAAATAAAATGGACATCCTCAATAGCTTTTTTGCCGCCAACGTCGCCCTCTGCGCTGTCACTTTAATCGGCGCTGCATTAACGAAATCGGGCGTAAGCGAAAGTCTTCGCAGTGCGTTTGCCAACGCTAATTACGCTGGGATCGCTGGCGCCGCATTTGGCTTGTTGACGGTTTCGAGCGCCGGTGCGATGTTTTTATGAATCGGCGCGCCCGAACTTTTATTGAAATACCTGCGGCGCAGTTTTAGCCACTTTCGCCTCATTTTTAAGCAAAAAATTGCCAAATCTGCGCCGCAGGTATTCCGCAAAACAATGCAAGCCCGCCTATAAGCCGGGTTCTGTCAGGCGCTTGCGCGCTTGCAGCAATCATTCCTCTCGGCGCGTAGTTACCCACGCGCTCTAGCCACCTACCCGCACACTACGACGAGCCATCGGTGCAGCTTGCGCTGCGTGTGTGCCTATTTGGTGTTGCTCCGGGTAGAGGTTGCCGCGTTTCACGTCCACGCGGTTGCCCGCGCTTACTCGTCTCTGTGGCCCTAGTCCTCGCCTTCAATATATAGCGGACGGGTGTTACCCGCTACCCTTACTCATTGGAGCCCGGACTTTCCTCGGCATGTGTGTGAGTTGCCCCACACCACGACGCGATTGCCCAGCGAACTTGCCTAGTTAGTTTAGTCTACCTATCGTCTCTATAAAATGCCTGCACCGCAATCTCATCATCTCCCGCATGCAAGGTCTCCATCTCATCGCCGATTTTTCGCACTGCGCTTGCGCGGGTTCGCTTTTGCTACGCGCCGAGCCGCTGGCCTCGCAAGTGCGCGCGCTGTGCGCCGAAGCTGGGCTCACCGTAGTCGGCGAGCTGGCGCATGAATTTCCGGGCGGAGGATTTACGCTGGCGATTTTGCTTGCTGAAAGTCATGTCACACTCCATACTTGGCCCGAGCTGGCCTCGGCGACGATGGATGTCTTCGTTTGCAACCATACGCAAGATAATCGGCAAAGTGCGCGCCAGGTCGCAAAAGGTATCGTTGCGCTTTTGCAACCGTTTCATCCGCAGATGCAAGAAATTCATCGCGGCTTGCCCGCAATGCAAAAAAGCCCTCAATCTGCGCCGCAGGTATGAGCACACTCATTGAGCGCTTGGGCGGGCAGTGCGCATTTCAAATCGCGGATGCGGCCGAGCTTACCCGAATGCAATCGCCATTTCAAGAAATTGCGGTTTATGAAACGGCGCAATTCGGGCGGGTATTGCAGCTCGATGGCTGCAACATGACTAGCGAGCGCGATGAATTTTTTTATCATGAAGCGATGACCCACCCTGCGCTTTCGGCGCAAGTTGCACCGCGCCGTGCGCTCATCATCGGCGGGGGCGACGGTGGTGCTGCGCGCCAAATTTTGATGCACCCTAGCATCGAGACTGTGATCATTGCCGAGCTCGATGCCGAAGTGGTGAAGATCAGCCGCCAATGGCTGCCCAGCGTAAGCGGTGGTGCATTTGATGATCCGCGGGTAACGCTCAACGTTGGCGATGGATTTACTTTTTTGGCACGATCGCACGCGCTGTTTGATCTCATCGTGCTGGACTTAACAGACCCTGACGACAATGCGGCTGCCCTCTACACCGGTGATTTCTACGCACGCGCTCGCGCCAGCCTGACTGAAAATGGCTGCTTAACGATGCACGTCGGCTCGCCTATTTTTCACCCCGATCGTGTTGCGAAATCAATGCAATCCCTGCGCAGCGTCTTTCGCCATGTCCGCCTCGGCTGCGTCTACGTGCCGCTTTACGGCACGCTTTGGGGAATAGCAGTCGCTTCGCAAGGCAGTGACGTCGCCCGCGCCGCGCCCGCTGAAATCGATGCGGAGCTCTCCGCACGGCAAATCACCGCCCTCCAGCTCTATTGCGGCGCCCAGCATGCGGCGCTTTACGCTGGCGCACCGTTTCTCGCGCCGTATCGCACCTGAATGCCCCGAAGCCCACCTAAGCGCGCATGTCGTCGCGCGGAGTGATTCGTGCGTTAAGGCCTTGAAACGGCGCACTTTGCCGCAATCTGCTTACGAGTGGAGGGCTTCTGAAATGTCTGTTAACGTAAACCAAGTACTTGATCGCGCCGACTTTATCTGGGTCAACGGCGATGTATTCCGTACGCAATATTTGCGCGTAGCGGACGACGATACCCATGCCGACGATATCTTGATCGAAGGCGCGAGCGATGAAGGCGAGCTTTTTTTCACGCGCGGCGAGATCGAGCAGGCTGAGGATTTAGGCGATGGCTCAATTCGCTTGATGACCGGCGCGCTTGTGCGCTTCTTGACTTCAGCGACCGTTCACTAATCAATTTCAACCCTACCTGCGGCGCAGATTTAGCCTAAATCTGCGCCGCAGGTATTTCGCTATTTCTTATTTTTTGCGAAGGGTCTCGCGCAAATATTTTCCGGTCACGCTCGCTGCATTCGCGGCCACCGATTCCGGGGAGCCTTGGGCAATAATTTTTCCACCACCATCGCCGCCCTCTGGCCCGAGATCAATAATCCAATCTGCGGTTTTGATTACATCTAAATTGTGTTCGATCACGACCACGGTATTACCATCATCGCGCAGCCGGTGCAGCACTTTTAAGAGCAATTCAATATCCGCGAAATGTAAACCCGTCGTCGGCTCATCCAGTATATAGAGCGTGCGCCCAGTATCGCGCTTCGAGAGCTCGAGCGCGAGCTTGACGCGCTGCGCTTCGCCGCCTGAAAGCGTAGTTGCCGATTGCCCAAGCCGAATGTAGCCGAGCCCAACATCAAGCAGCGTCGCCAATTTGCGCTCGACATTTGGCACTGCTTTAAAAAACGCATGCGCGTCTTCCACCGTCATCGCGAGCACTTCCGAGATTGTTTTTCCTTTGTAGTGAATGTCGAGCGTTTCACGGTTGTAGCGCGCGCCACGGCAACTATCGCATGCAACATAAACATCCGGCAAGAAATGCATTTCAACTTTGATGACGCCATCGCCCTCGCACGCCTCGCAACGCCCGCCTTTGACGTTAAACGAAAATCGCCCCGGCTCATAACCACGCTCACGCGCGGCGGGCACTTGCGAAAAAAGCTCGCGAATCGGCGCGAAGAGCCCTGTGTAGGTCGCTGGGTTGGAGCGCGGCGTGCGCCCGATGGGGCTTTGATCGACGTTAATAATCTTATCGAAATGATCAAGCCCGTGCATCGCAGCATGCGCTGCGGGCAGATCTAAGCTACCGTAAACGTGGTGCGCGACCGCGCGCGAGAGCGTGTCGTTGATGAGCGTGCTTTTGCCTGAGCCAGAGACGCCGGTGACACACGTAAAAAGACCCACTGGGATTTGTGCGGTAACGCCTTTCAAATTGTTGCCAGTGGCTTTCTCAATCGTGAGCATTTTCTCGGGGTTAGGTTTGCCCCGTTTTTTCGGAATGGCGATCTTGCGCGCGCCTGATAAAAATTGCCCGGTAACGCTCCTACCTGCGGCGCAGATTTCGTCCACTTTGCCCTGCGCGATGACCTCGCCGCCATGCACGCCCGCACCAACGCCCATATCGATCACATGATCTGCCGCGCGAATGGCATCTTCATCATGCTCAACGACGAGCACAGAATTACCGAGATCGCGCAAATGGCGCAAGGTCTCGAGCAGGCGATCGTTATCGCGTTGATGTAATCCAATCGAGGGCTCATCGAGCACATACATCACGCCGGTAAGCCCGGAGCCTATTTGCGAGGCGAGGCGGATACGCTGGGCTTCACCGCCAGAGAGCGTTTCTGCTGAGCGATCAAGCGATAAATAATTCAGGCCAACATTAACCAAAAAACGCAATCGGCTCCGAATTTCGGAGATGATTTTTTCTGCAATCTGGGCTTTATTACCCGGTAATCGCAACTGCGCAAACCACTGCGCCGCTTGCGCGAGTGACCAATGGCTGGCCACATAAATCGGCGTATCGGCCACCATCACATGCCGGGCTTCAATGCGCAGCCGGGCGCCAGCGCAATCGGTACACGCCTTACTATTTTGAAACTTGACGAGCTCTTCGCGCACAGCGGAAGATTCGGTCTCGCGATAGCGCCGGTCCATATTGGGGACGACGCCTTCAAATGGATGCGCACGCTTTTGCACAAAGCCTTTTTCTGAAACGTAATCAAAGCTCAAGACTTCCTCGCCCGAGCCGTAGAGCACGGCAGCGCGCACGCGCTCGCTTAGTATTTCCCAGGGCGCTTCGGTGTCAAATTTATAGTGTTTGGCTAACGCCTGAATCAATTGGAAGTAAAAATGATTACGCCGATCCCAGCCCTTAATCGCCCCCGCCGCCAACGACAGCGCAGGGTTGACCACAATGCGGGCTTCATCAAAAAACGCCATCACCCCCAGCCCATCGCAGGTCGGGCAAGCACCGACAGGGCTATTGAAAGAAAACAGTCTCGGCTCCATTTCGGAAATCGAGAAATCGCAAATGGGGCAGGCAAATTTGGTTGAAAAAAGCCGCTCCTCATGGGTCTCTAAATTCACAATTAGCGCCCTGCCTTCGCCCTGCGCGCACGCAGTCTCGAAACTTTCGGCTAAACGTTGGGCAATATCGGCCTTGACTTTGATGCGATCAACGACGACATCGATACTGTGTTTGTGCGTTTTAGCAAGCTTTGGCACTGCGTCGATTTCGACTAATTTTCCGTTCACGCGTAAGCGCGTAAAGCCCTTGGCGCGTAAGGTCATCAACACGTCTGCGTGCTCGCCTTTGCGCTCAGTCACCACCGGCGCGAGGATCGCGAGCTTGGTCTCCGCAGGCAGTGCGAGCACGTGATCTACCATTTGCGAAATCGTCTGGGCATCGAGCTTGCCGCCATGCTGCGGGCAATGCGGATCGCCGACCCGCGCGTAAAGCAAACGCAAATAATCGTGAATCTCAGTCACCGTGCCGACTGTCGAGCGTGGATTGTGGCTGGTGGCTTTTTGCTCGATGGAAATCGCGGGCGATAAGCCTTCGATCAAATCAACATCGGGCTTATCCATCAATTGCAAAAATTGCCGGGCATAGGCCGACAGCGATTCCACGTAGCGGCGTTGGCCCTCGGCATAAAGCGTATCAAACGCGAGTGACGATTTACCCGAGCCCGATAGCCCGGTGATCACGACGAGCTGATGCTTAGGAATATCGAGCGAAATATTTTTTAAATTGTGGGTGCGCGCACCGCGCACGAGCAGCCGATCAGAAATGATGGACTGCAGCGGCCGCCCGTCTGATTTGGCAGCGGGCGATTTAACGCTAGGTTTCGATGATTTCACTGGCACGGCTTCAGTCAATTCCACAAAACGGGTAATGATACTGTATGTAAATTCAGATAAGATCCGAATTTGCGAGGAATTCTGCCTGCGCGCAAAGGCGGGTTCGGCGATAATGCGGGTTAATTCTGCAGGCAGCGCATCGCTCCAGCTTCAAAAATGGGAAAAAACAATGGCTTCTTTGAATCGCGTAATGTTAATTGGTAATTTGGGGCGCGACCCTGAAATGCGCTATCTGCCGAGCGGCGAGGCAGTCGCCGTGCTCGCTATGGCGACCACCGAGCAGTGGAAAGATAAAGCAGGCGCGAAGCAAGAGCGCACGGATTGGCATCGCATTGAATTTATTGGCCGCACCGCAGAAGTCGTCGGTGAATACCTCAAAAAGGGCAGCAGCGTCTACATTGAAGGCCGCATTCAATACGATAGCTGGGACGATAAAGCCACTGGCGAGAAAAAATACAGCACCAAAATTCGGGGTGACCGCATGCAAATGCTCGGGGCGCGCGGTAGCGGCGGCGATGCCAGCTTTGATGACAGCAGCAACAGTGCCGAGCAATCGAGCGCGCCGCGCCCACCGGCAGCGCCCCGCGCAGCCAGTGGTGGCGGTAACGCCCCAGCAGCAGCAAAAAAACCCGCCAAGATGGATGATTTTGACGACGACATTCCGTTTTAAGGTCGCGTTTTAAAGTACGCAAGATTTTCTGATCTTGAAAGCATCAACCAGCCGATACTTAACGCTGCGCGGACGGCGCGTGCATTTACGCGAGTGGGGTAATGCCAACGCGCCGCTTTTAGTTATGGTGCACGGCTGGATGGATACGTCGTTTACCTTTCAATTTCTAGTCGACGCGCTCGCAGGTGAATGGCGCGTCGTTGCGCCCGATCTGCGCGGCTTTGGGCGCAGCGAATGGAGCCACGAAAACACAAGCGGCTATTGGTTTCATGATTATCTGGCCGATTTAGATGCGCTTCTCGATGAAATTGCGCCGCAGGTATCGGTCAATTTGATGGGCCACTCGCTGGGCGGTAATCTCACTACAATTTATGCGGGTGTGCGCCCCGAGCGCGTGCGGCGACTCATTTCGCTTGACGGATTTGGCGTGCCGCGCGGTTCACCTGCGCAAGCGCCAACGAAAATAGCAAAGTGGCTTGATGCTATCAAGGCTGGCGAGACATTGCGTCCTTATGCATCACTCGCAGCGGTCGCAGCGCGGCTGCAAAAAAACGATGTCTATTTGACCGCCAATCGGGCGGCAATTTTGGCCGCTGAGTGGGCCGATGCTTTGCCAGATGGCCAATTTCAATTACGCGCCGATCCCGCGCATAAATTTCCGTTCCCGACGGTATATCGGCTCGATGAATCCATTGCAATTTGGCGCAATATCGTAGCGCCCGTGCTCTGGGTTGGCGCGAGTGATTCGCAAATTGCGCAGTGGCTTGGCTACGGAAAAGATGACCCAGCAGAAATGGGCGCGGAGTCAACCCATAGCCCAGAATTTAGCGAGCGCTTAGCGGCTTTTCAATCTATCCGCTTTAACGTTATTTCGCAGGCAAGCCACAACTTGCATCACGATCAGCCCGAGCGAGTCGCTCGGTTGGTCGAAGATTTTTTCGCTTAATCGTCTGGAATCGTCACGCCGACTTGCTCGATCGGCGGGAAAGCCGCGCTATGCACCGTATCGAGCAATACCAGCTCGCGGTAGGCGGTCAAGCTAAAACCAATTCGAGAATTATCGCGGTGGTCATACAAGAGCTTGGTAATGTATTCATGACACTTGGGCGTGCTCCAATAGCGCACCAGTCGCTCAACGATATGCTCGTGTTCCATAAGGGATTTATCGGCATTGATATCATCAAATGCGCCCCACTCAGGAATGCGCCCGTTGAAGTTATTCATGAACTCCGCGCGCAGCGCTTCGAAAGCAGGTCGGTCATCAGCGCGATGATGCAAGTCAAGCAGCATTAACCAAGGCGCAGGGGTCGAACGGCTGTAAGCGCGCTCGAGATCAATATGATCTTTGAGCACGGCAATGGCTTCTTCGGGCCGCCCGAGCTCAACATAAACGCTCGCTTCCTCGGTGATCGCGGAGACCATCGATACGCCCAATTTATCAGGGTCGAAGTTAGGCTGAAAAAGCTCAGCGCTTAGATCCATCGCACTTGGATGACCGCTTGGCGCCTTGATCGTGGTCATCCCGTCCCCAGGCTCATATCGGCGCTGCGGGAGCGTGTCGGGTGCTTTATCGTTGCGAATGGTCGCAAGCGCGCCGGATGATTGCGGCCCTCGGCCTTTGGTCGCTCCTTTGATGATCGAGCCCATCGCCCGCATGCGGGTGTCAACGAAGCCTCCCGCGGCCTGATCGACGAGATCTGGAGAAAGCCCGACAGCGGCCGCCGCCGCCGCATAGGCGCGCTCCTGTGATTCTTGTTTACGCTTGCGCGAAAGCCAATAAAACGCACCACCCAAGACGGCGACGAGCAAGCCCGCTGGTGCCCAAGCCCAGCGCAAAACTTGATTCCAAATGCTGCCATCCGTCGGATTTTTTTCGCGCGAAATCGCGGCTTTCGCTGCGGCCGCGTTGGGCGTCGCTGGCAGGGCAGAGGGCTGCGCTGGCGTTGCGCTCGCCGCTGTGCCTGACGCTGCACTTGCGGTTGCAACGGTCGGTGACGCAATGGGCGACATCGACGCCGATGAACCACCGGCAGTACCGGAAACGCTCGGCAAACCAACGCCGCCGGGTGCTGCACCAACCGTCGATACCGTGGCCTTACCGCTCGGATCAGCGGCATTTAATCGCGCTTGCAACTCGCCGATGCGCTTTTGCGCAATCATCAATTCAACTTCGAGTTGCGGGCGAAGATCACTTTCAATCGGTGCCGAAAGCAAGCGATTGCGCATATTGGCAATCACTGCGCGGTCAACGTCGCTTGCGGTAGCGCCCGTACCACCCATCGTTAGCGACGACGACAATCGCAAGCGCGGTGCGGCCAGCGCGGTCAAATCAAGATCACGCGCCAAACCATCGACGCCGCTTCGGATCGCCAAACGCGCACCACTTTCGCGCATGCGCGGAATAACGACTGCCATTGGCAAGTTGCCGTCAGCGGGCTTTGCCTTACGGACCGCCCGCGGACGCGCAACTGGATTGCCGTCGAGATCGACTAAAACACTGCCACGGGCAGTGCGCGCAGGCGCAATATTTTGGATCGCTGCGGGTGGCGCAATTGGCGTGGCTTGCATGACCAATGGCGCCGCGATGGGCATGGGATCGGCGAGCGCGACGGGGTCAAGTAGCAGCGTGTAATCGCGGCGAATGGACGAACCACACATCCATTCAACACCAAATTTAATCACTGGCTCTTGGATCGCTGTTTTGGAGCGCACCAGCAATTTACGAACGTTGCCCGTTTCTTCGAAATCGATTCGGGCATCATTTGGGAACGGAATACCATCGCCAGAGCTCGGGCGGAAAAGTCTGAAACATCGCGACTCTAAATCTTCCGCCGCGACGCCAACCGTGGGCACCTGCACCCGCAATGCTTGGCCGATGCCTGATTCCAGCCGGGCCTCGCCGAGATTTGCAACAGCAAAAGGCGAAAATGCGAGTGCCATTGCAGCGGCTAATGCGCGTTTTTGAAACTCCACCCGACTTTTACCCAAAAGTTGATTCATGCCAAACAAGTATTCTTTTCCGTTATTTCGCATTTTTATCAGCTTTAGCGACAAAAAACTATGCTTCTGCCAGCTTAAAGTATGCGTGGGCACTGGTCATCGTCTCAATTTTGTCGGTTAAATGCTTGAAGTGCTCGCTATTTTCGACGTAATTGAGGTGTGTGCTGTCGATCGTGAGCACGGGCGCCGCGCGGTAGCCATGAAAGTAGGCACCGTAGGCATCCGCCAGTTTTGCCAAGTAATTAGCGCTCACCGACTGCTCAAACCCGATACCCCGCTTTTTGACCCGCTGCGCCAAAACGTCAACCGGCGCTTGCAAAACGATCACTAGATCAGGCCGAGGCGTGGAAAGCTGCAACGTACGGTAAGTGCGCACGTAAAGATCAAACTCTTCGGGGGTCAGCGTGAGTCGGGCAAAAAGCGGATCTTTATCGAGGAGGAAATCGGCAACAACCGGCGGTGAAAGCCGCGGGCGATTTGCCAGCGCGCTCAATTGATCTGAGCGCTGAAAGAGGTAGGAGAGTTGGGTCGCGAGCGCCCATCGCGGCCCATCTTGATAAAAGCGCGAAAGAAACGGATTTTCGCTAGGAGCTTCAAAAAGACGATCTGCGCCGAGCCACGTCGCAAGCTTAGTGGCCAAGCTGGTTTTGCCCGCGCCGATGGGGCCTTCCACGGCTACAAACCGCAATTGCGCTTTTTTCATAATGCGCCGATTCTACGGATTTGCTGGTTGGCCACTGTTGGCAATAAATCAATCACCCGCCCCTGCCCGGGGATCACACCGTCCGGCACAATTTCGGCCATCGGCAGCAACACAAACGCCCGCAGATGCGCCCGTGGGTGAGGTAGCGTCAACGTGGGCGATTGCACGATTTCTGCGCCGCAGGTAATGAGATCGAGATCGAGCGTGCGCGCGGCATGCCAGAGGCCGCGCTGCCGCCGCGCAAGCGCCTCAATGCGGTGCAGATGCGCGAGAATTTCATGTGGCGCTAGCCCAGTTTCAATCGCTGCCGCCGCATTCAGGTAATCAGGCTGGCTTTGGTTAACCTCGATCGGTGCGCTGGCATAAAGCGACGAGACTGCGACTAAACGGGAATGGGGCAGCATTGCAATTTGGGTCACCGCCATTTTCAGCGCTGTGGCCATCTGGCCAAGATTTGCGCCGAGCCCAATCACCGCTAATTTCACCCCTGAGAGGGCGCGGAATCAGCCGCTGCGCCTTTGCCCCGCCCGCCACTTCGGCGGCGACGTTTCTTTACACCGGTGACGACCTGGCCATTGGCTTGCAAGGTCTCGCGATAGGCGCGAATCATGCGCTCACGCTCATGTGGCTCGATATCTTGAAACTTAGTCCACCACTCGCCAAGCTCCATCGGCACTTCGCCGCACTGCGCGCGCAATAGCAAGAAATCATAAGCTGCACGAAATCGCTCTTGCGCAAAGAAGCGCTCGGCTGCACTATTGGAGCGCTGCTCGAAACGCGGTTGCATGCCCCAAATCTCGCGGGTAATCGTGGTGTAGCGCCGTGGGATCGCCATGTTTTCACATTGCGACTCAATCACGGAATCCATCGCGTCTTGCAACGCCGGCGCAGGGTAAGCCCCGCCGCGCACGGCCGCATCACGGGCTTTTAGCACTTCGTGCCAGAGTAATGCGGCAAACAAAAACGCTGGCGACACCGGCTTACCTTCGGCAACGCGGGCATCGGTATTGGTCAGCGCTGCATCAACAAAGCGCTGCCCTTCCGGCTGCTCAACGATCACATCAAGCAATGGCAGTAAGCCTTTATGCAGCCCGTTGGCGCGCAAATGCTTGAGCGTTTCGACGGCGTGGCCCGAGAGCAAAAGCTTTTGGATTTCGTCAAACAACCGCGCGGGCGGCACATTGGTTAACAGCGGCGCGAGGGTGCGAATCGGCGCTTGCGTGGTGCGTGCAAGCTTTAAGCCCAGCTTCGCTGCCAGCCGAACTCCGCGCAGCATGCGCACCGGATCTTCTCGGTAGCGAGTTTCTGGGTCGCCGATCAGCCGCATCGTGCGCGACTCAATATCTTTTTTTGACTTTACGAAATCGAGCACGATCTGCTCAACCGGGTCGTAATAGAGTGCGTTGACGGTGAAATCGCGGCGCACAGCATCTTCCTCGATCGTGCCGTAGGTATTATCAGAGAGCACGCGACCGTGCGCATCGGTTTGCGCAGCGCGATCAGATGCCCCGCGAAACGTCGTGACTTCCAAGGTCTCGTTGCCCATCATCACATGCACAATGCGAAACCGCCGCCCGATGATGAACGCCCTCCGAAAGAGCGGCTTGGTCTGCTCCGGGGTCGCATTAGTGGCAATATCAAAGTCTTTTGGCGTGATGCCGAGCATCAAATCGCGCACGGCGCCGCCGACGATATAGGCGTCAAACCCGGCATTGCGCAGCGTGGCCACGACTTTGGTTGCCGCCGCATCGACCCGCTTTGGGTCAATCCCATGCGACGCAGCCGATAAGGTTACGCGCTTGACCCGTGTGCCCGGCGTCGGCATCAGCTTTTCTAAGAATTTTTTAAGCATGTCGCAATAAGTTTAATCGGGCAGGCGAAATAGCCGCACCGGTACTTTTGGTCACGAACCTCGTTTACACAGATTTTCAGGCGCTTTGGGCGAATACCTGCGGCGCAGATTGGCCTGTTTTTAGCCTGTTTTACGGCCGGTTGAGTCTGATCCTGCCCCGGATTCACGGACACTAAGTTAGTTGGTTCTCGAACTGCTCAGGCGAGCGGTAGTTCAAAGCGGAGTGTAGTCGCTCGCGGTTGTAGTAGAGCTCAATCCACTTAAACACCTCGGCTCTGGCTTGATC
>JANPBT010000081.1:0-18303 GCA_031430575.1 Betaproteobacteria bacterium | reverse complement strand
TAGCAAATTCAAGACTACCTGCGGCGCAGTTTTTGCCTTCAAAAGCATCATATCTGCGCCGCAGGTATTTTCATTTTTCTCCTTTAAATTTAGTTAAGAAAGCATTACTCTCATGGCAGACGCAGCAAACCAAGCCGCTCCAGCAGCAAACCAACCCGTGTTTAATATCGAGCGCATCTACCTGAAAGATTTGTCGGTCGAAAATCCGGGCGCACCGCAAAGCTTTCGTGCCGCCAATGCGCAAGGCCCGCAAGTTGAAGTGGGCTTACAAATGCAAACGGCTAATGTCGAAGACGGCTACTTTGATGTCACCCTCGCGGTGACGGTGACTGCAAAATTGGCCGAGAGCACACTCTTTTTAGTGGAAGCAAAGCAAGCTGGTATTTTCCAGATTCGCGGTGTTACGGAGTCTGATTTGCCTGCTGTGCTCGGCATTCATTGCCCAAATATTATTTTCCCGTATGCCCGCGAGGCCATCAGCGACGCGATTAACCGCATGGGCTTCCCACCGGTTTACTTAGCACCGATCAATTTCGAAGCGCTTTATCAGCAGCAGCTCGAAGCAGAATTGGCCCGCTTAGATCAAGCCGGCACCACCAAGCAATAAATTTTTCATTGATGACAGTCAAGGAATGCGCATGAAATCAACCGGTCGTGTTTTGGGCATTACAGCCGCGCTCGTCTGCGCATTCGCCGCCGCAGCGCATGCCGTTGATTTCAAGCAAATCACTGAAAATGGCACCGTGCTTTTCGATAGCCCTTCCTCGAAAAGCACCAAGCTCTTTCTTTTGGGCAGCGGCACGCCAGTGGAAGTAATCGTCACCGTCGCTGGCTGGGTCAAAGTGCGTGATGCCAGCGGCACTCTTGGCTGGGTGGAGCCTCGGCAAGTCGGCAACCGCTCGCAAGTGCAAGTCAAAGTGCCTTTTGCCACCGTGCGCGCGCAGCCCAATGAAACTGCAGCGATTGTTTTTTCAGCTGAAAAAGATGTGTTGCTCAATCTCGCGGAGCCTACGCCCAGCAGTGGTTGGGTGCGGGTTACGCACCGTGATGGCAGCGCGGGCTATGTGCGCATCGAGAGCATTTTTGGCGTTTAAGCGGCCGTCGCCGATCCGCGCATGAAAATTACTGTCTATGGCGCTGGCGCATGGGGCACTGCGCTCGCAATCCGGTGGGCGCAAGCGCACGACGTCACCCTAGTCGCCCGCCGCGAAGCACATGCGGCGCAACTCGCCGCTGATCGCCAAAACATCACGTATTTGCCGGGCCAGGCTTTTCCAGAAAATCTCAAAATTGCGCCGCAGGTACCGCCTGCGCCTGCACTCATTGTGCTCGGCGTGCCGACCTCGGGCTTGTGCGATGCGCTTGATGCCGTCAGCGCCCACGCCGATGAAGTGCGGCTCATTGGCTTATGCAAAGGCTTCGTGGGCAACGAGGCAGCGCTTCCGGCTGAGATCATGCGCACCCGATGGCGCGCGCCCTATGGCATGTTGTTCGGCCCTAGTTTTGCGCAAGAAGTCGCGCGCGGCCTGCCCGCAGCGATTGTGCTTGCCAGCCACGATGCAGCCTTTGCCAACGCGCAAGCGATTGCCTTGAGCGATGACGCGCTGCGCATCTACCCGTCGACCGATGTTGTCGGCGTTGAAATTGGTGGCGCAGTGAAAAACGTGCTCGCTATCGCTGCTGGCTTATGCGATGGCTTGCAGCTCGGCGCAAATGCCCGGGCTGCGCTCATCACCCGCGGGTTAGCAGAAATCACGCGGCTTGCCCTCGCGCTCGGCGGCAAAGCCGAGACCGTCTCTGGCCTTGCCGGTTTAGGCGATTTAGTGCTCACCTGCACTGGCGATCTCTCGCGCAACCGGCGCGTGGGCATGGGTTTGGCGCAAGGGCTTCGATTGGCAGATATCTCCCGCGATCTCGGGCATGTGGCCGAGGGCATACCTGCGGCGCAGAAAACGATCTTTTTAGCCCGAAAAATCGGGGTCGAGATGCCAATTTGTGAAGCCGTGGCAGCCATGCTCGAAGGGCAATTATCGCCGCAGCAGGCTGTCGTTGCGCTGATGTCGCGCAATGTTCGGCTAGCGTAGCATTGCCTACGGCAGATGCGCGCCTAAAATCAAACCGCCATGATGAATTCCACCGAAATTACCGCGCTGCACGATGCCGCGTTTACGCAACCCGATGGGCCACACGCTGACATTAGCGCTGCGATTGATCCGCTGCCGCGTTGGGTGCGCACCAATCATCGCTTTAACTGCCTCCTCTGGGACGAAGAAGATCTCGCCCGCCGCACGAAAGCGAGCGACGCCGAAATCACCGCCAACAAACGGGCCATCGATGGCTTTAACCAAGCCCGCAACGATGCTGTTGAGCGCATCGACGAAATCTTGCTCTTGGCATTAAAGCTGGTCGATGAAGCGTCCGCCCGTAGCGATGCGCCGCGTGCCAACGCGAAACCGGGCGCGCGATTAAATAGCGAAACAGCGGGCGCCATGATTGATAAGCTGTCGATCATGGCGCTGAAAATTAAGGCGATGAAATCGCAAACGCAGCGCACCGACGTCGACGAGAGCCATCGCAGCGCGAGTGCTGCAAAGCTCACGCAATTGCAAATGCAACGGGCAGATTTAGGCGCATG
The DNA here is from genome assembly GCA_031430575.1 of Betaproteobacteria bacterium. GTDB lineage: Bacteria > Pseudomonadota > Gammaproteobacteria > Burkholderiales > Casimicrobiaceae > JANMDS01. The sequence goes on along the minus strand of JANPBT010000081.1, from coordinate 15,668 downwards.
CCTCGACGAATTGCTGCAAAACTGCGCCGCAGGTAAAGCCTATTTCAAAATTTACCGGCAATTCAAGATGTACAACGATCCGCGCTTTAACCCCGCGCTCGTTGCTGAAAGCAAGCGATGATCCGCGCGCTTACGCTGCTTGAATCGCGCGTGATCGGGGTGATGGTTGAAAAGCAGCATACGGTGCCCGACACTTATCCGCTTTCGCTCAATGCCCTGACCTCTGGATGCAATCAAAAATCGAGCCGTGACCCGCTGATGGAGGCGAGCGAAGCGCAAGTGCAAGCCACCGTCGATGCCCTGAAATCGCTCGATTTAGTCTATGAAGGCTCGGGCGGGCGGGTCACCCGCTACGCGCAAAACTTCGGCAAAGTCGTCGGCATTCCATCGCAATCGGTAGCCCTCATCGCCGTGCTGATGCTGCGCGGGCCGCAGACGCTTTCCGAGTTGCGCATTCACAGCGAGCGCATCCATAAATTTGCCGATATTTCTGCGGTCGAAGCCTTTATGAACGAATTGGCAGCGAAAAATTTTGTAATCGAGCTCCCTCGCACCGTTGGCACACGCGAGCCGCGCTGGGCGCATTTACTTTGCGGTGCGGTAGAAATGCCGCAATCTGCGCCGCAGGTATTTGCCTCTGAAAAGCAAATCGCCGATGTTTCGCTAAGCGAGCTGATCGCGCTAAAAGCGCGGCTTGAAGCGCTCGAAATAGAAAATGAAAAGTTGAAATCAACCGTACTCAAAATCTGCACCGAGCTTGGCATCAGCCCGCCGTGAAATGCCGTGCAGGCTGCGGTGCTTGCTGCATCGCGCCATCCATTACGTCGCCCATTCCGGGCATGCCTCATGGCAAGCCCGCGGGCGTACCGTGCATCCAGCTTGATGCAAATTTTGGCTGTAATTTATTTGGCAAAGCGGAGCGCCCCGCTTTCTGCGTTGGCCTGCGGCCAAGCTTGGAAATGTGTGGTGATTCGCGCAACGCAGCGTTAATCTGGCTCACGCAATTGGAAGTGGCGACGCGCTAAATCAAGAGCTACCGCGCTTAAATCTGAGCCGTCGGGCATAGGCAATACCCGGCGTTACATTTGCTGCCAAGGCAGGCCATCGTGCCGCCAGCCGCTGATATTGCCACGGTGAAAGTGCTCATCGAGCTCGCCTTCAAAGCCGTGCAAGATATTGGCCACGTGCGTAAAACCTGCTTTTTCTAACGCTTCGCCGGCAGCCAAAGTGCGCTTACCAGAGCGGCAAATGAGGAGCACGGGGCGATCCAACACACCAGCCGTGCGGGCTTTTACTTCGCGAATGAAATTGGGGTTTACATCCCAATCGGGCGCGTCTTGCCAAGCGATATGATCCGCGCCAACCGGGTGGCCGACATATAGAAATTCGACTTCGCTGCGGACATCGACAAAAGCCGCGTCTGGGTGGGCATGGATGAAGTCGTGCGCTTCTTTGGGTGTGAGATGTTTCATCGTTGAAGTAGAACCTACCTGCGGCGCAGAATCCAGTGAATTCGGGTATATCGTTATGCCATTAATGCGCGACGATTCATGGGAAAATGGCGGCTATGATACGAACGCAAACGCTCAAATCGCTGCTCGCACAGCGCATTCTCATCATCGACGGCGCGATGGGCACGATGATTCAGCAGCATAAATTAGGCGAGGCCGATTATCGCGGCGCACGCTTTGCTGATGCGCCCAGAGATTTAAAGGGTAACAACGATTTACTGGTGATGACACAGCCCGAGATCATTGCCGAGATTCACGCCCAATATCTCGATGCCGGTGCCGATATTATCTGCACCAATACCTTCAACGCGACCGCGATTTCGCAAGCTGACTATGGGCTTGAGGCGATCGTCCATGAGCTCAATTTAGCCGCGGCAACGTTAGCGCGCAGCATCTGCGCTGAATTCACCCAAAAAACGCCTGATAAACCTCGCTTCGTCGCCGGCGCGCTCGGGCCGACCTCGCGCACGGCCTCGATTTCACCTGATGTAAACGACCCTTCTGCGCGCAACGTAACCTTTGATGCGTTGGTTGAAACCTACACCGAGGCGATCGACGGTTTGGTCAAGGGCGGCGCAGATTTGCTTTTAGTTGAGACGATTTTTGATACGCTAAACGCCAAAGCAGCGCTCTTTGCCATCGATCAATATTTTGATCATCATCCTGCGACCGAGCGCTTGCCGCTCATGATTTCGGGCACGATCACCGATGCCTCGGGGCGCACGCTTTCGGGCCAAACTGCGGAAGCCTTTTACATCTCGATGGCACACGCCAACCCGATTTCGATTGGCTTTAATTGCGCGCTCGGCGCAGATTTGCTGCGCCCCTACATTCACGCGCTCTCAAAGGTGAGTGCGCTTCCGATTAGCTGCTATCCAAACGCGGGGCTCCCTAACCCGTTGTCCGATACCGGTTACGACGAAACGCCCGAGACGACCTCGAAGTATTTGGGCGAATTTGCCGCAAACGGCTGGGTCAATATCGTCGGCGGCTGCTGCGGCACGACGCCCGCCCACATTCGCGCAATTGCAAAAAAAATGAGTGCTTATAAGCCTAGAATCGCGCCCTAAGCATGTGCTTTAAAAGCATTCAAAATCACGAAATCTGCGCCGCAGGTATTGTGATTTTTTAAAGTCTCACACGCCCTGCAAGCATAATGATTGAGCGTAAATTCAATGTGCGCGTATTTTTCGATTTATGGTCTGATCACCGGAACAGAGAACCCAAATGAAATCTTTAGTAAATTCAATCCGCCTCATGCGTTTCGGCATGCTCGCCGCCGCAGTTGCGATTGCTCCGATTGCGTTGGCGCAAACCTTTCCTTCGCGTCCGATCAATATCGTAGTTCCGTTCGCGCCGGGCGGGCCTACCGATGTGATCGCGCGCACGTTGGCGCAACACATGAGCGCTTCGCTCGGTCAAAGCGTGGTTGTGGAAAACGTAGCGGGTGCGAATGGCAACGTGGGCACAGGCAAAGTGGCGCGCGCTGCGCCCGATGGCCACACGCTGAGCATGGGCCACTGGAGCACGCACGTGGTGAATGCCGCGGTCTACCCGCTTGAATACAACGTGTTGAAAGATTTTGAGCCGCTCGCATTGGTCACGAGCAACGCCTATGTGATCGTCGCTAAAAACGCAACGCCTGCGAAAGATCTCAAGGGCTTCATCGAGTGGCTCAAGGCAAATCCCGATAAGGCCTTTGAAGGAACTGCCGGCGCAGGCAGCCCCCAGCATGTCAGCGGTGTGTTTTTTCAAAGTGCGACCAACACTAAATTTCAGTTTGTGCCCTACCGCGGCGCAGCGCCTGCCATGCAAGCGTTAGTCGCAGGCGAAATCGACATGATCATTGACGACCCAACGAGCTCCCTACCGCAAGTACGCAACGGAAAAATCAAAGCTTTCGCCGTGACTGCTAAAAATCGATTAGCCAGCGCACCCGATATTCCGACTGTAGACGAAGCGGGTTTGCCCGGCTTTTACTTTTCGCGCTGGCACGCACTCTGGGCGCCAAAAGGCACGCCAAAAGAAATTGTCACCAAGCTCAACAGCGCAATCACCGCAGCATTAGCCGACCCTGCGGTGCGCGCCCGCTTTGCCGATCTCGGGCAAGAGATTTTCCCGCGCGCACAACAATCGCCAGAAGCGCTCGGCAATTATCACAAAGCTGAAACTGAAAAGTGGTGGCCGATCATCAAAGCGGCAGGCATTAAGGCGGAATAACACGTATAAAGTGCCGCCTCTATCGCGCAAAACCAGGCTTTATCGCCAAGACCACGCGCTACCGCGCAGCGTGAAGTACGCCATGTTGACTAAAAAGCGTCTCCGCCAAGACAAGCCGATCGGTGCACTCGATACACTCTTGCCCGCGTATGCACACGCGATCGACACTATTTTTAGTCATACGCAACATATGCAACAACCGCAACAACCGCAAAATTTGCAGCACACGCGAATTCGCTCGTATCTCCGAGCTTCGTGTCGAAAATGGGTAGTACACACGTCAATATGAATCCACTCTTACTCTCCGGTCTTGAGCCACTCTCCATCGATGGCAATTCGCTCTTCGTAAACGTAGGTGAGCGCACGAACGTGACCGGCTCGAAAGCCTTCGCACGGCTTATTCTCGCGGGCGACTACGCTGCGGCGGTGGAAGTCGCGCGGCAGCAAGTGGCCAATGGCGCACAGATTATCGATATCAACATGGATGAAGCCATGCTCGATGCGAAATTTGCGATGGTGAAATTTTTGAACTTGATTGCGGGCGAGCCTGATATTGCGCGCGTGCCGATCATGATTGATTCCTCGAAGTGGGAAGTGATCGAAGCTGGGCTTAAATGCGTACAAGGAAAATCGATTGTGAATTCGATTTCGCTTAAAGAAGGTGAAGACAATTTTCTAATGCAAGCCAAGCTCGTGAAGCGCTACGGCGCAGCGGCAGTAGTGATGGCCTTTGACGAAAAAGGTCAAGCCGATACCTATGCGCGCAAAACCGAAATCTGCAAACGTGCCTATGATGTAATCACCCAAAAAGCCGATTTCGCGCCAGAAGATATTATTTTTGATCCGAATATTTTCGCGCTGGCAACCGGCTTAGAAGAGCACAACAATTACGGCAACGATTTCATTAACGCTACGCGCTGGATTCGCGAAAATTTGCCGCACGCGAAAATTTCAGGCGGCGTATCCAATCTTTCATTTTCATTTCGCGGCAACGATCATGTGCGCGAAGCGATGCATACGGTTTTTCTGTATCACGCGATTAAGGCCGGCATGACGATGGGCATCGTAAACGCCGGGCAAATGGGCATTTACGACCAAATTGACGCCGAGCTGCGCGATCACTGCGAAGATGTGATTTTGAATCGCCGCGATGATGCGACCGAGCGTATGCTTGAGCTCGCCCAGCGGGTGAAGGGCGATGCGAAAGTGCGGGTGGAAGATTTGAGCTGGCGGGAAGCGCCAGTGAAAGAGCGGCTTTCTTATGCGCTTATCAAAGGAATCGCCACCTTTGTCGTGGAAGATACCGAAATTGCCCGCCAGCAAAGCGCGAAGCCACTCGACGTGATCGAAGGCCCGTTGATGGACGGCATGAATATCGTCGGCGATTTATTCGGCCAAGGCAAAATGTTTTTGCCGCAAGTGGTGAAATCTGCGCGGGTGATGAAACAAGCCGTTGCCCATCTCGTTCCCTTCATTGAAGAAGAAAAAAAGCGCGGCGGTGGCGTGGCGAAAAATAAAGGCAAGATCGTGCTGGCTACAGTAAAAGGCGATGTGCACGACATCGGCAAAAATATTGTCGGCGTTGTATTGCAATGTAATAACTATGATGTCGTTGATTTAGGCGTGATGGTCTCCTGCGAAAAAATTCTTGCCGCGGCAAAGGAGTCAAACGCTGATATCGTCGGCTTATCCGGGTTGATTACGCCATCCCTAGAAGAAATGGCGCACGTCGCGGCGGAAATGGAGCGCCAAGGCTTCACAGTGCCGCTGCTGATTGGCGGCGCAACGACTTCTCGCACACATACCGCAGTGAAAATCGCGCCACATTACAGCAAGCCCGTGGTGCATGTCACAGATGCTTCACGCAGCGTTGGTGTTGCCACTGCATTGATGTCAGTCGATAGCGAGATGCGGGCTAATTTCATCAAAGACCTTGATGCCGACTATGCGCTGGTGCGCGAGCGTCATGCCGGGCGCAAGGCCGCTCCAGTGTTAGAAATTGAAGTCGCGCGCGCGAATAAGTTTCAAGGCTTTCATGGTGCGCACATGCCAATCGCGCCGAAGCGTTTGGGTGTGCAGCATTTAAACGATTACCCGCTCTCGGCGCTCGTGCCCTATATCGACTGGACTCCCTTTTTCATCGTCTGGGATCTTGCCGGGCGCTACCCCGCAATCTTGACCGATGAAGTCGTAGGCACGCAAGCGAAAGACGTATTTCGCGATGGGCAGGCCATGTTAAAGCGTATCGTAAGTGAAAAGTGGCTCACTGCGAGCGCAGCGTATGGCTTGTTTGAAGCGCAAAGCGATGGCGCGGAGACAATCGTCTTCTACGACCATGACTCGACTGTGCCTCCGACCAACCCATCGGGCAAAGGGGGCTCGGTGATGCAATGGCATACACCACGGCAATTACAAGTTAAAAGTAATGGTAAGCCCAATTGGGCGCTCGCTGATTTCGTCGCGCCACTTGCGTCTGGCGTAAAAGACTATGCCGGCATGTTCGCTGTGACTACGGGGCTCAACATGGAATCACGCGTGAGCGCTTTTGAGACCGCGGGCGATGATTACAACGCGATCATGTTTAAAGCCCTCGCAGATCGCTTGGCCGAGGCCTTCGCTGAGCATTTGCATCAACGCATTCGCAAAGATTTTTGGGGCTATGCGCCTGAAGAAGCCTTTACTGGCGATGCTCTAATCGACGAAAAATATCAAGGTATTCGCCCTGCCCCTGGCTACCCGTCGTGCCCTGAGCACGCGCCCAAGATTGATCTTTTTCGCGTATTGCGCGCGCAAGAAATCGGCATGGGGTTGACAGAATCGCTGGCGATGACGCCCGCTGCAAGTGTCTCGGGCTTTTATCTCGCGCATCCGGGTGCGGTTTACTTCAACATTTGATTTTTAGATGCCTACCTGCGGCGCAGTTTTTGCGGCTTTGGCGCTTTATGCGCCGCATGAAACGCGGGCGCATCTGCGGCACAATGCAGATGATCAAATCAACGAAGCGCGATCGCCCTCATGACATCGGCTCACTTCACGCTCGCTAGCCAACAGCTTCCGCCCGATGATGCGCAGCGCACGCGCTTGCATAACGAAGTTCACGTGCGTCCGCTAGTCGCGATCACCGCACCTGCACTCGTGGTCTACATCGCCGTGGTCAACGATGGAATTTCGTGCGCAGACGAATGCGACCACCTACGCGCACTGCCCGGGCAAGCTGCGCTGGAATTGGGGCAGCTTAAAGATAATTTTCTGCATTTGCAATTTCAAGGCTATTCGCTGAAATGGGAGCGGCATACCGAGTTCACGCGCTACTCCATCGTGCAGCCGCTGCCAGAAGCTATCGGTAGCGATCAAGTTGCTGCAATCGCAACGCCAGCTGAATGGCTCAGCAAAATTCCTGGGCACACCATCGCTGCAATTGAAATGGTGATCGCAACCTGTGACGACGCGACATTTCGCGATCACGCCGCCGCTCAGGACGCGGCCAGCGCGTGGTTTAAGACGCAGACGATTGTCGCCTCGAGCTTGGAGCGCAGCGCCCATACACTCGTTTTCACCGATTTCGCACTGCAAACAAATGGTTTTGAGCGTATCGTGGTGCTCGTACCCTCGACGACGACTGCGCTGCAAATTGGCCGCGCCTCTGCAAGACTGCTTGAGCTCGAAACCTATCGGATGATGGCGCTGCAAGCACTTCCAACGACAAAACTATTGTCGCCCCTACTCACGCACTCCGAGAACGCGCTCTCAGAAATTGCGGCGCAGCTCGAAAATAAAAATGCGACTGACCAGAGCCTGCTCGATGCCCTGATTTCACTTGCCGCGGTGATTGAACGGGCAACTTCCACGCATGCTTTTCGTTTCGCTGCAACGCGCGCATACAGCGCACTGGTAACGCAGCGGCTGGCGGAGCTGCGCGAGCAGCCCGTTGTCGGCGCACAAACAATGGCAGAATTTATGAGCCGTCGACTCTCGCCTGCAATTGCGACAGTCGAGGCGACTGCCCAGCGCTTGTCGTCGTTATCTGATCGCGTTACTCGCACTAGCGCACTTTTACGCACGCGCGTAGATATTGCAACCGAGCAACAAAATCAATTGCTTTTAGAAAAACTCACGCGCGGTCAGGCGCTGCAGCTGCGTTTACAAAGCACTGTTGAAGGCTTATCGATCGCAGCAATTTCATATTACATCGTAAGCTTACTCTTTTACGCAGCAAAAGCGGTGAAAGCCGCTGGTGCACCCATCAACCCTGAATTTGCGACCGGCGCGCTGATTCCGCTGGTGCTCTTCGTGGTCTGGTGGACTGTGCGACGTATTCATAATTCATTGAAAAAAAATCAAAGCACTACCGAGGAATAAACGCTCATTTTCATAAATACCTGCGGCGCAGATTGAGGCACATTTAGCGTAAATCTGCGCCGCAGGTAGGGCATGAAATGGCTACTTGACCTTGGATTGATCGAGCGCGCGGATGAATACAAATTTGCCGGCATCAACGTGCTTCCGAAACGCAGACGATACTTGATCTGACGTGAGCGCTGCCACTTTTTCATCGTTGCCTTGCGAAAATGCAAACGTGCGCCCCGCATGCAGCAAACTCGTCCATGCGCCTGCGATATTGCCGTCTTGCGCGCGCGCGGCTTTGCGCTCTTGTAGGTAAGCGGTTTTAGCTTTTTCGACTTCAGCGGCGGTGAAACCATCGCGTAGCGTTTTGGTCATTTCATCGCGCATTGACGCGATCACTTTTTCTACGTTTGCCGGCGCAGCGATGGCGTAGAGCACGTATGACCCCGCAGGCTCAAACTCTGGAACGCTCATTTGCGAGCCAACGCCATAGGAGAGACCTTCTTTTTCACGCACGCGAGAAAATAAACGCGAGCCCGGATTGGCGCCAAAGATATAGTCAGCGATGACCAACGCGGTGTAGTCAGCATCGGTATCTTTCATCGCCAATGGCTGCAGCGCGATGATCATTGCATTTTCTTTATCAGGGGTATTGAGCGTGAAATCAGCAGGCTTGGAGACTGTGGTTTCGGCGGCGATGCGGGTGTAGTTTTCGTTAGCGTTCCATGAGCCGAAAAGCGCGGTCACTAAGGCGCGCATTTCAACTGCATCAAAGTCTCCCACAATCGAGAGCTGCCCGCCTCCGGCGCCAACGAAGCGCTTATAGTAGTCAAAAGCTTGATCGCGAGTGACCGCTTCGGTGCGCATGATCGATTCTTGCGAGGTCGGCTGGTAGCGTGGGTCATCGGCACTGTAGCGGCGCATGTGCTCGGTGAGCTTGTCGGAGGCGACGGTCTGCGGTTCGCGTTTGGAAAATTCTAGTCCCGTGAGCGTCTCTTGCTTGACCTTGGCGAATTCGTCGGCGGGGAAATTGGCCTCTTTCAGGATGTGTGCTGCGTGCTTCAGGGCGTCGGCGAGTTGCGGGCGGGTGGTGCTGATATTGAAGCCAGAAGTGGATACGCCCGCAGTCGCTTTTAGGCTATCAAAACGATCTTTAATCTGCTCTCGCGTCATCGTAGCCGTTCCTCGCATGAGCATTCCACTGGCGATGCCGGCCGCGCTAGATTGCCCTTTCAATGCGCTTAGTGATCCAGCACGCAAGCGCAGATTGGCAACGACCGCTTCACCGCGGGTTGATTTCGGCAGCAGCGCAACTTGCAGACCATTGGCTAACGTAAATCGCTGCGTGCGCGCATCAAAATTTGCCGGTGTTGGGTCGAAGCTTTCGCCCGCTTTGATGGCGGCGTCGCCCTTATAGTCTTTCAGCATTGCGACGATATCGGGGCGCGCGGTGACTTCACTGCGCTCTGCGGCAGTGGTCGGGATGAACATACCAACCGTGCGGTTGTCGCGTTTTAGATAGTGCTTGGCTACGCGCATTACATCAGCGGGCGTGACCTTTTTGAGCTGGTCGCGTTGATAAAAGAAAAGCCGCCAATCACCTTGCGCGATGGCCTCAGAAAGCGCGATCGATAAACGATCGGGCGCGCGCACGGTCTCGTCGATACTTTTAACGATGGCATTTTGCGCGCGGGTAATTTCAGCCGGCGTGATTTGCAATAAATTTCCGAGCTCAGTGAGCAGTGCTTCGTTGGCTGGCTGCATCGGTTGATTACCGCGCAAGACTGCGCCTGCGTAAAACATCCCCGGATCGTGCTCAGCGCGGGTAAACGCAAATGCTTGCGTCGCCAGATTGCCATCGACGAGACTCTTTTTTAAGCGTCCACTCGCATCATCACCCAGCGCGTGCGCGAGCAGCGTGAGCGCTGGAAAGTCAGGATGCGTGCCCGCAGGCACTTTAAAGCCCGCCAGCAAAAGTTGTACGTCTCCCGTGCGCCGGACGGTAAACGAGCGCTCGCCATCTTGCGTCGGCTCGACCGTCCAGAGAATGGGCAGCGCGCGCGTTGGTTTAGCGATTCCAGCAAATGCCGCAGCGATGGTTTTGAGGGTGCTTTCTGGGCTGAATTTTCCACCGATAAGTAGCGTAGCGTTGTCAGGCTGATAATACTTCCGATAAAAGCCACGCAGGTTTTCGATGCCCACATTTTCAATATCGCTGCGATTGCCGAAGGTGGACTTGCCGTAGGCGTGCCAATCGTAAGCGATGGAGCCCATGCGCTTGAGCATCACGCCGAAAGGATTGTTTTCACCACTTTCAAATTCATTTCGCACAACAGTCATCTCAGTTTTGAGATCTTCAGCATCGATTTTGCTGTTGATCATGCGATCAGCTTCCATGTCGATCGCCCACTTTAGATTGGTTTCGCTCGCGGTGAATGATTCATAGTAGTTGGTGCGATCTGTCCAAGTCGTGCCGTTATTGTTAAATCCACGGTCCGACATTTCTTTCCAAAGTGTGGGCAACTTGGGCGTGCCTTTAAAGAGCATGTGTTCCAGCAAATGCGCCATGCCAGTCTCGCCGTAGTTTTCATGGCGAGAGCCAACCCGATACGTGATATTGACCGTGGTCGTGGCTTTTGAATCATCGGGAAATAGCAAAACTTGCAAGCCGTTGTCGAGCCGATACTCCCTGATACCTTCAACTTCGGTAATGAATTTCGCGCCAGAAGGGAGTGATTGCGCAAACGATGCGCCACACAGAAAAATCAAAATACCTGAAAGAAACCGCATTAAAACTATTTTCATGCCGACCTCAAAAGAGCGTGTGTATGGGATTATTGTAATGAGCGGGTGGATTATTAGGCGTAAGCATTTTCGCGCCAATCTGCGCCGCAGGTAGTAGCGCTGCATTATTTACTGAAGTTCGGCTTCCAGCTTTGATTTTAGGAGTTGATGCAGCGCCGCGATTGCCGGTAATCGTGGCTCAATCTTACAAAAAAGATGCAGGTGTAAGTTAGAAAGTTTAGGTAACTTTTTCATGCCCGGCTGTTTGGTAAGCGGAGTAATTTCACGCGAGCGATCGCCGCTGCCTAAGAGCCGGGCGGTCACACCCATGCCCGCTTCAATCGCGGCGCGTAATCCCGATAGGCTTGCCGTCGTGTACGCAACCCGATAAGACACGCCCGCCGCCTCCAGCGCCGCGACAGCGTGGGTGCGAAAGATGCAGGGTGGCTCAAGCAAGATGAGCGGCAAGGGCGCATCGCGCGAGATTGGCGTAAAGACTTTGAAATGCTGGCTCGCAAGCCAGTGCATTTTGGGCTGCGTGATGCGGGAAATTTCGCTCGAAGCGGGTAGCTGCCATTTAAAGCCGTGCAGGGTCAAAGCGACGGCAATATCAAATTCACCGCGCTGAATATCTTCGATTAATTTTTGGTTGCGCTCAACGCGCACCTCTAAGCGCACGCGCGGAAACAACGCCGAAAATTGCCGCAGCACCTCTGGCAGCGCCTCCTCGGCGATATCTTGTGGCGCGCCAAGCCGAAGCGCACCATCCATGCGGTGGCCATGAAGCGCGTGGGTGGCCTCTACGTTCAGGGCAAGGATGCGACGCGCGAAATCAACAAGAATCGCGCCCGCAGGCGTAAGCACCATCTGGCGACCCGATTTCGCAAAGAGCGCAAGCTCGGTTTGGGCTTCGAGTCGGCTGACTTGGAGGCTCACCGCCGCCTGGGTGCAGTGCAGCTGCTCTGCAGCTTTAGCAAAGCTTCCGCGATCAACGATTGCGACTAGCGTGCGAAGGAGTTCATGGCCAAAGAGATGATGATTAAACATTAATAAAAATTAAGTAAAACGTAATAAACATTCGATTGTGTTAATTATTTATAGCATGTGAAATGATGAAATCTTCAACATTCAATCGATATTTACATTTACCTATGAATAACTTAATCTTCATTCCAGCAGTCGCCGTGTCTCTCTTCATTGCGGGTTGTGCTGGATCATCGAAAATGATGGTCAAGCACCCTATCGCCGTTCCCGGGGTTTTGAGCGCAGGCGCAAACGAACATTTCGCGCTAACGCTACCGGCAACCGGCGTTCAGATCTATGAATGCAGGGGCAATCCAGACGGTAAATTTGCCTGGGCGTTTGTTGCGCCGGAGGCGACGCTGTTTGATTTGCAGGGAAAGCGCGTAGGAAAGCATTACGCTGGCCCGACTTGGGAGCTCGATGATGGCAGCAAGGTGGTTGGCTCGCTCAAGCAGCGCTCTGACGCGCCTATTGCAGGCGCGATCCCGTGGCTATTGATCGGGACAAAATCGACTGGCGGCGCGGGCGCATTGTCGCCGATGACGAGCTTGCAACGCGTCAATACCGACGCAGGGGTTGCGCCGAGCGAAATCTGCGCGGCAGGCTTGGTCGGTCGCAATGCGCGAGTCGCCTACACCGCGGACTACTACTTCTTTTCGACGCGGTAGGGCTGCAACCCCGATTTTTCCCATCTCAAAGACTGCGTGTGCTCACTTAAGTGGGTTATTTTTGCTCTAATCTTTCTAAAAACCAGCCCCCATCCTCGACAAATCACATTCATCATGGGACAATGTCATATTCTAGATTATTTATGACGAGCGTTCCCATGAGCCTTCGATTTGAGAAATTTCTAATTTTCATCAGCTTCACGCTTTTGCCGATGATTTCAATGGCCGCTGGCAACGATATCGTTCTCGGGCAATCTGCAGCGCAATCAGGCCCTGCGGCAGAGCTCGGGCGTGAGATGCGGCTCGGCGCTGAGATCTACTTTAACGCGGTGAACGCGAGCGGCGGCATCAAAGGACGCAAGATCGTTTTGCGTTCGCTTGATGATGGATATGATCCGCCACGCGCAAAGAAAAATACCGAAGAACTTGTTGCGCAAGACGACGTGCTTGCGTTGTTTGGCTATGTGGGTACGCCGACCGCGGCGGTCTCGCTGCCCATTGCAACTGCGGCAAAAATTCCGTTTTTTGGCGCATTTACAGGTGCAGAGTTGCTTCGCAATCCCCCCAACCGCTATGTCTTTAATGTGCGGGCGAGCTATTTTGATGAGACTGAGGCGATCGTGCGTCATCTCGAAACGGTTGGGTTCAAAAAAGTTGCCGTTTTCTATCAAAACGACGCTTACGGTGAGGCCGGTCTCAAAGGCGTTGAAAATGCGCTCGCAAAGCGCGGCTCAAAGATTTACGTCAAATCCACCGTTGAGCGCAATTCCGTTGATGTCGCGAAAGCGGTGGAAGCTATTTCGGGCGCGAAGCCAGACGCGGTGGTGCTCGTAAGTGCCTACAAATCGTGCGCGGCATTTATCAAAGCAATGAAGGCGGCGAATTCAAGGGCAATGATGTTTAATGTGTCGTTTGTCGGCACCCGCGCCCTCGCAAAAGAGCTCGACACCGATTCCAGGGGCGTGGCGATCTCGCAGGTCATGCCTTCTCCATGGTCAGGCAAGTATCCAATTTCAATCGAATACCGCGCTGCGATGCAGGCGGCTGGCCAAAAAGATCTTTCTTACACAAGCCTTGAAGGCTACGTCGCAGCAAAAATCATCACCGAAGCCCTGCGCAAAGGCGGTGATAAAAGCCGCGAGCAACTGATCGTTGCGCTAGAGAGCGTTAATAATTTCAATATTGGCGGGATGATCGTGAGTTTTTCCGACGGGCGCCACGATGCGTCGCACTACGTCAACCTAACGATCCTGGCGGCAAACGGCGAAGTGCGCGAATAGTTGCACTAAACTTCTGAGGATGAGCTTTGCACCTTATCCTCAGTTTCGCGCCCGCCGTATGCGGCGCGATGATTTTTCCCGCCGTATGCAGCGCGAAAGCGTGCTGACGACAAACGATCTGATGCAAGGCTTATTCGTCTGCGAAGGCGATGGTGTGCGCGACGCCATCAACGGTATGCCCGGAATGTTTCGAACGAGCATCGATTTGCTCTTACAAGACGCGCAAACTTGCGTAGCACTTGGCATTCCGGCAATCGCCCTCTTCCCGTCAATACCTGCGGCGCAGAAATTGCCCGGTGGCGATGAAGCGTGGAATGCCGAAGGACTGATTCCGCGCGCGATCAAAGCCCTCAAAGCATCGTTTCCGCAATTGGGCGTGATGACCGATGTCGCACTCGATCCTTACACCTCGCATGGTCAAGATGGTCTCTTGACCGACGCGGGCTACGTGTTAAACGACGAAACCATCGAAGCGCTAGTCAAGCAAGCCCTCGCTCAAGCCCGCGCAGGGAGCGATATGGTCGGCCCCTCAGACATGATGGACGGGCGCATCGGGCGCATCCGCGCAGCGCTCGACCAGGAGGGCTTCATCCACACGCGGATCGTTGCCTACTCCGCGAAATACGCCAGCGCTTTTTACGGCCCGTATCGGGAAGCGGTAGGCTCTGCTGCAGGCCTCGGAAAAGCCAACAAGCTGCAATATTATTTAGACCCAACCAACAGTGATGAAGCGCTGCGCGAAGCTGAGGCGGATATTGCTGAGGGCGCGGATATGCTGATGGTAAAGCCGGGCTTGCCGTATCTCGACGTGCTACAGCGCATGAAAGAAAAATTTCGCCGGCCGACCGCGGTCTATCAAGTCAGTGGCGAATACGCGATGATCAAAGCCGCCGCTGAAAAAGGCTGGCTTGATGAAGAAAAAGCGATGATGGAATCACTTACTGCCTTCAAGCGCGCGGGTGCAGATTGCATCGTGACTTACTTTGCGATGGACGCAGCACGGGTGCTAAAACGCTAAGTCCGAAGGCGAAAAACCTGCGGCGCAAAAGAAGCTCTTTTTAGAAGATCTTCCGAAAAAAAGATCTCTTTTTTGCGCGCTAGAACATTGATCGCAGCGAATGGATGATTTGCGTATCCTCGTTCAACGGGAAATTCAGGTAATCTCGCCGGGTGACAGCATAAAAGAAGCGCTTCGCTTGGACGCGCTGGCTTGGCTGGCCGCGAGCGCACCGATTTTTCGAATCGAAAAGCCAGCCACGCTAGCAAAACACATGGTTTCTTATTTTGTGGTGACGGACGAAACCCAATTCCTTTTGGTGGATCACCGCAACGCGACTTTATGGCTTTCGCCCGGAGGTCATGCAGAGCCGAACGAACATCCAGGCGCCACGGTTGTGCGAGAAATCAAAGAAGAGCTTGGAATAGAAACGTCAGTCAACGACGTAGGTTCACCGCTATTCATTACAGTCACAGAAACGGTCGGCAACAGCACGCTACACACCGGTGTTTTGCTCTGATATCTAGTTTTCGTGAACCGACCCGTGCCAATATCGTTTGATACAAGCGAGTTTTATGCGGTGAATTGGTTCGTGGTGGACGACATTCCGTTTGAGCGTACCGAGGCGAATTTAAACCGATTTATCACAAAATTCTAAATAATTTGCAACGCAAAATAGACCTTTTTTAGGGGGATAAACTCTGATCCTGCCCCGGATTCACGGACACTAAGTTAGTTGGTTCTCGAACTGCTCAGGCGAGCGGTAGTTCAAAGCGGAGTGTAGTCGCTCGCGGTTGTAGTAGAGCTCAATCCACTTAAACACCTCGGCTCTGGCTTGATC
>JANPBT010000080.1:0-31184 GCA_031430575.1 Betaproteobacteria bacterium | reverse complement strand
GTCAGCGCGTCTTTAATGGGGTTCATGCGGATTCATCAAAAGCAATCCCACGATTATAGGCAGCGCGCGCAGCGGAAATACCTGCGGCGCAGATTCGGTCTGAAAAGGGCTATTTCTGTGCCGCAGGGCGGGTGATTGGTTTGAGTGTCGGCAGTTTCATCGCGACAATCGCGGTAGCAAAAATGGCATCGCTGCCATAGTCTGTTTTTCCGGGCGCGATGGGTAGGAAATCCTCGCGCGGCGTGCCGTTGATGTGCAGCAAGCGCGCGGTTGGTATTGAAAATTTCCAGCCCGATTCCGGCAGCATAAAGGTTTCCACAGCGCCGCGCAGCCCGGCCATTGGTGCGCCAACAACGGGCGCATTGCGCATCGCATTGAGACCGATGGCAACGCCCTCGCCCATGCTCGCCGTCCAGGCACCGACGATCACCGCAATCGGCTGCGTTAGCGTGAAATCGCCGATTGGTTTCACCACGCGCGGCATAGCGATGCCGTCGCGTGAGACCACGATTTGGTAGGGTGCAGCATCGGTGATGAAGCGCCCCATCATCGGCTCGGCCACGCGCGTATTGCCGCCGTCCGCCGTCTCGCGCAAATCCAAAATGATCGCATCTGCGGTGCGCAAGCGTGTGAGCTGCGCATTCACGCGGGCGACGGTCTTTTCGTCGTGGAGATCGCGGATGGCAATGACCGCGATATTTCTGCCATCCTGTTTGATCGTAGTGACTTTGCTCGGCTTGAAATCGACGGCAGGCGCACCGAGCCAGAGCGTGCGTAAAGTGCCATCCGCGCGCTTGATCGTGAGCTTGCGCGTGGCAGCGTGCTGCCCTGCCAAAAGCGCATTAAGTGCCCAATTCTGCGCCGCAGGTATCGCCGAAGAGCCACCCGCGAGGGGCACCGCGTTTTTGCGGGGATCGCGGTCGGGCGGATTGGCGAACACGCCTGCAGCCGAAGGGGTGGAATTGGCTGAAATCTGCGCCGCAGGTATCGCAGAGGTATCCGACATGCAGATTGGCAGCCGATCGGCAATCGCTTGCGCAATCGGAACGTCATTCACCGAAATGATTTCATCTCCGGTGCGCACTCCCATGCGCGCGGCGGGCGTACGCGGGCGCACGGCTGCAATCGTCGCGCTAATGCCATTCCAGTCGCCGCGCAGATCTGCGCCGCTGGGCCGTAAGCGCCACGATTTTTCATTATGGGTGTTGAGGTGGGCATGGTTGTCGAGGAGCAATTCCAGCGCATTCTCCAAGACCGCAAGCCGCGCGGGTGGGCTCTGCACCGCGCCAAATCGAATGCGTAGTTTTTCTTCGGCGCATTGCCAGCGCGCGGCGACGCTCGGGTCGAAGTAGGCGTAGCGCTGCTGCACGGTTTGCCAGAGAAAATCGAAGTCGGTTGATGCGGGTTGCGCCGATACCTGCGGCGCAGAAATGACCCATACCGCGCCCCCAAAAAGCAAAAACCCGCGCAAGGCGGGTTGAGCTAGTTGCAAAATAAGCATGCGCTTACTTAGTCGCAAGCACCCATTTCACAAGCGTTTTCAGATCGGCATCTGAGACTTGCGGATGAGGAGGCATCGGCACTGCGCCCCATGCGCCCGCGCCGCCTTTTTTGACTTTATCAATCAGCATGGCTTCTGCTTTAGCGTCGCCTTTATATTTCGCGGCAACGTCTTTATAGGAAGGGCCTAAGATCTTTTTATCAATCGCATGGCAGGAAGTGCACAGTGCTTTCTTGGCAAGATCTTCGCTCGCATGGGCGGCGAAAGGGGCTGCGACCGCAACTGCGGCGAACAATGAGGCAATAACGAGATGACGCATAAAAAGACTCCGACGAGATCAAAAATTGAGAACGATATCTCAAAATTGTAGGGCAGTAACGCTCGATACCCCTTTGAGGTTGACGTAAACGGAAGGCGCATCGCGCGCACACAGGTCAAAATTGCGGGCATTGAGCCATTCGTGTGTCACCATGAAATACTTCACCTTAGCCGTTGCCGCATTTTTCTGTGGGCTGACCCACGCGCAAACGCCACCATTGAAGCTGCACGTCCCGTCGCCCGATTGGCGGGATCAGGTGATTTATTTCGTGATGACGGATCGCTTCGCAGATGGCGATCTGAGCAACAACGATCAGGGCGCGGGCGTTTACAAGCAAGGCGATAGCGGCAAGTATCAAGGCGGCGATCTGCGTGGCCTCAGCCAGCGCTTGGACTACATTAAAGGCTTGGGCGCAACGGCGGTATGGATTACCCCGCCGGTGGCCAATCAATGGTTTGATCCCATCATTAACTACACCGGCTATCACGGCTATTGGGCCACCGATTTTAAAGCGGTCGACAAACACCTCGGCACGCTCGCCGATTACCAAAATCTCTCGCACGAATTACACTCGCGCGGCATGTATCTCGTGCAAGATATCGTGGTCAACCACACGGGCAATTTTTTCGATTTTTCATCGATGTGGACGCCACAAACCTCGGCGCAAACGTTCCTGCCTAATCTGAAATCGCTGCCGGTCACCGCGCCCACGCAAGCGCCCTTTGATCGCAATGATCCGCGCGACGGCGCGCAACGCAATGCAGCGATTTATCACTGGACGCCGGGGGTGAAAAATTACAACGACCGACGGCAAGTGCTCTCCCATCAAATGTCGGGCTTAGATGATTTGAATACTGAAAATCCGGTCGTGCGCCGCGCGTTGCGCGAGAGCTATGGGCATTGGATTTCCGCAGTGGGTGTCGATGCGTTTCGCGTCGATACTGCGTTTTATGTGCCACCCGATTACTTCCGCGATTTCATGTTTTCAGAAGATGCAAGCGCGCCAGGTATGGCGCGCGTTGCGAAAATAACCGGCCGCGACGCGTTTCATGTGTTCGGTGAAGGTTTTGCGATGGATAAGCCTTTTGCCGATAAGGAATCGCAAAAAATTGAGTCGTATGTACGCGATGCCCGCGGCCGCGCGCTGCTGCCCGCGATGATTAATTTCCCGCTTTATGGCGCGTTCACCGATGTCTTTGCGCTCGGCAAGCCGCCAGCAATTTTGGCTGACCGAATCGAGCGGATGATGCGCCTGCACCGCGCGCCCCATCTCATGCCGACTTTTATTGATAACCATGATGTGGATCGCTTCTTAAACGGCGGCAAAGAGGCTGCGTTCAAGCAGGCGCTGGTGGCGATGTTTACCCTGCCCGGTATCCCCACGATTTATTACGGAAATGAACAAGGCTTTACCGAACGCCGCGCCAGTATGTTTGCAAAAGGTTTTGGTGCAAATGGTAAAGATCATTACGATACCAGCGCGCCGCTCTATAAACTCATCGCCCAGCTCGCGCAGTTGCGGCGCGAAGAGCGGGTGCTTTCGCGTGGCGTGCCGACTGTGCTGTTTAGCCACGCGGCACGGGCCGGTGCAGTGGTCTGGCGCATGCGCGGCAAAGACGGCGATCTCGTTGTCGCGCTCAATACCAGCGATGCAGAAGCGTTCGTTGATAAGCTCAATTTCAACGCCGTGAGCGCATTGCAATTGCAGCCACTTTTTAGCGCAGAAGGCCAGGCACCTGCGCTAAAAATAACGCCAAAAACGGCACTTTCGATCACGCTACCCGCGCGCGCAGCATGGGTCTGGCGCGTTGAAAAACCCCAAGAGCAGGCCGCTCCAAAATTAGCCATACCTGCGGCGCAGATTTTGCTTAAAAAGAGCACAAAAGCAATTCAAACGCGCGATTTCACGCTCCACGGCCGCGCGCAGCCCAATGCTGCCTTGCAACTCATCGTCGATGGCGATATCGGCAACGCCCGCGCCCTGACTGCTGACAGCCGTGGCGCATTTGCTGCCAAGATCGAAACCCGTGCGATGAACGATGCGAGCGTAACGCACCGGGTGGTCGTCCGTGACCCAGCAACGCAACGCACGCAGGCGCAATCGTTTCGCGTCGCTCTACCTTGGCAAAAACTCGCGAGCCACCAAGACCCGGCGGGCGATGATCGTGGCCGCAGCGGCCAGGTGGTATATCCCACCGATAAAACGTACGCGGGCCGGCAGATGGATTTACGCGCGGTTAGCGTTTACGGCGCAGGCAGCGCGCTGCGCATCGACGCTACGATGGCAAATATTTCGCGCGTGTGGAGCCCTGTTAATGGCTTTGATCATATCGTGCTCACCGTTTATATTGAATTGCCAAGCGCGGCTAATACTGGCAGCAGCGGCGCGACCGTCATGCCGCTGCAATTTGGCGATCTGCCACAGGGGATGCGCTGGCATCGCAGGTTGCGCGCGCATGGCTGGTCCAATGCGCTTTTTTCAAGCGAAGGCGCGAGCGCTGCGCGTGAAGGCGCTGCAGTTGCGCCTGGCGCAAGCGTTGCCGTTGATCTTAGGGGCAAGACGATTTCGCTCACCCTCTCCGCTGCCGCGCTTGGAAACCCGGCCTCGCTGCATGGCGCAAAGGTTTACTTAACGACTTGGGATTACGACAGTGGCTACCGCAGCCTCGCGCCACAAGCCGGTGCGTTTAGTTTTGGTGGTGCGGAAGAAAATTCACCGCGCGTGATGGACGATACGCCGGTGTTGGTATTGCAGGTGAAATGATATTGGGTCTAAATATGCGCCGCAGGTATTTGATTCATACCTGCGGCGCAGATTTCGCAGAGTTAGGCGATTTCTTCTACTCCATACATGTTGTAAAGCATAACAAGAGATTGATCGAATTCCGAGAAATGCCCACTGTTGACGAATAGTGAGTCAATGATGCTCCGAGTAGTGGTGATGTCCGCGTGATGAATGGCACGGTGGCAATTTGGGCATAAGCAATACAGATTATGGCTCGTATCGAGCGAAACCTTAAATTGTTTTTGTAACGCCAGCGGGATGAGGTGGTGCACTTCAAGAAACGGCCGCGCCGTGTGCCGAGAGTTAAAAAGTGTGTGCGTAAGATCTGCTTGGCACCGGTAACTCGCAGCATTCATTTTTTCGCGAGCTAGTGACCGATTGCGGGCAAAAACCTCACGCTCTGGAACAGTCATATTCTTGATTTCGGCGTCTGTTGCGTGCATCCAGGTTTGAGGCGACAGCGCATCGAAGACGTCTAACGTTACAATTGCAGTATCGTTGCGCCAAGTCTCGTTCGTTTGACTACCGATACAAATATCACCATCTTTAACGTAAACGTACCAGACAGACATAGCGGCAGGCTTGAAACCCGCACTTTTCGAAAGATAAAGCCGTAGTTCCGTTTTTTCAGGTTTAGGGAAAACCACATTTAATGAGATGACCTTACCACTTGGAACATGCGTAAACTTTTTTTGGCTTTTTGAGCGGTTTGAGGCGACATTGCCAACATGAATGTTTTCACGACCGAAATGGTCGATAATCAGCTTTGTTTCGTAGTCAGCAAAAGTAATTTGCGAGTCACCAAACTCAGTGGCGGTCACGATTGAGTACGCGCCATTGGGTGTGCCAAATTTAACCTCCTGACTTATGCCAAATTTCATACGCGTTCACCTGAACGGTTTTTAAGCAAAGGCAGGATGCTTTCCGCAATTTTTCGGATGACAGGAACTGCCACGGAATTTCCAAATTGGCGGTAGGCGGCTGCTTTTGATTCAGGAATGACAAATTCCTCGGGAAAGCCTTGCAGTCGTGCGCACTCGCGCGGTGTGAGCAACCTCGGATTGCGGCCTTGTTGCGGGATTAAGCACTCTTTGCCGTCTTTGCCATAGCGCGCGACCAAGGTGTTCGCAGGTTTTTCAACATCGGCGCAATAAGCCGTAAAGCCCGCACCTCGCTCAAGGTTACGAGTTGTGCGGCGCTGATGCCCAGCCCAAAGTCGATCAGAAATCGTGAACGATTCACTCACATTTTGCTCAAGTATTGCGCTGAGTTTTACGGGCTCGCCTGTCACGGACGGGAACGTATACAGCTCTTGTTTATCCCGAATGCACACCATGTAACAGCGCATGCGTTTTTGTGGCACAAGAGGGCTGGAGTCGATAACTTTGTATTGGAAACTGTAGCCCAAGGCTTCAATCGCGTTACGGATGACGGCGAAGGTTTTGCCGGCGTCGTGGTTGATGATGTTTTTGACGTTTTCAAGAAAGGCAACCTGCGGCCGCTTAGCCTGAATGATGCGAACAATGTCGAAAAAAAGCGTGCCCTGAGTTTCGCAGGCGAAACCATGTGCGAAATTTAATGACGTGCGCGCAGAAACCCCCGCCAAGCTAAAGGGCTGGCAGGGAAAGCCTGCACACAGCACGTCATGATCGGGCACCGCGTTTTCATCAATTTCGCGGATGTCACCAAACGGAAGCTCCCCAAAATTAGCGAAATACGTTTTTTTTGCAAACGCGTCCCACTCAGACGAAAACACGCAAGCACCACCGGTTTGCTGCAACGCGAGCCGAAAGCCTCCAATGCCAGCAAATAAATCAATAAACTTGAATTTAGGACGCGATTGAATAGGGAACGGCACTGAGGTATTAGTCGCCGACCCAAAGGCAAACGCTTCCGGACGCAGCGCACGTTTTTGTGGCGGCGTTGGTTTTAACAAATGGGGCGCAGTGGTTAGGGTATTCAAAAAATCACTTAAATTTACTATTGCTGTGTATTTTTACACAGCAATAGCTTAGGTGCTCCGCAAAGTGGGTTGGCGCAGACATCGTGTGCTGTCGCAAGGCGGGTTCGCTCCAAAATTGATCGGCGGCGGCGACCCAATCAGTGGATCAATGGTTGCGAGGGCGGAGAGGAACGCCACAATCATTTTGCGCCGAAGGGGATAAAACTGGGGGAATAGGGGGAGGAGTCGAGACACGGCAACGAACGAAGGGCGAAGCCAAATGGCGATTCTGAGTAAAAAAAACATGTTAGAAGCCGCACATTTGCCAAAGAGCCGGTGTCGTGAATTGCGCGGAGTTCGCCTTTTATGCGTGAGTCTGCGCCGTAGATAAAAACGAGCTCGTCAAGATTGATTGACGCCTACCCCGGTAACTTACCCAATCGGCCTGCTTGATAATCGTTAAATGCTTGCACCAACTCGGCGCGGGTATTCATGACGAACGGGCCGTGTCCGGCGATAGGCTCGCCTAGCGGCGCGCCGCCGAGCACGAGCAGCTTGGCGGGCGCAGTGGCGGTGAGCGCGATATGCGTGCCCGTTTTGCCCATGAGCGCAACTTCGCCGGGGGAGATTTTGGTGCCGTCGCCGAAATCAACTGCGCCTTCGAGCACGGCCACTGCCGCGGTGTAGCCCTCGGCAATATCGAGCGTGGCGCGCGCGCCATTGCCTGCGAGGCGCACGTCCCAGGCGTTGACCGGCGAGAAGGTTTTTGCCGCCCCGGTCGTTTGCGCAAAATCACCCGCAATGACGCGCACGCTGCCAGCGCCATCAGCGAGAGCCACGACTGGAATTTGATCGCGGGTAATTTCTTGGTAGCGCGGCGCGGTCATTTTCTGCGCCGCAGGTAGATTGACCCAGAGCTGCACCATTTCAAAGCGCCCGCCTGATTTAGCGAAATTGCGCCCGTGAAATTCATCGTGCACCACGCCCGCGCCCGCGGTCATCCACTGCACATCGCCCGCGCTGATGGTGCCGCTCGCGCCAGAGGAGTCACGATGCTCAACTTCGCCGTCGTAGACGATGGTGACCGTCTCGAAGCCGCGATGCGGATGCTCGCCCACGCCGAGCCGCTTTTCGGTCGGCGGGAATTGCATCGGGCCTGCGTAATCAAGCAGCAAAAATGGGCTGATCGATTCGCCATGCTCGCCGTAAAACATGAGCGTGCGCACTGGGAAGCCATCGCCGACCCAATGCTGAGATTGGGCGCGTAAGACGCGTTCGATTGATTTATTCATAGTTACTTTTAAATGGGATGACAATGTGCAAATTCAATGCTTCGCATTCATCGAAAAAACGCTTCGGCAGCGCCTAATCTGCGCCGCAGGTATTCAGAGTAGTCTTTCAGCGCAGGCGTTGCAAACGCGCGATCGCTTCATCTATCGTAGCGGTCGTGCAGCCTAAATTAAAGCGGGCAAATCCGGGCCAACCGAAATCCGCGCCTTCGTTGGGGCCAAGGCCGATCGCTTCAAATTGGGCACCGGCTTTTTCGCTCCAGCGAGCGCGGCAATCGACCCAGAGTAAGTAAGTTGCTTCCGGTAATGTGCAGCGCAGGCCATCAATCGCTTTAATCGCGGCGACGAGGCGCTCGCCATTGCTGCGCAAATGATCAAGGCAGGCTTGCCGCCACGGCTCGCAGTCGCCAGACCACGCAGCCATCATGGCGATGTGCCCCAGCACATTGACATGGGGCACGATGCCTGCCTTTGCGGTTTCAAATCGTTTGCGCAACGCGGGGTCTTGAATCACGGCAATGGCCGCGCCTAAGCCTGCGATGTTGTAAGTCTTGGAAGGCGCCATGAGCGTGACGGTGCGCGTTGCCATTGATGGGCAGGCTTTGGCGAAAGGGGTATGCAGTTGCGCGCTGCGATCCAAAATTAAATCGCAATGAATTTCATCACTGCAAACGATCAAATCATGCTTTTCGCAGAAGGCCGCGATTGCGTCGAGCTCCGTTTGCGTCCATACCCGCCCGGTCGGGTTATGCGGATGGCAGAGCATGAAGATGCGCGTTTTGTTCGGGCCAGATTTCACGATAGCGCGCTCTAGCGCTTCGAAATCGAGGGTCCAGCGCCCGTTGGTTTCCGTCATTTTGGCCTGCTGCGAAACGCAGCCTTGCAGCGTTGCCGACGACATAAATGGTGGGTACGCAGGTGTTACGGTCAATACGCCGTTGCCCGCTTCGGCAGCAGTGAAAGCGCGCGTGGTGACGTTGAGCCCGCAGACCAAGCCGGGCACGGTGACGATCTCTGCAGGATCGACCTTCCAAGCATATTGCCGAGCTAAATAATCAGCTATTTTTGCGTTCGGCCATTCGTCACGGGTGTAGCCAAATACGCCGTGTTGCAAATGTTTTGTAATGGCATCCGTAATGTGTTTGGGCCCGGTGAAATCCATATCGGCAACCCACATCGGCAAGATGTCTCGCCCGGCGTATTTGTCCCACTTGGTTGCGCCGATATTGCGGCGATCAATGGCGGTATTCATATCAAATGGTGGCATAGGGTCGATCATTCAGGCAGGTGTTTTCATAGTTTAGAGCGTGCCAGCACAGGCTAAAAATCGGGCTGAAATGGTTAAATCTGCGCCGCAGGTATTGCCCGCACAGTTCACTTTTTATCGCCGACCGCGCCACTCAGCACGCGTTTGCAGTGGTTGGCAACTTCGTTGACCTCGGCGAGCGCTGCCGCGATATCCATGCGTTGCTGCTCCAAAATGCGCTTACGGTCATCGAGCATTTCGATGAATTTCACCAATTGCGTCCGCTCCGTTTTATCGGCATCGTAAAGATCAAAAAGCTCTTTGATTTCTGCCAAACTCATCCCGAGCCGCTTGCCACGCAAGATGAGCATCACCCGCACCCGCTCGCGCGCGCTATACACGCGCCGCGCCGCCGCGCCCGCACCAATCCGCTTTGGAGAAATTAAGCCCTCCTCCTCATAGTGGCGAATGGCGCGCGCGGTCAGGTCAAATTCATCCGCCAAAGCGGTGATGGAGAAGGTTTCGGTTTTTTTGGGTGAGCGCATCCGTAAACTTTAGCTTATTCCGTTTGCGCACCCCAATGAATTCGCTTGCCCCCCATCGCATTTCCGTAGCGCATATCACGCTTCTCGCCGCGCTCGTGCGTGCGCAGGGGCATGTGCGCGGCGCAGTGCTCGCGCAGGCGCTAGGGCTCACGCGCGCGCGCATCTCGCAATTGGTGGGCGAGTTAAATACCTGCGGCGCAGATATTGCCGCGACCCGCGCAGGCTATCGCGCCGCATTTCCCAATGCAATGCTAGATGCCGAAATCTGCGCCGCAGGGACTGCCTTCGCCATCGAAATCGTACCAACAATTGAATCAACCAACGCGGCTTTAGAGCGCGCGGGCGCAGTGCATCGTAGCGTCTTGCTCGCCGAGTGGCAGGCGCAAGGGCGCGGGCGGCGCGGCCGGGCGTGGCAGGGCGCCCCCGGCGGCAGTATCTTGCTCAGCGTGGCTTGGCAATTTGCAGGTGGCGCGGCCTCGCTTTCGGGCCTGAGCTTACTGGTGGGATTAGCGGTTGCGCAAGCGCTGGATACCTGCGGCGCAGATTCGGTGCAATTGAAGTGGCCAAACGATATTGTTTGGCGCGGCCAAAAGTTAGGCGGCGTGTTGATTGGGCTTTCCGGTGATGCGCTTGGGCCCACCACCGCAGTGATCGGGATTGGCCTCAACGTGCATCTGCCCGAAGAAGCCCGCAGCGAAATCGATCAAGCCGTCACCGATTTATCGCAAATCGCGCAGCAGGTCGCGTGGAATCGTAATACGGTTGTTAATGCGCTTTTGAAAGCGCTCGAAATGCAGCTCGATGCGTTTGCCAGCCACGGCTTTGCGCCCGTTGCCTCCCAGTGGCGGGCGCTGCATGCCTTTGAGGGCAAGCCGACCCGGGCGCTGTTGCCCGATCAATCGCTGATCGACGCCGACGCGACGACCGTCGACGATACCGGCGCGCTCGTGTTAAAACGTGGCGCTATGACCCATACCCTTCACAGCGCAGAAATTTCACTGCGCAAAGCATCATGAGCTGGCTCGCCATCGACGTCGGCAACTCGCGCATGAAATGGGCGCTGGTGCAGGGCACGGGCGCGAAGGCCAACTGGCTGGCGCACGGCCATTGCGAGCTGGAAGAAATCGCCACACTTTCGCGCTCACATTGGAAGCGCTTTTTGCCGCCTGATCGCATCGTGGGCAGCATCGTCGCGGGCGAGGCCGTGCGCAGGCGCGTTGAAGATGAAGTGGCGCGTTGGGATGTGCCGCTGGAATGGATCGCAGCGCAAGAGCGACAATGCGGCGTCGTCAATTCATATGAAAAACCGATTTTGCTGGGCGCTGATCGCTGGGCTGCGCTCATCGCAGCGCGCAAACGCGTGCCCGATCAAGCGTGCATGGTGATTACCGTCGGCACCGCGGTAACCATTGATGCCATTGATCTGGCAGGCAATTTCATCGGCGGCTTGATCTTGCCTGGTTTTCGATTGATGCTCGATGCGCTGGAATCGGGCACCGCAGGCCTGCGCGTGCCGCCGGGGGAATTTCAAGATTTCCCCACCAATACTTCCGATGCGCTCATGACCGGCGGCATTCTCGCAATGGCGGGCGCGGCAAAGCGCATGGTCGATCAGCTCGCTGCGCGCGAGAAATCTGCGCCGCAGGTATTGCTCGCAGGGGGTGCTGCCATTAAGCTTGCGCCATTTTTAGATTTCCCGCTAGAGCAGACAGATAATCTCGTGCTCGAAGGCTTGGCGTGGATTATTGAAGAAATGCCAACGGAGCAACCGTCATGAAACGTCGCCATTTTTTACTCGGAAGTGCCGCAGCGGTCGGTGGCGGGCTGGCCATCGGCGCCGTTATCGTGCAGCAAAAATTGAAATCAAATGCTGCATTTAAATTAACGGCGTTAGATGCGGCGCAAAATGCCCGCGCGTTTAATGCTTGGCTTGCGATTGATTCCCAGGGGCAGGTCACTGTTGCCGTGCCCCGACAGGAAATGGGGCAAGGCATCAATACGATGCTGGCCATGTTTATCGCCGAAGAGCTGGAAGTCAGCCTCGCGCAAATCAAAGTCATCGAGGCACCGATTGCACCGGTCTACGGCAACATCACCATGTTGATGGACGGCCAAGCGGCGCTGCCTGCGCCCGCGCAATGGGTCATGCATAAAGTGCTTTCGCTTGCGGGCATTCAAGGCACGGGCGGCTCGACATCGACGCGTGATGGCTTCGACCCCATGCGCACCGCAGCGGCGAGCGCGCGGCAGATGCTCATCTCCGAAGCGGCGGCGCAATGGAATGTGGCCGTTGATACCTGCGGCGCAGTTTTGGGCACGGTGGTGCACGCCGCAACCCAACGCAGCCTCGGCTACGGCGCGTTGGCGCAGGGCGCAGCTGCGCGCGCGATACCCACGCAAGTGGCATTGAAGGCGCCAAGCGCTTGGAAGATCTTGGGCACCAGCCCGCTGCGCCTCGATGTGCCTGCAAAAGTCGATGGCACGGCGCAATTTGGTATCGATGTGCGCTTACCTGAGATGAAATTTGCTGCGATCAAGCATATCGCAGGCGTGCGCGGGCAATTGCATGAAGTGCGCTGGAAAAATGGCGCACCACCAAAAACCGCGCTCGCCATCGCCCAAGGCGATGATTGGCTGGCCGTCATTTCAGATAACTCTTGGCGGGCGCAGCAAGCGCTACGCGAAGCAGAATTGATCGGTGGCGGTTTCAACGCTTGCACCGCTTCTAGTGAAGGGCTTTATGCCCAATATGATGCGCTGCTCAATGAGACTGCGGGCGGGCGTGTTTATGCCGATACTGGCAATGCGTTAGCGACGCTCAAATCTGCGCCGCAGGGTTCGGTGGTGGATGTGCGCTACCGCGTGCCGCTGCAAGCGCATGCCACGATGGAGCCGCTCAATTGCACCGTGCATTTGCGGCAAGTAGACGGTAAAGCAAAGATGGATATTTGGCTTGGCAATCAATCGCCCACGCTCGTGCGCTGGGTCGCCGCAGAAGCGTCTGGTCTGCCCAGTGAGGCGATCACTGTGCATACGCCTTATCTCGGAGGCGGCTTTGGTCGGCGCACGGATGTTGAAGTGCTCCGGCAAGCGATTGCCTGCGCGAAAGTGATGAAAGGCAAGCCGGTGCAGCTGACGTGGTCGCGCGAAGAAGATATTCGCCATGATGCTTATCGCCCAGCGGTCGCGTGCCGCATGCGGGCCGCGATTGATGGCAAAGGCGAGATCAGCGCGTGGCAGCATCACCTTGCGGGCATGAGCGTGATGCTTGATTTCACGCGCCGCATCGCCAAGCCGATGGCATCAGACGCGATGGCAGATTTCACCAATTGCGAGGGCGCAGCAGTGTTGCCCTATGCGCTGCCCAATTTTCGGGTGACGCATTCGCAAATTGATGCCCAGATTCCGCTTGGCTTTTGGCGTAGTGTGGGCAATTCATACAACGCATTTTTTGTAGAAACCTTCGTTGATGAATTGGCGTATGCCAAGCAAGATGATCCCTACTTATTTCGCAAAAAATTACTGAAAGACTCGCCACGTTTTGTGCGCGTGCTCGATGAAGTCGCGAGCAAGTCAGGCTGGGCGACTGGATTACCTACGGACAGCGGCCGCGGTATCGCAATTGCCGAATCGTTTAAAAGTATCGTCGCGATGGTGGTGGATGTCAGCGTAAAAGGCAAAGCCATCGCCGTTGATCGCGTGGTTGCGGTCGTCGATTGCGGGCGTGTGCTGCATCCGCAAAACGCCCGTGCCCAGATCGAAGGCGCGATTGGCTTTGCACTTACCGCCGCACTCAAATCGCAGATTACGCTAAAAGACGGCATCGTCCAGCAAAGCAATTTTCACGATTTTGAAATATTACGGCTCAACGAAATGCCTGCAGTGGAAGTGCATTTCGTGCAAAGCGATGCCATGCTCGGCGGCATTGGTGAAGTCGGCGTGCCGCCGCTGGCGCCGGCATTAGGCAACGCGATTTTCAAAGCGACCGGAAAGCGATTGCGGGCATTGCCATTTGTGATTTAAGCGCGTTTTCCAAATGCAGCGCGATCAGGTATCGCGACTTTGGCATGCGCAAGCTAAAACACTTACTGGAGTGGAAGGTGAACGCTTCGAGCGAGGATTCGCATGAACAAAAACACAATTTGCTTGTGGTTTGAAAATGACGCTGAGACTGCAGCGCATTTCTATGCCAGCACGTTTCCAGCGAGCGTCGTCGGTGCGGTGCATCGTGCGCCGAGTGATTTCCCGAGCGGGAAAAAGGGTGATGTCTTGACTGTTGAATTTACCGTCTGTGGGGTGCCCTGCATCGGGCTCAATGGCGGGCCGATGTTTCGGCATTCGGAAGCCTTCTCTTTTCAGATTGCGACGGCGGATCAAGCAGAAACTGACCGCTATTGGGATGCGATAGTGAACAACGGCGGCGCACAGAGTGCGTGCGGTTGGTGCAAAGATAAATGGGGGATCAACTGGCAGATCACGCCGATGATGCTTACCGAAGCGATCGCCAAGGGCGGCGAGGTTGCCCGGCGCGCATTTGAGGCGATGATGACAATGCGAAAGATTGACATCGCCGCCATTGAGATGGCTATAAACGCGTAATAAATTTGTCGCGGCACGCGCGTGTAAGCGTCGGTAGTTGGGGCTGCAGCGAGGACTAATATCTGCGGCGCAGATTGCGCCTACTATCTCGCAGCTTTTGTGCGCCAAAGCACCGCGATGGCAAGCCCACACGCAACGATCAGCGCGCCAATGATTTGCACAACCGTAAGCGTCTCACCAAATACCCACGCTGTCGCGCTCATGCCCGCGATGGGTACGAAGAGCGCGAAGGGCGAGACTGCGCTGGCTGGGTAACGAGTGAGTAAGTTAGACCATAAGCCATAACCAAAAACTTGCGCGGCATAGGCGAGTACGCAGAGATGGAATGCCAAGTGCCACGAAAACTGCGCCGCAGGTATGAGCAACGCATCTCGCCCCTCAAACGCCCATGAAATCACAATCAACAGCGGCACAGCGCAAAGCGAAGTCCAGCCGATGAAATTGAGCGGATGCGCGGGCGCGGCATTATGGGCTTTGGCAAGGCGGGCGACATGCTTGGCAATCGTATTCCCACACCCCCACGCAAAAGCGGCAAAGAGCACGAGCGCAAACGCAACGCCGATGCCGCTAGCCGCTTTTGAGATGCCGATAACGATGAGCCCGCAAGCAGCGATGCCCGCGCCGAGGGCTTGCGCACGCGTGACTTTTTCGTGAAACAACATCACCGATAAGCCAATGGTGAAAAAGACTTGCACTTGCACAACGAGCGACATCAAGCCCGCAGGCATTCCCAGCTTCATCGCGATAAACATCACGACGAATTGCAAAATCGCGATGACTACGCCATAGGCAATGAGCCAGCGCCAGGGCGCCGCAGGCTTGCCGATGAAGAAGACAAGCGGAACCGCCGCCAAGAAAAATCTCCAACCTGAAAGCGCGAAGGGCGGGAGCTCTTGCAGCGCGAGTTTGATGGACACGAACGTTA
The DNA here is from genome assembly GCA_031430575.1 of Betaproteobacteria bacterium. Lineage (GTDB taxonomy): Bacteria > Pseudomonadota > Gammaproteobacteria > Burkholderiales > Casimicrobiaceae > JANMDS01. The sequence continues at coordinate 16,033 of JANPBT010000080.1, read as the reverse complement.
AGCCCCAGATGGTGGCGATGGCCAGTGCGAGCAGATTGTGGCGGAAGGGCATGCCGCTATTTCATCAAGCCGTTGTAGGCTTCAATGGCGAGCTTTACGCCCATGCCAAACATGATGACTTGGCAGGTGCGCTGAAATGCCAGCGGCGAGAGCGCGCGATGCAGCCGCAGCCCAAGCCAGACGCCAATCGGCACAAACGGCGCGAGCACCAGCGCGCTCGCCCAGACCTGTGGTGAAAATTGGCCAACCGCGAAATATTGCGGAAATTTCACGTAATTCACGATCATAAAGAAAAAACTCATCGTGCCAACTTGCGCGGCTTTATCCATTTTTTTGGGCAACAAATACGCGAGCACAGGCGGCCCGCCGGCATGGGCAACGAAGCTGGTAAACCCCGCCAAGCCGCACCAGCCGAACGCGCGGATGCGATCAAGCGTGGCATTCTCAATTTTTGCTGGGTCAGGTTTACCCTGACTCTGACCCTTGGTGAAATACGCCTTCCACCACCATTGCAGCGGGAAGCCAATCGCCACTGTAGCCAGCAGCACCTTGAGCCACGGCACGCTCATGCGCGACCAGAGCAGCGCGCCGATCACGTGCCGACGCAGGCGGCGGGCAGCATGCGTTTCATTAACGCCCAATCAATCGTGCGCCAATAGGCGCGAACGCCGAAAATATCGATGAAGCACAATAGAGGCAGCATAATCGCTGCAGCCTGCGCGGGCGAAACCGCTTGCGCGAGCAGCACCACGCCGAGCCCGCCCGTTGCCCCGCCAAATCCCGTTTTGGAAATGGCGGTCACCAGCACCGCAGGTATCGCGAATGCGTAAAAAAGTAAATCAGTCGGAATAAAACTCATGCAATCTGCGCCGCAGGTATGGGGAAAGTCAAAAGCAGCGCGCGTTGCATCACTGCCAATAAAGGAATGAGCATGCACACCAAAGTAGCCATTATTACCGGAGCGAGCGCAGGCATTGGCCGCGCCGTTGCCATTGCATTTTTGAAAAACGGTTACCGCGTCGTGCTCGCGGGGCGCCGGCAATCGGAGTTAGAAGAATCGATTCGCCTATCGGGCGTTGATGCCGCGAGCGCTTTGGCAGTCGCCACCGACGTGGGCAGCCCGCATTCGGTCGAAAATTTATTTGTGCAATGCAAAGATAAATTTGGGCGACTCGATGTGCTTTTTAATAATGCCGGCACTGGCGCACCGCCGATCCCGCTCGAAGACTTAACCTACGAGCAATGGAAGGCCGTGGTCGATGTGAATTTAACTGGCGCATTTCTCTGCACCCAGCACGCTTTCAAAATGATGAAATCGCAAACGCCGCAAGGCGGACGCATCATCAACAACGGCTCGATCTCGGCGCATGCACCGCGCCCAAACTCATCGCCCTACACGGCGACCAAACACGCCATTACCGGCCTTACCAAAAGCGCGAGTTTGGATGGCCGCAAATACAACATCGCAGCAGGTCAAGTTGATATTGGCAATGCCCTGACCGACATGGCCTTCAAGATGACGCAAGGCGTGCCACAAGCCAATGGCAATATTGAAATCGAAGCGGTAATGGATGTGCAACACGTCGCCAACGCGGTCTTGCATATGGCGAGCTTGCCGCTAGAAGCCAATATTTTGACGATGACCGTCATGGCCACCAAGATGCCGTTTGTGGGGCGCGGGTAATCCAATCCCTTCGCCCTTTGGGGGAGGGCTAGGGTGAGGGAAAGCGAAAGCTTGCCAACGATTTACCGAATACGCAAAACGAAAATGAGATGACGCAACCCTACCAACGCATCGCCACCGAAGAAGCCTTCGCCCCGCCGGAAATGCTCGAAATCTATCGGCGCATTTTGGCGCGCAGTGATTGTGATGCTGGCTTCAAGCATTTGATGGGCTTTTATATGAGCAGCCCTTCGGAGCGCGCGCAACACATCATGCGCTGCTTAACGGATATGGACGCGCTGCGCTTGCAGCATATGGATGAAGCCGGCGTCGATATGCAAGTGCTCGCGCTGACCTCCCCCGGTGTGCAGATTATGGACACGGCCACTGCAGTGGCCTTCGCGCCCGTCGCCAACGATTTTTTGGCCGATGCGATTAAGCGCCACCCGTCGCGCTTTGCAGGGATGCTCGCCATCGCCCCGCAAGACCCGCGCGCGGCAGCGAAGGAAATTGAGCGCGGCGTAACGAAGCTTGGCATTCACGCGGTGGTGATTAACTCACACACGCATGGCGAGTATTTATCCGATCAAAAATTTTGGGAAATTTTTGAAGCGGCGCAAGCCCACGATGCGCCGATATATTTGCACCCCAATGCGTTGCCACCAAAAATGATTGAGCCTTTCATTGAAGCGGGGCTCGATGGGGCCATTTATGGCTTTGGCGTTGAGACGGGTTTGCATGCGTTGCGGCTCATCACCTCCGGCGTGTTTGATCGTTTCCCGAAGCTGCAAGTGGTCTTGGGGCACATGGGCGAAGCGTTGCCGTTTTGGGCCTATCGGCTGGACTACATGCACGCTGCAACGGTGCGCAGCCAGCGCTACCCGAGCGTTGCGCCCACGCAGTTAAAGCCTTCCGAATACCTGCGGCGCAATTTCGTGATTACCAATAGCGGCGTGGCTTGGGAAAAAGCGGTAAAGTTCACGCAAGAAGTGGTAGGCATTGATCGCGTGATGTACGCAATGGATTATCCCTATCAACACGCGCCCGATGAAGTGAAGGCGCTCGACGCGATGGCAATGAGCGATGACGCAAAGAAACAGTTTTTTGAAGATAATGCGCGGCGGGTGTTTAAGATTTCGGGAGCAGTCAATTCGAAGGTCTGATGCAAGCGCGCTGTATTTAGGTTGTATGAACCAAGGCAGCACCCTTACCCCAGCCCTCTTCCCCAAGGAGAGCGGGATTAGTTTGTTGATCGATTAGAGAAATTTGCACCTATGAAAAAAATTGTTTTTGCTGCAGTGATTGCGCTGCATACCTGCGGCGCAGTTTTTGCCCAAACTTACCCCACGCAACCGATCAAAATCATCGTTCCATTCACTGCGGGCACCGGCATGGATACCATCGCCCGCACTGTCGGGCCACGCTTGAGCGAGAAGCTCGGGCAGCCGGTGGTCGTGGTCAACGCGCCCGGCGCGAGCGGCAATATCGGTGCCGATCAGGTCGCTAAAGCGGCTGCTGATGGGCATACCGTTCTGATGGGTGCAAACACCATGCTCATGGCTTCTCAGATGTATAAAAGTGTGCCGTTCGATCCCGTGAAAGATTTCGCGCCGGTCACGCTCGCGGCGTGGGGCACGCTGATGCTGGTAGCGCATCCGTCCTCCAATATTGCAAGCGTTGCGCAATTGCTGGAGCGCGCGAAGGCAAAGCCAGGCGAGGTCAGCTACGGCTCTCCCGGCGTGGGCACGCCCCATCACATGGCGATGGAGCTTTTTCGCTCGGAAGCAAAATTGAATTTGCTGCACGCGCCCTACAAAGGCAGCGCGCAATACATCACCGATTTACTGGGTGGGCAATTGATGATTGGCTTCTTGCCGATTCATATCGCACAGGGGCATGTGAAGGCGGGTAAGTTAGTTCCGCTTGCCGTGGGTAGCCCAAAACGGCACGTTTCTGCGCCGCAGGTATCCACGTTCGACGAGCTCGGCGTAAAAGGCATGGAGGCCGATCTTTGGTATGCGTTTTTCACCCCCGTCAAAACGAACGCTGCGGTTAACGCGAAACTCAACGCCGAAATTTCGACGATTCTGAAATTGCCAGAAGTGCGCGAGCTTTTTAGCAAAGCGGGCATGGATGCGGCGACGTCAACGCCCGAGGAGCTCAACGCGCTCATCGCAAGAGATTTTCCGCGCTGGGGGCGTGTCATTCGCGCCAATAATATTTCTGCCGAATGAGTAATACCGATACCCACTCGATCGCGATCGTCGGCGGCGGCATCGCGGGATTAGCGCTCGCGCTCTTTCTGCACGCGCGGGGCGTGCGTGCGCAGGTCTATGAAGCCGTGCCCCAAGTCAAGGAGCTTGGCGTGGGTATTACCCTGCTACCGCATGCGATGCGCGAGCTTGAGAAATTAGGCGTAATGCCTGAAATCTGCGCCGCAGGTATTGAGAACTATGAAAGCGTTTTTTATACCCAACACGGGCAATTTATCTACAGTGAACTGCGCGGTAAGCATGCGGGCTACCCGCTGCCAGAGATCGGCATTCATCGCGGTAAGCTGCATCGCATCTTGTATGAAAAAGTGATCGCGACCTGCGGTATAGATGCGGTCAAAACCGATCATCGCTTCGCCCATTTCACGCAAGATGAATTTGGCGTGACCTTGCATTTTGAAAATCAATCCTCGGTGAATGCATCGATTGTTGTCGGCTGCGATGGCATTCATTCAAAACTGCGCCGCAGGTATTACCCCGATGAAAAGCTCGCCTTCGCCGGCATCAACACCTGGCGCGGCACGACGCGGATGAAGCCCATCCTGACGGGTAAATCCTATCTGCGCGTCGGCTCGATTGAGACTGGCAAGATGGTGATTTATCCCATCATTGATTTTGGCGACGGGACGCAGCTCATCAACTGGATGGCCGAAATACGCGGCGATAAACCGGCGATGAACGATTGGAATTTAAACGGCAGCGCCGATGATTTCATCGACATCTACAAAGACTGGAAATTTGATTGGCTCGATGTGCCCGCAATGATTCGGGGCGCAGAAAAAGTGCTCGAATATCCCATGGTCGATAAAGACCCGATTCCGCGCTGGACGTTCGATCGCGTGACCTTGATGGGTGACGCAGCTCACCCGATGTATCCGCGCGGCAGCAACGGCTCAGCGCAAGCGCTGATTGATGCCCGCGTCTGCGCCGATGAAATTGCAAATCGATTTCACGCAGGCGCAGATTTTCGCGCCGCTCTCATCGCTTATGAAAACGCCCGCCGCGAAACCACGGCGAGCATTGTCAACACCAACCGCAATTCTCCGCCAGATTTCATCAACATTAAAGTTGATGCGCTCTCCGGCGGCAAACCGTTTCGCCATATCGACGATCTGATCAGCCAAGCCGAGCTGCGCGCGATTTCAGACGCCTATAAAAACGTCGCTGGCTTTTCGCTCGCGCAAGTGAAATAGTGCGCAGCGCAAAAAACCAGCGAATACCTGCGGCGCAGATTTATTGCGTTGCCGAGCAAAAAGCAACGCCTTCCAAAGTCCAACCTTTGGCAATCATTTCATTGACAACGGTCGTTGAAACTGCATAGCGATGGTTGGAGTCTTTCGTCGGGAATCCGTTGTTGTAGAGGCGGTAGACCGGCACGGTGTAGGTCGTTTGCGTGCAGCCAGTTGAGCTGGCTGCACCCGCTCTAAAACCAACGCCTTCAAAGTTCCAGCGCTTCTGGGTCGCGGGCGTCGCGGCGGCTAAGGCGATCAATTGCGCTTTTTCGCTTTCACCAATCGTATAGAAATGACTATTGGGCCCGGGGCTTTGCGAGCCATAAAAGCGATAGACCGGAATCGAATCGGTGGTCGCCGTGGTCGCCGCGGTCGGTACGGCGTAGGTCACGCCCGTGCGCTGCCAGCCAGGCCCTGCGCCACCCGCATCAATCGTTGCGATTTCGCCAGCGTCACCGATCACGACATAGTGACCGAGCGTGGTGTTGTAAAACTCGACCGCATTGGTGTTTGTAGCCGTACTGGGCGCGATGCCAATGCCCGCGCCTGCCGCAATGCCGATGGTAAGCGTGGCGACGTAGCCTTGTGCGGCGCTACCGGTGATCGTCGCCGTCTGCAGCGTCGTGCCGTTCGAGAAGACGTTGTCTCGCGTGAGGGGTGTTGCGTTTAAATTGGAAAGGCTTGAAGGGTAAATCGCAGTGTTGGCGGTGTAGACCTCGCGGCAGGTGGCATCAGGCAAAGCGAGCTGCGAAGTCTTGATCGCATTTTGGCCGGTGCTTGCCGCTGAAAGTGAGCGAAAAATTTCGAAGTGCATATGCGGCCAGCGACCGGAGTAAGCGCCAGGGAATGTCGTGGTAAAGGTAACGTTGCCGCTGGCAGCGGCGGCTTGCACCCCGCGTAAGAAATTGTTGTTAGCGGCCGTTCCGTAAAGTGAATAATTTCCGGTGGCATCGCAATGCCAAAGATAGAGCCCGTAGCCCGGCAGTAATGCGCAGTTATTATCAACATTGACCAATTGGAGCTTAACGGTCAGGTTGATCCCCGTCGCTATCGCCGCGCCATAAACACCAAAATTGCTGCGCATATCACTGCGCACAATGCCCGATTGAGTCAGCGCGTTCGCGCCGTTCGTACCGTCGCCGGGGAAAGGCCCACCCGTCTCAGAAGGAATCACCGCGCAGGCAGCATAGCCTGCCAGCGGAGTGCTCATCACGCCCGCGCCAGCAAGTGCGCGCAAGAGCGTGCGCCGCTGCGCTTGATGATCCGATTGCGACGCTTGTAGCGTGGAGATGACTTCGCTAAGCGGCGCGTCGTGATCAGTAAGCGCAATGAATGATTTCATCTGAATTTTCCTTTGCGAAGCCGATGAGTGTATCGCTGCAAAAAAAGTTCCAAGAAAGATGCGAGGGCGATTGAAGCGCATATTGCTCGCGTATTGCTCGTTTTAAGCGGTATTAAATCTCGCGCTCGCCAAGCAATTTTCCCGCGCTGTCGCGCCATTCAATACGCATCTTTCTTGCATCGCAATCCACATCGACCACGGCAAAGTTATAACCATCGCCGAAGTGAAACGTCCCTGCCCGATCGTAGCGTTCGCGGGCGCTCGGGTTGTGCGCGTAATGGGTGAACGATGCAATGGGCCCGGCCATGAATTCGTGGTAGCCCGCCTCTGGCCGCGACCAATCGCGCGCAAGGTGGTAATCGCCGCTCAGAAAGACCACGCCTTTGATTTTTTCGGCGCGTAAAAATGCTTCAATCTCGCGCCGTTCCGTGCGGTAGCCTCCCCATGTATCTTGGCCACCGCCTTGAAAAGGCACCGCAGTAATAACAAAATGAAAAGCCGCGCGCGAGGCTTTTAACTGGGCTTTAAACCATGCCTTTTGCGCTGCGCCAAGCATCGTTTTCTTGGCATCATCTGCCTCGCCTCGCGGTGAGCGGTAAGTGCGGGTATCGAGCATCGTAAAGTGCGCGCCGCCCCATGTGAACGCGCGATACAAGCCATCGCTGGTGACGCTTTCGCAGGGCCAATAGGCGCGGTAAACCTGTTGCGCAAGCGCAATCGCTGGGTGCGAGGCATTGAAATTATTTTCGACTTCGTGATCGTCCCAGGTGACGTAAGTGCCGTGCTGCGCGAGAAATGATTGCAGCGAAGGATCGGCGCGGTTGGCTGCATATTTGCGCCGATAATGCGGCGTCGTCGTGGAAAATGATTTGCGCGGGAGATCGGCATAAATCGTATCGCCCAGCAGAAGGGCGAAATCTGGTTTGGCTGCAGTCATCGCATCAAAAATGCGAAATGGTTGATACGCCTCATCCATATCTGCGGAAAAGACGAAGCGGAATTTTCCATCGCTTACGTGCGGCGCAGTTTTGAAGCTGCAAATTTCGCTCGCAGTCGCTTTGCTCTGGGCATCAATAAACCGATACACAATTACGCTTGCGGCAGGCAAGCCCGTGAGCGCGACGTGATGCATGGTGTCGTTTGCTTCGGTTAAATCGAGCAAAGGCCCATCGCGCCAAGCGGCCTCATTTGCGGTGCGCCAGATCACACGCAATTGCGCAGGCGCCGCGCCACAAGCCCAGATGAGCGCGCGCTCATGCGTGATCTCAAAGGCGGCTGGTGAAAACGCCAATTTCTGCGCCGCAGGTAGTGCAGCCAATGCCGACTGCGACAGCGCAGCGGCAGAAGCGCTCGCTAAAAATCTTCTTCGCGATGAATTGCTTTCGTTCACTATTTCTCCGCTGCTGCGCCGCGCCAAATATTCCGCCATCACGCGCTTGCTTGGTATGGCGTCCTGCCGTCGCTGCAAAGTTGGCGTTGATGATGGATTCTACGCAACGGTTGGGATGCCGCCGAACGTGAGATTTGGTTTCGTGCGACGTGAGGCACAATTCCACGGACTTCGCTAGGCTCCTTTCGGGCCACGCTTGCTTCGTTCGACACAATGAGCTTCGCTTATTGCGCTTTGACCTGTGTCGGGCGATGCGATTTGAGCCAATCTTTGAGCGCAGCGTCGACCCGCGTTTGCCAACCATCACCAGTGTCGCGGAAGCGTTGCACAACCTCCGGCGACAGCCGAATTGTGATTCACTCTTTAGTCGGTGACTTTTGCGGCCCACGGCCTCCCAACTTGGCGAGCATCCCAGTAGACAACACGTCCTTGGTAGGCTTCATTCGCCTGTGATCAGCGACTGTAAGTTCGCGAACCTCACCGGACTGCTCAATCAGCGGCTTGGACTTTGGCATAGCGCTTTACCTCTCGTTCGTTGGCTTTTTGAAAACTGATCACGCGGACGCCATCGGCAGTCTCGGTGAAGCACAGGACGTGCAGCCGCTTGTGAAGCAGGCCAAGCGCGACTCGCCGTAGTCCTTTCTGCCGTCAATGCCAATCAGCGATATCTCGAACTCGAAATCAACGGCTCGCTCAAACGACAAGCCGCGCTCGCGGATGTTCTGCTGATTTTTTGCGGGATCAAAGGTTACGCGCACAGGTTGTTGTACGTACAAAATACAGGCCTGTCAAGGAGCGCCTTTTGACCTGTGATGCCAACAAAGAAGTGAGAGGCGGCCGGAGAACTTGTCGGGCGCAATTAGCGAAGCGCATTGCGCCGAACGAACCCTAAAACGGAGCGCATATCAAGCGTCCGCGCCAAGCGCGGTGAGCGTGGCGTTTGGCAACGGCGGTATTGGGAACATCTCATCCGAGACGAGTGTGACTTCGCTGTTCATATGGATTACGTTCATTTCAACCCGGTGAAGCATGGTCACGTGAAGCGCGTGGGCGACTGGCCTTGTTCAACATTTCATCGTTTTGTTGCGCGCGGTGTGTATGATGCAAATTGGGGAGGCGGCGATGCCGACACGCTGCGATATGATGATTGATTCACTTACAGGCATTTGGCGCTTCGTTCGGCGCAATGCGCTTCGCTTGTTGCGCCCTGCGAGTTCTGCAAGCCACTCTTAGGAGAATTTAATGTCCAGATTAACCCGCAGCACCCAGATTAATCCGCAGACCTTGCGGTACAAGTTACGTTAGGTCACATGAAACCCGCGACTGTTGGCGAATTGCTTCACTGGTCATACGCCAATCTGGCGATGGGTCACGCCGCCCTCACGAAGAAAGCTGAGAAGCTTGGGCCGGTTCACTTCATGATTCGCGCCAAACTATACAAAGGCCTCAATACAGGAAGCATGCTCATCGGGCCGCTCGCCGAGGACGAACGATTGAAGATGATCCTTCCACAGGCCTGCTGCTACTGCGGCATAAAGGAAAGTCTGACCGTTGACCACCTCATTCCTACTAAGCGCGGGGGCAAGAACGCAGGCGAAAACCTGGTCTGGGCCTGCCGCTCGTGCAATAGTTCAAAAGGTGCCAAGGACGCCATCGAGTGGATTACAGGGCGAGGTGAGTTTCCACCCTTGCTGCTCCTTCGCAGGTATTTGAAACTCGCCCTCGACATTTGCCACGAGCAAGGCCATATGCAAACACCGCTCGAAGCGGCTCCAGAGTTGCCTTTTGCCGTAGGCGCTGTCCCTGTCATCTTTCCCCGACCCACCGAGCTGCGAATGTGGGTCACCAATGTGACCTAACCCCTTGGTCAACCTGACCCGCGTAAATAAGCAAGCGTAGAACTAGTAGGGCGGAATAAGCGAAGCGCATTCCGCCGAACGTAGCGGGCTTACCCCGGATGAAGCGAGGCAAGTTAGCCCGAAAAACCCAAAGCGTATTCCGGGATTAATTACTCCACTCCACCACGCGCTAAAAATTCCGCCATCACGCGCCCGGTATGACTTTTTGCTTTCGCCGCTAAGACGGTTTTGACGGTGCCTTCGACGACGACTTTGCCGCCGCCGCTGCCGCCTTCGGGCCCCATGTCGATCATCCAATCGGCTTCGGCCATGACATCCAAATTATGTTCGATGAGCACGACGGTATTACCCGCTTCGACGAGCCGATGCAAAACGCGCAGGAGCTTTTCGACGTCGTGCATGTGCAGCCCGACCGTGGGCTCATCGAGCACGTAAAGCGTATGCGGATTGACCATGCGTGATGCGCGCGCACTGAGATTTTTATCTTTAGGCGAATTGAGATTGCGCACTTTCGCAAGCTCGGTCACCAGCTTAATGCGCTGCGCTTCACCGCCAGAAAGCGTGGGGCTGGGTTGCCCAAGTGTGAGATAACCCAGCCCAACGTCGCGCATGAGCTTGAGCGGATTATGAATCGAGGGGTGCGCTTCGAAGAAAGGCACGGCTTCATCAATATCCATCGCCAGCACGTCGCTGATCGATTTGTCGCGCCAGAGCACTTCTCGCGTTTCGCGATTGAAGCGCGCGCCATTGCAAACGTCGCAACCCAACTTAACGTCTGGCAAAAAACTCATCTCGATGGTTTTGACGCCTTGACCGTCGCACGCATCGCAGCGCCCGCCTTTGGTGTTGAACGAAAAACGGCCTTGCAGCCAGCCGCGCATTTTTGATTCAGTGGTTTCCGCGAAAATGCGGCGGATGTTGTCCCAAAACCCGATGTAGGTCGCCGGGCAGGAGCGCGGTGTTTTGCCAATCGGCGTTTGATCCACTTCCAACACGCGATCAATCGCCTCGCTGCCAGTGATGGCTTTGCAATACTGCGCCGCAGGTATGACCTTTGCGCCCGCCATCAGCCGTAGATTGGCATGCAGCACTTCGCGCGCGAGCGTGCTTTTGCCCGAGCCCGAAACGCCGGTGACGACGGTCAGCCGGTTGATTGGGATGTGGGCGGTCACGTTTTGTAAATTGTGCAGCGTCGCGCCTTTGATCTCAATCATCGGGTGCGTTTTCTTCACTTCTCGGTAGGGTTGCAGCGGATGCCGCAGCGGCTCGCGCAGATATAAACCGGTGAGTGATTTTGGATGCGCGGCCAATTGCTTGGCCGTGCCCTGCGCGACGATTTCACCACCGCGCACGCCAGCACCCGGCCCGAGATCGATCACGTGGTGCGCGCGGCGGATAGTATCTTCGTCGTGCTCAACGACGATCAGCGTATTGCCTTTCGCCTCGAGCTTCTCGAGCATATTGAGCAAAATCTCGTTATCGCGCGGATGCAGGCCGATGGTCGGCTCATCAAGCACATAGGCGACGCCCTGCAAATTGCTGCCCAATTGCGCGGCAAGTCGAATGCGCTGCGCTTCGCCGCCGGAGAGCGTAGGCGCGCTGCGATCAAGCGACAGATAGCCCAAGCCGACTTCTTGCAAAAATTGTAAGCGCGAATGCACTTCGGTAATCACATCGCGCGCAATCGCGGTTTCGCGCTCATTCAATTTCATCCCGTCAAAAAATATGCCGACATCTTTCACGGCGCGCTGGGTCAGCGTTGGCAGCGACAATTCGCGCAACCGCACGGCGCGCGCGATCGGATTGAGTCGCGCGCCGTCGCAGGCTTTGCATGGCTCATCGCTTTCGTTGCCATCTAAAAACGCATCGACGACGCGATCAATATTTTCTTCGCTGATATCGTCATCGCGCCGAAAGCCCGCCATTTGCACGCCCGTGCCCTGGCAGGGCGTGCACCAGCCATGCTTGCTATTAAATGAAAACAACCGTGGATCTAATTCCGCGAAACTTGCGCCGCAGGTACTGCATGCGCGCTTGGTGGAATAAACGCGCTGCGCGGGAATGGTTTTTTTCGTACCTGCGGCGCAGATCACGTGCATTACGCCCTTTCCGTAGTCGAGCGCGGAATCGATTGCGGCGCGGAGCGCTTTTTCGTTGGCAGCGCTGACGGTGATTTCTGCGATCGGCAATTCAATGTTGTGTTCGGCGAAGCGATCCAAGCGTGGCCACGCGGCGGTGGGTAGCAAGCCTCCATCTACGCGCAAGTTGGCAAAGCCTTTGCCCTTCGCCCATTTCGCCAAATCGGTATAAAGCCCTTTGCGGTTGACGATCAGTGGCGCGAGCACGGTAATTTTTTGACCTTTGTAGGCAGTAAGCACGCTTGCGGCAATGGCATCGGCGCTTTGCGGCTCAATCGGCACGTCGCAAGTGGGGCAATATTGCGTCCCAAGTTTCATCCAGAGCAGCCGCAAGAAATGGTAAATCTCAGTCAATGTCGCTACGGTGCTCTTGCGCCCGCCGCGGGAGGTGCGCTGCTCAATCGCGACCGTGGGCGGAATGCCATAAATCGCATCAACGTCGGGTCGCGCGGCGGGTTGCACGAATTGCCGCGCATAGGCGTTGAGCGATTCTAAATAGCGGCGCTGGCCTTCGTTAAACACGATATCAAACGCGAGCGTGCTCTTGCCGCTGCCCGAGGGTCCTGTGATAACGGTAAAGCCGCGATGCGGAATATCAACACTGATATTTTTAAGATTGTGTTCGCGTGCGTGGTGAATTTGAATCGCAGTTTTTGCGCTTGCTTGATAGGGCGCACGCGCTTCTCTAACGGCGCTGACATCGCGCTTTAACTTCGCAAAGCCCGCAGCGTAGTCGGCGAGCGCTTTGCCGGTATGTGAGGTTTTGTGTTTGCGCACTTCTGCAGGCGTGCCTATGCACACGAGGCTGCCGCCGCCTGCGCCGCCTTCCGGCCCGAGATCGATTAACCAATCGGACGCGCCGATCACGTCGAGGTTGTGCTCAATAACCAAAAGTGAGTGCCCTGCGTCGAGTAATTTATCGAAGGCGCTCAAAAGTTTTGCAATGTCGTCGAAGTGCAAACCCGTCGTGGGTTCATCAAAGACAAATAATTTACCGCGTGGTTTTTCAGGATCTAAAGGCTTAATGCGTTTCGGTAATGCGCTAATGGGTCGATTGGAAACACTTTCAGCTAAGTGCCCAGCGAGCTTTAAGCGCTGCGCCTCACCGCCAGAGAGCGTGGGCACAGGCTGACCAAGCCGCACATATTCCAAGCCCACGTCGGCGAGTGGACGCAACGTGCGCAGCACTTCTGCCCCGCCTTTAATCCCTGTGAAATGAACTAGCGCTTCGCTCACGGTGAGATCGAGCACATCGCTAATCGATTTGCCTTCGACCGTGATTTCGCGCACTTCGCTGCGAAAGCGGGTGCCATCGCAATCGGCGCAACGTAAATACACATCCGATAAAAACTGCATCTCAACGTGCTCAAAGCCTGAGCCGGTGCAGACCGGGCAGCGGCCAGTACCCGCGTTAAAACTGAATGTGCCCGGCATGTATTTACGCTCGATGGCAATCGGTGATTTCGCGTAAATCGCGCGAATGGCATCCCATGCGCCGACAAAGCTTGCGGGGTTTGACCGCGATGATTTTCCAATTGGCGATTGATCGACGAAGACCACATCATCGATCAATTGATGATTGAGGAGCAGATCGTAAGCGCCGGGCGTATCGGTCGTTTTGCCTTTGGCTTTGTAGAGTGCGGGCACAAGCACGTTTTCAACGAGCGTCGATTTGCCCGAGCCAGAAACGCCGGTGATGCAGACCAAGCCATTGAGCGGAATAGAGACATCAATCGCTTTAAGGTTATTTTCGCGCACACCTTTAATTTCGATGCAGTCTTGCGCTGCAGTTGTGAACGTGCGCGGGCTGCGGGCGATGCGCTCACGGCCAAGCAGATAGGCAGCAGTGCGTGATTGGGTTGCGCCGAGCAATTCATGCGGCGCGCCTTCAAACACAATTTCACCTCCACGCTCGCCCGGGCCCGGCCCAATATCCAGCAAACGATCTGCGGCAAACATTATTTGCGGATCATGCTCGACGACCACGAGCGTATTGCCTTGCGTGCGCAAGCGCTGCATCACGCCAATCACGCGCTCCATATCGCGCGGGTGCAAACCGATGCTCGGCTCATCGAGCACAAAAAGCGTGTGGGTGAGCGATGTGCCGAGCGCAGTGGTGAGATTGATGCGTTGCACTTCGCCGCCAGAGAGCGTGCGTGATTGCCGATCTAACGTGAGGTAACTGAGACCGACGTCGCACAAAAAACCGAGGCGCGCGCGAATTTCACCTAGGACTAAATCGGTCGCCTCGTCGAGCGGCTTGGGTAGCGCAATCGTCGCAAAATAGTCACGCAAACTTGAAATTGGCATCATCATCAAGTCGTGAATCGAGAAACCGGGTAACGCTTGAAATACCTGCGGCGCAAACTGAATGTGCTTCGGTTGAAAAAACTGCGCCGCAGGTATTTGCAATTCCCCTAAGCGGTAGTTCAGCGCCATCGGTTTCAAGCGCGCGCCTTCGCAGGCGAGGCACGGTGTGTAGGCGCGGTATTTTGAGAGCAACACGCGGATGTGCATCTTGTAGGCTTTGCCTTCAAGCCAGCCAAAATAATTGCGCACACCATACCAATACTTCGGCCATGATTTATCCCAGCTTTTGAAATTAGCGTCGCCTTCAAAAAGCCAGCGTCGATCACTTGCCGAGAGCTCGGAGACGGGCTTATTCAGATCAATGCCATCGCGCGGTGCGTATTTCTCCAAATCGCGCTGGCACTCTTTAAAGCTTTCCGTTTGCCAAGGCTTCACAGCACCTTGCGCCAGTGTCTTGCGTTCATCGGGCACGACCAAGCCGAAATCGATCCCGATTACCCGACCAAAGCCGCGGCAGGTTTCACACGCGCCCAGCGGATTGTTAAACGAGAACGACGAAGGCACTGCCGTACTGTAGGCGATATTGCAAGGCGCGCACGTGAGCGTCGCGCTATAGGGCCAGCGCGTTTCGCTGCCATCTTCAGCGATGGCAAATACGGTGAGTTGGCCATGCCCGCGTTGCAGCGCGATATCGAGTGCTTCCATCGTGCGCGCGCGCTCGGTGGTGCCGACGCGAAAGCGATCTTGGGTGACATAGAGCGTTGCGCCCTCGCGCGCGTGCATCCGCGTGTAGCCTTGCGCGAGCAAGTGGGCTTCTATTTCTGCATTGGTGAAATTTTCGGGAATCGCAATCGGGAAGCAAATCACCACGCGCGGATCTTTGGCTTTGTGCGCCCGCGCTTTCAGATCAATGTAAATCGATTCCGGCGAATCGCGCTCGACGCGCGCGCCACAGCCTTGGCAATACAGGCGAGCCGCACGGGCGAAGAGAAGTTTCAGATGATCGTTGATCTCAGTCATCGTGCCAACGGTCGAGCGCGAGGTGCGCACCGGGTTGGTTTGGTCGATCGCGATGGCTGGGGGCACGCCTTCGATCGCGTCGACCTGCGGCTTATCCATTCGGTCGAGAAACTGTCGCGCGTATGGAGAAAATGTCTCGACATACCGGCGTTGCCCTTCGGCATAGAGCGTATCAAAAACCAACGAGCTTTTGCCTGAACCGGAAACGCCGGTAACGACAGTCAATTGGCCGGTTGGGAAATCAACGTTAAGATTTTTAAGATTGTTTTGGCGTACGCCGCGCAAGCGTATCGCGTTTTTTGGGGCGTTTTTTGCTGAATTCTGCGCCGCAGGTATTGCAGCTTTAGGGGGGCGATTGCGTGTAGTCATTACTCAGTTTTTATCTGAAATGCTTGATTAGGCGATCTGCAGATGAGCGCGCGCTGAAACGCAACCCGACCGAACAATCGCAAAGGTGAGTCTCCGTCGCCATATAGCGACAGCATCGAGATTTAAATTAGTTTTGCTAACCGTGCGCCATTTGGGCGCAATGATTGTTTTGAAATGTGCGCAATATGCGCATAAATTGCTTGCATTGCACTGGGCAAGGGCGGTATCCTTCGCACAAGAATTTTCCCGGCTCCGGGTTGGATTAGCAAGAGCCAGAGGAAAATCAAAAGCGACCGCGTAATCCGTTACGCGCCAGTGCATATCCAGGAGTTTTGACTTAATGAAAATTTATCTACGCGCAGCAGGCGTCGCTGCTGCATTGTGCGCGAGCACATCGGTTTGGGCAGACGTTACTGGCACTGCATTTCTTGATTACA
>JANPBT010000079.1:0-1534 GCA_031430575.1 Betaproteobacteria bacterium | reverse complement strand
CCCCACGTCATAGGGCTAATGAAACCTTCCGGCGGCGGTGGTGAGTATGCGGAGCTGATTTTCAGGATTTGCGCCACCAATGTCGGATCATTCGGAATCCAGTTTCCCATCACGATCCGACCTCCGGGTCGAGTCACGCGCACCATCTCCTTGGCCACATCGAAAGGCTTTGGCGCGAACATCGCGCCAAAGATGCTCACAACGAGGTCAAAAGAATGATCCTTCAGCGGCTGCAGATTGGACGCATCGCCTTCCTGAAACTTGCAGTTGCGGAGGCCCTGCTCCTTGGCGCGCTTATTCCCAGCCTCGACAAGGTTGCTCGCGATATCGACGCCCAACACGTCTGCTCCAAGCCTTGCCTCCGGCAAAGCGGTCGTTCCATCGCCGCATCCGAGATCCAAGACCTTGAGCCCTTTTGTGATTCCCAATTCCTTGACGAGCGCCTCTCCACTCTCTCTCATGCTCTGCGCTATGCGAGTAAAGTCACCCTTTTCCCAAAGTGCTTTGTTCGGGTTCATTGGGATCTTCCTCCACTCTTGCTCAACGTGGCGGCACGCTACCACAATCCGTGATCCGGCCCGCAACCAATGTCCCGTTTGCGTTTCTGCTGACCACCGCGCCTAGTTAGGCTGACGTCTGGCCCGTTGCCAAAGTGCATCTTCCTGACGCGATGATCATAAGCAGACCTATCCCGCAAGGGCACGCTCCGACCGCATCTTATGGCGCTGTGGGTCAAAATCGACGGGCGGCGACTGCTCGATGGAAGAAGCGATCCGAAACCTGTCGTGTGTTCAGCCGCTTGGGCACGGGCGGCGCATGTTGCTCTGTCAATAAACCAAGGAAGTAGCGTCAGCCGACGCGATACCTCAACAAGCAGACGTGGTCGGAGACGGTCATTGCATCGGATATCGCGCACGGGCCGGAGTCCGGTTTTGTATAGATTCAACGGTTTGCGCCACCACATCAAAACCCAAATTCTCCCTGCCCGCGCTTATTGGCCGGAAATGACTTCGCCACCTCCTCCAACGCCGCCTGAGCCTCTTTTGATGGCTCCTGAACAGTCGGGCCGGGTTCGGCGCTGGAAAGCGCTGTAGATACGTCTGGTGGGCTGAAGGGTAGCCGGATGAGATGATCGGTTTGTTCTTGGCTGAGCCGATACAGTTCTCCGCCGAAGGGTGAACGGCGCACGTGGTAGCCGCCGTGGGTGGCCAGTGTCAGGCTGTTACCGTTGATGATGATGTAGCTGGTGGCGTTGCGCACCAAGCAGTTCAGCGCCGTCATGTGCACGCAGGTGAGGTCCACGTCGGTGCCGATGAAGGTTGCGAAACGGTTGCGGCGAATGCCGGCGATGAGCATGCGGCCGCTGCCGCAGGCGGGATCGCTGACCAGCGCGTCCTGTTGAGCAAAGTCATGATGACGGTAAGCCTGAGGGGAAAAAATACGAGTCCGGGCACAATGAAAACCGCAACCAGGGAAGCCATCACGATACGCCCAACGGTCGCGGCGAAGATGGCACCGAAAACGCGGGCGGCGG
>JANPBT010000078.1:0-62394 GCA_031430575.1 Betaproteobacteria bacterium | reverse complement strand
GGTGTTTGGCACCTCGATGTCGGCTCATCTCATCCTGGGGCTGTAGCCGGTCCCAAGGGTATGGCTGTTCGCCATTTAAAGAGGTACGTGAGCTGGGTTCAAAACGTCGTGAGACAGTTTGGTCCCTATCTGCCGTGGGCGTTGGAAACTTGACGAGGCCTGCTCCTAGTACGAGAGGACCGGAGTGGACGTATCTCTGGTGTACCGGTTATGACGCCAGTCGTATCGCCGGGTAGCTATATACGGAAGAGATAACCGCTGAAAGCATCTAAGCGGGAAACTCGCTCGAAGATTAGGTTTCCTGGAGGTTTAACCTCCCTGAAGGGTCGCGGTAGACCACCGCGTTGATAGGTCAGGTGTGGAAGCGCAGTAATGCGTTAAGCTAACTGATACTAATTGCCCGTGCAGCTTGATCCTATAGCTCTACATATCTACACAGCTTGTGGATTGTGCATCTGAAAAAGATGATCAATTCAGTAAAAGCGATAGAACAGTACGATGCTCATTGATTCATAAAATTTGAAACACTTCATTCTGTCGCCCAGACACAAACTTACTTCTTCCAAACGATGATTCGCCTAAAAACGAGCGTTGCGTGTGCCTTGCACTGCTACGTGAAGTCAGGCGAGTCAGCGTACCGTTTAAGTCTGACGCCCATAGCAAGGTGGCACCACCCCTTCCCATCCCGAACAGGACCGTGAAACGCCTCAGCGCCAATGATAGTGCGGCAACCCGCGTGAAAGTAGGACAGCGTCAGACTCCCCCATTATGTTTGCTTTAGCAGTTTATTTAGAATTAAATCGATATCCCAGTGGCGGCTGTTGTTGTTGCTGTTGCAGCAGTGGTTAGTTAAGCAGCCACGTCGCTTGATACCGAGTTAGATTTAAATCGCTAAGGCAAAGCCCAAAAGTAAATCTTGCACTTGCACTTTCCGCATCGGCGCTCAGTAGAGCGCCGATTTGCTTGGGCGCTCAGACAAACCACTTCTACCCCACTCTACCCACAACCATGTCCATCCTGTCGCTTCGCAACGCCGAGCTCGCCTTCGGACATTGGCCCATCCTCGATAACGCTAATCTGTCCATCGAACCCTGCGAGCGCATCGGCCTGATCGGCCGCAACGGCACAGGCAAATCCTCACTGCTCAAAATCCTCGCAAACCTCATCGCCTGCGACTCAGGCACCATCAACACCCAGCACAGTCTCCAGATAGCATACGTTCCGCAAGAACCAGCGCTAGAAAACGAACATACGATTTTCGAGGCGGTAAGCGAAGGTCTAAGCGAGATTAAAGCTCTCCGAAGTCGGTACGAAAACATTACCCATGAAGAGATGCATTTGTTGGATCAATTACAAACAGAAATCGATGCAAGGGATGGTTGGACATGGGAGCAACGCGTCGAAACCGCGCTGACCAATCTAGGTCTCGATGGCACTCGACTAATTGGCGATCTATCTGGCGGAATGAAAAAGCGCGTTGCGCTTGCGCAGGCACTCGTCGCGCAGCCCGAATTGCTTTTGCTGGACGAGCCTACGAATCACCTCGACATGCACGCGATTGAGTGGCTCGAAGGGCTCATCACTAATTATCGTGGGTCGGTCATGTTCGTAACGCATGATCGAGCATTTTTGGATAACGTTGCGACCAAAATTGTTGAGCTTGATCGAGGCAAACTTAACAGTTATGAAGGGAACTACGCAGCATATCTTGTTGAAAAGGAAGCCCAGCTCGCGCATGAAAGTGTGATGACAGCGAAGGAAAATAAGCTTCTAAAACAAGAGGAAGTTTGGATTCGTAAAGGCGTTGAAGGACGCAGGACGCGCAGCGTGAGCCGAATTTCTCGCCTTGAAGTGATGCGCGAGCGCCGCCTCGAGCGTCGAAGTCAAGTAGGGCTTGTACGGTTGGATTTGGATGCAGGCGCGCGCTCCGGGAAGCTCGTTGCGGAACTCACCAACGTCAATAAGCGATTTGGCGATATTGTTATTTGCGAAGATTTATCGTTGACCGTACTGAGAGGCGATAAGCTTGGCCTTATCGGGAGCAACGGTGCAGGTAAGTCGACTATTTTGCGAATGATTCTTGGCGAAGAAACTGCTGATTCGGGCGGGATCCGCACAGGCACCAACGTTACTGTCGCGTATTTCGATCAAATGCGCGATGCGCTCGATGTAAACGCAACGCTTGTCGAGTTCATCAGCCCGGGCAGCGAGTGGATTGAAATAGCGGGCGCGCGCAAGCACGTCATGAGCTATTTGAGCGACTTTCTGTTTGCGCCCGAACGCGCAAATTCGCCCGTTTCAACGCTCTCAGGTGGCGAACGCAATCGCCTACTACTCGCAAGGCTTTTTGCCCGTCCCGCGAACGTGCTCGTTTTAGATGAGCCCACTAACGATCTTGATATTGATACGCTCGAGCTACTTGAGGAGCTCCTCGGTAACTATCCTGGGACTGTATTGATCGTCAGTCACGACCGTGCCTTTCTTGACGGTGTCGTCACGAGCTTATTGGTTGCTGAAGAAAAGGGTGTTTGGCGCGAATACGAAGGTGGCGTGACCGATTGGAAAGCCCAACGCGCACTGATGAATTCGCTTAAAAGCAAAGAAACTGCGCCGCAGGTATCAATTACCGCGTCGCAACAACCCATCAAGCGTGACGATGATCCTGCACGGAAACCCAAGCTTTCCTTCAAAGAGCAACGCGAACTTGATCAGCTACCCGATGAAATTGATGCGCTCGAACAAGAGCAGCGCAATGTATTGAAAACGCTCAACGGCGGCGAAATTTTCCGCACAGATGCCAAGCAAGCTGCGTCACTTAACGCCCGGATTCCCACCATCGAATCGAAAATAGCACAGAAACTCGCCCGCTGGGAAACACTTGCCGCGCGTGTCGCCTAGCGGTCGATCCTTCATCGAATACCTGCGGCGCAGGGCGCGCTAAAAAGTGCAAAATCTGCGCCGCAGGTACGCGTCGATTTTTGACCTTCGCGCCGGACGTTACTGAATCGTAACGCGCTTAATCTGCGCACTCCCTTTTTTCGGCAACGTGAGCGTTAGTACGCCATGCTCCTGCTTTGCGCTCGCGCCATCGCCATCGATCGGCTGACCAAATTTCAATGCACGGCTGACTTTTCCGGTGCGCCGTTCGCGCCAGACGGGTAGCGCAGCGTCGGCCGCCGGATCTTCTTTGAATACGACTTCAAGTTTTACGGTGTTACCGTCGATGCTAACGCTGACATCTTCTTTGCTAGCGCCGGGAATATCCGCGCGTAGGGTGAAAGCAGCGTCAGATTCAACGACGTCGATATTAAGCTCTGCAGACGTAACGGCATTTGCATTTTGCGCAAATACCGAATGCAGCAGGCGTGAGGCGGGTGTATATGAAAAATGGGAATGCATCATCAGCTCCAAGTATCAAAAAGTGCGGAATATTTTCGCGCATGAATCAATAGTGGGAGCGACACTCAAGCGTTCAAGAGGGCGAAAAAATATCGCACCGTAGTCATTGAAATTGGGATATTTACACCAAAATCCCCGCGCTACGTCGAGGGTGTGGAATTGCGCAGTGAAGTTAGAAACTTGCGTACGCCTTCGCTGTTTCGAGTACGCGCCATCGGCGGCAAGCTCTTTTGTAAGTGCTTGCCGTAGCCTTTATCGACCAGCCGCGTATCCATAACTGCCAATACACCGCGGTCGGTTTCGCTGCGAATCAATCTGCCTGCGCCTTGTTTGAGCGTAATCGCAGCTTGCGGCAATTGCCATTGCGCGAACGCATTGCCACCATTATCTTCAAGGTTTTTTAAGCGCGCCGCGAGCACAGGATCATCTGGAGGTGCGAACGGAAGCTTGTCAATGACGACCAATGAAAGCGCATCGCCTTGAACGTCTACGCCTTCCCAAAAACTTTGGCTTCCAAGCAAGACCGCATTGCCAGCGTTACGGAATTGGGACAATAACTCATGCTTCGGCGCCTGCCCTTGCGTGAGCACAAGTCGATCTTGCCCCGCAGCCTTCAGCATATCAGGCACTTTTTCAGCGGCAGCCTTTAGCGCACGATGGGATGTAAATAATAAAAAGCTACCGCCGCCGTTTGCGCAAACGAGTGCGACTGATTCCTCGATCACTGCGTCTGTATGCTCGGGCGCACTGGGAAGCGGAAACTGCGCCGCAGGTACGTACAACACCGCTTGCCGCGCGTAATCAAAGGGCGATTCCCACGTTGCGCAAGTGGCATCAATAAGCCCAAGCTGCGACGAAAAATGATCAAACGAGCCAGCGGCTGAAAGCGTTGCCGACGTAAAGATCCATGCTTTTGCATTACCCTCGCGTTGCTTGCTAAATATGTCTGCAATTGAAAATGGCGTTGCATGCAAAACGTAGTTACCGGCATTGACTTCCAGCCAACGGATCGTGCCATCGTCGGCAGCGTTTAGCCAGCTCAATAGCGCTTGCCGCAGCTGTGTTGTGCGCGCAAGCAGCAAGCCTAAATCTTCCGAACGTTGGGCTTGTGGCTCGAGTGCGCCTTCGCAGAGCGCAACCGCCGTCACCAGCGCATCCAGCGCTTCGCGCACGCCATCTCTATCAAGCGCATCAAAGTGCGGTTTTTTGAAAGGTGTCGTGCCGAGCGTGAGCCTAAGCTTACGCGTTGCCAATCCAATATCGTTTGCATAGGTCACCACATCAACGGCATCTTTTGCCTGCGCACGGATGGTGAGCTCGATATCGCGGGCGAGCTCAATTAATTGCCCGCTCGTCGTTTGCGCCCCAAAAAAAAGCGTCGCCGCTTCCGGAAGCTTATGTGCCTCATCAAAGATCACCGCATTGCAGGCGGGCAATAGCTCAGCGATACCTTCATCTTTAAGCGCCAAATCGGCAAAAAATAAGTGGTGATTCACCACCACGATCTCGGCTTTCATTGCAGCTTTGCGCGCGCTGATGACGAAGCAATTGTCGTAATGCTTGCAGTCGCTGCCCAAGCAATTGTCGCGCGTCGAGGTGACGCTTTGCCAAATGCGCGAATCATCGGGCACGTCGGTGCATTCTGCCTTGTCTCCAGAGGCTGAACGCTCTGCAAAGGTCGCGATTTTGCTCAGCGCCACCACATCTTCGCGGCTATGCAAGCGGCCTTCGCTTTGGGTGCGTTCCAAGTGATGACGGCAGACGTAGTTGGCGCGCCCTTTCAAAAGTGCAGCTTCGATCGGCATCGGGAATGCCGCGCGAACAGCGGGCAAATCTCGGTCAAAAAGCTGATCTTGCAGCGTTTTCGTTCCAGTTGAGACAATGACCCGGCCACCGCAGAGTAATGCCGGCACGAGATAGGCGTAGGTCTTGCCCGTGCCAGTGCCCGCTTCGACGACGAGCGTGCCGTTTGATTGCAATGCAGTCGCGACGGCGCGCGCCATTTCCTGCTGCGCAGCACGCGGGCGGAAGTGGGGTTGCGATTTTGCGAGCGCGCCAGCTTCGGAGAACGCGTGATCAATGATGTCTAAATTCACACCGTTAGTTTAGGGCAGCGCGCGCTTTACGTCAGCGTCCATTGCGTTGGTTGCATTTCGTTTCAAATCGAACATGAAAATCACGGAACGCGATCTCACGCCGCCGGTCGAAGCACCGTAAACTCAGATTAGAATTTTTGGGGAATTGCAGTGCATCGGTTAAAGACGTTTCAAAAAAAGACGGGCACATTTGTGCTCTTCACAGCTCTAAACTGCGCCGCAGGTATTGCCTTTGCGCAGACGCCGCCACCGCCGATTGCGCCACCGCCCACCGTGCCAACCGTACCCACCGAGCCAACGCCGACGACGCCAACGCCGCCGTCCGCTGCGAAACCAGAAGCGCCGCAGGCAGTCGATAAGATCGAGGTTACCGGTAAAGTCAACGCAACCGAGGAGCGGCGTAATTCTTCCGCAGCAAAAATCATCATCACCCGCGAAGATATTCAGCAATATGGCGATAGCAATATTTCCGAAGTGATGCGCAGGCTTCCGGGTGTAACGCAAGGGGGACGGCCGGGTCGCGGTGGGCCTATTGCCATGCGCGGAATGGGCGGTGGCTTTACCCAAATATTGATTGATGGCCAGCGCATCCCGCCCGGATTTTCGCTAGATCAATTAACCCCAGAGCAAGTCGAGCGCATAGAAATCTTACGTGCCCCCACAGCAGAGACTGGCGCACGGGCGATTGCTGGCACGATCAATATCGTTTTACGCGAACCGATCCGCAAGACCGACAACGATTATCAAATAGGCGTGACCGAAGAAAATGGCGTGTACCCTGCGCGTGCCTCGTTTACCCGCAACGATAAATTTGGCGATAAAGGCACATGGTCTATCACCGTCAACGGCGATCTCGGCCATCTCAGGAACGAGTCCGATTACGTCACCCGCTTTTTCAATCGCGATACCCGCGCGAAACTCGTGGAGCAATTTGGCGATTCAGAAAGCGACAATCAAACAAAAAGTGTGTTCGTGAATGCCCGCATGCAATGGGCGCTTGGCGCGGGCGAGCAATTTGGCGTGATGCTCTTTACCGGTGCAAATGCGCCCAACAATACATGGCATCAAAATTTGACTCAAACGCTGGGCACGCGCCCAGAGCCTTATGCCGTGCGAGATGGTGCATTCCTCGGGCACTTTTCGCCTTCACGCATCAACGTCAACCTCAATAAGCGCTTAGATGCGGAGACCCGTTACGAGCTACGGGGTGGCATTGGTGCATTTCGCGGTGAAGCCTTCCTGAAAACGCAAGATTTTGACCGCGCTGGCGTGGCGACGCTACTTTCCTCAACCGACACGATCTCGCGCGATCGGTCTTGGAATCTCTCAGGCAAGCTCATGCGTAACGTTGGCGAGGGCAAGCATAGTTTGACCGCCGGCGCAGAAATCGAATCGGTTGATCGCGATCAAACCAGCATAACGCTTAATAACGGCGTGCAGCAATTAGCCGATCTTGGAGAAGAGTTCAACGCCGGTTCGCGAAGGATCGCACTTTATCTGCAAGATGAATGGGAAATTTCCTCAAAATGGGGCGCAAACCTCGGCGTACGATATGAGACGATCAATACCACCAGCAAGAGTAGTGAAAACGACGTCAAAAATGTGAGTAAAGTGCTGACGCCGCTCGGGCATCTGGTGTATCGGTTTGATCCGCCGAGCCGTGAACAAATTCGGCTAAGCTTAACCCAAAGCTATCGACCGCCTTCTACAGATCAAGTGCTCGCACGGCCATTTTTAAATACCCAGTATCCAGCGCCCGGTGCGAATACGATTGTGAATGCTGATCGCGCGGGAAATCCAACGCTTAAGCCTGAGCGTGCTAATGGCATTGATCTGGCGTATGAGCAGTATTTCAAATCCGGCGGCGTGTTTTCAGTAAATTTATTTCACCGGCAGATTACGGATTTAATTCGTAATGTCACCGCCCTAGAGTCAGTTTCATGGGCGACCAGCCCACGCTACGTTTCTCGGCCTCAAAATTTCAGCGAAGCCTTCTCGCAAGGCGTGGAATTTGATACGAAATTTTCGCTGACTGAAATTGTTGAAGGCGCAATTCCAGTTAACTTTCGGTTCAACGCAAGCCTGCTGCGCTCGAAGGTGAAAGATGTGATTGGCCCGAATAATCGCATCAACGATCAACCAAAGTTTATTTCCAATATTGGTGCTGACTATCGGTTTCGCGGCACGCCGGTCTCTGTAGGTGGCAATATGGCGTGGACGCCAGGATTTACCACGCAAACCACTAATCTGGCTGAAAATTCGGTGAACTTAAAGCGCGTTGGAGATCTTTACGCGCTTTGGACCGTTGATACGCAAACGAAAGTGCGCCTAACAGCATCCAATTTTTCACCGAGCGACACCGTGACGGAAAGTATTACGCTGACTGATTTTGAGCAGATAAGTACGCTCTCAAACGCAAAAAACTATCGAAACGTAACGCTACGCCTCGAAATGCGCTTCTAAAAAGCCTTGAAAAGCACAAAATCTGCGCCGCAAGTATTGTGCTGCTAAGCGCGCGCAAAATACCTGCGGCGCAGATTTGATCCCAACGCACGCTCTACAATGCGTACCATGAGCGCCCCACGTTTCGTCCATCTTCGTCTGCACACAGAATTTTCAATTACCGATAGCACCGTGCGCGTCGATGAAATTGTTGACGCTGCCTCTGACGACGATCAAGGCGCACTTGCGATTACCGACGCTGCAAATTTTTTTGGCTTGGTCAAATTCTATAAAGCCACGCGTGAAAAAGGCATCAAACCCATTGTTGGCATTGATGCGTGGATTGAGAATATCGACGACGTCGGCGCTCCGTATCGTGCGCTCCTGCTCGCCCAAAATCGTGATGGTTATTTGCGATTGTGTGACTGGCTGACCCGCGCTTATGGCGATCAAGCGCACGGGCGCGGCGTCATTCGCCGATCATGGATCGAAGAAAACACAACTGGTTTGATCGCGACTTCGGGCTTTAACGCGGGAGATATTGGTCGCCAAATTCTTTCTGGCCAATCTGCACAAGCGCGCGCTGCAGCCCAATGGTGGCAGGCACAATTTCCCAATCGGTTTTACCTCGAAATTCAGCGTGCTGGCGCGCCCCATACTGAGGCCTTGATTGGGCATTCGCTACAGCTTGCTTCAGCGCTTTTGATCCCCGTGATTGCTACGCATCCAACGCAGTTTTTGAAAGCGGAGGAGTTCAAGGCTCATGAGGCGCGGGTCTGCATTGCGGCAGGATTTACGATGGGTAATCCGCGCCGCCCGCGGGATTTCACCCAAGAGCAGCATTTCCGCACGCAAGCGCAGATGATTGAGCGCTTCGCTGATGTGCCAGCTGCCATCGCAAATACCGTCGAGCTTGCCAAGCGGTGCAATTTCGAGATGACACTTGGTAAGGCCTATCTCCCCGATTTCGAAACCCCAGAAAATCGCTCGCTCGCCGAGCATTTGCGTATCGAGTCTTTCGATGGATTTGAACAGCGAATCGCCAACGGCGACATCTTGCCCCAAGACATCGCTGCCGATAAGCAGCGCTATGTTGATCGCCTCGATTTTGAAATCAAAACAATCGTGCAGATGGGTTTTCCGGGCTATTTTTTGATTGTTGCCGATTTCATTCGCTGGGCGAAGGGTAACGGCGTACCCGTTGGCCCCGGGCGGGGCTCGGGTGCGGGTTCGTTGGTTGCGTATTCGTTGGGAATCACCGATCTTGATCCGCTTCGCTACGGCTTGCTTTTCGAGCGCTTTTTAAATCCCGAGCGGGTGTCGATGCCCGACTTTGATATTGATTTCTGCCAAGACGGGCGCGATCGCGTCATTGATTACGTGCGCCAAAAATATGGCGCGCATGCCGTATCGCAGATCGCGACTTTTGGCACGATGGCAGCGAAAGCGGCCGTGCGCGATATTGGGCGTGTACTTGATTTGCCCTACGGCTTTGTCGATGGCATTGCCAAGCTGATTCCGTTTCAGCCGGGGAAGTTAATCACGCTCGAAATGGCTAAAGAAATGGAGCCGATGCTCAAGCAGCGCGTTGAGCAGGAAGATGATGTGGGCGAATGCGTTGCGCTCGCGCAGCAAGTCGAAGGGCTCACCCGTAACGTTGGCATGCATGCTGGCGGCGTGCTCATTGCCCCTGGCAAATTGACCGATTTTTGCCCTCTGTATGCCCAAGATGGCTCCACAGCAATGGTTAGCCAGTTTGATAAAGATGATGTCGAGGCCGTGGGCTTAGTCAAGTTTGACTTTTTGGGTTTAACCACCTTAACCGTGCTTGACCACACCGTGCGCAGTATTCGCGCGCTGCGGCTAGCGCCCGGTGATGAAATTTTTGATAGCTACAAAATACCTCTCGACGATCCACAGGTTTATAAAATTTTCCAAAAAGGCGAAACGACTGCTATTTTCCAGTTTGAATCGTCTGGCATGCGCTCGGCGCTCATTCAAGCGCGCCCTGATCGATTGGAAGACTTAATTGCACTCAATGCCCTCTATCGCCCGGGCCCGATGGAGTTCATCCCCAGTTTTTGCTTACGAAAAAATGGCAAAGAAAAAGTTGAGTACCTTGATCCGCGTATGCAGCCGCTGCTCGCGGAAACGCAAGGCATCATGGTCTATCAAGAGCAGGTGATGCAAGTCGCGCAGGTGCTCGGTGGCTACTCGCTTGGCGGGGCAGATTTGTTGCGTCGCGCGATGGGCAAGAAAAAAGCCGAAGAAATGGCGCAGCAACGTGAAGTCTTTTTGAAAGGTGCGCAAGAAAAACAAATTACGCCGCAGGTCGCCAACGAAATTTTTGATCAGATGGAGACCTTTGCTGGCTACGGATTTAACAAATCTCATTCTGCCGCGTATGCCTACGTCGCGTACCAAACCGCGTACTGCAAAGTGCATCACCCCGCTGCGTTTATGGCCGCCAACTTGAGTGCGGTGATGAGCGATAGCGCTAAGGTCAAAGAGTTTTTAGATGATTCTGCAGCCTGCGATCTGCGCGTGCTTGCGCCCGACATTAATAGCGGGGAGTACCGATTCGTGGCCATCAATCGCGTGGAAATCCGCTATGGAATGGGCGCAATTAAGGGCGCGGGGGAAAGTGCTGCGCACCATATCGTTGCCGAGCGTGCTCAGGGTGGCGCATTCAAAGACCTATTTGATTTTTGTCATCGGGTCGACAAATCAGTTGTCAATCGCCGCGCGCTTGAAGTGCTCGTCAAAGGTGGTGCGTTTGACGGGCTACACGCTGATCGAGCGCGGGTTTTTGCTTCGATCCCGTTGGCGCTTGAAAGCGCCGATCAGGCTGCCCGCAACGAAATGCAAAGTGGGCTATTTAGCGATGCCGGTGAAGGCGACACGCCCGCGCTGGAATTAGTGACCGCACAAAGCTGGAGCACACTCGAATTACTGACCCATGAAAAAGCTGCACTTGGACTTTATTTAAGCGGCCACCCCTACGATTCCTATCGCCATGAGTTGCAATATATCGGGCGCACTTCGCTTGCCAAGCTGCAGCCAAGGCCTGACAAGCAAATGCTTGCAGGCATCATCACTGGCGTGCGCGTCCAGATGGGCAAGCGCGGCAAGATGTGTTTTGTGACCGTTGATGACGCGACCGCGAGCGTTGACGTTATGGTTTTCGCTGAAGTCTTTGACGCAAATCGGCATTGGTTGAAAGAAGACCAGCCGATTATTATCGAAGGTCGTGTGAGCGAAGATCGGCGTGGCGGCGATTCCGAGTATGGCGGCGGGCTGCGCACCGTCGCCGATAGCTTGATGGATCTCAACGAAGCACGCAAACGCTTTGCCAAGCGACTCTCCATCGCGCTCAACGGTCAGGCTGATACCAAAAAACTGATGACTTCGCTGCAGCCCTACACGCCTAACGGAACGCTACCGGTGCGTATCGCGTATACCTGCGGCGCAAGTCGGGGCACTTTAACGCTTGGAGCACAGTGGAATGTCGTGCCACACGACTTGCTGCTCACCAAGCTGCAGGGCTGGTTACCCCACGAAAATGTACGTTTCGACTACGATTGAATATCGTTAACGCAAATTTAATCATCTATGCCTACAATACCTGCGGCGCAACTCTTAACGCCCCCGTGAGGTTTTATGGCTGATCTGCAGTTTCGCAATGTCAAAAAAAGTTACGGTACGAACGCTGTAGTTCATGGCGTCGATATGCGTATTGCCGATGGTGAATTTTTAGTCATCGTTGGCCCGTCCGGTTGCGGGAAATCCACCTTGTTGCGTATGGTCGCGGGCCTCGAGCCGATTTCTTCTGGCGAAATTTTGATTGACGGTCGGGTCGTTAATGATCTCGAGCCCAAAGACCGTGATATCGCGATGGTTTTCCAAAACTACGCGCTCTACCCGCATATGAGCGTTTATGAAAATATGGCCTATGGCTTAAAGATCCGCGGGTTTAGTAAAGATGACGTTAAAAAGCGGGTCGATAAGGCCGCTGGCATTTTGGAGTTGGGTAGCCTGCTAGATCGTAAACCCAAGCAGCTCTCGGGCGGGCAGCGGCAGCGCGTCGCAATGGGGCGGGCTATCGTGCGCGAGCCTAAAGTTTTTTTATTTGATGAGCCACTCTCTAATCTCGATGCAAAGCTACGCGTTGAGATGCGCCTTGAAATCCAGAAACTGCACGCGGAGCTCGGCACAACCTGTATTTACGTCACTCACGATCAAATCGAAGCGATGACCCTATCGGATCGCATGTTGGTCATGAATGCCGGGCGGGTCGAGCATTTAGGCACGCCAGAGCAGGTCTACTCCGCACCGGCGACGCAGTTTGTCGCCAACTTTATCGGCACGCCAGCGATGACTTTTCTACCAGGCGTATTGAGCGCTGGCAGGCTAGAGCTGAAATCGGGCTTTTCACTGCCCATTGCGAATGCGCCAACAACGTTAGGCAAGCACGCAACGCTTGGAATCAGGCCCGAGCATTGGGCGCTGGCCGATAAAAAGCTCGCTCTGTTTTCAATGCGTGCCGATATGATCGAGTGGGTCGGTGCCGACGCTTTTGCATACGGACAATTTGCCGGGCAGGGGGTCATCGTTCGCCTACCCGACGGCGCGCGTCCGCGCGTAGGTGAAATGCTGCATGTTGAGTTTGATGTTAAGCATGCGCATTGGTTCGACTCTGATACCGGCGTGCGGCTTTGAGTATTCCCCCAACGCAGTGGCCGTATCCGGCAATGGCTGCGCATCGGGGCGCGGGCAAGCTTGCTCCCGAAAATACGATGGCAGCAATGCGTTTGGGTGCTTCGTTTGGCTATCGGATGGTTGAGTTCGATGTCAAGTTATCCGCTGATGACGTGCTTTTTTTGCTGCACGACGACACCGTTGACCGCACCAGCAATGGCGTCGGCCGGGCTGCAGATTTGTCGTGGCATGGCATCTCGCAATTTGATGCCGGTGCTTGGCATTCACATCACTTCGTCGGTGAGACCATGCCCACTTTTACCGCAGTAATGGCGTTCTGCCAAGGCAACGCAATTGCGGTAAACGCGGAAATCAAACCGAGCGCCGGGCGCGAGCGCGAGACCGGCGCTGCAGTTGCGCGCGCGGTCGCTCGATCATGGGCAAATGCTGAGCCTTTACCGCTGTTGTCTTCTTTTTCTGAAATCGCTTTAGACGCAGCGCGCGAAGCGGCGCCGCATCTCCCTCGCGCCTTGCTCTTAGATAAGCTGCCCGAGGATTGGCTCGCCCGTTGCCAACGCCTCGGTTGCATCGCCCTCGATAGCAATTGGCGCGCGCTGACGCCTGAGATTGTGGCCACGGCGCATGCGCATGGCCTCGCGGTAATGTGCTACACGTGTAACGATGAAGCCGCAGTGCGTGCGCTGATAAAAATGGGGGTTAATACGATCATTACCGACGCTATCGCGGAAATTGCGCCATAGCACTTGCCTCAGCCTAGCCAAGGGCAGGCTTTCCGTGTTAAACTTGCGCGTCGCCTGAAAGACCAATGCCCTTAACGATGTCGTCGCAACCCGAAGTCAAAGTCGTAGAACCTTCGAATTTATCCCGGGCGGCCAGCCGCCACTGCTACAAATGCAATTCGTTTCGTGCGGGAGACGGCGGAAGTTTTATTCTCGATGCCCAGCGCATGAAGCGTTGGATCTGTGCGCAATGCACTGCCCGCCGCAAAAAGCCCGGCGCAGCGCCTGGCGAGCCCAAAGGCGCCAACACCGTATCTGCCGCGCAAGCTTTGGCGGCAGCGGCAGAAGCTGAAGCAGGTCAAACGGCCACCAAATCATAGCCGATGATTGATACTGGGCAGGCGCAAGCGCTCGCCCTCTTGGCGAAGAGCGCCATCGAAACGACGCTTCCACACCACGTGCTGCACGCCATGCAGCATGAATCAGATATCGCACCCCCGCGCATCCATCACCCTGCCTTTCATGGCAGCTATGATTGGCATTCGTGCGTCCACATGCATTGGTCACTTGCCCGATTGCTCAATCAATTCCCCGCTGCAGCGGGTCAAACTGCGCCGCAGGTATTCGATCAAAACCTGACGCCTGAAAATATTGCAACGGAACTGTCGTACGTCGCTTCCCAAGGGCGAAGCAGTTTTGAGCGGCCCTACGGCTGGGCTTGGCTGCTCAAGCTCGATGCTGAGTTACGCCTTTGCACCCATCCGCGCGCGCCGCAATGGCGGGCAGCCCTGGCGCCGCTCAGTGATTTTTTTGCAACTTCTTTTGAGGCGCATCTGCCGGTGTTGTTAGCGCCGGTGCGCCACGGCGTCCACAGCAATACTGCTTTCGCTTGCATCTTGGCCCTGCAGTGGGCGCGGCTTTCCGCGCGCTGGTCGCTGGCCGATCTCATCGTCGCCCGTGCGATTGCATGGTTTGGCGATGATGTCGCCCATGGCGTTTTCTGGGAGCCGTCGGGCACTGATTTTTTATCGCCGACCTTGACTGAAGCGCTGCTGATAAGCCACGTCTTACCTGCGGCGCAGTTTTCGTCTTGGTTCGATGCTTTTTTGCCCGTGCCCATTGCCGAGACTCCGCTTGAAAAGTGCGTCGTGCCTGGCGATCGCGGCGATGGTCAGCTCGTGCATTGGGATGGGCTCAATCTCTCGCGCGCTTGGTGCGCGCGCGGGTTAGTCCGCGCGTTGCCGCTCGGCTGCCCGCAAGCGCAGGCGCTCGATGCCATCGCACAGCGCGGAATGGCGCAATCTGCGCCGCAGGTATTGCAAGGCGAATTTGTTGCGACGCATTGGCTTGCTTCTTTTTTACTTCTAGCAGAAACCGAATCGCAAGGCGTGATGTAAAACCGCGATATGGAAAATCTCTCGCTCTTTCTTGCGCTGGGTTTTGTTGCGTTGGCAGTGTTGATTTTGCTCACGCTTTGGATCGTCTTGCGCAGTCGCTCGCATGTCGTGGCTAATGTGCAAAGCGCGTCGCAAACCGTGAGCCAGCAAGTCACTGCCGATGCCGAAAACCGTCAGCGCTTAATTTCGCAAGACGTGCAGTCGCATGTGATGAGCCACGGCGAGCGCTTAAGCCGCGATATTTCTGCCTCGCAGCAGATGGTGGGGCAAATGCAGGTCGATGTCGTCCATCATCTGTCAAAACAAACCAGCGATACGCTAGACCGATTAGCCGATTTGCAGCGCGCTTTAACGATGCGTCAAGATCAAATGCGCACTGATGTGCTCGATCAAATGTTAGGCAAAATGGCCGAGCAGGCGCGCGCGAATCAGACGATGCTGCAAACCACGCTGCAAACCATTTCGCAGCAATTGGGCACGCAAGCGCAAACGATGACCACGACGGTCAACGAGCGTTTAGTTGAAATCACCGGCAAGGTTAATGAGCGCCTCGATGAAGGCTTTAAGCGCACTAACGAAACGTTTGTTAATGTGATGCAGCGTTTGGCCACCATCGACGAGGCACAAAAGAAAATTGATGGGCTCACGACCAACGTGGTGAGTTTGCAAGAACTTTTGGGCGACAAACGCTCGCGTGGCGCTTTTGGTGAAGTGCAGCTTGAAGCCATCGTGCGCAATGCCTTGCCGCCATCAAGCTTTGAGTTTCAAGTCAGTTTGAGTAATGGCACGCGCGCGGATTGCGTGCTCACGCTGCCGCCGCCGACGGGCACGATTGCCATTGACAGCAAATTCCCGCTTGAAAACTATCATCGCGCCTTCAATAGCGCCGCATCAAAGGCTGAGCGTGATTTAGCCGGTCGTGAGTTTGCCCGCGACGTTAAAAAGCACGTGGATGCGATCGCTAGCAAATACATCATCCCCGGCGAGACCAGTGAAGGCGCGATGCTGTTCGTGCCTGCGGAAGCGGTTTTCGCCGAAATTCACGCGTATCACCCCGAAGTCGTAGATTACGCGCAAGTCAAGCGCGTCTGGATCGTCTCGCCTACGACTTTAATGGCCGTGCTCAATACCGTGCGCGCGGTCTTGCGCGATGTTGAGATGCGCGAGCAAGCCAAGGTGATTCAAGCCAATATCGCTGCGCTCGACATTGAATTTAGTCGTTTTGAGCAACGCATGGATAAGCTCGCAACCGATATTGATAAAGTGCAAAAAGATGTGAGCGACGTTCATATCACCAGCAAAAAAATCACCCGCACGTTCGGCAAAATTAGCAATGCTGAGTTGCCCGATTTAACGGATGCGGGAGACGCGCAAATGAGCGCGGATCTGCTCGGTGATGCGAGTAAATCAGGTTAAGACTAGGCTCAATCGCTGCACGGTAAAGCCAGCCCTAAAGCTTCGATTCTGCGCCGCAGGTATTGATGATAATTTCAAGATTATTCCAGCGCCTTGATGTCGATTCCCAGTGCATTTTTCAATGCAACACTGCCAATTGATGTGATGGTTAACGCCCGCGAGCTTGGGATTGGCTTTACCCATGATTTTGCGAGATACAAATCGAGCAATGATTTGGCGAGCGCGCCTGCGAGATGATCTTTTCGCTCTGACCAGTCCATGCACGGGTAAGCAAATCGATGCGCGGCAGTCATTGGCGCAGCCACGCCGATTTTTGAGAGCCACGCCTGACCCGCAGCCGTCAGCGCGAGCCCGGCGCTTTGAGCGCCGAGGAATTTTCTCTCAATAAGCATTTGGTATTGGGCAACGCCGAGCCCGCCAGCGAGATGCCCGTAGCAGCGGCGGGCGCATTTCAAATGGCGCTGTGTGGGTGAATCCCAGCGCGCGCTAACGCGGTCTCGCTGCGCAATGAGCGAGAGCACTTCCAGCGCATGACCAACTTCGGCATCCGCAATTGCGAAGTACTTATAACGTCCTTGTGTGCGTGCGGTTAGCAAACCACCATCGATGAGCTGCGCGAGTTGCGTGCTCGCAGCTTGCGCTGTGATGTTTGCGGCGGTAGCGAGCTCGCCAGCGGTGCGATATTCTCCGCCAAGCAAAATAGCGAGCATGCGCGCGCGCGTGGGGTCACCCATCAGCGCGGCGATGCGATAAAAGCGTGGTTCAGCAGATTTCACTATGTCTCGCTTGGCAATTGGGCGCGTTGGTTCAGCGTGCTGGGAATACCGCGCAAAAATGTACGCTCCTCTTTAAGGATGAATCTTAATTGCTGCGCCCATGCAAAATTTTCGGCGCCCTCGCGATCTAACTTTAATCGCGCACGGTAGGTTTCATACGCGGCCAAACTTTCGAAGCTAATCAATCCCCATGCTTCGTAGTTCGTACCTTCGTCTGGCAAAAAATAGCCGATGAGATGACCGCCGCAGCGCGGAATGATGCGGCCCCAATTTTCGGCATATTGCGTAAATGCTGCTTTTTGAAAGGGATCGATTTCATAGCGGATGAAACACGTGATCGTCATTTCTCCGGTCATCCTTGATGATGCGCCAACGAATCAGCGGGCGCTTGGCTGCGTTCGGTCATTCCATAGTCGCGCGTCACCGCGGCGACGCGGAGTCGATAGTCTTGCAGCACTCCGTTGCGCGCGCGTGCTTGCGCGCCGCGATGATCTTCATAGGCGCGCCACGCGACTACTGCGGCTTCATCTCGCCAAAATGAAAGAGACAGATATTTTCCCGATTCGGTAATGCTCTCGAAGCGCTCGACGGAGATGAATCCATCAAAGACTTCAAGCGCCGGTTTTAGTGGAGCGGCTAATCCGAAATATTCTGCTTCTCGCCCGGCAGTCGGGCGTAACTCAAAAATCACGGCAATCATGCAACCCTTTTTAACTAGAAACGAATGCGTGCATTGTGCCGTCAATCCCTAGGCATAGGCTTCGGCGTCGATAGAACTGTTGCGTTGCCCAACGCGCCTAGCAACGCGCGCGTAAGGCTGCGCGCGCTGATACCTGCGGCGCAGAATCTGCGCCGCAGGTATCGCTGCATTTAGCTGATTGCGATCACGGCCAATTCGCCCGTGCCCACCCGATGAGCGAAGAAAGCGCGGAGCCGCCTGCGGCAACGTTTTGCTTGGGCTCACCAAAATTATCTTCCCAGCCGGAGTGAGTGCCGACAACGTACGGCTTACCGCTCCACCAACCGAAGACAGGGCCGCCGCTGTTGCCGCTATTGGTATCGGCGCGGTATTCGAGCTCGACGCCTGCGCCATCGTTATCATCGTCGGTGATGGGAAACCAATAATGGGCGGATGGGCGCGCGCCGCCAGATAGATCGCCCGGGTAGCCAGCCACAGTCCAGTAGTTGCCATCTTCCCAATCGTCGTTGTAAGTTTTGTAGCCGAAATAGCCGAGCCATTCACCGAGGGGTTGTGCTAATCGCATTACGGCCATATCGTCGCCTTGGTCGTGGTTTCGATAGCCTTGCGCCGAGAGTATCCAAGAAGCAGCGTTTGCACCATAGAGCGACGCGCCGTCGTAATAAGCGGGCACGAAAAGCGCTTTCCAGTTTCCGCCGCTATCCCACGGTACGACGTGGCTCGCGGTGAGGATCGTGCTGCGCCCGACCAGAGATGCGCTGCCTGACCACGCCCAGTTTGGCGCGGACGCATTCGTCCACACAAAGATGCGCCCGATAATTCGCCACGGATACGCGCTCGGGTAATAAATCTGGCGCTCATCGGGCGGGAAGACCGCTTCAGGGTGCACGCGCGCACCGCTCCTGCGTCGCAAGCTCACGCGCTTAAGCGCATGCGCCGCGCGGGGCGCGTAGGCGATACCGCTCCACTTCGGCATGTGGGGTTCTGTATCTTTTTGGGCATCATCAATATGATGCACTTCGACCGCTTTTAGGTCACCACCGCGATGGCCGAAGATGTAGTTTGCCCGCTCTGCGGCAACGACGCCCGGATGATTTTCGAGTGATACGAAATCAAATGTATTGTCGGTTTGTTTGCGGTGTGATCCGCTACGATCTGCGCCTTCCATGCGATCAATGACCAAATAATTTTGCGGGGAATTAAGTTCCGCAGGCGGCAGATCAAAGTCAGCAACATCCGCGTTCTGCATCAGCGTGTCGCCATCGATTGGGTGATCTTGCGATTGGTGAGAAAGTTTCGAACGATCCGTAGCCATACATAACTCCAATTCAAAAAATCGCGACGTGCGATATGGAGTCAGAATGCGCGTTTAAGCGTTAGGTGTCATCTGCAAAATTGGGGAGTTTGGGCCGCCATATGGGCTAGACCTTTTGGCGGCGAGCTCGTATCGGCGTCTCACCGATTTAAGATTCTGGGATCAAACGCATTCAAAATTCGCTACCTGCGGCGCAGATTCTGCGCCGCAGGTAGCAACAAAAAATTAACCTTTCGCGACCGCTCGCGATGCATCGCTGCTCCATTCGCTCCACGAGCCAACGTAGAGTCGCGAGCCGGTGATGCCGGCATGCTCCATCGCGAGCATATTGGAAAGCGACGAGACACCAGACCCGCAAGAATGAATGATTTCTGCGCCGCGCTTTGCGCCGAGGAAGGCATCAAATTGCGCGCGCAGCTGCGCCGCAGGTAGAAATTTTCCATCGGCGCCGAGGTTTTGCGGAAACGGGCGATTGACCGCGCCCGGAATATGTCCGCCCACCGGGTCGATCGGCTCAACTGCGCCGGTGAAGCGTTCGTTTGAGCGAGCATCAACGATCGCGTGCGCGCGCTGCGCAAGCCCGCTCACGATGGCGTCGGAAGAAATCTGCATTTGCGTCTGAATGTGCGACACAAATTCGGTCGGGATCGGCTTTGGAATCGCTGAGCTGATCACCCGCAATTCCTTTTCCCACGCGGCGTAACCACCGTCGAGCACAGTCACCGCCTCGTGCCCAAGCCAGCGCAGCATCCACCATAACCGCCCAACGAACATTGTCGTGCCCTGATCATAAACGACGACGTGCTTAGAGCGATCAATACCCATCGCGCCGAGCTTGGCGGCAAATGCGGCGGGATCGGGCAGCGGGTGACGACCGTTACGCCCCGTTTTCTTGCCCGCGAGATCGTCGTTTAAATCCATAAACTGCGCCGCAGGTATATGCGAGGCTGCGTAGGCTTGCCGCCCCCAATTTGGGTTGGTTAAATCAAAGCGCACATCGACGATGATCCAGTCTGGATCATCTAAATGCGCAGCGAGCGTAGCAGTGGAAGTGAGCGGCGAATTCATAGCGAGACCAGGGGTGTCAAGTAGACTATGCTAATGTACGGCAAATGCTAACCGCTTCGATTTCAAGCCTCGCGCACGTCATCTCCCGCGCGCTGATCAATGCTCAAGCGTTGGGCGCGCGCGAACTGTGATTGCAGCTACACCACTACCTCGCCGGTTCTAGAGCCTGTAACATATCCAATTATCAAAAGTCTGGGTAGTGGCACGATGACCGAAAAAGAGAGCTTTTCAAGAAAACTCGTGAAATTTGTGTCAGAACTCAAAGGTCACGTCAGTACGAATGATGGCCAATGGACCGTCAAAGGATTTATTGATATTTTCGAGAATATTTACACGATCTCATCAGATACCAAAATCGTGTCAAAGATTCTTGAGATTCATCTTTTCCCACAGATTCTCGCGTTTGCACAAGCCAACGAATACAAAGTCGTTCTTGCTACGCATCAGAATTACTACCCAGACATTTCGTTTGTAAAAGCGAGTGACGAGTCCATTAGGTTCGCCGTTGACTTCAAGACCACATACAGAAATCCCAAGAAGCCGCACTTGTGCAATGGATTTACGCTCGGCTCACATGGTGCCTATTTTGAGAACAGATCAAGCACCAAGAATATTCAGTTCTCCTACGGTTCATATTCTGGCCATTTCTGCCTCGGTATCATTTATGACAGAGCGGTCGGAGCAACCATTGATGAAACAAAATCCCACAAAATTGCAGAATTGCATTCCATAGCGTCCGTGGCAAGTAATTTCGACTTCTTTGTTACAGAAAAATGGAAAATCGCAAGTGACAAAGGCGGAAGCGGAAACACAGCCAACATCGGCAGCATCAACAATATTGCCGACATAGTCAGCGGCAAGGGCATGTTCTCAAAGCTTGGCGAGCATTGGTTTGACGAATATTGGATGAATTACAAAAAGATTACAGTCCAAGACGAAAGCGGTGCTACTAAGAAAATTTCCAATCTTCGAGAGTTTGTTGCGTACAAGAACGGAGACGTTGCTTTGGTCGTAGACAAAAGAAATGGCGAGGAATGATTACGAAAGTGGGCGTTCCTCCGATTAAGTCGCAAGGCATAAAAACAAAACTAGTGCCATGGATACAAAGCATAGTTCCGAACGACTTCAATGGCACTTGGATTGAACCATTCATGGGTACAGGGGCAGTGGCTTTCAATATTGCGCCACGCCGGGCTATTTTGTGCGACACAAACCCGCACCTTATTAACTTTTACACCGGTATTGCAACTGGTCAAATAACGCCGGAGGTAGTTAAAGAATTTCTTACCCGCGAAGGAGAAATTCTTTTAGCCAAGGGCGAGGATCACTATTACCTTGTAAGAGAGCGATTTAATTCAGAGCACTCGCCACTTGATTTCTTGTTTATCAATCGTGCTGGCTTCAATGGCATGATTCGATTCAATCGAAAGGGCGGCTTCAATATCCCGTTTTGCCGGAAGCCTCAACGATTTGCTCAGTCATACATTACGAAGATTACCAACCAAGTCAGCTGGGTGAGCAAACTCATAAAGACTAAAGAGTTCACCTTCAAGTGCCAAGACTTTATCAAAACCATCGAAGAGGCATCCTCAGCCGACGTTATCTACTGCGACCCACCATATATTGGTCGGCATGTCGATTACTACAATGGATGGGGCGACTGTCACGAGCGAGAGCTTTTTAACAAGCTCTCTAGTTTCAGCGGAAAATTTATTCTATCAACATGGCATCACAATGATTATCGCGAAAACGAGTATGTGAAAAGCCTTTGGTCAGAACATAGCGTTCTTACACGAGAGCACTTTTATCACGTTGGGGGCAAAGAAAAAAATCGAAACCCTGTTATCGAAGCGTTAGTCACTAATTTCGATGCTATTTCTAAAGAGCGTAAAGAAATCCAAACGCAATACATGCTCCTTGAGCCGGTCACCCAATATGGCACGGCGGCGTAACCCGCCAAGCCACACCGGCACTGTCCAATAAAGCCGCGCTGCGCCGGTGATTTCTACGTTACCACTAACAAGAAATGCGAACACTCTTGAAGAACGTCATTCTTCTTGTTCTGAGCGATGCCTTCATGACCTTCGCTCGGTAAGCGCATTTGAAAGAGCTTGCTTCGCGCAAAACGATCAGTTGGCAGCGGCATTAGTCGTCAGATACGCGATAAATTTCACGTATCCGCGCCTTTAGGCGATTGAAGCGCCCAATCTGCGCCGCAGGTATTCATGGAAGTGTTGCATGCCATCTTCCATCGGCGATTGATACGGACCAACTTGATTTTCACCGCGCTCTAAGAGTATCTTGCGCCCCTGATCCATGCGCAGCGCGATTTCGTCGTCTTCGACGCACGTCTCGGCATAAGCAGCGTGATTCGATTCGACGAATTCAGGCTCGAAAAGAGCAATATCTTCCGGGTAGTAAAACTCAACGATATTGGTCGTATGCTGCGGGCCACGCGGATGCAGCGTGCTGACCACGAGCACATTTGGATACCACTCGACCATAATGTTTGGATAGAGCGTGAGCCAGATCGCGCCATATTTCGGCGCTTTGCCGCCACTATATTTCAGCACTTGCTCTTGCCAGCGGGCGTAGGTGGGTGAGCCCGATTTTTCCAGCGCAGCGTTAACGCCAACGGTTTGCACGGAATAATGCTCGCCATATTCCCAGCTCAAATCGTCGCACGTTACGAATTGCCCTAACCCGGGGTGGAACGGGCCGACGTGGTAATCCTCGAGATAGACTTCAATAAACGATTTCCAGTTGTAGGCGCATTCATGCACTTGCACTTTATTGAGCACGTAGCCGGAGAAATCGAGATCAGCCATCACGCTCACGTTTTTCATCGCTGCGGCGACGTCAAAGCCATTATTTTCAAATAGCAAGCCATTCCAGCGCTGCAGCGGCGTTTTACTTAAATTGAGGCAAGGTTTATCGCCAAAATGGGGCGCGCCGAGCAGCTCGCCTTTCAGGTCGTAAGTCCAGCGATGAAGCGGGCATACGATATTGGGCACGTTGCCCGCGCCGTCAAGCATTTTGGCTTGGCGGTGGCGGCAGACGTTGGATATCACTTCGATGCCTTGGTTATTGCGCACTAAGATGCGGCCCTCAGCCTCTTGCTTTAACGCATGGTAATCGCCGACGTTGGGCACCATGAGCTCGTGGCCAACGTAGCGTGGGCCTTTGAGGAATAGTTTTTCGCGCTCGGCAGCGAGCATAGCTTCGCTGAAGTAGCTGCCCACAGGCAGTTGCGTAGAAAAATCGAGAGCGAGCTCTCCGGCAGAGTGGATTTTTGACATCGAACCAACCCAACAATAGACCCGGACGATTCCGGTGAGTACCATTAAGTCGGCCGCCCCCAATGCGTTCGCTTATAAAAATCAAGCGCGTGCGGTAGGTTAAGGCCGGAACAGACCACTTAACGTCCAGAAGCTTCTCTGGATGACAGTGGACGCGAATTATCCCATAGACCGTAAACTGCAAGCTATGACTAAGAAATCGACTTCCACCGCCGAGCCGGCCTCGTTTGAGGCGGCGGTCGCTGAGCTGGAATCTCTCGTGGCCAAAATGGAAGATGGCGCGCTCCCGCTAGAGGCATCGCTCGCGGCCTACGCGCGCGGCGCGACGCTTCTGAAATACGCGCAAGGGCAGCTGGAATCTGCAGAGGCAAAGCTGAAAGTGCTCGATGGCGATGTGTTGAAAACATTGAACCTAAACGACGATTCAGCGTGAGCGCGAGCTTCAATTACAGCGGGTGGAGTGCCGCGATGCGCAAGCGCTCCGAGCAGGCGCTGGCCGCAGCGGTGAATGCGCCGGAACCCACGCCCACGCGCTTGATTGAGGCCATGCGCTACTCGACGCTCGATGCGGGCAAACGCATTCGGGCGCTGCTGGCGTATTCCGCGGCAAATACCTGCGGCGCAGATTTGGCCGCGCTCGATGGTGTGGCGTGCGCGGTGGAGATGATTCACGCGTATTCCCTTATTCACGATGATCTGCCATGTATGGATGACGACGTGTTGCGACGCGGTAAACCGACCTGCCATGTGCAATTTGATGAGGCGACGGCGATGCTGGCGGGCGATGCATTGCAGCCGCTCGCGTTTGCGCAACTGGCGAGTGCGCCGGTGAGTGATGCCCAGCGCGTGCAGCTCGTGGGCTTACTAGCGCGCGCTTCAGGTCCGGGCGGTATGGCGGGCGGGCAAGCGATTGATTTGTTTAACGTCGGCGCGAAGTTGCAACTTGATGGTTTGGAGACCATGCATCGGCTCAAAACGGGTGCGTTGATTCATGCTTCTGCGATGATGGGCGTTGCCTGTGCGCCAAAATCTGCGCCGCAGGTAGCGCAAGCCATTTCGAGTTATGCACAGGCACTTGGGCTCGCATTTCAAGTGGTAGACGATATCCTGGACGTTGAAGGCAGCAGCGAAGCGCTCGGCAAAAGCGCCGGCAAAGATGCGCTGCAGGGCAAGCCAACGTTCGTTACGATTTTGGGGCTCAACGCGGCTAAGCAGCACG
Organism: Betaproteobacteria bacterium; assembly: GCA_031430575.1. Lineage (GTDB taxonomy): Bacteria > Pseudomonadota > Gammaproteobacteria > Burkholderiales > Casimicrobiaceae > JANMDS01. The sequence goes on along the minus strand of JANPBT010000078.1, from coordinate 37,829 downwards.
CGCAGCGCCTGACCGACGCGGCACATGATTGTCTCGCCCCGCTGGACGAAAGCGCGGCTGCGCTGCATGGGATCGCCGATGAAGTGTTGCGGCGTAAGTTTTAGCTTTAGGCGAAGTAGAGAGGGCTTGCAATGGCAATTTCGTTGACTCCAGAACTCCCGAGCAATCGCTCGATTTCCGATACCGAAGTATCATCCCATTTACCGAAAAAAACCAAAACGATGACTGGTATGAAACCGACACCGCTCTTAGATGCAGTGCAATTCCCTGCCGATTTGAGAAAGCTCACGCGCGCGCAATTGCCCCAGCTCTGCGGTGAGCTGCGTGATTTCATCTTGCATTCGGTGGCCAGCACGGGCGGGCATCTTGCGTCTAATCTCGGCGCGGTGGAAATCACCGTTGCGTTGCACTATGTTTTTGATACGCCCAATGATCGCTTGGTGTGGGATGTTGGGCATCAGTGTTACCCGCATAAAATTTTGACCGGTCGTCGCGCCGATATGGCGAAATTGCGGATGTGGCAAGGCATTTCAGGTTTCCCTACGCGTCACGAAAGTGAATACGACGCGTTTGGCGTCGCCCATTCTTCGACCTCAATTTCTGCTGCGTTAGGAATGTCGGTCGCCGCAAAATTGAAGGGCGAAAAACGCCGCAGTGTTGCGATCATTGGCGACGGCGCGATGAGCGCAGGCATGGCGTTTGAAGCGCTCAATAATGCAGGCGCGATGGATGCGCCGCTTTTAGTCGTGTTGAACGACAACGACATGTCGATCAGCGAGCCTGTCGGCGCGCTCAATAATTATCTCGCCCGTTTGCTAGTCTCCAACAGTTACAACACTATTCGCCGCGTTGGCGAAAAAATGCTCTCCAAAATTCAGCTCGATCGCTTCGGCGCGCGCTGGGAAGAGCATCTCAAAGGCATGGTCGTTCCCGGCACGTTATTTGAAGAGTTCGGCTTCAATTACATCGGCCCCATTGATGGCCACAACATCCTTTTGCTGGTCGATTCGCTCGCTAAATTAAAAGATCGCGATGGCCAATTGCTTTTTCATATTGTGACCAAAAAAGGCGGTGGTTACGCGCGTGCAGAGGCCGATCCAATCCTCTATCACGGCGTGCCGAAATTTGATCCCGCCGTTGGTATTATCGCCAAGCCAGCAATCAAGCCCAGTTTTTCGGAAGTCTTTGGCGGCTGGCTTTGCGATATGGCCGCCGTTGATAAAAATCTAGTGGCAATTACGCCTGCGATGTGCGAGGGCTCGGGCATGGTGGCATTTGCCAAGCAATTCCCTGATCGATATTTCGATGTGGGTATAGCCGAGCAGCATGCGGTGACCTACGCCGCAGGATTAGCCTGCGAAGGCATGCGCCCAGTCGTTGCGATTTACTCGACGTTTTTGCAGCGTGCGTATGATCAATTGGTGCACGATGTCGCGCTGCAAAATTTACCGGTTGTTTTTGCCATTGATCGTGCCGGGCTGGTCGGCGCAGATGGGCCAACGCATGCGGGCAGTTTCGATATCGCTTTCTTACGGTGCTTGCCCAATATGGTGGTGATGTGCCCAAGTGATGAGGCGGAGTGTCGCGCGATGCTCACCACCGCATTTAGGCACCAAGGGCCCAGTGCGGTGCGATACCCGCGCGGCGCAGGCATCGGCGCGCCGACCAATGGCGCGCTCGTGCCGTTGCCGTTGGGCAAAGCCGAAATCAAACGCGAAGGCAAAAAAATCGCAATTCTGGCGTTTGGTACTTTGCTGCATTCATGCAAAGGCGTAGCCGAAGCGCTCGACGCCACGTTGGTCAACATGCGCTTCGTTAAGCCACTCGATGCCGCGCTCGTGCGTGAGATCGCTAAATCACATGATGTAATCGTTACCGTCGAAGATCATGCAAAGCAAGGCGGCGCGGGCAGCGCTGTAGGAGAGGAAATCTGCGCCGCAGGTTTTTCAAATATTCGCCTTCTGCATATTGGTTTGCCAGATCGCTTCATCGAGCAAGGTGATCCCGCGATTTTGATGCGTGAAGTGGGTTTAGACGCCGATGGCATCGAGCGTCAGATTCGCGCCTTTTTGCCGCAGTGAAAGGCGACGGTTCATCCCGCGCCCGCAAAATCCCCGATTGGGTATGGCGCTCACTCTTCGCCGTTATTCCGCTCACGACCTTTATTGCAATTTTGACCGCGCGTACCTTTCCTGATTTCTCGTTCGTTGAAGTGTGGACGACGCTCAATCTTGCGTGTATCGCCTTGAGCATCGTTTGCGCGCCCATTTTGCTCGGCGTGCAGCGTCTACGCGGCGTATTGATTTGGGTTGTTCCGGGCGCTGTATTGCTCATTGTGTTGACGACGTTTGCCACCTTCGCGGTGATTGATCGATACTTTGGCAATGATCCAACGCAGATGTTTTATTCGCGGCTCGTGTGGACGTTGATCGGTGGCATCAGCGCAGGCGCGTTATATGCCGCGCTGATCGGAATGTGGGTTGCCCGGCGCAATCGCGAATTAGCGCGCGCTAATCAGCAGCTCAGATCTGAGAAACGAGAAAGCGATCTTTCGCGACGACTCTCAGAAACCAAGCTGCGCATGTTGCAAGCCCAAATTGAGCCCCACTTTCTATTTAATACCCTAGCTTCGGCTCAGCAACTATCAGAAAAAGGCGCGCCCCCAGCGGCCACGCTCATCGGCCATTTGATTCGATTTTTGCGCCTTGCAATTCCGTCGATGCGCGAGGACACCGCGACCGTCGCGCGTGAGTGTGAGTTCGTGAGCGCTTATCTTGCGATTATGCAAACGCGCATGGGCAAACGCCTGCGCTACAGCGTTGAAATTGCGCCGCAGGTATCGCAAGTTTCGATCCCACCGGCGATGGTGATGACGCTCGTGGAAAATGCAATTAAGCACGGACTTGAGCCCAGCCTTAGTGGGGGCACGTTGACGATTTCGGCGCAGCCATCCGGGACCGGCGTTGAGATTACCGTGGCCGATACCGGCGTTGGCCTAACAAGCAAAGCAGATCAAGAGGCAGGATCTGGCTTGGGTTTGTCAAATATTTCCGAACGCCTGCGCGCAATTTACGGCGCGCGCGCACGCCTGGAGCTCGGCGAAAATGCCCCGAACGGCTTTAAGGCGGTGCTGCATTTACCGCTTGAAATGCCCCCCTTCAATGATGAAAGAGTAAACCCGTGAATCAACGATTGAAATGCTTAATCGCCGACGACGAGCCGCTAATGTTAGAGCGCTTGCGCGATATGGTGCAAGCCCATCCCGATGCGCTCTCGCTTGTTGCCGAGGCTGAAAATGGCATTGAAGCGCTGGCGCAATTTGAGGCTCATTTGCCCGACGTGGTATTTCTCGATATTCGCATGCCCGGAAAGACCGGGTTAGAAGTTGCCGCGGAGATTGGCGAGCGCGCCCATATCGTTTTTGTGACCGCCTACGATCAGTTTGCGGTGCAGGCTTTTGAGCGCGGTGCGGTGGATTACCTGCTAAAGCCCATTGAAGAAGATCGCATGGCGCTCACCGTGCGTCGCATTCGCGAGCGCGCTGCTGGCGGCGCTGAGCCCGCTGATGTGTTCCCGGCACTAAATGCCATGCGCAAGAGCATACCTGCGGCGCAGAATAGTGAGCAATTGAAGTGGATCAAAGCGCTTGTGGGCAATGATATTCGGATGTTCCCAATCAATGACGTCATCTTTTTCCAAAGCGATACGAAATACACGCGCGTGGTTACCGCTACGCAAGAAGTGCTGATTCGTACGCCCTTAAAAGAATTGCTCGACGGCCTCGATCCCGATCAGTTTTGGCAAGTACACCGGAGCACGGTTGTCAATACGCTCACAATCGATTCAGTGCTGCGCGAAGGGGCAGAAAAGCACTCGCTGCGGTTGCGCGGCACCGCCGAAAAAATCGCCATCAGTCGCCAGTTTTATCCGCTTTTTAAGCAGATGTGATTTTGCATCGTCGCTCGTCGCACAGTTTTGGTGATTCGTCATCATCATCGCCAACCGACGCAGCGCTGGCACGTAACATGAATGTTGTGAAAATATTTCGCTTTTTTTTAACGGCTACGCTCCTGAGCCTCTGCGGTGTAGTAACGCTAACGCTCGCCCAATCGGCCGCACAAACGCCTGCAGGCGCAATCCCTGTTGAGCGCTTCTTTCAGCTCCCGGCCTACGCCAGCCCAAGCCTTTCACCGGATGGTAAATCGATCGCACTTCTCGCGCGAATTCGCGGGCGACATAATTTAGTGGTTTATGATTTGGAAACCAAGCGCCCGTTTCCGGTCACATCATTTGAAGATAATGACGTCCTCTCGGTCCATTGGGTCAACGACAAACGCCTGATCTTCACTTCGGGAAATGCCTTCGATCCTTCCAATTCGTCCGATAGCCGGGCAGGCGGGCTGTATGCGATTGATCGTGATGCAACCAATTACCGCCGATTGGCGCAATCCTACAGCGAAGCACGACGCTCGGGCGCGATCGTTTATCGCAGCGTCGGCTATGCCAATTCCGCTTCAGATGGCTCCGACGACGTTTACATCTACAGCAACGAACGCAGTGCGGAGTCTTACGATATCTATCGCATCAATACCCGAAATGGTCGGCGCACATTGCTCACGCCGCAATCGCCGACGCGGCTCATCCGTGGCTGGATTGATCAAAACGACGTGCCACGGATCGTGCTGGGTGTTGATAAGTTAAATGCGCTCGCCTTTTATCGCGCTGACGACCAATCACCTTGGCAAAAAATTCACGATACGGATTTCCGGCAGCCAAGCGCAATTCCCGTGGCCGTTGATTTTGACGGGAAGACTGTCTATGCATTGTCAAATCTCGGCCGCGACACCACCGCGCTCGTGCAGTGGGATCCGGCGAGTAAAGCACCGATCAAAACCCTTTTTGAGCATCCGCAAGCCGACGTGACCGATCTGATTTTTGACCGCGTTGCCAAAAAGCTCGTCGGCGCCCGGTTTACGCATGAGCGCACCCAGATTCACTGGCTTGATGACGGATGGCGCTCCACTCAAAAATCGATCGATGCTGCGCTGCCCAATGCGGCAAATGTGTTTCGCCCGCCCGATTTCGGTAAGCGTTTTTTAGTCACCTCCTATTCCGATAAAAATCCTGGCGCACTTTATCTCTTTGATGGCGAGACGCGAAAGCTCGAATTTTTGCTAGATTTCCGGCCAGAAATCAAGCCTGAACAAATGGCCGAGGTGCGTGCCATTCGCTATGTCGCGCGCGACGGAATGCCGATTCCGGCGATGCTCACGATGCCAAAGTCATCTTCAAAAAATGCGCCGATGATTGTGCTTCCACACGGCGGGCCATGGGTGGCCGCCGACGAGTGGCGCTGGGATAGCGTTACCCAATTTCTAGCCTCTCGCGGCTATGCAGTGTTGCGACCGAACTTTCGGGGCACGATTGGTCTTGGCCTTAAACATTGGGTGAGCAGCTTTAAGCAGTGGGGCGGCACGATGCAAGATGACGTGACCGACGGTGTGCAATGGGCCGTAAAGCAGGGGATCGCAGATCCAAAGCGGGTCTGTATTTTTGGTCAAAGCTATGGCGGATATGCGGCGATGCAGGGTGTGGTCAAAACGCCAGAGCTGTATCGGTGCGCGATTAATTTTGCCGGTGTTACTGATCTGCTTTTGCTGCAAACCGCAACCTGGTCTGATGCCAATGATTCAGAATTTTGGAAGCATCGCGCGCCAGTGTTGCTTGGTGATCTCGATGCTGATCGAGGATTGATGACGGCGCACTCACCAGCACGAAATGCAGAAAAAATCATTGCACCGGTCTTGATGTTTTATGGTGCGGAAGATCGACGCGTTCCGATTGAGCATGGTGAGCGCATGCTCGATGCGCTCAAGCGAGCAGGTAAGGGCGCGCGCGTGCATATGGAAGTGTTTTCAAATGAAGAGCACGGAATTTCCAAGCTTGAAAATCGAGTGAAAGCGTTTACGATGGTTGAGGCTTTCTTGCGTGAGAGCTTGAAATAGGCGAAATCTGCGCCGCAGGTATGGCCATCTTGGAGGAAAGTGATAGTGCCTCGACGCGTGTAGGGCAGATTTAAGCTTTGTCGTGCGCTTTGCAATTGCGCTAAGCGGCGTAAAAAACAACCGTAAACCCGGTTATGGAAACAACCAGCGCCCAAGCGAATCCACTTCTAACTGTGGCTACTTTCCGAAATTAAATTTAATTTAATTAATTCGGAACGGAGAGCCGCGATAGCCTCGGGCTCTCCCTCGACAAGCGAGTCCAGGAGATACGGCTCTGCGAGCGCCGGAGTCGTCATCATTAGGACAGGGTAGTTTGAATGACTGGGGGATACTTTGATAATCCAATCGCTAGGTATGGTTTCATCAACGAGATCGCACCAGTAGAGATCAATGTAGTCCAAAAACATTTGGTCGGGCAGCCGCTCGTAGAAACGAGCGCCGCAATATAGATAAAACCCTTTCGGTCTTTCGTTCTCCAGATAGACGTACATCCCGATACACAAATGTGTTTTTCCGAAGTCTCTACGATCCGGGCCGTCACTGTCCCCGAAGTCTTGTGGCATCGCTCTAATCTTAAACTTCACTTTTATCCTCCGTTGTGAGAGCCCCGATAATGCTGTATGTCGAGGTATAAGAAATACTTAGCCTAGTGTCGCTCGTAGTTGCTCACTACGTCGCACTATTAGCATGGGAGGTTAGTTTTTAAAATGTAGATCAAGTTTAATTTTTCTCGACACACCTGCGAAACCAGTTAATAAAAGTTATTCAGAGCGGATCATCGTAGGTAGTGTCCCACGCAATAAAAACGCGGACACGAACTCGCCAAATTAGCCCAATTACGGCGCTACCTGCGGCGCAGTTTGACCTTAAATAACGCTATTTGTGATCAGGTCGCAAGCGCTTGCAGCTGCGTCAATAGCGCATCGGGAATATTCACACCGCTCACCTCCGCTTTGCGCTGCAACGCATATCGACGCGCGCCAGGTAGACGCACGCCCTCGGCCTCCACCATTGCGGCGATGAGTGTTTCCGTGCGTTCGTGGAAGATCGCAGCGCCGCCCATTGCGTTGGGATCGATGACTAAAAATGCCTGCCCGATACGCGGTTTATTGCCTTGCACATCAAAAAAGGAATCAGCTTCAAATCCAAAGTGAGCACCGGTTAACGCGGTAACCAAGAGCTCAACCGTGAGCGCCAACATGGCGCCCTTGACGCCACCTGCAGGCGCCATGCTGCCTTTCATTCCGATAGCGGGGTCACTTGTTGATACGCCATCAGCGTCAAACGCCCAGCCGAGTGGAATTGATTTTCCTTCTTTTGCAGCGACCAATAATTTTCCGCGCGCGACTTCTGATAGCGCAAGATCAATTGCCAAAGGGTCACCATTCTGCCGTGGAAAAATCGCCGCGATGGGATTAGTGCCGAACAACGGCCGCTTGCCACCCCAGGCTGCCATCGCAGCCGGAGAATTGGAAAGCGCAATTCCCACCATACCCGCTTTTGCCACCGCTTCTAAGTGATAAATCGCGGCGCCAAAGTGATAGCTATTGGTCACCGCCGAAAAGGCGAGCCCATGATTACGGGCCGCGGTGATCGCCTCCTCGATGGCCAGCGCACAGGCGGGGAATGCAAGGCCGTCGCAGGCATCAATAATCCGCGTGCCGCCGTGTGCTTTCAATACCTGCGGCGCAGAATTGCCATCTATTCGCCCCGATCGCATGTGCCCTGCGTATTGCGGCACGCGCGATACGCCATGCGAGGCCGTGCCTTGGGCATCGGCGTATACCAATGCATCGGTCGTGAGCCCCGCGTTTACTATTGATGCGCCTGCCTTGGTGAGGGCTAAGGTCGTGAGTGCGTGCAGCGCTTGAATTGAAATGTTGGCCATGATTTGATTTCAGATGAAACATAAAAAAGGGTTAGTTGGGAATTGGCGTGCCTTGGTGGTAACGCAATTGCCAGCCGGTTTCGGTGCGCAACCATGTCGAGGCGCGCAGTGCGCGGTGACTCAGCGCCCCATCACTATTTTGCTGCGCGGTTTGATACGTGAGTAAAACGACGCCCGGTGCGATTTGCGCCGCGTGAAATCCTTCCGATACGATGCGTGCCGTGGCTTCTTCGGCAGGCAGGCGCTCAACAATTTCAGATTTTGTATAGGTATTCCCGGAGCGGCCGATTTCAAAAAAATCGGGGTGAATGAGCTCATCGAGGACGTGACGATCCTGCCGCACCGCGGGTTGATGAAGCATGAGCTCGTGCTTGATCAATTCATTGATCAGATCACTATTGAGTATCATGCAGCTGCGCTCAAATGGGCGATAATTTGATCGGCGATCATGTGGCTCACCCGCACGTTAGATTCCGCGGTGACGCCCGCGATATGCGGCGTGAGAATGCAGTTTGGCGCGTCCGCGAGCGGTGAGCCAAGCGGCAATGGCTCGGGCTCAAATACATCGAGCGCCGCGCCGCCAAGGGTCCCAGATTTCAATGCTGCCGCGAGCGCCGCTTCGTCGATGATGCCGCCGCGTGCAGTATTAATAATCACTGCGGTGTTTTTCATTTGCGCTAAGCGGGTCGCGTTCATCAAATTTTTGGTCTCGGCGTTGAGCGGCACATGCAGGCTCACGACATCGGCGCGTGCAAGTAGCGCATCGAGCGCTAGATGCTCTGCGCCGTTCCAAGCGGCATGCCCAGAGGGTAGATGCGGATCGTAGGCAACGATATGCATTCCTAAACCGCGCGCGAGCTGGGCGGTGAGCTGACCGATGTAGCCAAAGCCGACTAAACCAAGCGTGGTTCCAGCGATTTCCCGACCATTTGATAAGGCAGCGCGTGGCCATTTCCCAGAACCCACAGCGCCGGAGACAAAGTAGGCGCCGCGTCTGAGTATCATCGCCGTGGTGATGACGTATTCGGCTACTGCCAACGCATTTGCGCCAGTTGCGGGAATCACTGTAATTCCCCGTGCTTTGCAGGCATCGACATCGATATTGTCGAGCCCCACGCCGAGCCGACCGATGACACGCGCTTTTGCGCAGGCGGCGAGGAGCCCGCCGCGAACTTGCGTACGGTTGCGTACGATCAGCGCATCGCAATCGGTGGCGCGCTGCGCCAACTCTTCGGGCTTATCGACCAGCGTGGCATCGTAATGGGTGTTGGGGAACGCAGCGCGCAGCTTAGCAACTGCGGCATCGTCCATAAATTCAGCGATCAGAATATTCATGTAGCTTTCAATGCGGTCAAAGATGAGGCTAGTGGAGATGTCAAAAAAATAATGTGAGTTGGTGCGTTGGCGGTGATCGATATGCGCGCGAAGCATGGTGAGAGACTAAAAACCCAGCGCGACGCCTAGTATTAACCAAAATTACCGCAAAAAGTGCACTCAAAATTCATTTAGATGAGTTAGTTGACATGATCGAATTTTAGTCTTAGTATCTGTTTCAATACCTCCAACTCAACTCTATTTAAAACGGTAATGGCTGCCATACATTTTGTTGTACACGAAAAAAACGACGGTGTCGGGGTCGTTGTCTTAGAAAACTGTAAGCTTGGGCAAAAAACCACCGGCTGGATCATGGATCCAGACTCCACGGTTTCAGTCACGCTCAAAAGCGATATTCCGATTGGTCACAAAGTCGCGCTTAAAGATTTCAAAGTAGGCGATACCGTCATCAAGTACGGTGTGGACATCGGTAAGGTCGTTGCGCCAATTAAAAAAGGCGAGCATCTGCATGTACACAACGTTAAAACAAAACGCTGGTAGACCACGATGACGTGGCGCGCGAGCCGTTGTCTGATTGAGGCAACGACACGAGTCTAGTCTGCGCCGCATTGCGTTTGCGTATCAAATCAAACCTACAGTTCACTCTTTACTTTAGAAGTCATTATGATTAGTAAGAAATCGAAATTCTGGGGCTATCGCCGCGAAAATGGTCGTATGGGCGTGCGTAATCACGTCATCATTTTGCCGGTCGACGATTTATCAAACGCTGCTGCCGAAGCGGTTGCGCACAACATCAAAGGCGTGATCGCGATTCCGCATCCTTACGGCCGCTTGCAATTCGGCGCCGATCTTGATCTTCATTTCCGCACCCTCATCGGCACTGGCTCAAACCCAAACGTCGCTGCTGTTGTAGTTATCGGCATTGAGGGCGGATGGACGAAGAAAGTAGTCGATGGGATCGCAAAGTCCGGCAAACCCGTTGTAGGCTTTGGTATCGAAGGCTTTGGCGATCACGAGACGATTAAGCGCGCTTCGCAAGCAGCCAAGAAATTGCTGCAAGATGCGAGTGAAATTCATCGGGTGCAGGCCGATGTTTCCGAGCTTTGGATTTCAACGAAATGCGGCGAATCCGACACGACGTCGGGCTGCGGTGCCAACCCAACGGTGGGCAACGCTTTCGATAAGCTCTACCCACTGAAAACCACGCTACTTTTTGGTGAAACCTCGGAAATCACGGGTGGTGAAAAGCTCCTTGAAGCCCGCTGCCGCACCCCACAAGTGTGGAAAGACTTCATGTTTATGTTTGATCGTTATCAAGAAATGATCAACCGTCACAAAACCAGCGATCTTTCCGACTCGCAGCCAACGAAAGGCAATATCGCGGGCGGTTTGACGACGATTGAAGAAAAAGCGCTCGGAAACATTCAGAAAATTGGCCGCAAGTGCAAGATCGATGGCGTGCTTGATAAAGCCGAAGCGCCAAAAGGTCCGGGGTTGTGGTTTATGGATTCGTCCTCGGCTGCCGCGGAAATGGTAACGCTTTGCGCCGCAGCGGGCTATGTCGTGCATTTGTTCCCGACCGGGCAAGGTAATGTCATCGGCAACCCCATTTTGCCGGTGATCAAGGTTTGTGCAAATCCAAAAACTGTACGCCTAATGGCAGAGCATGTTGATGTCGATACATCGGGTTTGCTGCGTCGAGAAATGACGATGGATGACGCTGGCGATGCACTTCTCGACTGCATGATGCGCACAATCAATGGCCGGCTCACTGCAGCAGAAGCGCTCGGCCACCGTGAATTCGTACTCACGCGTCTGTATGAGTCAGCATAAGGGAAATCAGGAATAGGCAACAAGGAGGAGGTGCGGTAGCACCCAGGAGCGGGGAATGATTGCGCGGGCGACTGATTTCGCGCTACGCCCCGAAGAAGTGTCGCAAAACATCGCGGCTGAGAATAAAAATTTTTGCAAATAATAACAATCACGTTGCGTTGCCAGCCCACCGGTAGCGCACTTTTCAATAGCTGCAGCGCAGAATTCATAATCTTATGAAACAAACTGCGCCGCAGGTATTGAAAAGAGAATAAAACAGCAATCATCAGATCGCGTTAACGCACAGGAGGATGTATGTCTACACCGGTTTCGATCGAACGTCGTCGCTTTTTAGATGTTAGTAGCAAATATGGATTCACAGTAGCCGTGATTGCGAGCACTGGCGGTTATCTCTGGAGCGATCGAGCCGTCGCGCAGACCAGCGCAGATGAAGAAAAAAAGAAAAAAGCTGCTCTTTATCAGATGACCTTTGCGACCGAATACAAAGTTGAAGACGTCATCAAGTATCCGATCATGCAAGGCGCATTTAAGGAAAACGTACAAAATTTGTCTAAAGGCAAAATGTATGTGCGACTATTTCCCGCTGGTCAATTGGCTGTTGGCGCGGCGCTCGCGCAACGCGTGCAAGCGGGCACCGTGCAAGGCGCATCGCTATCACTGTCAAATTTTTCGCCTTACACCAAAACGGTTGATCTCATCAATATTCCTTACTGGTGTGGTGAGAATCAAAAATTCGCAAATCTCGTTACCTCCAAAACCTGGAACGATGACATCACGCCGAAAGTGCTTGAAAAAGGCTTCAAACCGATGTTTTATTTCACCACCGAGCCGCGTACGATTTCAACGCGCAAAGGTTTTGGAAAAGTGATCAAAACGCCCGTGGACATGCGGGGCATGAAAGTGCGCGTACCCCCCTCAAAACTTTTGCAGAAACTCTACCGTTTACTCGGTGCAAATCCAACGGTCGTTGCCTGGGGTGAGACGGCAACTGCGATTAAGCAGGGCGTAGCGGATGGGCTTGATCCGGCTGTCACGGCCTTGGCGACGTTCGGTTTCACCGACGTGCTGGAAAATATGACCTTCGTGCGCACGGTGCCTGATGCCCAAATGTTCGCGGCAAACGCGGCTTACTTCAACGCTTTGAGTAAAGACATGCAGATCGCGTTTGAAGACGCCTCGCGCATGACGCAGTTGCAAGCGTTTGCCCAGCTCGCGCCCGCGCGCACGGAAGCGATGAAACAAATGGCAGCGGGTGGTTGCAAGTTTTACGTGCCCAACGCCGATGAATTCAAGCAATGGGTCGAGACCTGTGGCGAGCAGCGTGCTGATTGGAACGACGACAAAATTGAGCTGGCAGGCTCGCTCGCCAACTTCGATAGATTAAAGCTCGCGGCGAATACAAAAGGCAGCATTACCGCTCCTGACTTTCAAGGGTAGCGCGCGTGGGTCAAACCGCAAGAGCGACCGGATACTTCCTGTTTGCTCTCTATGCCCTGTTTGCAATCGCAGGTGCCGTCTCACAAAAAACAGGGATGAAACTTCCGCTTCGCATCAGCGAAGTGGGGGAGTTTTTGCTTTTTGGCGCCGCCACCGTTCTTTTTGTGACCGGCGTGATCCAAAGCGAGAAAGCAGAACGCAAACTCAGTTTTTTGGAAAAATTAGACGAAAACGCCGAACGTTACGCGATGTTGGTTTTTTACGTCTTTGTGTGCATCGCGATCGTGCAAGAAGTGCTGCGAAGGTTTGTCCTAAATTACTCATCCGCTTGGGCGCAAGAGACCGCGCAATACGCATTCATTTTTCTCGGCTACATTGGCGCCGCATCGGCGATCCGCGAGCGTGCCCATATCCGTTTTGACATCATGCTGAATCGAGTATCACCCCGCTTGCAAGGCTACCTCTACATCCTAGCGGAAGTTTGCACTCTGATTTTTGCCTGCATCGCCGTCTATTGGTCAATGCATACGATCCAACAGCTCATTCACTTTGATGGCAAGACGCCTGTGTTGCGCGTCAATAAGGCCTGGTTTGAAGCTGCAGTGCCCATCGGTTTTGGCTTGGTGGTTTTTCGCTGCGTTCAGTCGATTCGGCGTGATCTGAAAGATATTCACGCCGGTCGCCCGGTGTATGCAGGTAAAGCGATGTTTGACGCATGAGAACGACCTAATGATTGTCACCCTTTGTATTGTCGCCACCTGCGTGTTGCTCGTGCTCGGCGCGCCTTTTTGGGCTGCGATGGGATTGGGCACAGTCGCCATACTTTACTTCACCGGCATTATGCCGCTCACCTTAATTGGTGAAGCGCTTTTTGAAGGCGTTGATTCGTTTGCACTCATTGCAATTCCGCTTTTTATTCTGACCGGCGATGCGATGGTGCGCAGCGGGCTTGGGCAAAAATTATTGGATGTTGCCGAAGCAACCTTTGGAAGTTTTCGCTCTGGTTTTGGGACTTCAACCGTCATGGGTTGCGGACTGTTTTCGTGCATTTCGGGCTCCGACGCTGCCGACGCTGCGGCGGTTGGGCGCTTAACGATGGATCGCTTGCAAGAAAAAGGCTACCCCAAAGCCTACGCATGTGCATTGGTTGCCTCTGGCGCATGCACGGGCATCTTGATCCCGCCATCGATCGCATACATCATCATTGGCCTGGTGCTTGGCATTTCGTCCGCGACCCTTTTCCAAGCCGCTTTCTTGCCGGGCGTGATCGTGTTGATCGCCGTTATGATGACCAATGCGATCATCAATCGCATTCGCGGTTATGAGCGCTCAACCGGAAAATTTAGCTTCGCGCGCTGGCGTACGGCGGTGTGGGATGCCAAATGGGCGCTGATGATTCCGTTCATTATTTTGGGCGGAATCTATAGCGGCATCTTTACGCCAACGGAGTCTGCAGCCGTTGCGGTTGCCGTTGCTCTCTTCATCGGCTTTCGGCAGCGCGCACTCACCCTTGACGACTTACCGGCGATGCTGAGCACTTCCGCCCGCGTCTGCGGCGTGGTGCTGCCCATCATCGCCGTGGCGCTCTTGTTTTCGCAAGCGCTAACGGTGCTCGATATTCCGCAGACCTTCGTTGAATGGGTCATGAGTTTCGGCGTTGGCAAAACGTCCGTCATCATCCTCATGCTTATCGTCTGGATCGTTGCCGGTATGTTTATGGAGGCGAGCCCTAACATCGTGATTCTCGCGCCGCTCTTGCTGCCGCTGGCACAAAAAGTGGGGATGGATCCAATTCACTTTTGCGTTTTTATGATCACCACGTTGGGCTTAGGTTTCATCACGCCTCCGTTTGGCTTAAATCTTTTTGTAATGAGCGGATTGACGCGCACCCCAATTATCGAAATCGCGCGCCACGCACTTCCGTTTGTGTGCTCGATGATTGTTGTCTCGCTCATCATCGGCTTCTTCCCAGAGCTTTCGCTTTGGGGCGTGAAATATATGAAGTTCTAATTTCGGCTACTCTTCAATACCTGCGGCGCAGATTTGAGCGATTTTGGGCTTCAAAACACCGCAATCTGCGCCGCAGGTATTCATCTCACTGAGCCTATTCAATCATGATGAACTACCTCAAAAAAGCTGCGAAAACGCCCGAGACAGAATCGGCTACGGCGCAAAAAGTTGCCGCCAATATGCTCGCGGACATTGCCGCGCGCGGTGAGCAAGCGGTGCGTGATTTCGCTTTATCGCTTGATAAGTGGAGTGGCGATATTATCGTCTCGCCGGCTGAAATTAAAGCGCGCACGAAGGACATTCCTGCGCAAGTTAAGCGCGATATTGAGTTCGCAACCGCGCAAGTCAAGCGCTTCGCCCAAGCCCAAAAAGATTCCTGCACCGAATTTTCCACCGAAGTGCACCCTGGCTTGACGGCCGGTCAGCGCTTGATCCCATGCAATGTTGCGGGCTGCTATGTGCCCACTGGGCGCTACGCCCATATTGCGTCGGCGTACATGAGCGTGGCCACGGCAAAAGTTGCCGGTGTGAAAACCGTTGTCGCGTGCTCTACGCCCTACTACGGCTTAGTGGATGGCAAGCCCACGACACCGGGCATTCATCCGCACGTACTCTATGCCATGCATATCGCGGGGGCTGATGTGATCATGACCCTCGGCGGGGTGCAGGCCATTGGTGCGATGGCGCACGGATTATTTAGCGGGAAGCCCGCCGATATTATTGTGGGCCCGGGCAATAAATTTGTAGCCGAAGCCAAGCGCATGCTCTTCGGCAAAGTGGGCATTGATGTCTTCGCCGGGCCGTCAGAAGTCGCGGTGCTCGCTGATAAAACTGCCGATCCCTATATCGTTGCCAGTGATCTGGTGGGGCAAGGCGAGCACGGGCATGAGTCGCCGATGTGGCTCTTCACCGATGACGCAGCGCTTGCTGAAAAGGTAATGGATTGGGTGCCCAAGCTTATTGAAAAATTACCACCGACTGCGCGCGATGCAGCGGGCTGTGCATGGCGTGATTACGGCGAGGTAATCCTTTGCGATACGCGCGATGAAATGGTAGAAATCTCTGATCGCTACGCAAGCGAACATCTCGAAGTGCAATGCGCTGATCTTGATTGGTGGCTCGCCAACCTGACCTGCTATGGCTCACTGTTTCTCGGCGAGGAGACTACCGTTGCTTACGGCGATAAAGTCAGTGGCCCAAATCATATTTTGCCCACTAAAGGTGCGGGGCGATACTCCGGCGGATTGTCCGTTCATAAATTTATGAAAACCCTAACGTGGCAACGCGCGACCCGCGAAGCTAATCGAGCACTCGGCGCAGCCACGGCGCGCATCTCCCGACTCGAGGGCATGGAAGGCCACGCCCGCACTGGCGATGATCGGCTCGATAAATACTTTCCCACCGAAGTCTTTGACAAAGGCACGCCGGTCACGGTGTAAGCATGAATAGCGCAGCCGCACTTTTTGACTTAACGGGCAAGCATGCGCTCATCACCGGCGGTAATTCCGGTATTGGCGAAGCGATGGCCGTAGCACTTGGCTTGGCAGGCGCAACAGTGACTATCGTTGCCCGCCGCGAGAGCGCGCTGGCAAGCGCGCAGCTGCGAATCTGCGCCGCAGGTATGCAGGCTGCGATTGCGTGCGATACCGCTGCGTGCGATCTTTCCGATATACCTGCGGCGCAGAATCTAGCCAATACGGTGCTTGCAGAGCATGGCGCGGTCGATATTTTGGTCAACGCGGCAGGCATGAATTTGCGCGAACCTTTCGATGCCGTCACCGAGGCCACGTTTGATGCGCAAATCGCGTTGCACCTTAAAGCTCCGTTTTTCTTAACGCAAGCGCTCGCGCCCGCAATGCAAAAGAAAAGCTGGGGACGCATCATTAATTTGGCCTCGCTGCAGTCTTATCGCGCGTTTGCAAATTCAGCGCCCTATGGTGCAGGCAAGGGTGGTATCGTGCAGCTTACGCGTGCGACGGCGCAAGCCTACGGTGGGCATGGCATCACTTGCAACGCCATCGCGCCCGGCTTTTTCCCAACGCCCCTAACCGCCGCGGTTTTTAATGATCCCCTGCGATCTGCGGCAAACGCAGCGCAAACGTGTATCGGTCGCAATGGAGCGCTCGAAGATTTGTATGGACTCACTGTATTTCTCGCAAGCAACGCTTCGGCCTATATTACCGGTCAAACCATTGCCTGCGATGGAGGATTTACCGCCAAATGAAAGCCCTTGTATACGCCGCGCCAAATGAAGTGCAATATCGTGATGAGCCTGATGCATTGCGATTGGCCGACGATGAAGTGATTTTGAAAATTGATGCGGTCGGCATCTGCGGCTCGGACATGCACGCCTATCATGGTCACGACCCCCGTCGCAAGCCCGGCCTGATCTTAGGGCATGAATTTTCTGGTGTTGCGATTGATGGGCTGCACATGGGTAAGCGCTTCACCGGCAACCCGCTCATTGCGTGCGGAGCGTGCGATTTTTGTTTGCAGGGCCGCAGCAATTTGTGTAGCAATCGATCCATGGTCGGCATGACGCGACCCGGGGCCTACGCGCAGCATATGTCGATTCCCGCGAAATGCTTGATTGAACTACCTACAGGAATGGCTGCCGTAAAAGCGGCGCTCACCGAGCCTGCGGCGACGGCGCTGCACGCGCTGCATATGGGCATGAAAGCACTCGTACGTCCGATTTCAGAATGCACGGTATTGGTCATCGGCGGTGGCGCGATCGGTATGTTCACCGCGCTATTGCTGCGGCACTTTGGCGTGCGCAATGCCGTAGTGGCAGAAGTCAACGCCTTGCGACGTGCGTCCATTGAAAAAAATACGGGTTATCGCACTTACAATCCCACCGCCGACGAAGCGCCTGCTGAAAATACCTGCGAGCTCGTCGTCGATGCTGTTGGTGCGAAGCTCACCCGCGCAGCTGCCATGAAGGCGGTGCGGCACGGCGGGGTGGTGATGCATATCGGTCTGCAAGACTGGGCCAGTGAAATTGATATGCGCAAACTTACGCTCGCTGAGATTACGCTCATCGGCACCTACACGTATTCCCAGATGGACTTAAAAGCAACCGTTGGACTTCTGCATGAAGGTGCCTTTGGCGATTGCGCTTGGGTGGAGGAGCGTGCGCTGGCTGATGGTGCAAAAGCCTTTTACGATCTCGACCACGGTTTAACCGCGTCGGCCAAGATCATCTTGCGCCCCAATTAGTCTACAAATGCAAAATCCATTGCATACCTGCGGCGCAGATTGGGCTCGTTTCAAGGCAGATTGCGCTCGTGCGTAGCGGCCCGAGTGTCGCTGCAGGGCCGCTCTACGAGCAGGTGCAACGCAAATTTATGGATGCGTTGGCCAAAGGCGTTTACGCCCCAGGCGCGGCGCTGCCGAGTGAAAAAGAGTTAGCCGCGCACCACGGCGTGTCCATTGGCACATTGCGTACGGCCATGGATGCGTTAGTTAGCGAAGGTATCCTTGTGCGGCAGCAAGGGCGGGGCACTTTTGTCGCCGCGCACGATCGTGATCGATTGCGATTTTATTTTTTCCATGTGACGCCGCACGATATGGAAAAACAAGGCTATCCCGATGTTGGATTTATCGCATTTGCCAGCGCAAAAGCAGATGCTGAAGAAGCAAAGAAACTGCAAATAGATCTCGGCTCGCCTGTCTTTCGGCTGCGCAATCGGCTTTCGCTCGCGGGCGTTCCGGTCTTGGTCGATGACATCACGCTACCTGCGGCGCAGTTTGCGGGCTTAACGGAGCGTCGCATCTGTACGCGTTCGAGCACGCTTTATCACTTGTATCAATCAGAATTTGGACGTACGGTGGTGCGCAGCTCCGAGCGCTTGCGTGCCGCTAGCGCGAGCGCTGAGCAAGCGGCATTGCTTGGGGTAAAAATTGGAAGCCCGCTACTCGAAATTCGCCGCGTCGCCTGCGCTTACGACAATACGCCCGTCGAGTGGCGTGTGTCAAAAGTGAACACTGCCCGTCACGAATACGCTTCGGAGCTCGGTAGTTAGCGCGGTTTACGCTACTAAATTTAAGCGTGGCCAAGCAAAAAATGGGTAGTCAGTGTGTACGTATAAACCCGAGCAGAAAATACCCTCAAAATTTACCGAGAAGATTTCGACCGTTGCGGTATGCTGCTTCGTCGAAGCGGCCGCAAATGGCCCGGCACAACCGCCAATTCCAACACCACAAACGCTGCCTACAATCGAAGTTATTGCGGCATCTCCTCAAAGGCCTGCTGCCCGTCGCGCGCGAACGACTTCCGTTCCACGCGCAAATGCTTTCAGGCGCAGATATCGCGAACGCGAAGTCAGCTTCAATTATTTATTTTTTGAGTCAGAATCGAGTCGGCCTGAGCGTTAACAGCATTCAAGCAGGCGCGTATCAGGTTGACATGCGTTACCGTGGCTTTTGACTTTCGCTACTGGCGGGAAGTGCGCGAGGAATCTCTGATTTATCGCAATACCTGCGGCGCAGATTGAGGCTAAAAGAGGCTCATTCTGCGCCGCAGGTATTTTGGTTTTTAGGTCAAAAAGCCTAGATTACGCGTTGAAAACTTGCCGATGTTTGGCGCAACACTGGCCAACTGCGCCGCGGGCACACCAAACCACGATGCGAGTGTCGCCGCATATTGATCGACCGATAGTGATGGCAGCCAACGCCCTTCGTTTGATACATCGTCGGGCCCACCAAGTTGATGCACTGGCATGCGACCGTAAAGCCCGCCGTTGACCGCGCCGCCCATCACTAAATGGTGGCTGCCCCAGGCATGGTCAGAGCCAGGGTTGCCGCCTGCCGCGGGCTTGAAGGTGCGGCCAAAATCAGAGAGCGTAAATGAAGTCACATTATTTGCGACACCAAGGGCTACGGTCGCATCATAAAACGATTTCATCGCATCACCAACGTCGGCCAGCAAATCGCCTTGTGTTGCAATTTGATTGGTATGGGTATCAAACCCACCGATTGAAACGAAAAAGATTTGCCGTTTCAAGCCAATCGTTGCCCGCGCCTCAATGAGCTTGGCCACTTGCAGCAATTGCGTCGCGAGTGAATTCCCAGCAGTAGTGAAAAGCGGAACAACGGGCGAGGCGGCGCTGGTGATGATTGGGTTGACAGTATCGGCCAACGAAATGGCTTGGGCGATTTGATCGCCTGCAGATTTCACGAGCGCGTGGTCTTTTCCTAAGGCCAGTAACTGCTTAAGCGCTGCGAGCCGCGTTTGCTGCGCGGTGCTGGTGCCGTAGCCGGAAAGCGTAAATGCACCCGTTGCAGGGATCGTAAGCGCGGCTTGCGCGTCGCCTGCGATGTAAAGGGTAGAGCCTGCGACGCTCGTGGTCACCGGGAAGGTTGCCGCGCCATTCATCGGCGCAATTGCATCGGCCAAACGTCCGCCCCAGCCAATGCGCGAGGCTTCCTCTGACATCGCAGCTTGCCACTGATTTTGCTGATCGTTGTGTGAAAATAAATTATCGGGTCGGTTTTTATAGGCCAGATATTCCGCTTTTGTGGTGGGCGCGACCATCGTGCCGACGTTACCCAGCACGGCGAGCTTACCCGCTTGGGCGATGCTGTGCAGGCCCTTCATCGCCGGATTGAAGCCGAGAGACTCGGTCATGTTTCCGGTTTTGAATTTGAGCAAATCGGCTTGCGCAATGTTGAGCCCGGAAGCCGCAGTTCGCACCGAAGCGTACGCACCGTAAGCGGAATTTTCGGCCGGGATGATCATATTATTGCCATCGTTGCCGCCATATAAAAAGATGCAAACGAGGGCTTTGTAGTCGTTGGCAGGTGCTGCTTGCGCCCATGCGATTGAATCAAAAGAGGAGGCCAGCGCGCCGGCCGATAGGGAAGTGAGAAATTGACGACGATCCATGAGTATTCTCCTTAGCGCTTAATTTGGGCAAGTGGCGTAGCGAAGGCGAGATACATCGCCGTTTTTGCGCGATTGTTTGCGTCCGTTGCAGGCAGTGCGTCGATCGCCGTTTTCATCACCGTTTTGGCCTGCGCTGTAAAGGGCGTGCCTTGCACGATCTCCGCGACTTTATCGAGCAGGGCATCGGTGTTGGCGGCTAGTGCGGTGTAGGGCGTCCAATCAAACTGCGTGCCGGTGGATTGAAACATCGTCGTCGTCGCTGCAATCGTCGCGTTGCCCATCAAAATCGTGTTTGCTGAATTTGCCCGCGTAATACTCGTGTTCGAATTAAAAATTGCGAACTCAGGGGAATTGATCTTATTGCTTGCAATCACATGCTCGGGAGGATAGTAGTTAAATACCGTTGGTGCATCAAATACGATTTGCCCCAAAGCGTTGGCTTGTGACTGAAAAAATTGGCCATCTGTCTTCGCGCTTAACGCCCGTGCCATTTGCGACACGTGTAAAACCGGTTCATTCAATTGACCATAGGTGCTGTCGTATTTTTCGGGGCCTCGGGCTTCGGCATCTATGAGTATCGCGTTCACCACTGCGCGCAAATCGCCGCGTACACCCGCGCCATTGTTGAGAAATACTTTTGCAACGCGCTCAACGTAGGCCGGTGACGGCTCACCGGTGACTAATTTTTGAATCATATAGCGGGAAACAAACGGCGGTACGTTTCGGTGATTGACAACCGCTTTGAGGGCGACATCGAGATCGACCTGCGCGTTTTGCCCGATCGAGGTTTTCTCGCCATCAAGCAGCTCTTTTGATTTCAGATCATGATACTGATCCCGAGACTCCATTTCGCCAGCCCAGTTGCGCGTATTAAATCCCGTCGCAGCCGTACGCCCAGGGATGGTGGGAAATGTCCAGCCCGTGAGCGCTGCGGCAAAGCCGATAATTTCTTGCGAGTCGTAGGTCGGGATCGTGCGCCCGTTGCCATCCAACTTTGGAGTGCCATCTAAATTGAGCTCATTGGTGCCGATTGAGAAGAGTTGCAAAATTTCGCGTGCGAAATTTTCATTTGGCGTGATGCCGCGCACCGGGTCGGCTTTTTGATTATTTGCCATATCAAGATACGAGCCCATCGCGCCATGAAGTGTGACCTTACGCAGCAGCGTGCCGAAATCACCCAACGCGTTGTCTCGCAGCATTTGTTGGTAGTCGAGCATACCGTAGGCGTGGCTAATTTCTGTGCCAGAAATTACGAAAAACTGCGCCCATGCCCATGCGACGCGTTGCCGCAATTGATCGCCTCCTGTGAGGGCTTGCTTCCAAAATTCCACTTGCGGCACGAAGCGGGTGTAATTGTCGCGTCTGCAATAGCTTTCGGCGCGCAGCGGCTGCGTGGTGTCGTCGACGCAGGTCGCGGGCACCGCTGCGATCACCCATTGCCGCTGCGAATATCGTGAAACCGGCGCGCTCAATTGCGCAGTAATCCAAGCGGCAGCGCCTTGCGTGGTGACGGCATCAATCTCCGCTGGCGTCGGCCCGAAAGAGGCTTGCTTTAGGAGGCGCACCGCATCGGCGCGCTTGGCAGTGTTTGAGAGCGGCGCACAAAATACGGTGCCCTCAAAAGCCTGCCCATTTTTGGCTTGCTTTTGAGCCACCGTTAAGTCGGGCATGAATCGGTGATTGCTCCCCACAGCTTTTCCAAAACCGTTGTTGTAGACGCGGAAAACAGGCTGCGTACCTGCGGCGCAGTTTTGGGCAGAATTAGGCACGTTAATCGCAAAGACCAAGCCTTCATATTGCCAGCCGCTATCTTTTTTTACAAATTCGCACTCACCAGCATCGGCAGTATAGAAGTGGGAATTTTGCGAGCGACTATAAAAACGGCAGACGCTTTTCGCGCTCGCCGATTCACCATTTTGATAGGCTGAAAATTTCAAACCCGTGCGCACCCAGCCCGCGCCTGCCGCGCCTTTATCGACGCCCGCTTGTTCGCCAGGATCGGCGGTAACAAAGTAGTGATTGAGTGCGGTGTTGAAATACTCAACGACCGTTAATGAGGGGTCAGCCGCAGCTGCACGCGTTGAAATTGTCAATGCACCTAATAGAACGAATATCCAGCGGGTCAACATAATTCTCTCCGAATGATGGGGCTTGCCGTTGCAAACGCAGCGCAGTGGGTTGACGCTGACAAAAATGAGCCGATAAACGGTAACAAATCATTGCCAATGTCGCAACAGTTTTGGGCGTGTACAGGTTTTGTCTGTAACGGGCAACAGCGACAGAAAACCCAGATCACGCACACCGATTTGCTCCAGTATAGACACGTCTGCCCGCGTTTCATGAGATGAAATATGCCGTTACAGAGAAATGTTGCGCTGCGGGTACGTGCCTTAAACGACGGCTCGCCGCCTATGGCAAACTTCTCCGCATGCTGATCCGCTCCCTCTTAGATACTGATCTTTATAAATTTACGATGATGCAAGTCGTGTTGCACCACTTTCCGGGTGCTCAGGTCGAGTATCGATTTAAGTGTCGCAACCCGGGCGTAAATCTCGCGCAATTTATCGAAGAGATTCGTGCCGAAGTTAATGCGCTGGATGGCTTGCGCTTTACCGATGAAGAGCTCGCCTACTTGCGCGCACTGCGCTATATCAAGGTTGATTTCGCAGAGTTTCTGGCGCTATTTCATTTCAATCACAGCGCCGTTTCGATTCTTGCGAGCGAAAAGGTCGCCGGCGAAATCGAGATTGTGATCAACGGCTCGTGGTTGCATACGATTCTGTATGAAATCCCCATTCTTGCGATCATCAACGAAGTCTACTTTCGCAATACGCAACCGAAACCTGATTTTGCACAAGGTCGCAAGCGGCTCGATGAGAAACTTAAATTAGCCAAATCTGCGCCGCAGGAATTGGCGTTTACGTTCACCGATTTTGGCACGCGGCGGCGCTTTTCCTACGATTGGCAAGATGAAGTCATTGCTGCCTGCAAGCGGGAGATGGGCAACCAATTCGTTGGCACGAGCAACGTGCACTTTGCCATGAAGCATGGGCTCACTGCCATTGGCACGATGGCCCATGAATACCTGCAAGCCTGCCAAGCGCTCGGGCCGCGATTACGAGACTCCCAAAAATTTGCCTTCCAAGTCTGGGCCGATGAGTATCGTGGTGATCTCGGAATCGCGCTGTCTGATGTCGCGGGAATGAAAGCATTCATCCGTGACTTTGATTTGTATTTTTGCAAACTATTTGATGGCGCGCGCCATGACTCGGGTGATCCATTTTCATGGGGTGATGAGCTCATCGCCCATTACGCAGAGATGCGTGTGGATCCGCTCACCAAGACGCTCGTATTTTCCGATGGCTTGTCGATGCAAAAAGCGCTTGATTTAGCGCAGTATTTTTCAGGCCGTGCAAAGCTTGGATTTGGCATCGGCACGAATCTGACAAACGATCTGGGCTACGAGCCGTTGCAAATCGTCATCAAAATGGTGCGCTGCAACGGGCAGCCGGTGGCCAAGGTAAGCGATTCACCCGGCAAAACGATGTGTGAAGATGCAGGGTATCTGGCTTATCTCAAGCAGGTATTTGAGATCAAATAAGCCAAAACTGCGCCGCAGGTATTGCGCTATTTGCGCAAATCATGCTCGACATGTTCGTCTCGCCCGTCAGATTCGCGGTCGATGCGCAATGGAGCTCGGCGCATCGAGGTGTTGCCGGTTGTGTCGTTTGCGATGATAGAAGGCACTGCGATCCAATAAACGATAAAGCCTAAAACGGGCACGAAAGTTACCAACATCACCCACAGTGTTTTGTCAGCACTCGCGAGAGCTCCATGGTGAAAGATATCTGCGAGCGTGACGATCCATCCGACAAAAGCGATTACCGCCAGTGCAACGCCTCCTATTAACCACAGCGTGCTGCTTTCGTCCATTGTGATTCTTTTCGCTTGTTATCGTTTTAGTGCTGCCTATTTTAGGCTGAGTTGCGGATGTTAATTGGAAACGTAAATAATCTGCAATCGAGCGCACCATTTCGTAGTGGCAATTTGCGCGTCGGCGACATCGATAATCCTTCGGGCATCGTTAAATCTGCGGTAATGAAGCTGGCTTCCCAGCCACCAAATTTTTGCTTCAGTAACGTTGCAAATTGTGGATACATCGCCGCCAGCTCGTCGGTGCTCCCAAGGCGCACACCGTAAGGCGGATTGGCCATGATCATCCCGTGTTCGCACGGAGCATCGAGCTCAAGCGCATCGCACACCCGATGATCGAGCGCCGCAGTGCCACCGAGCGCGGCGACGTGTGCCCGCGTTTGCTGCACGGCCTCTTCAGATGAATCACGCGCGAAAAGCCTGAGCTCTTCTGGCAACTTAATGCGCGCCCTCGCGGCATCTTTCATGGCGTGAAATTCATCCATCGGGTGCATGCTCCAGCGCTCATGGGCATTGCGTCTGCGCAAGCCGGGCGCGGCGTCCATCGCGATGAGGAGTGCCTCGGTAATAAACGTGCCGCTGCCGCACATCGGGTCGAGCAGTGGAATATGGGGCTTCCAGCCCACCAATCGCAAAATGCCTGCCGCTAAATTTTCGCGGATTGGTGCGATTAAGCCATCGCGACGGTAGCCGCGCTTGAAGAGCGCCTCGCCAGAAACATCTAAATAGAGCGTGACGGTATTGCGATTGAGGAAGACGTGGATGCGCTGATTGGGCATGGACGTATCGACGTTGGGCCGCGAACCGATGGCATCACGAAAGGCATCGCAAATAGCATCTTTGACTTTTAACGCGATGAAATCAATACTTTTTAGCGGTGAAAAAATCGCTGTGACTTGCACCTTAATCGTCTGATCGACGGGGAATGCAACCGGCCAATCGAGCTTACGGGCAAGGTTGTAAATATCGTCTTCGCAGGCGTAGTTGTCTTCAGCGAGCTTCCACATCACCCGACTGGCCACGCGGCTTTCTAAATTGACCGCCAAGCCGCGGGCGAATGCGCCTTTAAACATCGCACCACCAGGGGTGACTTCAATGCCCGCAGCGCCGAGCTGCAGCAGCTCCTCGCGCAGCACTTGCTCAAGCCCGCGTGGGCAGGTGGCAAAAAAAGTGTGCAGGCCGACGGTCTCAAAGCCAGGATTTGCGCTGGGCTGAACCGGCGGCTCACGCCGAAATGGTGGGCGATCGGCATCGCTGCGCCCTCCGCGCGGGGCATCGCGGTCACCGCGCTCAAAGCGCTCGCGCGGTGGGCGGGCATCATCAAACTTACGCGGCGGGCGGGAATCTGCGCCGGAGGTATTGCGATCGCGCGGCGGTAGACGTGTGTCGTCAAACTTACGCGGCGGACGCGAATCATCGAACGGTCGCGCCGGCCGCGTATCGTCAAATTTACGGGGTGGTCGAGAATCTGCACCAAAGCTGCCGCGATCCCGTGGCGGCGGACGCGTGTCGTCAAACTTACGCGGTGGCCGAGAATCATCGAACGGTCGCGGCGGCCGAGAACCATCAAACTTACGCGGCGGTCGCGAATCATCAAACGATCGCGCAGGCGGGCGGCTCGGGCGCACCGGCGCTGGCGGCGCATTGGGATCGAACACGGGCGCGCGAAAGGCCGCAGGCGCTCCGCCACGTACGCGCACACCACGCTTTTTGGGCGCAATCTGCGCCGCAGGTATAGCGGAGGCGGAGGGCAGACCTAGTTTTTTTCGGGGCGGTGGAGCGTTGTCGTTCATGCGTCTAAAAGGGTTTAAAGATGACTAAGAAAACGCCACCGAATAAGGGAATGGTCGGAATTTCGTTGAACCACAAAAAATACCGGCGCGATTTGGTATTCCGATCGTGCTTGAAATGATTTAAGTGCACGCCGCACATCGCGTGAAACGCGAGAAGTAGCAGCACAAGGGCAAATTTTGCGTGCATCCAACCGCCGGTAATGCCGTAGCCAAGCCAGAGCGTAGCACCGAACGCGACCGCGAGCACTGCCGATGGCGTCATGATGCCGTAAAAAAGTTTGCGCTGCATGATTTTGAAGCGGGCGCTCCCGCGGGCATCGCCCTCGGCAAGGGCGTCAATATGATAGACAAACAACCGGGGCAAATAAAAAAGTGCTGCAAACCAGGTGATCACAAAGATGATGTGCAGCGATTTAATCCAGAGCATAGACGTTACCCCAAAACCCGTTTGCGCATGAGGCGCGTTGCGATCCAAAAACCGACGATGGCATAGGCGGCGAGCACGCCAATATGCAGAATTGAGTCGCTTGGCCACTGCCCCGTAATCAGCGGGCGCACGAGCGCGACGGCATGGGTCAACGGCAAGCACTGAGAAATGGTTTGCAGCCAGCCCGGCAATTGCGATATTGGGAAGAAGACATCGCAGAGCATGCTCATCGGCGTTAAGGTGAGCGTAATGAAATAGGAAAACGAATCGTAGCTTTTTGCCTGCGAGGTGACCACCAGCGCAATACCTGCGGCGCAGATTCCGAGCAAAAACAGCACCGGAATCGTCAAAAGTGCAAGCGGTGAGCTCACAAACCCCATTAGTGTCATCGCAATCAAATAAAAAGTGCCCGAAAGTGCGGCTTTGCACGCGGCAAATATCCACTCCGCAAACACAATATCATCCAGCGAGACCGGCGCATTCAATATTCCGTCCCACGTGCGCTGGACGTGCATGCGGGCAAACGACGAATACAACGCTTCGTAGCTTGCGCCCATTAGCGCAGAAAAGCAAATCGAGCCGGTGGCGACGAAAACGACATACGGCAGCCCGCCCAAATCACCGACGAGCTTGCCGAGCCCGTAGCCGAGCCCCAGCATATAAATCAAGGGCTCAATCGAGGAATACATAAGTGAGCCCAGCGCGACTTTGCGCCACGCTAAAAAGATGCGCCGCCAGACCGCGATCCAGCGGGAAGTGATCTGAAAGCCCATTAGTCGCGCAGCTCCCGCCCGGTGAGCTTAATGAACACATCTTCTAAGTTTGCGGGCCGATGCAGCGTGCGGATATCGCTAAGATCGGCAAGGGCGGCGAGCAGTGGTCGTGGCGTGCGGGTATAGCAAAAAAGCGTTTCGCCGGATTGCTCGATGCGCGCGGTGTGTGGCTGCGCAGCGATTTGCGCAGCAGGGATGCCATCGCCAAAAATTTCGACCACGTCAGGCTCAATCTTTTCAGCAATGAGCGCACGCGGCGAGCCTTGTGCAATCAAAATACCTTTATCAATCACCGCGATTTCATCGCAAAGCCGCTCGGCTTCATCCATAAAGTGGGTGGTGATGAGAATGGTCACTCCGCGCTTGGTGAGCTCTTTCAAGCGATCCCAAATCAAATGCCGCGCTTGCGGATCAAGCCCGGTCGTTGGCTCATCGAGCACCAAAAGCGCTGGGTCGTTAATGAGGGCGCGGGCCAAGGTGAGCCTGCGCTTCATGCCACCGGAGAGGTCTTTGATGAAGGTATCGTCGCGGCCCGCGAGCCCAGCGAAATCGAGCAGTGCTGGCGTTTTCGCGCGCGATTGGGCATCGGTCAGCCCAAAGTAACGGCCCCACACGAGCAAATTTTCAGCGCAGGTGAAATCGGGATCGAGATTATCAAACTGCGGCACAACGCCAACGCGCTCGCGCGCTTGCACCGCCCGCTCGGGCAGTGGCTCGCCAAGCAATGTAATTTTGCCTGCGCTAGGCGTGGTCAAGCCGAGACACATTTTTAACGTTGTGGTTTTTCCTGCGCCATTGGGCCCGAGCAAACCAAAGCAAGCGCCCGGGCGAATCGTAAGCGATAGATCACGTACGACTTCGCGCTGACCAAAGCGCTTACTGACGTGCGAGAGCACTAAAACTGACACAGCGTTTTCACCATTGCTTTCAACTGCACTAACTGCCCATGAAAAAAATGCCCTGCCCCGGGAAAAACGGTCACCGGCAGCGCTTGTGGGCGTGCCCAATTCAGCACTTCGGCCAGTGGCACGACATCATCGGTTTCACCATGAATCACATGCGTTTCGGCATTCACCTCAGGCACCGCAAAGCGCGACACCGCAGTGCCAACGAGCAACAATTGCGCGGGCGATACCTGCGGCGCAATTTTGGCGGCTACAAATGCACCGAATGAAAATCCAGCCAATAAAAGGGGCAAATCTGCGCCGCAGGTATGGCGCAAATGTGCAAGCGCGGCGAGTGCATCATCGGCTTCGCCCGCGCCTTCATCCCACGCACCTTCGCTTTTACCGACACCGCGAAAATTGAAGCGCAAAACGCAGCACCCGAGCTCGCCAAACGCTTTTGAAATGGTGGTCACGACTTTATTATCCAAGCTGCCACCGTGCAGCGGGTGTGGGTGACAGACCAGCGCAATCGCGCGCGCAGCGGGTGCGACGTCTAGCGCAATTTCAAGCGCCCCGGCTGGGCCGGCGATCAGCGTGCGTTCGCTCACAGCGCTATTTCACGCGCAGGCGTTCGACCACTTTGCCGCCTACGATATGGCTATCGATGATTTCATCAATGTCATGCTCGTCGACATAGGTGTACCAAATAGCTTCAGGGTAGACGACGCAGACAGGGCCTTGCTCGCAGCGCTCCATGCAGCCGGCTTTATTAATACGCACTTTGCCCGGGCCATTGAGGTCGAGCTGCTTGCAGCGCTTTTTGGCATGACCTTGTAATTTTTCAACATCGAAATCAGCGCAGCAGGCCTCGCCCGGCGCGCGCTTATTCATGCAAAAGAAAACGTGATGGGTGTAGTAGCTCATGAGGGTGGGCTTGCGCTCGCTGCTTTTGGGTCTTGGTAGGGATTGCCCGCGGTGGTGAGCAAGTAAACCGAGACCAAAAGCGGCCAGATACGCAAAAGGGTTTGTGAAAGACTATTGAAGTTTAAGAGATGACCGTAGTGCCAATCAAAAGCCCGCAGCGGCGCCTTGGCAAAAAGCCAATCGGGCGCAAGCACAGGCAAGACTAAGGCGACGATCGCTGCGATATTGCAGATAACCCGTTTGCGCGATGCGGGCAGCCAAAAGAGCACGGTCAGCGCCAGTGCCGCGATCACCATGCCGAGCAAGACCGGCGCAGAAAGCCAAGCTCCCCAGGCGCCGGGGCGCAGCAGCATCGCGGCTAAAAGCGATTTGCTCGCCACTGCAATCAGCAGCGTGGTGATCATCATGATGCCGCCGCTTACGCGCGTGCGCACGAGCAAATCAGCAAATAAACCAATCGCGATGAAGTTCAGCATCGTATGCGCGGTTTGCAAAAGCGCGAGCCCCGGCTCGGTGGTGCGATCTTCAGGAACTAAAAAAGTGGAGGCAAAAAGCGGCTGCCCCGGATTGATATGGGCAAATAAAAAAATGAGCAGAATAATGATCCCAAAATCACCGCGCGCACCGGGCAATAAATAGCGTCGGGCGCGATGCGCGCGCGTGCGTAGCGTCGTCGCGCCGGCATAGGCGGCGTAAAGCGCAATGCCTAAAATTGCGCCGCAGGTATTGCTCAACCAGTCGATCAGCGACGATTGGCGCGTGGGTAGGGCGGCTTGGGTGAGCTCTAGCGATAGCGAGAGCAGGGTTGCCAAAAGCAGCGCATGCGGCGCTGATCGCTGCACTCCCATTAATCCAAATCCTAGCGGAATATAGATGGCGGCATTAACGAGCAGATCAAATGGCAGCCATTTGCGGCGGCCTTCGTTGCCTAAAAATTGGGTGATCAGATTTGATTCTGGCCAATGCCATCCGGCAAAAGGCTCGAGCGAAACGTAGACGATCATCAGCGCGACTGCCAGCGCAATAAAGAGTGGCAGACGGCTGTTTTCGGTGGTCGGGTGCGTTACGCGCGCCATGCGCGATGCGCCTTAGGTCGCCGTGCCCGGCGTGTACGTTGTGCGCACATCAAAGCCGATGGGGTTGATGGTGCTGGCATCGAGAAAGAGCTTGAACTCAATTTCGCTATTGCCCGCAAGCCCATTTTTAAGATCGGCGCTGCCGGGCGCATATTGGGTGGGCGCAAAAATGCGACGACTCAATACCGCGTTGTTTAAGCCGGTGAGCGTAATGACCAAATGCGGGTAGGCCGCCCCATGCTCGTGCCGGTTGCGCATGGTGGCGGTAAAAATGTAAAGCCCCGTGTGGGAGGTATCGGCCTGAAATTCTGCGCCGTCGATCATAAGCGAGGCTGGGCGCTCTGGCGGGGCGATGGTGCAGCCGAGGGGCGCGCAGAGCTGGGTGAAAATTTCGCGTGATTGCGGCAGACGCATCACGATGTCGTTGCGGTAACCGATCAACAGCTGCGCTGCTAAGGCGAGCGTGAGCGCAATCGCTGCGAGCATCCACGCCACCCCGATCCACGCCGGGCGTTGCGGGCGCGACTGCTTCCACTCAAAGCGCTCAACAGCATCCATCGGCTTTGGCTTTCCCGCGAGCTTAGCCTCGAGCTCATCGGTGGAAATTTCGTGGTTGGGCTCGATGTATTGCGTCGTCGGCGATGGCGTCGGCACGGGCGTGGGGTGCGGCGTTGAAGTGGGCAACGCTAACGGCGTTGACGTGGCCCCTATCGCAGCGAGTGCGCTCGTGCCGGTGAATGCGCTTGGCGGGAGCGTAGACGCTTCGCCAACGGTCTCGCCGCGCGCGCTCACCGCGTTTGTTTGCAAGCCGAAATCAGCGGCCTGATCAATCGGGCTTTGACTTTGGAAATCGCCGCCATCGCCCTGATGCTTCGGTTGATCGACCGCAGGCGATTGCGTGCCCAGCGGTGCGGTGCGTTCGGCGCGCGGGCTTGACGGGTCGCGCTCGGGCATGAGCGTGAGTGGGTTTAGCGGAGGCGGCTCGTCGTAGCCAGGCGGTAGCGATGAATCCGTTGGCGACACGATCGTAATCGTATTGCCCCGTTGATGCAACATCTGCTGGATCGCATTGAAAACGCTTCGGCAGCCGCCGCACCGCACCATGCCCCGGCGCTGCGTGAGCTGCGATTCGCGCACGCGAAAAGCAGTCTTGCAGTGCGGGCAGCGGGTAATCGGGAGGTAAGCGTCGTCCATAGGCTATTTGCGTTGGCCGGTCAGTAATTGCCAGCCGTCGCATTGTGCCGTAACTTGCAGCGAAACCCAAGGCGCGTAGGCGGTGGTGACTTTGTCAATTTGCTCAGTCAAAATCCCCGAGAGCGCTAATCGCCCACCCTGCGCGAGCATGCCGCTGAGCAAAGGCGCAAGCACGCACAACGGATTCGCCAAAATATTCGCCACTAGTATTGGGAATTGCTGCTGGGGCACGGCATCAGGCATAACCCATGCAATACCTGCGGCGCAGTTTCGCTCGGCGTTCTGGGTCGCCACGGTCAGCGAATGGGCATCGATATCAGTGCCGATCACGCTTTTTGCGCCGAGTCGCGCTGCGGCGATTCCTAAAATACCGGAGCCGCAGCCGTAGTCGAGCACGTCCGCCCCCAAAAGCCAGCCATCGCGCGCGCCTTGCGCGAGCCAGCGCAGGCAAAGCGCAGTGGTTGGGTGGCTGCCAGTGCCAAAGGCCATGCCGGGATCGAGGATTAAATTGAGCGCATTGGGCTTGGGCGGCGTGCACCACGTCGGCACGATCCAAAGCGCGGGCTCGATTTCAATCGGGGAAAATTGCGATTGGGTTAAGCGCACCCAATCGGCATCGTCGATACGCGATACCGCGACGTGTTGCGCGGTAAATGCAAGTTCGTTGCCTACGGAATACGCAAGCGCTTCCAGCGCTGCGGGAGTGGCGTCCGCGTCGAACATTGCGGTGACCCGATTGCTCGACCAGCGCAGTGGGCTCGCCTCATTGGGCTCGCGAAATATGGCTTGCTCTGCCAAAGTGCCCGCATCAGCATCGGCGACATCTGCGCTCAAAGCGCCTGCTGCCATCAGCAATTCCGTAGCCGCTTCGACTGTAGATTCGGGAGCAACAAAAGTCAGCGCGTGCCAATAGTTCATTCGAGGGAGATGAGTGTTCAGTCACCCATTGTAATGGCCATACCTGCGGCGCAGATTTCGTGCGTTTGAGCGCTGAAATGCCCTCATCTGCGCCGCAGGTATTTGCGGATTTGCGTGCGCTATTGAGCCCTGCGGCCAAAGCGCGCACAATATCGCAATGGCAAAAATTCCAGCAATTCCAATTTCCCATTTGCGCGGCGTGGCACAGCTCGCCACCCGCACCACGCTGGGCACCGCCGATCTCATCGAGGCGATGCACCATACGGTTGCCGCGCCGTGGTCATTATTTTCTAAGCAGCCGCAGCGGCGCATGCATGGCCTCGCTGGGTTGGTTTATAAAACCATTCGCGGCGGCACGCGCGTGATCGGCGGCAGTGCAGATGCTTTGCTTGGCGCAGTTACGCCGATTTTCCCCAATCAAAAATCACGCGTGCTCGGGCCGCAACATGCTGCACTGCTATCGGTGATCAATGGCGTGATCGGCGACGATTTGGCCGCGACCCGTAATCCACTCGCCATCGAAATGGATTTGCGATTGCATGCTGGGTTTAAGCGCGAAGGCGGGCGCTTGATTGTCCTCGTGCATGGCCTTTGCATGAACGATCAGCAATGGCTGCGGGCTGGGCATGATCATGGCGTTGCGCTCGCTAAAGCGCTCGGGGCGACGCCGATCTATGCCCACTACAACACCGGTTTGCACATTGCGGACAACGGCGTGAAATTTGCCGCAGCGTTAGAAGCGCTGATTGCGGGATGGCCTGAGCCAGTCACTTCGCTGACCATCGTCGCCCATAGCATGGGCGGGCTGGTTACGCGCAGTGCGTGTCACGTAGGCGAAGGCGCATCAAATGCCTGGCTGCGGGTGTTGAAAAACGTCATCTTCCTAGGCACGCCGCATGCCGGAGCGCCCCTGGAGCGGGGCGGCCATTGGATCGACCTTTTGCTCGGCGCCGTGCCCTACTCCGCGCCATTTGCGCGCATTGGCAAAATCCGCAGCGCGGGTATCACTGATTTGCGCGATGGTAATTTGGGTGGCGCTGCCGCCAAAAAAACGAATGAAGCGCTTGCGCTGCCAAAAGGCGTGCGCGGCTTTGCAATCGCCGCCAGCCTAGGCGCGCGCGATGGCGATTTAAAAGAGCGATTGCTCGGCGATGGGTTAGTGCCCATTGCAAGCGCGCTCGGCCCTGCTGCGCTCGCCATCCCGAAATCCCGCCAATGGCTCGGTCACAAAATGGGGCACTTAGATTTGCTGAGTCACCCTGAAGTGATGGCGCAAATGCTGCACTGGCTCGCGCCTAGCGCGAAGAGAGTGTAGAGCGATGAACCCAACGGCAACCCTCGAAATTCGAATCGCGCAGCCAAAAGATCAGCGCGCGCTGGCGCAAATGCTAGAGCTTTATCAATACGAGCTTTCCGATATTTGGGATCAAGATTTAGATGAAAACGGCATGTTTGGTTACAACCTTACGCATTTTTCTGATGATCCAAATTGCCATGCCTGCATCGCGACCATCGAGGGCATTTATGCAGGCTTTGCCCTCGTAGATCGGGCGGTAAAAATCGGCGCGCAAGGCTATTGGATGGATCAGTTTTTCGTTCTCAAGAAATACCGGCGCAACGGCATCGGCGCACGCTTAGCGCGCCATACCTTCGCCTCGTTGCCCGGCGAGTGGGAAGTCGGGCAAATGCCCCAAAACCACGCTGCGCGCGAATTTTGGCTCCGCACCATTTCGCAATTTACGCAGGGTAAATTCACTCAGCATCAGATTACTGAAGGCTGGTGGCAAGGTACCGTGCAGCGCTTTCAATCGTGAGCGTGATTTCTGCTTAAAACTGCGCCGCAGGTATTTGCATGAAATACCTGCGGCGCAGTTTTAAAACGCGCGCGATCGCTCGCTAGACGAGCCGGTGCATCCAGCCATGCGTATCCGCCGCGCGGCCAAATTGCACATCCATGAGCGAAGTGCGTAGGCGCGTGGTGATTTCACCAATCTTCCCCTCGCCAACGCTGCCGCCTTCCCAGACTAATTTGCCGACTGGGGTAATCACCGCTGCGGTGCCGCAGGCAAAAATCTCTTGCACATCACCATTGGCCACGCCCGCTTTCCACTCATCAATCGAGATCGGCCGCTCAGTTGGCTTTAGGCCAAATTCCTGCGCGAGTTGAAAAATCGAAATCCGCGTAATGCCTTCTAAAATCGTGCCTCCCGTGGGCGGGGTGACCAATGTTCCATCGCGCATGACGAAATACAAATTCATGCCACCAAGCTCCTCCACCCATTTCCGCTCGACCGTATCAACGAAAACCACTTGATCGCAGCCGTGCGCACTGGCTTCCATTTGCGCAGCCAAGCCCGCGGCGTAATTGCCGCCGCATTTCGCAGCGCCAGTGCCGCCTTTGGCTGCGCGGGTGAAATTTTCAGAAAGCCAAATCGTTACTGGCTTGATCCCGCCCGCAAAATAAGAGGCGACCGGGGAGCCGATGACCATAAATTTGTATTCGCTCGCTGGGCGCACACCCAAAAATGCTTCCGTGGCAAACATGAATGGGCGCAGATACAAGCTATGCTCAGGCATCGTGGAGACCCAAGCCTGATCGGTGCGCACGAAAGTCTCTAGCGCTTTCACGAAATCTGCCTCTGGCAGCTCGGGCATGGCCATGCGCTTGGCCGATCGGTTAAATCGCGCCGCGTTTGCCTGCGGGCGGAAAGTCCAGATGGAGCCATCTGGGTGGCGATAGGCTTTCATGCCTTCAAAAATTTCTTGCGCATAGTGCAATACCGCCGCGGCTGGATCGAGCATGATC
Source organism: Betaproteobacteria bacterium (assembly GCA_031430575.1). Lineage (GTDB taxonomy): Bacteria > Pseudomonadota > Gammaproteobacteria > Burkholderiales > Casimicrobiaceae > JANMDS01. Next base: position 2,703 of record JANPBT010000078.1, on the reverse strand, counting down.
GGCCCATAGGGCGCGACCGTCGGGCTATGCCATCCTTTGCCCGCGCTCCAAGTCATCGTGAGCATGTGATCGGTGAAATGCTTACCAAAGCCCGGGCTCGCCAAAATCTCCGCGCGGCGGGCGGTAGTGGCAGGGGAAGGGTGCGGCAGGTGGGTAAATTCCATGAGATAAACCGACTTTTTTTGATAGCGTTAGTATAGGCTTTTGAATGCGCCGCATCGCCGCGATTTATTCGCGCCGCAGATTTTCTGCAGAGCTGGCGATAGACAAGAAAGCTCGCACGACACGCGCTACAAAAAAATTAATTTAACTGCGCCACCGCGGTACGGGCGGAAGGCGAAAATCTCGCGACCGGCATGCGCACGGCATCGCGATACCGCAGCGATAAATCACGGATCGGACACGTTGACGCTCATCGCGGATTCAGGCCGTAAATTGTATTTTTGACGCCGCGAAGTAAAGTAAGCGCTCAGACCGTGTCGCATTTTTTAACGATAGACGCTAATTCGAGAATCGTATTGCCGCGCGATGAATTGCATAACGATATTCCTTTTGATGCTCGACGGGGCAGTCGGATTACTGCAACAATTTGCGAATATTAAGCAGTCAGCCGAAAGTCGTGCGTAGTTTTTTCACGACGACCTTACGAGCTCACGCAACGTAACACCAGGACAATTTGAGAACAACAAATAGGCGCTCAGCGATTGACTGCCCGCTATGTCTCGGGTATTCGTATGCGTTTTTTTGTCCCACATTTTGGTAGCAATTGCGTTGTTTGCGCTTGGCCGCGATGAGCAGCGCGAGCAACCACAGCCGCGATAGCGGCGGCGAGCGCAAACCCAGCGCCAATATGAGCGGCGAATCGTCACTTTTTCGCGCCGAAGCGCTTGCCCACCAATCGAGCCATCTCTATGGCCGAGCAAAGCTGCTCATGCCCATCCGCTACGCGGTCGCCGCTTTAGTTTCGGTGAGCCTCGCGGCCTCTACGCTCGCCTTCGGCTATGTCGGGCAATACACTAAAAAAGCGCGTGTGGCGGGGCTTCTCGCCCCAACTGCGGGCGCGGCAAAAATCGTCTCGACCACTGGCGGCGTCGTCATCGAAAAACGCATCACCGAAGGGCAATTGGTCGAAGCCGGGCAAACGCTTTTCGTTCTCTCCGGGGAGCGCGAAAGTGAGCAAGGCGAGACCGCCAAGCTCATTGCCCAGCAGATTGATGCCCGGCGGCAAACCATTGATGCCGAGGGGCGCGCCACGATCGCCCAGCTCACCATTCGCGCCTCATCGCTTCTTGAGCGCATGAGCGGGCTTGAGCGCGAGATGGCGCAAATGGCCGGCGAGCGCGAGCTGCAAGCAAGGCGCGTTGCCCTCGCAGAGATTACGCTTAAGCGCAATGAAGATTTGGCCGCGAAAGGCTTTTTACCTGCGGCGCAAACGCAGCAAAAGCAAGAAGAGTTGATGGAGCAGCAAGCCCGCTTGCAAGCGACCCAGCGCAATGAATCAGGCTTAAAGCGCGAGCGCGATAGCCTCGCTGCGCAGCGCGCGGAGATGAGCGCGCAGATCACCGGCGCAAAAGAGCAAACCGCCCGCAGCATCGCTACGCTTGAGCAAGAGCGCGTTGAAAACTCCGCCCGCCGACGCACTCTCGTGGTCGCCCCGCGCGCGGGCACCGTTACTGCGATTGCCGCCGAGCCCGGCATGACGATGCCCAGCGGCGCAACCCTCGCCACCCTTCTGCCAGAAGACGCCACGCTCGAAGCCCAGCTCTACGTGCCCGCGCGCGCCGCGGGCTTCATCGAGCCCGGCCAGCGCGTAGAAGTGCGCTTCGAGACTTACCCTTATCAAAAATTTGGCATGGGCAAAGGCACTGTCACCGCGATCACCAAAAGCCCTTTCGCACTCTCTGAGCTGCCGCCCGCAGTCGCCGCCGCCGTGATACCTGCGGCGCAGATTGCAGGCGCATCGGGCAATGAAGCGGTTTACCGGCTGACCGTAAAGCTCAGCGAGCAAACGATTCAAGCCTATGGCAAAGCGCAGCCGCTGAAAGCAGGCATGACGATAGAAGCGGATGTGCTGCAAGATAGACGAAGGCTCTACGAGTGGGTCTTAGAGCCAGTGTTTGGGTTTGCGGGGAGAGTTTGAGGTTTTTGTAGCTTGTTGCATGTAGTTCATTATCGATTGAAAATTGTGCGCTTGTTTCTGCCGGTCGGGCACGCGAGGTTGTAATTTACCGGCATTTAATTTGGAGTGAAAATGAGAAATCTTGCATTTGCAGAAGTTGGGTCTGTATCGGGTGGTTTTTGGGAAGATGACGGCTATGGAAATCAGACGTGGTACGAAGATTCAGAAAAGAGGAGGGTCATTACTGCTGGCGAAAAGTTGTACGAGGCCGTACGCGTTCCTGTTGGAACGTTTGCTGGCTGGGTAGCATCCAATATGGCTTGGGATGCCATAAAAGATCAATATAGCGCAGGAAATACGTCTGAAAAACCACTTGGTAGTACTAATGAAGGGAGTGGTCAAGTAGGTGACTACGCTGGAGCCTCATATGACGGTGGTGGCAGTGAGGGTGTAAAGTTTTTTGTGTAGATTGAGATTTGTCAGGCTCATTCGATGAACGAGGAGCTAAAGATGCAAACCAGATTACAAGCGGTAGAAGCAAAGACTCAAGAAGTCGAAGATGCCAAAGCGCGCAAGCGCTCTGA
>JANPBT010000077.1:0-17393 GCA_031430575.1 Betaproteobacteria bacterium | reverse complement strand
TTCCCAACGCCATTGCCTGCGCCTTGAACTCAGCGGTATACCGCCGATTCGCTATCCCTTTTTTCCTTGCCATCTTCTATATTCCTTTCATACCCAAAATTATCCAACATTTGGTGTACGTGGAATCGGGGCAGGATCACTTTGCAGGCCACTCCGTAATTCGCTTTAAATCTGCGCCGCAGGCATTTTTGCTTACTCTCGGGCGGATGATCTTTTGCAGACACAATCCCTGCAGCGTCCTTGCTAACGCGCCACCGGATAAAAATTAAGCCCCTAAAAGTATGTTTTTTCTGTCGAAAGGCTATGGTGCAGGTAACGAATGCGCTGACGTACTTGATCAAGCAGCCGAATTGCGCGTAATGTGGTCGTGCCGGGTTTCATGGTATTTTTATAACTGTATAAAAATACCGGATATCAGCATGAAACCCACACTATAAGCCACTCTTAGGAAAAAAACGTGTCCAGATTATCCCGCAGCACCCAGATTATCCCGCAGGTTTTGCGGTATAAATTACGTCAGGCCGCATGACAACTGGTCCTGCCCCACCTTAGGCACCACTCGCGATTGATTCGGAGACACAAATGAACTGGCCCACGCAAACGCAACTGTCTGCTCTCTCTCCCCTTCCGACTGGGTATAGCTACGAGCTGCTTACTGAAAGCTCTATCTCCGAGCTGGTCCTTGCGATGACCGCATGGCATCAGTCCTTTTCGGTCGGAGCCGCAAGTGCGTATCTGCGGGAGAGCTTTTACCGTGAGAACGCCTATTTCGGCGGATCCGAGCGGAAGAACATTTTTGTGATCCTCATCCGGAAGGACTCAGGCCTGGCAGGAATGTTCTCGGCAGAGTGTGACCCCGACACCCTGTCACTCTATGCGCGGCTTGCTGTCGTATCGCCTGAGCATCGTGGCGCGGGAATCATGGTGCCGACATCCAGGCTTCTCGAACCGATGGCCAAGTCCATGGGGCTCGAGTTCGTTTATGCAATGGCAACTCTGAAGATTCCGCATGTCCAAATGACGTTTGAGCGCTTAGGCTACCGTTTGCTCGGTTTTGTTCCCGGATATGACCGGGAAGAGGTGTCTCCCGGGAACATTAAGCGCGTGTGTGAAGCCGTTTACGGAAAGGTGCTCGTGCCACCTGAATCGCTACTGCAACCCGACGCAGCAAACCTCACCCCAACAGCCAAGGCCTTGTTCGAAAACGTTTTTCCAAAAGGCCTCGGCTCTTGAGCTAGACGCAGGACACAACGAGTATGCCTGCGCTCGGATGCGGCCTAACCCCTCGCTCAAGCGGAGCGCCAACGGCAGGCCACCAGGCCCGGGCTGGTGGTACTCGGTACATTTTCACCAGCCCGGGCCTGGCGTCGTCGCCCGCTTAGCTCGAACGTTAGGCGTCGCGAACACCCACGCCTTACCATCCACCATCTCACCGCAAAGGCACTCAAATGCACGAAGGCTCTTGTCACTGCGGCGCAGTTCGGCTGACGCTGCCTTTCACGCCCGTGGTGGCCACGGACTGCAACTGCTCTCTTTGTCGTCGCATCGGTGGGCCCTGGGCCTACTATGAGTTTGGTACCGTAAAGATCCAGGGGCACCCGGAAGCCACCGCCGAGTACGTCCAGCGCGACGGAACGATGCGGACCATTCACTGTTGCGCCTGCGGCTGCGTAACGCACTGGGAGCCGTTGGTTCCAACTGAAGGCGCCAAGCACGGAGTCAACTTGGGGAACTTCGAACCCGCACTCATAGCGTCCGTCAGAGTCCGTCAGAGTCCGGAAGTTCGATGGCGCGAACACTTGGAAGTTCTTCGACGAACTGGAAACGCAAGGTAGTGCACCGGCCACAGGCGACGCCTAACCCTTCCATCGAGGGGATGCCTAAAAGGCTGCGCCTTTTAGTCACCCCTCATGTCAAACGTTGAGGCTGTGCAAAAACCCGCGTAGCGAAGCCGGCGTAGCCCGGAAGGAGCGAAGCGCATTCCGGGTTCCTTTCGATCAACACTCTCCAAATGTTCCTCGCTTAACATCAGTCGTCTAATCATGAAAAATGATCCCGTTGTGCACTGCTATTGATTCCCGCAATACGCTGCGCTCCTTCCGGGCTACGTGTGCTGAATCGCCTTGCCACCTCTTTAGTCGGCATCTTCGGCGTTCGGATTCTCTTCATCGCGATTTCTGAACTCACGGCACGGCTCAGCCGCGGCGTGGGTGCAACTTAACCCCAAGTCAACTTGACCACAGATCCCACCACTCATGAACATCCCACCCCCAATCAAAGCGTTCTGGACAGAATTCTCCACACAACTCGGCTACGATCCATCAGCTCGCTTCTCCGAAGCATTTCACTTCGATGACAACGCTGCGAGCGCCGATGAACTTGCCGACTTGGTGCTCTCCGGCCAGAAGCGCGCAACTGCGGCTCTCGTTTGGTCCTACGAAAGCGAGGGCAAGCCTATCCCTAAGCAAGGTGATCTCAGCGTTGTTACCCGCTTTTCGGGCGAACCGCTCTGCGTCATCGAGACCAAAAGAGTCCAAGTTGTCCCGTTCAGTGAAGTGGGCGCCGAATTCGCCGCGACAGAAGGAGTAGGCGACGGATCGCTGGATTATTGGAGGAGAGTCCACACCGCCTTCTTCGGCCGCGAGTGTGAGCGACTGGGGCGCGTTTTCTGCACTGAGATGCCCATTGCCTGCGAAGAGTTTGCGGTCATCTTCAAGGGTAAAACTGAACATGCAGTCTGATCTTTAATCCTACGCACAACAAAAGCGCCAACGGCCGGTTAGCGCCATACTAGACTGAAGAAGACCGTCTTTCGCCACCAACTCAAGGAGACCACGCATGAGCTCAGTCCGCCCTGGTAATAAGTCTGCACTCGTAGTCATCGATGTCCAAGTCGGCGTCATGACCAACGCTTGGGACGCACAAAGAATCGTCGACAACGTCGCGCTCGCTGTGGCGCGGGCTCGCGAAGCTGGGGTTGCGGTCGTTTGGATCCAGCATGAAAGCGACGAGCTGGAGCGCGACTCATCGGCTTGGCAACTGATACCCGAGCTCGTGCCTGCAGTGGGCGAGAAGCGGGTCTACAAGCGCTTCGCCTCTTCCTTCGAAGAAACGAACCTTGAAACTGGCTTAGGCGCGCTGGGCGTTACGCATCTCGTGCTTGCCGGTGCGCAGACCAACTGGTGCATCCGCGCCACCGCCTATGCCGCCCTTGAGCGGGGCTACGACCTGACGCTGCTGGAAGACGCACATACAACCGAGCGCATTGACCTTGGCAATGGATCGAAAATAGAGGCATCAAACATCATCGCCGATCTCAATATCGCCATGAAGTGGCTGAACTACCCCGGCCGCACGAATGACACAGCGAACGCGGCAGAAGTAGATTTTGCGGCAACTGTCGGCAAGCCATGAGCGCGCGAAGCCTCGATTACGCCGCTTCACGAAGCATCGCGGCAACGGTTTTTTACTACCCAAGGCAACGTAAACCACGTTGACAACGCGCTAAGGTTAATCGGATTCGACGCCGATTTGATTCGCTCGCGATGGACGCGACTTGATGGCGCACCCGTAGCCTGCGTAGCCCGGAACGAGCGAAGTGCATTCCGGGTTTCTGTCAATCAATCGTCTCCAAATGATCCTCGACGGTCATCGGTTTTTAATCCTGAAAATGATCCCGTTGTGCCCTGCTAATGATCCCGGAATACGCTGCGCTCCTTCCGGGCTACCCGTCTAACCGCCGCTTCTAACCGAGCGAACGGCGCGCATTTAAAACAATCTGCGCCGCAGGTATCAATGCAAATCGCTAACTAAGCCTGCATTTTCCGTCGCGCAACAAAGCTCAATACATCGACTAACGCAACCAAGAGCATCATCGCGATTAAGATCGTGCTGGTCTCGTTCATCTGAAAAAGCCCCATGTGAAACGCGAGCATTTGCCCGAGCCCACCCGCGCCGACGACACCTAACACGGCAGCGGCGCGGATGTTATTTTCCCACCGGTAAAGGGTGTAGCTCATCAATTGCGGCAGAATTTGCGGCAGCGTCGCGTAGAGAAAAATACGCCCTTCTGGGACGCCACGCACGCGCAGCGCAAACGCCGCGCTTGGAGGCGCATTTTCAATCGCCTCGGCAAATAATCGCCCGAGCACGCCCGCAGTATGCGCGGCGAGCGCGAGCGTGCCCGCGAATGGGCCGAGCCCTGCCAATATGAGCAAGAGCGCGGCCCACACCAGCTCGGGGATTGAGCGCAAGGCGTTGAGCACAAGCCTTGTTACGGTACGCAGGCGGGCTGGATCATCGGAGTGGGTTTTGCTGGCGGGCAAGGCGAGGGCCAGACCGAGAATCGCGGCAAGCAGCGTGCCCAGCGCGGACATCGCGAGCGTCTCTAATGCAGCGACCCACACTTTGCCCACAAACTTTGCGCCCCACTCTGGCGATAAAAGCTCCCCGATGAACTTACCCATTTTGCGCAGGGCATCAGCAGAAAAAAACTTAGCCCACTGCAAATCGAGCGACCAAAAACTTGCGATCGTTAAGCAAATCAAGCCGAACACAAACCAACACGATTTGCAGCGCCAGTCGAAAAGCTTCGACAGATCAGAATCAGGCAAGCGCGCGGCGTTCACTCAAGATTCCTGCGCAGCCAGGCGCTGGCCGCATCCGCGAGCCAAACCAGCAGCATGAAGACGATCAGCATCGTGCTGACTTCCGAGCCATTAAACATTTTCATGGACGTGTCCATCTGCTGCCCGAGACCTCCCGCGCCGACGAAACCAAGCACCGCCGATGAGCGAATGGCGCATTCCCAACGGTACACGGTGTAGCTCACCAGCTCGGCGGCATTTTGCGGCTGCAGGCCATAAAAGTAAGCCTGCAAACGGGATGCGCCATTGCGCAAGAGCGATGTCGTCGCATGGGCATCGCCACTTTCTAAAATCTCGCCGTAGACTTTACCCAGCATGCCGCTATAGGTCAGCGCAATGGCCAAGACGCCCGCCGTCGGCCCTAAACCCACCACGCGCACAAACACCAGCGCCCAAATCAGCTCGGGCACGCTGCGCAGCAAAATAAGCACGATGCGCGCGCCCTGACGCACGATTGCCGGGAGCGTGGCCATACGCCCGCTCAACGCGGAGATGCTCAACACGCGGGTCGAAATAATGGCAAGTGGAATGGCGGCGACGAGCGCAAGCGCAATTCCGGCCGTCGCAATGGCAACGGTGCGCCACGTTTCGCGCAGCACCATTTCAAGAAACACGGCATCAAGCTTCGGTGGAAAGAAATCGCCTATAAATTTAAGGGTGGGTTTTAACGTGCCCGGCGAAAATAATTCCCACGGCTTGAATTCCGTGAGCACCAACGTCGGCCACAATAACACCAGCGCAATCGCCGCGATGGTGACCCGCTTCATCCATGCGGGATCACGCAGCGCTGGCGCGGTCACCGTATTGACGCGATGAACGTTTGCAGACATTTAACGGCAGTGCATCACCGCAGGCAGCCCCTGCGCGGGTGCGGCATCGCTCGGTGCGGCGATGGGCTCGGTCAGCTCATGTAATTTATGGGCATAAAGCGCTTGAATCATCGCGGGGCTAATCTGCGCCGCGGGTAAATCAAACGCGACCACGCCATCGCGCAGCCCGACCACGCGGGGGAAATTTTGCAGTGCGATATCCACTTGATGCAGCGATGCGATGAGCGTTGCGCCGCGCTCGCCTGCGACTTCGATCAACGAATGAATCGCCTGCGCCGCGCGGGTAGGGTCGAGCGCGGAGAGTGGCTCGTCGACCAGAAAAAGTTGCGCGTTTGAAACGACACCTCGCGCTAAGCCCACGCGCTGGCGCTCGCCGCCTGACAGATGATCAACACGCTCAAATAATTTATCTTCAAGGTCAAAGCGCGCGAGCGCAGCGCGCGCGAGCTCCATTTGCGTCGGGTAAAACAAACTGCGCACGCTTTGAAGCAACGATTGCGCTGGCAAACACCCAGCAAGCACCGCAGTGACCACGCGCTGGCGTGGGGGCAGCGGCGGCACTTGCACTGCTAAGAATAAATGTGCGCGCAATCGCTGCAGTGCCGGCCGTGCGATGGCCCAAGGATTGATTTCGCCAAATTTCAGCTCGCCAAGCGAAGGCTTAATTGCACATGCCAACACATGAAGGAGCGTGGTCTTGCCTGCGCCTGACGGCCCGATGATAGCCACTTGCTCGCCCGGCGCGACCGCGAGCGAGACGCCGCGCAGGGCAGCGGCATCGCCTGGCTTTGCCGCCGGATGACGTGCTTCACAATTGACCAGCGTGAAATTCATGCTGGTCAGTTTTCGCGCGACGCGTTTATTTAAGTAGCCCTGCGCTGCGAGCAGCCGCTTCGATGCCTTTGTAATTATCCGCTTTGGTCGCGATGTAGCGCGTTGCTCGATTGAGATCGAGAATTTCTTTTCCAGCAGCGTCTTTCGGGTCAATATCGAGCAATGCTTTGGTCACGCGATCGCGCATGGCCGCAGGCATGTCGGCGTGAACAGCCCAGTTGTAGTTGTAAAAGCCAGGTGTGGTGAAAAACACATCGACCTCTTTGGTATCTACTTTATTTTCTTTGACGAATTTATTCCAAACCGTAATATCAAGCGCGGCGGCATCGACTTTACCGCTCACCACGGAAGCGATGGTTGCATCATGGGCGCCGGAATAGGCAATGCGCTTGAAATCTTTATCGGGATCAAGATTGGCTTGCAACAAAAAGCTGCGCGGCATCAGATGCCCGGAAGTGCTGGACTGCGAACCAAAACTGACTTGCTTGCCTTTGAGGTCAGCGAGGGTTTTGATACCGGACGAGGTCTTGGCAATAAATACCGATTGAAAACGGGTATCTTCTTCCCGCTGAGCGATTGGCACAACTTTACCGCCAGAGCGGGCATTTGCCTGCACAAAGGTAAAGCCACCAAACCAAACCATATCAACGTTTTTATTGACCATGGCCTCGACGGCGGCAGGGTAATCCGTGACGGGGATGAACTCCACTTTTTGACCGAGCTTGGCCTCTAAGTATTTAGTAATCGGGCCGAATTTACGCACTTGCTCGGTGGCGGCTTCTTCGGGGATAGTGGTGATTTTGAACGTCTGGGCACTGACCCAGGCGCTAGCCGCGATGGAAGCAGACAAGGCGGCAACGACGATGCTGGAGCGGGAAATCATATGAATCGATCTTTAAATATCAAAAGGTAATTATAAGTTCGCATTAGGACGAATATTTGTTACAGCCAATCTAACCTCAACGCATCGCGATTTCAGAGGAAGGATCTATCATCGAGACGGGCCAATAGCTGGATGCGCAGCCTTTTACCTGCGGCGCAGAAAGAAGCGTTTCTAGGCGCTTAGCCGGTCTAAATACACCAAATCTGCGCCGCAGGTAGACGCAAAAAACAGTGGGGCGAATGATTTAATCACTCGCCCCAGCGCTGAAAATGGTGCCGCCAATCGGAATCGAACTGATGACCTACCGCTTACAAGGCGGTTGCTCTACCAACTGAGCTATGGCGGCGTTAAAACGTTATTTTACGACGGACAAATGATTTCGTGACTTTGGTTTGGTGGCCCCCGGCGCGCCATCGGGGGCAGCGTCTTCACTCGCGGGCTCCGACACCACTGCGTTGAGCAAATCTGGCTGCACGGGCGTTGCGGCAACGGTCTCGGGTATCGCAAAGCCCATTCCGTAACCCGTCTCCCGCGCGTAAAGCCCGATCACGGCCTCCATCGGCACGGCAACTTCTTGAGAGAGCCCATTGAATCGGGCATTGAAAAGCACCCACTCATTATCCATCGTGAGCTTATGAACGGCAGTATCGGCAACGTTTAGCGTAATTTGCCCATCGCGCACATACGCGATCGGCACTTTGCATTTTGCGTTGACCATCACCACCAGATACGGCGTGTATGACGCTTCCGTGCACCACTGATACAGGGCACGAACGAGGTAGGGTTTTGCGGTTTGCTCAGACACAGGCGGTTAATTTTTCGGTATACCTGCGGCGCAGATTTGTGCGCCGCAGGTATCGAAATGAAGCCTTACTTACGCATGCCGCGCTCAGCGGGCGTTAACGCATCGATATAGCCTTGGCGTTGAAAAATACGCTCGGCGTATTTCAAAACAGGCGCTGCGGATTTAGGCAGATCAATTTCATACCAATTTAAACGCCACAACAAAGGAGCCATTGCCACATCAAGCATCGAAAACTCATCGCCCATGATGTAGTTTTGCTTATTAAAAATCGGGGCGATTTCATTCAAACGATCACGAATCGCAGCGCGCGCTTTTTCAAGCTTACGCTGGTCACCGGCTTCAATCGTCTCAACGTGCACAAAAATTTCTTTCTCGAAACGGTGCAAGAAAAGTCGGGCACGGGCGCGCATCAGCGGATCGGGCGGCATTAACTGCGGATGCGGGAAGCGCTCATCAATGTATTCATTGATGATGTTGGACTCATGCAGCACCAAATCGCGCTCGACAAGCACGGGCACGGTGTTGTACGGATTCATAATGGCCAAATCTTCTGGCTTTCGGTCCATATCAACATCAATAATCTGGAAATCCATGCCTTTTTCGTGCAACACAAAGCGGCAGCGATGGCTAAATGGATCGGTGGTACCTGAGTAGAGGGTCATCATAGCGTGAGCCCTTTCTTTAAAAATTCGTAAGGAAGACAGCGATTTTTTAAAACTGCTATCACTTCAATGCAACGCAGATTTGCGCGGTTTAGTGAATGTCTTTCCAATATTCAGACTTCAACCAGTAAGCCACAAATGCCAACAACGTGAGGAACATCATCATCCAAACGCCAATCGCAACGCGATCGCGCTTATACGGCTCAGCGACATAGCTCAGAAAATTAACTAAATCAGCCATCGCAGAATCGAACTCTTGCGGATTGAGCTTGCCGGGCACATCGGGCTGAACAGACATTAGCTTGGTGGTGACCTTGCCATCAGCGCCAGCAATATCTTGCATCTGCCATAAACCTTTGGTCAACGTGGCCGCCTGCCCTGCTTTGGCATGATCGTCAAAAGTCACCGTTTTCAGGGCATAAATGCCCGATAGGTCTGCGAGCACGTGTGGCATGCCAATATTGGGCGAAACGATGTTGTTCCAGCCCGTGGGCCGTGAATCATCACGGTAAAAGCCGCGCAGGTAAGAGTAGAGCCGATCCGCGCCATAGGAGCGCGTGATCACCGAAAGATCAGGTGGCATCGCGCCAAACCACGCTTTAGCATCTGCCGGTTTCATCGCGGTTTGCATCGTCTCGCCAATTTTTTTTGACTTATCGAGCATTAGATTTTCCATCACCTGCTTTTCAGTCAAGCCAAAGTCCATCAGCTTGTTGTAACGGAAATATTGAATACCGTGGCAGCCTTGGCAGTTATTGACATACAACTGCGCACCGCGCTGCAAAGAGGCCGCATCGCGGCTGTCGTGCGGGCTTGGTTGCAGCGTGACCCCGCCGCTGGAGGCATTTGCAACCGCGCTCATACCTGCGGCGCAGATTGCGAGGGTTGCGAGTAATTTTTTCATCATGATTATGGTTTTCTCGAGCTCAGCTTCGCTTAGTGCATCGTCACGCGCGACGGCTCAGGCTTGGTGACATCTCTCTTGGTGTACCACGGCATAAGAATAAAAAACAGGAAATACACAATCGTGCACACCCGCGCGACAACAGTCGCGACATCCGCGCCGCCAAGCACGGGGATCGCATTTGAAAACTGCCCCCACAAGTTGGAAGGCTTGGTGCCAAGATAACCAAGGATCAGGAAGACCACAATAAATGCCGTAAACCAGCGCTTATAAAGCGTGCCGCGATAGCGGATCGATTTCACGGTGCCTTTATCGAGCCAAGGCAGCAAGAAGAAAATCATCGTAGCCGCACCCATGGCAACGACGCCGGGGAATTGACTTTCAAATAACGGCGGCACAGCGCGCAAAATCGAGTAGTACGGCGTGAAATACCAGACCGGAGCGATATGCTCAGGTGTTTTCAGTGGATCGGCTGGAATGAAATTATTATCTTCCAGAAAGTAGCCGCCCATCGCTGGCGCGAAGAAGACGATGGAGGTAAAAATCATCAAGAAGATCACCAAGCCAAATAAATCTTTCACCGTGTAATACGGGTGAAACGGAATGCCATCGACAGGATGACCGGTCTTGGGATCTTTGTTTTTCTTGATATCGATACCGTCGGGGTTGTTAGACCCAACCTCATGCAGCGCCAAAATATGAGCTGCGACCAAGCCGAGCAATACGAGCGGTAACGCAATCACGTGAAACGCGAAAAAACGATTCAACGTCACGTCCGAGATGTTGTAGTCACCACGGATGAACTCAGAGAGTTCTTTGCCGATGAAAGGAATCGTGCTAAACAAATTCACGATCACCTGCGCGCCCCAATACGACATCTGCCCCCACGGCAGAAGGTAGCCGAGAAAGGCTTCTGCCATGAGACACAAATAAATCATCATGCCGAAAATCCAGAGCAACTCGCGCGGCTTGCGGTAGCTGCCATACATGAGCCCGCGGCACATATGCAGATATACAACTACGAAAAACATCGAAGCGCCGGTGGAGTGCATATAGCGAATCACCCAGCCAAAAGACACATCGCGCATGATGTATTCCACTGAGCCAAAGGCTTGCGTCGCGTCTGGCTTGTAGTTCATCGTTAAGAAAATACCGGTCGCAATTTGAATCACTAAAACGACTAACGCCAGCGAGCCGAAGTAGTACCAAAAGTTAAAGTTTTTCGGCGCGTAATACTCGGTAACGTGCTCGCGCATCATCTTCGTTGCCGGAAAGCGGGCATCGACCCAGCCTAAAAGGCCGGTTGTATTCACAGGGGAAGTATTGGGAGAAGCCATCGTGTTTATCCTTTACGCTTTGGAATCGTCGCCAATGAGAATTTTGGAATTCCCGGCGACGTATTTGTGCGGTGGCACAACCAAATTGGTCGGAGCAGGCGAGCCTTTATAGACACGCCCCGCGAGGTCAAACTTTGAGCCATGGCATGGGCAGTAAAACCCTCCCACCCAATCATTGCCAAGATCAGCTGGCGCGACTTCTTTGCGCACCGTCGGCGAGCAGCCTAAGTGGGTGCATAAGCCTTCGACCACCAAGATTTCAGGCTTAATCGAGCGCGTCGCGTTGGCCGCATATTCCGGTTGCTGCGATTTATTGGCCGAGCCCGGGTCAGCGGCATACACCTTTGCTTTTTCCAAGTTTTGCAGCATTTCAGGCGTGCGATTCATGATCCAGACCACTTTGCCGCGCCACTCAACATCGAGCTTTTGCCCAGGCTCAAGCTTGGAAATATCAACTTCCACTGGCGCGCCAGCGGCTTTTGCCCGCTCGCTTGGAAATAAACTAAAAACAAATGGAAGCGCAGCGGCTGCTGCACCTGCACCGCCAATAACGGCGGTCGTCGCAATCAAATTGCGACGGGTCTTGCTTAATTTGGGTGCACTCATAATTCGATGAGACTTTAGTAAGTTGCGCTCTGGACGTTTCCAAAGCGCGGTGCGGCTTGGTTAACTTTAATGAGTTTAGCGAAATACCACACCAAATAGCAATGCTATGCGTTTTCGGTATAGGTGGGCGATTTTGGACTCAATCTGCGCCGCAGGTATTAGCCAATAATCTGATCTCGCGCAAATTGCTTGTCAGGTTATTACCATGCCCCGCAAAAATATTTCTGAACTCAAACCAAAGTTTGATGATTTGACTGCTATAAATTCATTTGTCATTCCGTTCCCGCATTTAAATCATCAATGAAAAAAGTTTTAGTTTCCAGCCCCCCCCCCCCCACCCTCCTTAATGAAGTTGCTTTCGGCATCCTAGGATCTCTGCTGTTTATTTGCGTGCCCGCTGCTGCTCAAACTCGATCGACGCCCTTCCCTGACCGACTCGCCGCCCCACCTGAGGTCGAAATACTCTCGCTGCAACAAAGCGCTACTGACGATCAAACGACAAACGTTCGTTTTCGAGTCCGCAGCGCAAATGCCATTGTTTGCAAAATCAATATTTATGTTGACGACCCTGTTAATCCAGTCCAAACGCTCGACGCGGGCGCAAATTGTGCCAACGTCCCAGCGGGTGGAGCGCGAATGGCCGGGGCAACTGCCTACGAATACAACCGCGCCCTTACCGGGCTGCCTTATGGCTATCGAAATATTTCGATCGAAGCACTTGAAGACGGAGCAGCCACTGGCTCAGCGATAGATTCGCGCTTGCTGCATGTTCAACGCCTGCAAAACGGAGAGCCCTATTTTCCAATCGGACCGCGCTACAACAGCCCCATAATTTACGATTACGCCGTCGCGCCTTCATCTTGCGTTTTTACCGCGATTGCTGACGGCTCATTTGAATCGTACGCGACTACCACCTACAGCTACGCGCCCACCAGCGGTGCATGGCAATTTGGCGTCAATTCCGGCGTCCAAGCAAACGGCAGCATTTGGAGCGCGCCCGCAGCACCCGATGGAACGAAAACATCGTTTATTGGCACATCGGGCTACATTTTGCAAAACGTATGCTTTGCAGAAGCTGGCGAATACAAACTCCGATTCAAAACGGCGCGTCGGCAGGGTCAACTCCAACCATTGCAGCTTTCAGTAGATGGAATAAGAGTAATCGGAACAGTCGCTCCGGTTTCAAACGCATTTGACGCTTATGAAATCCCGTTTACTATCTCCGCGACTGGCGCGCATGAGCTGAAGCTCGACGCAACGATTACATCCGGCGATTTCACAAGCTTCGTAGATCAAGTTTCCATCGCACCAGCGGACGCGCCGGCTGCCTGCACCGCATCACCGCTCGAAATCGCAAACGCAGGGTTTGAAGGCGTTAGCCAGTACCCATGGGTCGCGGCAGGGCCTGCGGCAGGTGCCGCAGGCATCCAAGCAAACGGAAGCGGTTTTACCGTGCCTAACGCGCCCGAGGGCACAAAGACGGGCTACCTCAAACGGGGCGGCCAACTTCAGCAAACAATTTGCATCCCGGAGACAGGGCAATACAGGGTCAAATTTAAGGCTGTACGAGAAGCGTTGACGCCAAGCGGCCTGATTCACGTTCGCGTTAACGGTGTTGAGAGTAGTGCGTTTGCGAACGTTGGCGCAACGGTTTTTAGCGACTACGAGTTACCCTTTTATGCAACAGCTGGATCAAAGACATTCGCGTTAGCGATGCGAGATGACGCAAACTACAGTACCGTTTTTATCGACGCCCTTTCGTTGGAGCAAGTTCCGTACTCGACGACCGTGTGCGACGGTCAGGTGCAAAACGGCAGTTTTGAGTTTCCAGTGCTCGCGGTTGGAGCGCTTTCCACGGCCTCAATAGGAACGGGTTGGAAATACAGCGGCGAGCCGTTCGCCACCGTAGGTGTTCGCAATTCTGGTTACGGAAGTAACCCATTGCTAGACCCCACCGGCGCACAATATCTGACGCTAGGCTCAAATAATCTCGGTGGATCAGCAACGCAAACGGTCTGCTTAAAAGATTCTGGCACCTACACTCTTGCCTACAGAGTTCGCGCGAGCGGAACAGCAAAATTATCCGCCACAAATGATTGGATCGGCTCGCGAGCTCCAGTTGGTCTCACGCCAAATTTTGTAGAAAAAAGCGTCACTTTTAATTCGCCACTTAGCAACCAAACGCTCGATCTAAAGTTTGAAGCCGGAAATTCATCGACTACTGCCGCGCCCTCGCCGTGGGAAGTGAATATCGATAACGTTAGAATTTTTGCTGGTACGATCGCGCCGCTTGATAATCCGATATTGCTTAAAAGCGTTTTGCGCGCGGGTCGCGCTCAAAACCCGATCATTCGAATCCTAAACACCAAAAATACGGTCATCGCAACTGCGGCTTCACCACTTACGCTACGCCTAGCCGCTGAATCGTACGCTCGAGGCTGGCGAGCAGCGAGCGCAACGATCTCGACCGGCATCGCCGTCGGAGCGATTAAAGAGATCGTGTTACCCACGACCGCGCCGCTTACGGCGGGGGAATACCAACTGAAATATGAGCTGGTCGATTCGTCGGAAAACGTAGTTCTAACCGCCACAAAAGCTAAGATTTCGGTGCTAACGATCAATCAAGCTCGACCAACAACACCACCGCCTGCCGTGCCGACTTTACGCGGCTCAGACGATCCTTCCGACTTTGGGAATTGACATGCGAAACCAATCTTTCCAAATTTTTACGATCACGGTTGCGCTGCTATTTACCGCCAATCTCAACGCGCAAGAAAGCCCAGACTTCGCCCCGCAAGTGGTCGCGCGCGCTTGCCAGTATTCACAAATTCCAAATTTCTTTTGGATGAAGAACCCCGCTCGTGAAAAAGGAGCTAGCGCAGTTGCCTATCCCGCCGCAATTAGCATCCCTGTATATCGTGGGTCACTACCAGACGGACGGGCGCTTGAAGGTCTCGATTTTCCGAATACATCAAGTAATTGGTTTTACGGTCCGCCATATCCATACAACCAGATTGGTTATACAAAAATTACCGATCTATATTGGGCTGGAGAAGCATTTACAACTTACTACGCACCTTTGGATGGCCCGAGCGGAAAGACTCGCTTTTGGGTCTGGGCAGCTGCGAAAGTCTTTGTTAAGAACGCACGCGGGAAATGGGGCGTCAAAGGAAGGTTCAGTTCAGAGTGGATGTCCAACCCATCGCAGTCCGAGATTTTTGACACTACCCGCACTGAGCCCGCCAGCATAACTGCGGATTACTTGCGCTCCATTCTATTCCGCGCCCGTGCAGGCACCGGCAATTGGCCGTCGTTTTTCATCTATATCTTGGAGACCCTGCGCGATCCATTCAATGTCTTGCGCCGTCAGCATCGCTGCTATGCCCAATTAATCCAACGTCAAACCTTGATGCCGTGGGCGTGGGAATGCGGGTAAGGGGGGAGCATAAATATAAAGACCCCAACCGCCCTGAATTTGAGCTCCCGGTAGATTTAGGATTTACACGAGTCGAGAATGATTGCAACTTAAATAATTGGGGGTTCTATGGCGAAACACGCACTAATCAGTTTAGTGATTAGCATGCTCTACTCCACCAGTTCGCTGTCGATGGGTGGTTCCCCTATGCAACATTCATTAAAGCTACGGCCACCGAGCGATCGCGCTGAAATCAACAATTTCAGCACTGTCAGAGATCCCACGATTGCCGACGAAAAAAGCACAGAAGAGTCAAAGCTCGTATGGATAAAGGACATAGATAAAGAGTATCTTGGAATCGGTAAGGGGATTGAACGTCAAGTTTGGTTCGGTAAAAAAGGTCGGGATCCCGATCATCTCGTAGGTATCTGGCTGAATAACAAAAGCCTTTTCCCACAGGATTTTCTACGGCTCGAATCGATGTTCAAGTATTCAAAGATTGATTCGAATGTTTCTTCGGCAACATCTATGAGACGGACTGCAGAATACCCGCGCGCCGCACTAGTCCATTTCGACTACAAAGGCTATATCGCTAGCGGTGGCGGACTCAACGGCAAACCTACTGGGTTATTTCACACATTTAGATCAAAAATCGGAAAAGATTTTTTGATCTTGCAAGATCTTGACCTTAAAGTAACCGAAGGTGGACGGACGATGACCAGAGAGCTCATCAACGCACGTGTAAGGAATCGACCTGCAGTGCTCTTTTACATAGAACAGTCCACCGGTGCACTATTCGATTTAGACTGGACTTACGATGGGTTTTATAGGCGAGCAGAACTTTATTGCGCCAATGCTGCTAAGTGCGACTACAAGGCTATTTTGCTAAAAATCGCAAACGATTGGGACTAAGCGCACTCGCAAACCACGTTCGCAGAAACATTTCCTATAAATTAAATTCTAAACCTTTTAGTCAATATTCGGTGAGAATAAACCTACGAAAGCAATGCGCTAGCGATGGCTGCAGACTTTGCGAGCGTTGAAGGCAATGGCACACTTTCAAAACAGTTCACGAGAGCAGCGAATGCTCACTTTAAAATCGTAACTCTTGGAGGCCCGGCGCGATCCATTCAATGCCTTGCGCCGTCAGCATCGCTGCTATGCCCAATTAATCCGACGTCAAACCTTGATGCCGTGGGCGTGGGAATGCGGGTAAGGGGGGAGCATAAATATGTAGATCCTGAACAACCACTCGGCACGCCACCATTCGATCTAGGTTTTACGAGGGTCGAAAATAACTGCAACTTAGCAAACTGGGGGGTTTATGGTGAAACGCGTACAAATCAGTTTAGTGACTAGCGCGATTTTTTCTGTGTATGTATGCGCGATGGGAACTCAACCCACTGTATCTGCGAAATTACGCGCACCGCTGGATCGATCAGAAATAAATCGATTCGACGTTGTTCGAGATTCGGCGATTGCGACGGAGCGTGACTCAGATATCGTAAAGCTAACTTGGTACAAAGATACTAACAAAGAATTACTTGAACTTGGGAAAGGCATAGAGCGACAAGTATGGTTTGGGGTGAAAAATCAGGACCCAGTTCATCTTGAAGGCGTTTGGCTGGACAATAAACCGCTCTTTCCCGAGGACTATAAACGCCTCGAATCAATTTTTCGATATGTAAAGTTAGATGGAAACGTTACGACAGCGACGTCAATGCGGCGGGTTGCTACGCACCCGCAGGCCGCGTTAACTCACTTTGAGTACAAGGGCTACCTTGCAAACGGTGGAGGACTAAACGGAAAACCAACGGGGCTCTTTCATGCGTTCCGCTCCAAAGAGGGAAAGGATTTCCTGATTCTTCAAGAAATGGACTTAAAAGTGACGGAAGGTGGTATCGGATTTCTGCGCGAACATGTCAACGCTCGAGTGAATGGCCGCCCGGCGTCGCTCCATTATTTTGAACAATCCGTTGGCGCGAAGTTTTACCTAAAGTGGGCATTTGACGGTTTTTTTCGGCAGGCAACGATTTATTGCGCGAACACTCAAAAGTGTGATTACAAAGGAGAAATACTCAAAATCGCGAGCGACTGGAACTAAATTTAAGTATCGACCAACTTCAAAATCACCACTAAAGGATTCCGATACATTGATCATTTTGCAATTGGTGGACTTAGTCAAAAAAATGGACAGCAAGCACCTCTGATGTGTAAATTTACGCACAAAGAGAAACAGTACGGCAAAGCGATTCACAGAGCAGTTCAAACACGACGCGGTGCAACTGGGCGGTAATGGTCGGTCATTGCGCGAAATTGCGCAATCGCTCGGAATTGGAGTGTCAACCTTGGATAGGTGGGTTCAGATCGCCCGTCGCAAAGGCGTGAGCGTGGCGCCCGTGAGCGCAGAACACAAGCGTATTGGGGAGCTAGAGAAAGAGGTCGCTCATTTGCGCGAGGTCAATGAAATC
>JANPBT010000076.1:0-62350 GCA_031430575.1 Betaproteobacteria bacterium | reverse complement strand
CGGCTCAAAAACGGCCAAATCTGCGCCGCAGGTATTAAGCTTAAATCACGCTACGGGCTCGGCGGCACATAACCCACCGCTACATCCGCGCCGGTGCCGAAGAAATGTTTATCCATTTGCTCGGCCAAATATTTGCGGGCGCGGGCATCGGCCAAGCTCAAACGATTCTCATTGATGAGCATCGTTTGTTGCTTTTGCCACTGCGCCCACGCTTCTTTCGAGACGTTTTCCCAAATTTTCTTTCCGAGCTCACCAGGAACGGGTGGGAAATCGAGCCCATCGGCTTCACGTCCGAGCTTGATGCATTGAACCAGTCGTGCCATTTGCAGTTTCCTTTTGTGGAGTTTCTTTCGCGCGCAGGGCTTTTACGTAGATCTGCGACATGCGCGATGTGTTGTAGCTTGCGCGTTTCTTTTCAGGTAAATCGTCAATCGATGCAGTGCCAAATCCACGCTCGACGAACCAATGCGAGGTGCGCGTCGTCAACACAAACAGCCGTGAAATGCCCATATTGAGGGTCGTTTTTTCAATCACTTTTAAAAGCCGCTCGCCGTAACCATCCCGCCGGTAATCAGGCTCAACCGCCAAGCATGCCAGCTCAGCCGTATTTTCGTTGGGGTAAGGATATAGCGCAGCGCAACCGACCACACGCCCGTCATGAATCGAGACATAGAATTTTTCAATATCTTGCTCGAGCTGGGCACGCGGGCGATGCACCAACACGCCCTGATCCTCAAGCGGTTCAATCACGCCGACAATCCCGCCCACATCATCAATCGTTGCCTGTCGAATATTATCGAGAGAATCAATGGTCACCATCGTGCCCACGCCATCGCGGGTAAAGAGCTCCATCAACACCGAGCCGTCGGCGGTGCGGCTCACCAGATGGGCGCGGGGCACTCCTTTTTGGCAAGCGCGCACAGCGCAGGGCAGGAACACCGCCACATCTGGAGGCTGATTGCCCGCTTGCAAGAGCAGCGCGGCCTCGCGGGTATAGAGCTCGGCGATCACCCCGCCCGCATCATCGAGAACGCCGGGAACGTCCATCAAGAAGATAAGTTTGTCCGCCTTCAGTGAAATTGCCGCTTGGGTGGCGACATCCTCAACGGTGAGGTTAAATATTTCGCCGGTGGCCGAATAACCGCAGGCTGAAAGTAACACCACATCTCCGGTAGCCAAACAATCTCGAATCGCCTCATCATCAATCTTGCGGACTTCGCCGGTGTAGCGCATATTGATGCCGTCAACCACCCCCACGGGCTTGGCCATCACATAGTTGCCGCCCACCACGCGCAAACGATGATTAGCAACGGGTGCGGCTGGCATTGCAGTCGAAAGAGCAGCCTCAATCTGAGCGCGGGTGTAGCCCATCGCTTCAATCACGATCGGCAGTGTCTCGATCGTCGTCACCCGGTGACCGGCGCGAAACTCCGAAACCATCCCACGCGCTTGCAGCCGAGCATCAATTTGCGGACGCGATCCATGCACCAACACGAGCCGGATGCCCAAGCTGGCGAGCAAATTAACGTCGGCGACAAAATTCCAAAATTCTGGCCCTTCAACCAGCTCTCCGCCAAACGCGATGACAAACGTGCGCCCGCGAAAGGCGTGAAGATAGGGCGCGCAGGTGCGAAACCACGAGGCGAAGGCGGCGAGATCGGAAGTCACAGATTTAGAAGTAGTCGTCACCGTTGAAGTTTACGGCAGTGTGCTTCTTAATCTGCGCCGCAGGTATCGCGAGCCTAGCTGCTGCGTAAGCCAAAGAAGTTGAGACCGATTTTTGCCAAACCGAAGGCTACGACTGATTTCAGCTTCTCAGCGCGGCTACGCTGTGACCAGAGATTTGGCGCGATACTCGCCGATTCGTTTGCAATTGCCGATTGCAATGATGAACGGAGCGCTTGGGCAAACTCCGCATCTTCAATCGCTACATTGGCCTCTCGCGCGAGAAGAAGAGAAAACGGGTCAAGATTGGACGAACCGACAGTCGCCCATTGACCATCGACAACGCAGACTTTGGCGTGCATCATCGAACGCTCATACTCAACAAGATAAATGCCCTGCTCCAAAAAATTCTCGTAAAGCGCACGGGTCGCTGCGAGTAAAAAAGCGTGATCGGTAAAGCCTTGCATCAGCAAGGTGATTTTCACGCCACGTTTGGCTGCGCTTTTTAGTTCTTGACGCAATCGCCAACCGGGTAAAAAGTAAGCGTTTGCCAAGATAATTTCAGATTTCGCACCTCTGAAGGCGTTTCGATACATCTTTTCAATGGAGCGCCGATTGCGAAAATTATCGCGGTAGACAAAAGCGGCGTCAGCGCTCTCCGAAATCGTTGGCATTTTGCGCAATATGATTCCCAATTTGCGCCGCAGGTATTTAGAATGCGTGCTCCGCCAAACGTCCATGGCATTACGATAAATTTGGGTCACGAGTGCCGACTCAATGCGCACCGCGTAGTCAAATTGTGGGGCATCGGCAGGGTTGGGGGGCGCAAAATCTGAAACCAAGTTGATGCCGCCAACAAACGCGACCCGCTCATCGATAACGCATACCTTGCGATGCAATCTGCGCAAACGCGTGCGCGCAAAATTAAATATCTTTTCATCGCGCTTGAAGACTCGGGCATCAATACCTGCGGCGCAGATTTCATTAAATCCACCGCCGCTCACAAACGCTTTTGAGCCAATACCGTCGATCAACAGTCGCACTTTCACGCCGCGCGCAGCGGCGGCCTTGAGCGCAGCAATAATTGGCGCGGTGGCCACATCGTCCACAAAAATATACGTTTCAATCAGAACGCTAATACCTGCGGCGCAAATTTCGCGCTCAAGCGCAGGGAAAAATTGCTCACCGTTTTGCAAGAGCTGATATGCACTCATCTTACGATTTCGCTTTACGCGCGGCCACCCGCTCTACGCGCTCACGTAAACCTAATTGCGCAATCAGCGGCGCATGGTCGGAGACGGCGAACCACTCCGGGCCGTGCACAACTTCTGCGCTGCGCACGTCCAGTCCGCGCACGTAAATTCGGTCCAACGTCATCATTGGCAGCATCGCGGGGAAACTTTTTGCCGGCTTGCCATGGGCGAGCTCAAACACTTCTGACAGCCCGAGCGTGGCCGATAGAAATGCACTTGCTTCCTTGCGCCAATCGTTAAAATCACCCGCCAAAATAAGGGGCGCATCGGCAGGTATATCAGCTGCGACGGCCTCGGCGATCCAGCGCAATTGGTGGCGGCGGCTGCGCGCGAACAACCCCAGATGCACACACACACAGTGCACGGGCGGAAACGCTTTACCAACATCAATCTCAGTATGGAGCAACGTACGGCCTTCGAGCCGGTGGTGGGAGATATCCATGTAACCTTGACCAACCACCCGATGCCGGGTGACGATCGCGTTGCCATGATGTCCAGCGCGATATTCGCGGCTCACGGCGTAAGTCGCGGTGTAGCCTTCCAGCTCGGCAAAAAATGCATGTTGACCGAGATGCGGGTGGGCCTCGATACGTCGCGATAATTTGCTATGTGCGCCCTGCACTTCTTGCAAAAACATGATATCTGGCTTCAACGCGGCCATGCGCGCGCGCGCTGCCTCCACCGAGAGCCGTAAGGTCAACGGCGACATGCCTTTATGGATGTTGTAACTCGCGATAACGAGCCGTTTTGTTGACGGCATGGTGTTGCTTCGATCTTGGAACGTTTAGTGGAAGCACATTATGAACTGCGCCGCAGGTATGAAACGTAAAGGTCACAACCCTTCGGCGCAGATTCCGGGCAAATGCGACGTCTACGCCGATGCAATCACCATCGCCGTTGCCGCGGTGACTTTTTTGGCGTAATCAATATGCAAAAACTCATTGGGGCCATGGGCGTTTGATTTCGGTCCGAGCACCCCGGTGACCAGCATCTGCGCATTGGGAAATTTCTCGCCGAGCATGCCCATGAACGGGATGGTGCCGCCTTCGCCCATAAATGCTGCGGGCTTGCCGAAGTAGCGCACTGAGGCCGCATCGAGCGCGAGCGTAAGCCACGGCGCGAAGGGCGGCGCATTCCAGCCGGTGGCCGCAGCGTCGGCTTCAAACGATACGCTCGCGTTGTAAGGTGCATTCGCCTCCACCGTCTTACGCACTTCCTGTAGCGCCGTCGCCCCGTCTACCGTTGGCGGCAAGCGCAAGGAGAGTTTGAGCGCGGTATACGGGCGCAGCACGTTGCCCGCGTTGCTGGTCGACGGTAAGCCGTCGGCACCCGTAATTGCGAGGCAAGCCCGCCAAGTGCGATTCAAAATCAACTCCACCGGATCGCTGCTGGTGGGCATGGCAAACGGCGCATCACCGCCGCAACTCTGCCAAGGGAATCGCTTCCACATTGAATCGCCCAAAATCAGCGCAGCCTGCTGCGCTTGTTCGATTCGCTCGCGCGGGATTGGCGCTTGAAGTGCTTTCAATTTCGTTGCACCGGTAAAGGAGTCATCAATGCGATCGAGGAGCCGCCGGGCGATGCGAAAGGTATCGGCCACGGTACCGCCGGCATCGCCAGAATGCACGCCCTCGGTCAATATGCGTACAGTGAGCGTGCCATTGACCAAGCCACGCAGGGATGTCGTCGCCCACAATTGATCGTAGTTCCCCGCGCCGGAATCGAGCGCGACAACTAATTTCACTTGCCCCAAACGCGGTGCAAGGGCCTCGAGATATGCAGGCAGATCATAGCTGCCCGATTCCTCGCAAGTTTCAATCAAACCAATGCAACGCGCGCGGGCATGCCCCTCGGCATCGAGCGCAATGACTGCCGCGAGTGCTGCAAACACCGCGTAGCCATCATCGGCGCTGCCCCGGCCGTAGAGTTTTCCGTCTTCAATGAGCGGCGTCCACGGCCCCGTATCATCGCGCCAGCCAGTCATCTCCGGTTGCTTATCGAGATGCCCGTAGAGCAGCACGGTATCGGTATTACTTTTATTGCCGGTAGCCGGAATATCGAAAAAAAGCACAGGCGTGCGGCCCTCAAGCTGGATGACTTCAAGCACCATATTTTTGATCGGCTGCGCAGCAACAAACGCTTTCGCTTGCGCAATCGCCTTTGCAATATGCCCACCGCGCGCCCACTCGGCATCAAAGCTCGGGCTTTTGGCTTGCAAGCGCACGTAGTCGATCAGCTGGGGCACGATATCGGCATCCCATTGCTTGCTCACACGCCGCAAAAGAGTCGCGCTATCGCGCTCGAAAAGTTCGGTGGTCATGAGGAAATTCCTTCAAATCTGCGCCGCAGGTATTTATTGAATATACACAATGCCGGCCGCGAAATCGCTGCACACTCGATTCCAACGCGGAGCGCGGAATTCCCTCGCAATCGAATTCTCCGCTAGGACTCCCATTGGGCACGCGTGAGCAGCCAATCGCTGCCTGAGCGCGCCCAACGCAACGTAAACGTAAACCTGCGCGCATGATCTGGAAGCGCACCGACGCCGCTTGCCGCGACTGCCTCAATCACCGAATCGGCATGATCCCCCTCAATTTTCAAAGACACAATCGTAAGCGCGACTTTAACGTTGGGATGCGCGAGCAAAACACCCGCGAGGAGCCGCCTCACGCCGTCGCGATCGATATCTCCCGATTCACCGCTCTGCCCTTTAAACGAGGGGGATACATGCTTCATAAATCCGCTGGCATCTCGCTTTTCCACCGCGCGCTGCATTGCGGTGACCGTCTCGCGAAGCGCCTGCTCTGGAGGCGTGCGCGCGCAGCCGTGCAGTATGAGGAGCGTGAAGAGGAGAGAAAGAAATTGGCGCAGTGGCATGACTTTATAGTGTGGCGGAAGCTGGTCGTGAGCAAATCATTGAATACACCTATTTTGACTGAAATCTGCGCCGTAGGTAGTCTTTCGCGCCGCTCAAAGCGAGACGCCTGCCATCGCTGTTTCTAAGCGCAATTTACACTTCACGATGCGAGCACCCTTGGCGCGCTCGATCTGAAAGAATCGCATGAACGCATTGCATTTAATCTCTGGGATCATCGCTCCACTCATCGTCGCGAGCAGCGCGCTGGCGCAGGAATACCCCAATCGCCCCATCCGCATCGTCGTCCCATTTTCAGCGGGCGGCGCGGTCGATGGCCCTACGCGGGCAATCGCGCAGCAACTCTCCAAGCAAATGGGCCAGCAAGTCATTGTTGAAAACAAGCCTGGCGCGGGCGCGACGATCGGCACCGATCAAGTGGCCAAATCTGCGCCAGACGGCTATACCCTTTTGCTTGCCTCGCAAACCAACGCGATTAGCGCCTCGCTCTACAGCAAATTACCCTTTGATCCGATCGAAGATTTTGTGCCAATTTCATTGCTTGGGCGCGAGCCCGGCGTGCTGGTGGTGCACCCTTCTTTCCCTGGAAAAACCGCGCAAGAATTTGTCGCGTCCGTAAAAGATCGCCCCGGTAAAGTTGATTACGCGTCTTCAGGAAACGGTAGCGGCCAGCATTTGTTCATGGCCATGCTAGCGACGATGTCGGGGCTGTCGATGAACCACATTCCATATAAGGGCAGCGGCCAAGCCACGACTGATTTAGTCGGCGGGCAAGTGCTCGTGTCAATGCCGGGCATCGCTGGGATGTTGGGTCACATTAAGGCGGGCAAGCTACGCGCACTCGCAGTTTCAAGTGATAAGCGTTCGCCGCAATTGCCAGACGTGCCAACGCTCGCCGAGTCGGTCGCACCCGGGTTTTCTGCCTACGTCTGGATGGGTTTACTCGCGCCAAAAGGCACGCCTGCCGCGATTATCGAGCGCTTGCAGCGGGAGTCCACACAGGCCCTCGCGAGTGCCGAGGTCAAAAATTACATGAATAACGGCAGCTTAGAAATCGTAGGTTCTACACCGGCAGAATTTGGCGTTTTCTTTCGTAGCGAGCGTGATCGCTGGGCAAAAGTTGTACGCGAAACCAATGCAAAAATTGATTGAATTTTTTTAACCTAGAGAATTGATAATGACCGAAATTGAATCTGCCGTGACGGGTGTAGAACACTGGACCACCAAAGGCGAAGACGTAAAACTTTTTATGTGGGAGAAATTTGTCGGCTCGCCCGAGGGCAAGCCTGCGATTTTGTGGGTGCATGGTTCATCCATGGCCTCGCAGCCGACCTTTGATCTCACCGTTCCCGGTCGCGCTGATTCCTCGGTGATGGATTGGTTTGCACGGCGTGGTTTCGTGTGCTGGTGCGTCGATATGGAAGGCTACGGCCGCTCGTCCAAGCACCGCGATATCTATTGCGATATTTCAAACGGCGCAGACGATCTCACCGCCGCAACCGATTACATCGCTAAAGCGCGCGGCATCACGTCATTAATGTCGTACGGCATCTCATCGGGCGCGTTGAGGGCTGCACTATTTGCGCAGCGTCACCCAGAACGCATCTCGCGCCTCGCACTCGACGCGTTTGTATGGACGGGCGAAGGCGCGCCCACGCTTGAGCAGCGGCGCAAGAAGCTACCTGAATTCATCAAGAATAAGCGTCGCCCAATCGATCGGGCATTCGTCTATTCGATTTTTCAGCGCGACCATCCCGATTGCGCGGATAGCGCGACGATTGAAGCCTTCGCTGACGCGATTTTGGCGCTAGACGACTCTATGCCCAACGGCACTTACATCGATATGTGTTCGAAATTGCCCGTGGTTGACCCCACAAAAATCAATGTTCCCACGGTGATTTTGCGCGGTCAATACGATGGCATCGCTGCGATGGATGATTTGATCGAATTCTTTAAGCTACTGCCGCATCCCGATAAGCAATTCACGGTGCTGAACGGTATTTCACATGCCAGTTTTCAGCAGAAAAATTACAAGATGGTTTACCAAATCTTGCATGCGTATTTCACACAGCCAGCACCCGCCTACGTCGGCACGGCACACGCCTCGCTAACCTAAAGCGCAATACCTGCGGCGCAGATTCAGCGCTCGCAGGAGCCTTTCGCTGCGCCGTGGGGTCGTCGCAAACAACGTGCTACTGTAAGGGTTTGTCACTGATTGGGTTGGAGCTTGTTAATGAATCGCTTTCGTTCAATACACTTTTTTCTGCAAACTGGCGCGATTGCGTGCATATTTGCCAGCAGCGTGGCCTGCGCCCAGCCAGTCACACTGCGCGTGGCCAATCAGGGGGATGTGCTCTCACTTGATCCGCATACGTTAAACGAAGCGGTGCAGCTTGCCTTCCTCAACAATATTTTTGAATCGTTGGTGACCCGCGACCCGCAGCTAAAAGTCATTCCCTCGCTGGCCACGGCATGGCGGTTGAAAAATCCAACGACTTGGCAATTTGATTTGCGTGAGGGCGTGTCGTTTCACGATGGCGCGCCGTTTTCTGCGGACGACGTGACCTTTTCGCTTGATCGTGCCCGGGGCGAAGGCTCTGACGTACGTGCGCAGTTGGCAAGCATCAAAGAAGTGCGCAAAACAGGTGCGCTCCAAATTGAAATTGAGACCCTGCGCCCCAACCCCATCTTGCCAGATGTCATCACTAATATTTTGATATTAAACAAGCGCTGGGCAGAAGCGAATGATGGCCTAAAGCCCATTGATCGCAAGCGCAGCGCCGAAAGCGCCGCCGCGCTCAAGGCCAACGGTACGGGGCCATTTCGCCTGCGTGAGCGCCAGCCCGGTGTGCGCACAGTGGTAACTAAAAACGGGCAGTGGTGGGGCAAATCGCAAAGTAATGTCGATGAAGTGATCTTTCAGCCAATAGCCAATGATGCAACGCGCGTGGCCGCGCTCATTAGCGGGCAAGTAGATATGATCGATCCCGTGCCGCTGCAAGACTTGCCGCGCATCCAAGCATCGTCGGGGCTGGCGATTGCCCAATCACCAGAAACACGCATCGTATTTTTGGGTTTTGATCAGCAACGCGATGAGCTCCTCAATAGCAACATCAAAGGTAAAAATCCGTTCAAAGACGTGCGCGTTCGGCGTGCGGTCTATCAGGCGATTGATATCGATACGATCTCCACCAAAATCATGCGCGGGCTGGCCAAGCCAACGGGCGCGATGATCACCGATGCGATCCGCGGCTATTCACCTGAAATGGAAGCGCGCTTGCCCTTCGATCAAGAAGCCTCCAAGCGATTGCTCGTAGACGCGGGCTACCCAAATGGTTTCGAGGTCGGCATGGATTGCCCGAATGATCGTTATGTCAACGATATTGAAATTTGCCAAGCGGTCGCTGCAAATCTCGCACGCATCGGCATCAAAATTAAGCTCAATGCCGAGCCGAAAGCAACTTACTTTCCACGCGCACTTAAGCGCGAAATGGGATTTTTCATGCTCGGCTGGTCTCCCGCCGGCTTTGATGCCCATAACTTACTATTCACCGTGCTCGCAACGCCGGCGGGTGGGCAAGGCTCGTGGAACTTCGGCGGTTATAGCAACAAAACCCTTGATGAGCTCACCGCGAAAATTCAAATTGAAACCAACGAAGCCCAGCGCAACGCGATGATCAAAGAAGCGCTCACGCTACACGCTGCCGACGTTGGGCACATTCCCTTGCATCAGCAAAAAAATATTTGGGGCATGCGAGCCAATATCAGCACGGCGCAACGCGCGGACGGATTCATGCTCTACAAATGGATTAACGTGAAGAAGTGATCCTAGACCTACCTGCGGCGCAGAATCTGCGCCGCAGGTAGGTTTACGCAATGCTTTTTGACTATTCGGCGCCTTTCGGCGCTGCAAAATCGTTTTCGACCCATGCCTCAGCGCTCGCACGGCTCAGCTTAAAGCGAGGATCAACGCGCACGCTGGCCAACGGCGCGCCTGCGCCATCTTCTGCCTTCAAGGTGGCGGTCGGGTTATCGTCATCGGGAGAGACGTCAAAATTAACCGTGATCCGCTGCGATTTCGCGGTGACCGTCACGCTTTGATGCAGGGTCGCATGGCGCTGCTGCTCCTGCCTGCGCACGAATTCCGATACCGTTTTCACGAGCACGCCAAATGCCACGCTATCAAGCGGTTTAGGGTCTTTTTTATTGCGCCCCATCGTCCACGGCCCGACCAACGCAGGCTCGCTTGCGCCATCTTTGGTCATCGCCACAGCCCAGCCGTCATCGTCTTCATTTTTGATGACCAGCGCCGTCCAACCGTCATCCATCCAGCATCTTGGCTCTCGGGTCAACGTATTTTTTTCGAAAGATTCGTCTGAGGCGTTCATAAAAGAAGAGGCAGTTTGCCGAGGTCACGGCATGATCTGCGGCATGGGACATTTTGAAGCGGCATTATGCGACCAATCGCGCTTCTCACGACTAATGCGTTTTCGCAGATATCGCAGCAAGCGCAGTGCGGCGATCAAGCCCGCTGGCTCAACGCATTAAAACGGCCCTGATCTGCGCCGCAGGTAGGTAGAATTTGAAAGATGGTTTGCATCTCAACATAGGAATTCAGCAATGGCTCTTTACCCATCTCTTCGCAATAAGCGTGTGCTCGTTACTGGTGGCGCTACCGGCATCGGTGAGCACATCGTGCGCGGCTTCGCGAGCCAAGCCTGTGATGTCGTTTTTTTGGATATTAATGAAAATGCGGGCACTGCTCTGGCAAAAGCCGTCAACGCACGTTTCGAGCGCTGTGATTTAACCGATTCAGCCGCACTGTCCTCATTGCTCGCGCAGCTACAGGTGAGCGGTGGGTTCGATGTGTTGGTCAACAACGCCGCGCGCGATGATCGCCACGACATTGAATCGGTCACACCCGATTACTGGGACGCGACCATCGCAATCAATATTAAGCACTACTTTTTTGTGGCGCAGGCGCTCGCCGAAGGCATGAAACTGCGCGGTGGTGGTGCCATCGTCAATATTAGTAGTGAAACCGCGATTTCTGGTCACACAGAATTAGCGGTCTATGCGGCTGCCAAAGGGGCTTGCCTGAGCCTCACCCGCTCGCAAGCAAGGCACTGGGGTGCGCATAATATTCGCGTAAACGCGGTGGTCCCCGGGTGGGTGCGCACGCAACGGCAAGTGGACAAATGGATCACGCCCGAAGCGGAGGCAAAACTGATGCAAAAGCAGGCATTAAAGTCGTGGATCGCGCCTGAAGACATTGCCAATATGGTGATATTTTTAGCCAGCGACGAAGCCCGCAGCTGCACAGCACAAATATTCACCGTTGATGCAGGATCTAACTAAAACGCCGCTTAACCTGCCCTGCGCGCCCTGAGACGCAGTCAGCGCCGCTACTTAGATGCCGCGCACGGCGCAAAAATATCGCGCTGCGCAAGGTAAGCGCTGGTATTGATCGCCAGCGCGCCGAGCAATGTTGCATAAATATTATCGTGACTGCGCGGCGTTTTGTTTTGCGCATTGATGCAGCGCGCTTCCCAGCGGGAGTATTGCAAAAATTGCGGTGAAAACCACGCCAACATCGGCACCCGCGTTTGCACATCGGGTGCAATTGCATTAGGCAATCCATGCAGAAAAAATCCGTTCTCACCGAGTGATTCTCCGTGATCGGAAGCATAAAGCATCATCGGGGCAAATTGATCTTCAAGTCGCTTCAAAATTTCAATCGTTTCTCCGAGCACATGATCGGTATACACAATCGTATTATCGTAAGCGTTCATGAGCGATTGTGCATCGCATGAGGAGATGGTATTCGTTTGGCAGGTGGGAGCAAATTTCTCAAATGCCTTTGGATAGCGTTTGTAATACGCAGGACCGTGGCTGCCTTTCACATGCAAAACGAGAAACGTATCAGTCGTTGATTTTCGCAGCCGTGCTTCCAGCCCTTCGAGCAAAATTTCATCATGGCAATTACCCTCTTCCGTGCACCATCGATCATTTTTGGCAGCAGAAAAGTCTTCATATTCGGAATTTAGGCAGACGTCTTTGCAACCGCCGTCATTTTCCAGCCAAATCGTGCGCACGCCTGCACGCTTAATCACGTCAATCAACGTCTCTTGATTACGGGCTTTTGCCATTGAAAAGTCATCGCGCGAAAAGCCAGAAAAAATACACGGCACTGAAAATGCAGTCGATGTGCCACAGGCCAGCGTATCGGCGAAATAAGTCACATTGGCTGCGCGCATGCGGGCATCGGTCGCACGCGCGTAGCCATTCATTGAGAAATTTTGCGCCCGCGCAGTCTCGCCAAGAACGAATACGACTAAGCGCGGCTTGGCCAACGGCGCTCCGGGCTTGGCATCTGCGCCCACTACCGTACGCACGATCGCGGCGTTGCGCGTGTGATACCAGTAGCTGATCCCACCAACTAAGAAATTGATCGGTGCGAGCGCTTCGTGGGCAACATGATGATTGCGGGTGGCCGTTGCGTATCGGGAATATTGCGGATACACGAAAATTCCCAACACGACGAGCAGGCAGGCTGCCAATGCACTGCCGCGCACGCCATTGCGCCACCATTTCGAAAATGATTTCACCGGAATGCGCCAAATCTGCGCCGCAGGTAGCAGCCCCACTGCGAGCACATAGAGTAAAAGCTGACCGCTCACGAGCTCGCGGGTCTCATGGCTATTAGTCTGCAGCACATTGGCAAACATAGTGCGGTCAAATCGCATCCCGACGGACCAGACGAAATAACTCACGATGCTGGCAGAGATGAGCAAAAGTATGCAGGGCCACTTGATTGCCCGTCCCCGAAAGGGCAACGCGATAAAACTCAGCACGATGAACAAAATCAAAAAAACGCAGACCGCACCGCCGGTAAAAAACGCGATACGCGCTAGGCCGTTGCCTGCTTCTGGCGCATTCCAAAATTGCGCCAGCACAGTCGCATTCGCCACAAACGTGATCCAAGCGCACGTCAGGGCGATGAGCGCAGTACGTGAAAGAGGAGTGGGATTTTTGAGCATACCTGCGGCGCAGTTTTTAAGATTTATGCAGCTCTGACTGCCGCGTGCTTGCATTGTTGCAAATTGCGTGGCCATTACCACAATGCCCCGTAAACTGATGCGCTACCCCGAAATAAGTGTTTTTCCATGTCGCGTCGTATTTTCGTAACCACTGCCCTGCCCTATGCCAACGGTCCGTTTCACATCGGGCATATGATGGAATTTATCCAGGCTGACACGTGGGTGCGCTTCCAGCGCATGCGTGGGCACGAGGTGCATTTCATGGGCGCAGATGATACCCACGGCGCACCGATTATGATCGCGGCTGAAAAAGCGGGGAAAACCCCGCAGCAATTCGTCGGTGAAATCGCCGCGGGTCGCAAGCAATATCTCGATGGTTTCCATATCAGTTTTGATTTTTGGCACACGACCGATTCGCCAGAAAACGTTGAGCTTGCGCAAGATATTTACCGTAAACTCAAAGCTGCGGGTTTTATCGATACGCGCACCATTGAGCAGTTTTATGATCCGGTTAAAGGCATGTTTCTCCCTGATCGCTACATCAAAGGCGAGTGCCCGAAATGTGGCGCGAAAGATCAGTATGGCGATGCCTGCGAAAAGTGTGGCGCGGTATATGCGCCGACTGATTTGATCAACCCATTTTCCACGCTCTCAGGCGCGAAGCCTGAAATGCGCGCATCAGAGCATTTTTTCTTTCGACTCTCCGACCCAAAATGCGTTGCCTTTTTGCGCGAATGGACCACTGGCAAAGATCAGCACGGTCAGCCCCGACTGCAAAGCGAAATCATTGCGAAATCAAAGGAGTGGCTCGGCGAGGACGCGCTTTCAGAAAGTAAGCTCGGTGATTGGGATATTAGCCGCGATGCGCCCTATTTCGGCATTCCGATTCCAGATGCACCGGGTAAGTTTTTTTATGTTTGGCTCGATGCGCCTGTGGGCTACTTAGCGGCATTTAAAGCCTACAGCCAAAAAACTGGGCTTGATTTCGATGCTTTTCTTGCCGCGCCGCAAAGTGAGCAAGTGCATTTCATCGGCAAAGATATCGTTTATTTCCACGTGCTTTTTTGGCCTGCGATGCTGAAATTTGCGGGCTACAAAGTGCCCGATAGCGTCAATGTCCATGGCTTCATCCAACTCGGTGGCGAGAAGATGAGTAAGAGCCGTGGCTCGGGCGTTTCACCACTGAAATATCTTGAATTGGGCATGAACCCAGAATGGCTGCGCTACTACATCGTGGCTAAGCTAAATGCGAACGTAGAAGATTTCGATTTCACGCCCGAAGATTTCATCCCTCGCGTCAATGCTGATTTGATTGGGAAATACGTCAACATTGCCAGCCGTAGCGCAGGCTTTTTGAGCAAACGTTTCGGTGGTGCGTTGGCCGCGCCCGATGCTGCCGCGCTGCCTTTAATTGAAGCCTCGCGCGCCGCTGCAGAAGAAATCGCCCAACTCTACGAACGGCGCGATTTCGGCAAAGCCATTCGCCGCATCATGGAGCTGGCCGACGTCGCCAATAAGTATGTGGATGATCGTAAGCCGTGGGAGATCGCTAAAGACCCTGCGAACGACGCTCATCTGCACGCCGTATGCTCAGCCGCGATTGTGTTGTTTCGTGATCTCACGTTGTATTTGCAACCGGTGATTCCGCAATTAGCTGCCGCGGTGCGTTTATTTTTGAATTTGCCGGGCACAACGTTCGCCTGGCAAGAGATCGGTGCTTCACTGCCGAGCGGGCACACGATCAATGCATACGTTCATTTAATGGGTCGCGTCGACGAGAGCCAACTTGACGCACTTTTGGGAATACCTGCGGCGCAGAATGAGCCCGAAAAAGCGGTAAAAAGCACCAAATCTGCGCCGCAGGTATTGACTGCAGGCACGCCACAGCCGAGCGGGTTGCCGGGCGCAATCACGATTGACGATTTTCTAAAAGTGGATTTGCGGATCGCCAAAATCGTCGACGCGCAAGCGGTTGAAGGCTCAAATAAGCTGCTTCAGCTCACGCTCGACGCCGGTGAAGGGCGCATGCGCAACGTATTTTCAGGCATCAAAGGCGCGTATCAACCTGCTGATTTGATAGGTAAATTTGCAATTTTGGTGGCC
This sequence comes from Betaproteobacteria bacterium, assembly GCA_031430575.1. Classification (GTDB taxonomy): domain Bacteria; phylum Pseudomonadota; class Gammaproteobacteria; order Burkholderiales; family Casimicrobiaceae; genus JANMDS01. Next base: position 47,414 of record JANPBT010000076.1, on the reverse strand, counting down.
AATCTTGCGCCCCGCAAAATGAAGTTTGGCATAAGCGAAGGCATGGTACTGGCGGCTGCAGATGAGACAGGGGTGACGCCAGGCCTCTATTTATTCGATCCGCATAGCGGAGTCGCGCCCGGAATGCGGATACAATGATGCCATGCGCATAGAGATCTCAGAAGAAGCCACCGTCCTCACCCACAAGCACTACCGCGTCGTCCGCGCGGAAAGTCGGGATGCGATGATTTTGGCCGGGATGACCCGCGGTGAATGGTCTGAGCGCGTTGCCGTCTCAAAGCGGCGCAACATTGAAGCGACATCGGCGATTGCCGAAGATTTAAAAAAGGGCGGCGCGTTTGTGTTGACCCGTCACAGCGTACCCATTGGCGCATCCATTTATATTCCGGTCAAAGGCGCGGCATGGGAAATTCGCCGCCTGGGCGTCGTTGGCACTTACGCGGGCCGAGGCTTCACGCAACTCTTAATGAAGGCCATGGAGGATAGTGCACGTAAACGCAATATTCAGGCGCTTCGCGTGCCGGTTGATGCGGGTAAGCCCAACGTGCGGCACTACTTTGAAGAGCAAGGGTTTCGCGTCTATTCAGCGACGTCGTACATGACCCAATTTGGCTCGGCTGCGCGCCCCATCATGCTGCAAAAATATCTGCAAATGTAAGCATTTGCTTGAGGCGCATTCCGCTTAGCGACGCTCCGCATTTTCAAAAACAACCCGGCCGCCGACGATCGTCGTGCGCACGACCCCGGGCAACTCATAGCCAATAAACGCGCAGTTTTTTCCGGCACTTTGCATCGTTTGCTTGCGCACGACGCGAAACGCATCGGCATCAAACACGCAAAGATCTGCAGGGCCACCGACCGAGAGGCTACCTCCGGGCACGCCGAGAAGTTGCGCTGGCATGCTGGTGATACGCGCGAGCGCATCCGCAAGCGGCACGCGATCTTCGCGCGCCCACTTGAGCGTAAGCGAAAGCAAATGCTCAACGCCACTCATTCCCGGTGCACTCTCGGCAAAGGGCATCTGCTTTGCATCGTCTGGCACGGGCGAATGATCGGAGACCACAGCATCAATCGCGCCGGATGCTAAACCCGCGCGCAAAGCGTCGCGATCAGAAGTGCTCCGCAGCGGTGGGCGAACGTGCAGCTGGGTATCAAAGTAACCGATATCGATGTCTGTCAAGTGTAAATGCGCAGCACTGACATCGCAGGTAATCGGTTGCCCCGCTTTTTTGGCCTGCACAATACGCGCGATGCTGGCTGCGCAACTGATCCGGCACAAATGCAACGCGCAGCCGGCAGACGCGGCTAACGCGATGAGCGCGTCAACCGCCATCGTTTCAGCTAAGGCCGGGATTCCGGGCAGCCCGAGCCGTGTCGCCACTTCTCCATCATGCATTACGCCGCCCTGCGCAAGCCAAAGATCTTGCGGGCGCAGCCAAACGCTGTAGCCCAATGTGGCCGCATATTGCATGGCGCGCAAAAGCACGCGATGGCTGGCGATGCCCACCTCGGCCTGACTAAAGGCAACGCAGCCCGCATCATGGAGCGCACCAAGTTCAGCGAGAGACTCGCCGCGCAAGCCAAGCGTGAGCGCGCCAATCGGATAAAGTCGCGCTAAATTAATGCGCTGCGAACGCAAGCGCAACATCTCAACCAAGCCCGGCTCATCTAACGCAGGATCGCAGTCTGGCATGCAGGCTGCCGCGCTGACCCCGCCAGCGACCGCCGCACGCAATTCCGACTCAAGGTGAATGCCTGAATTTGCGGTGGGGTCACCAACGCGAATCGCCGCGTCAACCAAGCCCGGCGCTACGATCATTGCGCTTGCATCAATCACCTGCGCAGCATGCCAGCCCGCGGGCGCATCACCTATGGCGACGACTCTACCTGCGGCGCAGAATACATCAGAAATTTGGTCAAAACCAGAGCGCGGATCGATAACTCGGCCATTGCGAATTTCAAGCTTCATTTCGATCCTCCCGCACCGGCGACGATCGCCATCACGGCCATGCGCACCGCAATACCGAAAGTCACTTGCGGCAAGATCACGCTTTGCGTACCGTCGGCTACGCCAGAATCAATCTCAACGCCCCGATTCATAGGCCCCGGATGCATCACGATCGCATTTGGTTTGGCCAACGATAGGATTTCAGAAGACAAGCCGTAGTGGGCGAAATATTCGCTTGCAGAGGGCAGCATCGCGCCGTTCATTCGCTCGTTTTGTAACCGCAACATCACAACCACATCTGCGCCTTTGATGCCTTCGCGCAGATCATGGAAGAGCCGCACGCCTAAGCGCTCTACGGCGGTTGGCGTCAGGGTTTTAGGCGCGATCACTCGCACCTCCGGGCAGCCCAGCGTCGTCAGCGCATGAATTTGCGAACGGGCAACGCGTGAGTGCAGCACATCACCAACGATTGCAACGGTAAGGTTGGTGAAATCTTTTTTGTAGTGCCGGATCGTATACATATCCAGCAAGCCTTGCGTTGGATGGGCATGACGGCCGTCGCCGGCGTTAATCACGTGCACATGCGGGGGCACATTGCGCGCGATTAAATGCGGCGCGCCGCTTTCGGCATGACGCACTACAAAAATATCTGCCCCCATCGCGGTAAGGTTGGCCACGGTATCGAGCAACGATTCACCTTTAGTAGCGCTTGAGGTGCGCACGTTTAAGTTCACCACATCGGCAGATAGCCGCTTGGCTGCAATATCGAAGGTGGTCAGCGTGCGGGTGGAGTTTTCAAAAAACAAGTTAAATACTGACTTGCCGCGCAGCAGTGGCACTTTTTTAACTTCGCGCTCGCCGACGCTAACGAACGCATCTGCAGTATCTAAAATTTGCGTGAGTATCGCCTTGGGTAAGCCTTCGGTGGTCAGCAAATGATGAAGCTCACCTTGATCGTTGAGCTGCGGATTTTTTCTCGCGAGCATTAGCGCGGCTCCGTTGCGAGCGAAAGCACGCCAGCATCCGATTGGCTGAGCACCAAGCTCACCGATTCCGCAACAATCATATTTTCACCCACGTAATCGGGCTGAACGGGCAGCTCGCGCCCGCCCCGGTCAACCAGCACTGCTAACTGAATCGAGGCTGGGCGCCCATAGTCAAAAAGCTCGTTAATCGCTGCCCGCACCGATCGCCCGGTGTAGAGGACATCATCAACAAGTACGATATGTGCCCCATCGACTTCAAACGGAATCTCAGTGCGCCGCGTCACCGACTTCAAGCCTGCAGTTTTGTAGTCATCACGATAGAAACTGACATCAATTTTGCCCAGCGCTGGCTTGGCATTAAGCTCATTTGCCAGCCGTTGCGCGAGCCACACGCCCCCGGAATAAATACCGACGAGCTTAGCGTCGAAGGCCATCGCGGCATTAAGCTGCTCGCGCAATGCCCGATAAACCGCTTCCGCTTCAGGGATGAGATTCAAAGTATCGCTCCAAAATGATTGCTGCCGCGACGCCGTCGGCAATTTCGCGTTGTGCGCGTATCGATTTCCCGGAAGCGGTGAGCACCGCTTGGGCATCGATACTGGAGTAGCGCTCATCCACGCAGACAACTGGCCGGTGAAACCGGCCGGCAAGTTGACGCGCGAAGCGCTCACAACGCGGGGTCATGGCGTTGGCGTTGCCATCTTCATGGCTCGGTCGGCCAACAACAAAGCGCGCGGGCTGCCACTGCGCAACCAGCGGCGCGATGGCATCGAAAAGCTGCGCCGCAGGTACTGCTAAGGTAGACAGTGGATGGGCAGTGCGTGAGGTGAGCTCGCCAACGGCGATACCAACCCGCTTTAACCCAAAGTCAAACGCCATGACCGTCTCAGCCATGACCCGCCATCATTGACAACTGCGCAGGCTTAACGCCGAGCAAACCGAGCGCGGCCTCAAAGCGTTTTTCTGCTGGGGTATTAAAAATAACGTCGGACTGGGCCTCAACAGTAAGCCAGGCATTATCGGCAATTTCTTGCTCAAGCTGACCCGCGCCCCAGCCTGCGTAGCCCATCGTGACGATCACATCGTCAGGCCCTTCACCGCGCCCCATCGCTTCCAAAATATCTTTTGAGGTGGTCATGGCAATATCCTGCGCCACCTCCAGCGTTGAAGTCCATTGCCCTTTCGGCGTGTGCAGCACAAATCCACGATTTTTTTGCACCGGCCCACCGTTGAGTACCGTTTTTTCACCGGCGGCAAGATTATTCATCGGGATTTCAATTTCGCTGAGCAGTACGGAGACCGTCGTCGTGCTCGGGCGATTGATAATCAGCCCGATTGCGCCGCCATCGTTATGCTCGCAAATATAAGTCACGGTACCCGAAAAAGTCGGGTCGGATAATTGCGGCATGGCAATCAGGAAGTGGTGCGTAAAATTTTGATTGTCCATTTCGACAGTTTAACCGCTCTTTCCCATGACCGCTCCCGCAATGCCTTCAAGCGCACTCGTATGGTTTCGTCGCGATCTACGTTGCCTAGATCATGCTGCGCTTAGCGCGGCGCTGCGCGAATGCGAGGTCGTACATTGCGTTTTTATTTTTGACCGCGAAATTCTCGACCTGCTACCGGATAAAGCAGATCGTCGGGTCGAATTTATTTGGGAGAGCGTGCGTGAATTGGGGCAAGCGCTGGCGGCGCTTGGCGGGGAATTGATCGTGCAGCATGCCGTTGCCCGCGATGCGATTCCAGCGCTTGCGCGCGCGCTAAAAGTCAACGCCGTCTACGCAAATCATGACTACGAACCACACGCAATTGCCCGCGATCTCGCGGTAAAAAAAGCGCTCAATACCTGCGGCGCAGATTTGCATACTTTTAAGGATCAGGTGATCTTTGAAAAGAGCGAAATCTTGACCCAAGCCAGCGGTACGTTTTCTGTATTTACGCCTTACAAAAACGCATGGCTCAAAAAAGTGACGCCGCAAACGTTTAACGCCCACTCAATCACCCGATTTAAGACCAAATCTGCGCCGCAGGTAAAGGCAATGCCGAGTCTAGAATCGATGGGCTTTGCGCGCACCAATCTCTCAGCACTCAAAATAGCCCCAGGCGCTCTAGGCGCAGATGCGTTGCTAGCGGATTTCGCAAACCGCATCGACCACTACGATGAAGCCCGCAACTTTCCAGCCATTAAAGGCCCCTCCTACCTTTCCGTCCACTTGCGCTTCGGCACGATTTCGATACGCAAACTCGCCGGTCTGGCGTATGAGCGCTGGAAATCGCTAGACCGCGATGGTGCTGCCGTTTGGCTTTCCGAACTCATTTGGCGTGATTTCTATTTTCAAATTCTCCATCATCATCCGCACGTGGTTGGCGGTGCATTTAAGCCTGCGTACGATAAGCTTAACTGGCGAAACGACCCCGTGCAATTTAAAGCGTGGTGCGATGGCGAGACGGGTTTTCCAATCGTCGATGCGGCAATGCGCCAACTCAATCAGACGGGCTACATGCACAACCGATTGCGCATGATTGTTGCGTCTTTTCTGACCAAGGACTTGCAAATCGATTGGCGTTGGGGCGAAAAATATTTTGCTGAGAAATTGATTGATTTCGATTTGGCGGCCAACAATGGCGGTTGGCAATGGGCGGCCTCGACAGGCTGCGACGCCCAGCCCTATTTTCGGATTTTCAACCCGCAATCGCAATCCGAGAAATTTGATGAAAAAGGCCAATTCATACGGCGTTACGTACCCGAAATTGCCGGGCTCGCCGATAAATATATTCATACGCCTGCCGCCGCGCCAGCAATGCTATTAGATGCTGCGGCGATAGCGCTGGGTAAATCGTATCCGCGCCCGATCGTCGATCATGCGACTGCACGGGAAATGACGCTGGCGATGTACAAGGCGGCGCGCGGTTAAAAGCGTACGTGATTGAGATAAAGTCGCGTCAGCCTGAAACGCGCTGCACTTTATTCTTGAGTTAAAACTTATCGCCTACATTACGGGCCACAATCCTTTTTTAGTCGTCTTGATGTCGAGCCGTTTCAAATTGAAATTGCGCTCATATCTTGGAGCCCGATTAGCGCGAATCAATTTGCTAACGATAAACTTCGGCCTCTGCGTCGGTAGCGCCAGAATGCGCGTCCTGCACCCTCCTAGGATTGATGTTATTTTTTTGCGCTTATCATTCGTTTTCGCCACTATCTGCGCCACGGTCGCGTGTGAAAAGCGTGTCGAGCTTGCCCGAAGAGCAACTCCTGAGGCTTCGCTAATCGTGGATTGCGCGGCAGTGAAAAAAATGCGCCCGGTCGTTATTATCACGGCGGGCCAATCCAATGCTGCGAATCACGGTCAGGCGAAAACCCAGCCAAAGTCGATGGTATTTTCCCTTTACGACGGAAAATGTTACAAGGCATTTGACCCCCAGCCTGGCGCGTCTGGAACCGGCGGAAGCCCTTGGCCAGCCCTGGGAGATCTACTTGTTGAAAAACGAATCGCACCGTCCGTACTCTTTATAAGCTGTGCAATCACATCGACCACCGTTGCCCAGTGGACTACCGATGCATCTCTGCTGGGCTGCGTCGAGCGTGGCATTGCATCGCTAACGGCGCTCGGGCTCTCTACGAGCCTTGTTCTCTGGCATCAAGGGGAAGCAGACGCACGGGATCAGACTTCGGCCAAGCGTTATGACCGAGATTTAGAGGTCGTTATTTCACGCTTTAAAGCGCTCACGAGTAACGCGCCTTTGATAGTCTCACAAACATCCATTTGTCGCAGCGAAGCAAACGCCACAATTCGCGGCGTACAAGCATCACATTGGAACACCGCGGCGAAAGTGTTTCCAGGGCCTGATACAGATCAACTGGGTTTGAATTTCCGCCACGACGGCTGCCATTTTTCTCCCAGCGGCCTGCTTGCGGTAGCGTATATTTGGTATCAGTCGATCCGCAAAGCAGGTGTTCTCATTGCCCCCTAGTCAGCGAATTCCCGAGCTCGATGCCTTGCGAGGAATCGCAGCGCTTTCGGTCGTTTTTTTTCACTACACAACAAAATTTGGCGAGCTATATGGCCATCCATCGGCGCTCGCAATCGGTGTACCGCTTGGTCATTATGGCGTGCAGCTGTTCTTTTGCATTAGTGGATTTGTAATCGCGATGACGCTTGATCGGACTCAATCGTGGCGTGATTTTGTGGTTTCGCGGTTTTCAAGGCTTTATCCGAGCTTCTGGATCGCCGTGCTGCTGACGTTTACCGTCGTCAGTATTTTCGGATTGCCCGGAAAAGAGGTTGGCGTACGTGATTTGCTTGGCAATCTCTCGATGGTGCCGGCATTATTTCGCGTTAATCTCGTTGACGGTGTGTATTGGACGCTTCAGGTTGAGCTATTTTTTTACGTACTGATGCTGGTTCTGCATTTGTTTGGCTTATTGAAGCGGCTTCACCTCATCTGCGCAGTCTGGCTCGGGCTGCACGCGGTTTATGTATTTGCGAGAATTATATTTAACGTCGATCTTTCGTACTCTATTTCAGCCGTTTTGATACTTCCTTTTTTTCCATTTTTTGCAGTTGGCATTGTCGCCTACGATATTTTTAAAAAACGTCGACGCCTCGTTCTGTGGGATGGGCTCGTTTTACTATTTGCAAACGTTCTTGTGCTCAGCGTCAGCGTTGAAGCATGGGTGGTGCACTGTTTGTGCGTTGGAATTTTCCTCTCGCTCGCGCGCGGCGCATTAGGTTTTATGCGCTTTAAACCTTTTATGTTTTTTGGATCGATCTCATACGCGCTTTATCTCTTGCATGAAAATATTGGCTGGGTATTAATGCGAAAAATGTACGGCGCGGGCATGCCTCCTTTGATTACGATTTCCCTTGCACTGCTTGCCGCAATTGGGTTGTCTTACGCGTTGGTTCGATTTGTTGAGCAACCATCGATGCGAATGATCCGACAAAAATACAAAGCCGCGCGCGTAAACTCTTAGTTATAACTAAAAACACTTTTGCTATGCAACCTATTCTCTGCATCGTCGGGGCTCGCCCGAATTACATGAAAGTCGCGCCCCTGATGCGCGCATTCGCGCAAGCCGAGATGCCCGCGCATATCGTGCACACAGGGCAGCACTACGATGCCGATATGAATGACCGCTTTTTTCAAGCGCTCGCCATGCCCGCGCCAATTGCAAATTTGCAGGTTGGTTCCGGCACGCACGCGGTGCAGACGGCTGACGTCATGACCCGCTTTGAACCGGTCGTTGATGCTCAAAAACCGTCCTGTGTGTTGGTCGTAGGCGATGTGAATTCCACGATCGCTTGCGCGCTCGTCGCAGCCAAAAAGGGCATTAAAGTTGCACACGTTGAAGCGGGGCTGCGCAGCGGTGATCGCTCCATGCCGGAAGAGATCAACCGCATTTTGACGGACCAACTCTCTGATTTTTTATTTACCACCGAGCCCGATGCGCAGACCAATCTTCTGCGCGAAGGCATCAACGAAGCATCGATCCATTTCGCAGGCAACGTGATGATCGATACGCTCTTCATGATGCGCCCGCATGCCATACCTGCGGCGCAGATTTTGGCTAATTTGGGCATTTCGGGTGCCGATGCCCGCTTCGGTTTAGTGACCTTGCATCGCCCGGCAACGGTCGACGATCCCGTAATATTTGCCGATATGTTGCGCGCATTGGCAGCGGTGAGTGACGCGTTACCACTCGTATTTGCAGTGCATCCGCGAACGCGTAGCAATATTGATAAATTTGGTTTGGAATCAATCGTACGCGGCAAGGCGATTTCATTTATTCCGCCGCAGGGCTATTTGGAATTGCTTGGTCTCCAAAGCGCGGCTACGCTCGTGCTCACTGACTCGGGCGGCATTCAAGAAGAAACGACCGCGCTCGGCGTTCCGTGCTTGACCTTGCGCGACAATACCGAGCGCCCAATCACAATTTCACAGGGCACAAACACGCTCGCGGGTCGCAATGGCGAACATATCGTACGCCTTGCGCACGAGCGATTAACGCAGCCTTTCGACACCTCAAAGCGGCCGCGAGGTTGGGATGGTCAAGCTGCGCCACGGATCGCAGCGATTCTCAAAAATCTGCTGCAATAGCTACGGTTTTAGGGCTTGATTCGGTACGGAATAATTGCGCAGAAACTGCACCGCACTTTTCCACGAATCACCATGCCAAGGCGTAAAGCGCGGAATTTGAAACAAATCATCGCCCCTTCGCCCTGCGCCCGCGATGGTTGCAACCGCGCCTAAAAACCCCGCTTCACGCACCATTGCGACATGTCGTAAATCGTAGTCTTCATTCGGTTTGCCGTTTGGATAGGCAAACATCTTGATTTTCTGACCCGTAATTTCTTGTAGCCTAGCGCGGCTACCGACGATTTCAGCGCGCGCTTGGTCGTCAGGGAGCGCACGCAAGATCGGATGACTCATCGTATGCGCGCCAATCTCAAAACCCATATCGGCAAGTTCACGCACCTGCGCCACCGTCATCATTGGATGGGGATGAAGCTCAACTTCGGCGATTCGTGCGACCGCCATCGTCGCAACCTCACGCTCAGCATAAGGTAAATACTTCACTTGCTTCAATACGCCATCAATGCTGCGTGCGCGGCTATGGGGCGTAGTCGTCGGCCAGACGCCAAAGCCAAGCGACGTGAGATCGAGCGCGGCGCCTTTTGCGCCACGCAACGCCTCGACAACGCGGTCATTAAACATCATGCCGCCATCGAGGAAATCGGTAGCGACAAAAAAAGTGGCGGGAATACCAAGTTTTTTGAGGATCGGCGCAGCGATTTCTCGGTTATCGGCATACCCATCATCGAAGGTCAAACAAGCGGCCCGCGCTGGCAATGTACCGTCGCGCAAATGCACTACCGCTTCGGTCAATGGAAGAAAGTTAAACCAACCACTCCATCTCTTAACCCAACGGTCAAAACGTGACGCATCTGGCTCTCCCGGCATGATCGCGTCGAAAACCGGCGGTGCACGATGAAAAGTGAGCACGCTCAATTGCGCGTTTGCGCCTTTGCGCGCACGAAATGAAAAAAGCGGGGTCAACACGTTTGAGATTAATCCTTAAAAGTCAGCGTCGCGAGGCATCGAAAAAGTAACGGACACCCTGATTTTGTCAGGATTGCCACTGCCGCTCACAACGCGATGAAATGTTCAAGATTAGATTTTAGGCATACACTATTGGCATATTTTGAATTGTAGGCAAAATATTTATGTTAGCTTCGATAGCGTTGGCATCGTGGATCAGTTGACGTTGCGTTTTCGTGATCGGGCGAAAACCAGCTTGCAACAGCTGCTCACTCGCGTAATGCCACCGGCGCCAATTTCCGCGCTTCCACAATCGCCCGTTACATCGGGCACGCGTGGCGTGTTCAGCGTGGCCGCAAATTCCGCTGGCAACCCGGTTGACGTATTAAAAAATGATTTTGGTATCGATACAGCAGGTCTCACGCTGATTTCGATCGGTGCTGCGCGCTACGGCACCGCACTAATCTCAGGGGGAATCGTTTTGTACTCCCCTGCGAAGGATTTCCAAGGTGCTGATTTTTTTGTCTATACCGTAATGGACGCCCAGTTTGGCCAAGCGCAAGGCACGGTGAGCATCGTCGTGGGCGGATCTCCTTCGATCTCTTCCACACCGCCTCCCCCCGCCCCCACACCTATGGCCACGACCGCCCCACCCCCAACCCCACATCCATTGCAGGCCGCAATCAACACCGGCTTGCCCCTCACCCAGCCCGTCTACGCGCGTCAAATGGGCGTCGTCACAAGGCATTCGTTTTTGCGTGGCTTGTCGATCAACGGTGCGCGCCCAGTGTTGCGCTTTATGGGCTCGGCAGAAGAAAAGGGCGGGCTATTGGTCAAGGGTGCTGATTTAACCGTTGAAAATTTAGAGCTTTGGGATGCGGCATCAGCCTCTAGCGGTAATGGCGCGGGCATTCGCTTTGAGCCTGCGAACGGCACAGCTTGCAATATCACCGTGCGCGATTCTGCTTTTCGTTATTGCGAGAATGGCATTCTTGGCCCCGATAATGAATTAGGCGGCGGCGTGCTCACTATTGAGCGTTGCGAGTTTGATCGCAATGGCCGTTTCGGCTCGGGTCAAGAGCATGGCATCTACATCGGCCCCGCTGCGCATTTGATCGTCAACGATAGTTATTTCCACGATACCTACACCGGGCACGAACTCAAATCGCGCGCTAAAAAATCCACGCTCACCAATTCCCGTTTCGGCTCAGTGACTTCCCGCGCATCGTATGAAGCGGAATTCCCCGACGGCGGCGATGTATCGATTACCGGTTGCACTTTCATTCAAAGCCCGGGCACGGATAACGATTTCATGCTTGGCTTTGGCGCGGAATGGGTGCAAGCCCGCGCGCATCCGGTAAACCGCATGATCGTGCGCAATTGCGTGTTTTGGAATTTCAAGGCTGACGGCTATGTGGTGCGCGTCAATCTAGCAGTACCTGCGGCGCAGATTGAGTTTCACAATTGCACTTTTATCAACTTCACCAATACATGGGCGGTGCAATACGCCCCCGCTACAGTGGCCGCAATGGGCACGGGCAATCGCGTCTTGACGCTCGCGCAAGGCATCGCTGAATACCCAAATGCCCCCGCCTTACCTGCGGCGCAGAATGTGCCACAAATCAGCATCGCCGATGCCAAAGCCGGTAACTTGCCCGTGCGGCAATGGCGCGAAGTCGCGGGCACGCGCATTGATGAGGGGCTAGACCTTACCGCAATCAACCCCTTTAACGGCTATAGCCCAGCGGCGCAAGCGCGTAATATTATCGACGCATGGGGCGGCTGCACCCTTCGCGGTAACGAAGCGGTTTTGCACGGCACGGGGCATAGCGATGGCGCAATTACCGCCCGCGCGGCCTTCGATTTCAAAGCCTTTACATGGCGCTGGGCAACCCCGCAATCTGCGCCGCAGGTGGTAGGTTTACTTAGCCCTGATAATTCCTATTGGCCGCGCGATACCGCGCAGCCTTGGTTCACGCGCGCGGTAACTCCAGAGGAATCTAACAAAAATACCTTTAAAGTCGCAGGCGTAGATCGGGTGCTGACGGGGCAATTGCCCGATGGCAATCCCGCCATTTGGCACGGGTGGACAAATGCGTTTACGCTGCCCGATGGCCGCTTCGGCACGTTTAACAAAACGTGGGACATTCCGCTTTTTGACCCCGCAACGGGTAAGTGGACGTTTACCCGCTTCCCGAACGTTTACACCGAAAACTATTCAGTGCGCGCGCATGTCGATACGGTCACTAATACGGTTTACGCGCTCACGGCTGATTTCAAGATTTTTGAGTTTGATGCCAGCAATCTGGGCTTTAAGACCAGTCGCACCATCGCGCGCGCGCCGTCGCACTCCTGCATCGTCGGGCGTGAAATCTGGTATTTTTCAGGCGGGCATGGCGATACGATTTTGCAATTCGATATGGATACCAAAGCCGTCACAGAATCGCGCCTTGACTACCCGCTTGCTCATCAAGGCATGCAGTTTGACGATTCCACCGGTTGCGTCTATGACCCAGCGGTAGGCGTGATACGCATGGATCGGCTAGGCGCGCTCTGGAGTGTAGACGTGAGTACCAAGACCTGCTCAAAGTTCGCGGGGGTGGAAGGCGCGCCAATGCCGCGTAATGGGATTTGGTCGCGGTTTTTTGTGCGCGACTCGGTTTTATATGCGCTACCGGCGGGTGACCGCGGCGTGCATGCGATGAAACTCTAACTCAGTATCAGCGCATCGCCAAGATTTTGCGCTGTATCGCTGATATGATCGGCTGAATGACATGCCAGGTCGGATGACGCGTCAACGCCATCGTTACGATCCAGATCGCCAAAGCAATCGGCGCGATTCCCGCCAAGTAGATAATATGATCAATGCTAGAGAGCCCTGATGGCCCCGCGATGAGTGCGCGATAACACCACGCGGCTATACCGACAGCGCATGCAACCGTCGCGCTTTGCGCCAAGACTAGGGTGATCATGCGGCTGCGCGTCAGACCATGATGTCGTAAGTATCCATAAATCACGATTGTATTAATTGCCGCTGCGCCAACGAGCCCGTAGGCTCCACCGATGAGTCCGTATTGAATTCCGGCAGTGAAGCAGGCGATTCTTACGATCAATATGATCGTCTGCAGGGACGTGGCAGACTTGATAAAACCAAACGCAATGAGCATCTCGCGGTAGTAAAGAAAAGGAATCTCGCAAGCAAGTGCGATGCAGAGGATCTGCGCCACGGGTATCGCCTCGGTCCACTGTGAGCCGAAAATCCCGACAACTAAAGACTTTGCCATCAAAAACATAAATACCGCTGCGCTCCAGCCGACCGCAGTAAAGAGAGCCGTCGCTTGCCGAGATGCGGTTTCTCGCTTCGCATCGGGATTGCGCGCTGATTCGGAAAAAACCGGCATGGCTAAAGTCAACGCCGCCCGCCCCACTGCCATCTGAAAGAGCTCAACGAGACTGCCTGCTCGCGAGAACATCGCGACATTCGTCGCCCCCATCAGCCGACCGACCAATTGTTCAGGGTAGATTTTGGCAATATGAGCAAGCCCAAAAATGCTCACCGCGTGCGCGCCAAATTTCAACTGTTCGCCGATACCAATCAACGACGGGCGCAATGGCACGGCCGCTGGCTTGACAAGCAACGCCCCGATGATCGTGGCCGCGGTTCCCATCAACGATCCGACGACGAGGGAGTAGGACGACAACCCTCCCAATACAGAAAGCAGGATCGACAGCTGGGTAAGGATCACCGCAGCAATTGAAATTTTCATGATCTTTACGAACTCAAGATTTCGCTTTAAATACGCAATAGTGACTGAGCCAATCGGGATAAATAAAAAACTGATACACATGATTCGAATCATCTTACCGACGTCTTCCTCGCGAAACCATGCAGCAATTGGCCAACTTAATAAAAATAGAGCGCCTCCAAAAAGATATGAAATTACAAAATTCATACCAATCGCGGTTCGAAGTCGCTGTTCGGTAAGGTGCTTTTCTTGTACAACAAACTCAGTGAGACCAAAGTCGCGCAGCGTACTGACGAGAGTCGAGAAAAGCATCGCGAGCTGGAAAAGTCCGATTTCCCGAGGCGACAACATTCGGGATACGATCGCCGTCCCCACAAAAGTGACAACGACAATCGCGTAGTTCTCGAAAGCGACGGCTAAAAACGCGCGGTTTCTAGACATCGTAAGGCGCTCCAGCTGTCAAAGCCAGCGCTGCCGCAAAAATGCATGTTGTATGACTTAAGAATAGACGGACTATTTGGGAGTTACGCAAACCGACACCTCGATTTTTCTTTTTTTATGACATATAATTTTGTCATGAGATCAATGGTTATGGTCATCGTATTTATGGTGATTCTCGGGGGCGTGTTTACCTACCCATGGGTTGGCGCCCTTTTATATATGTGGATCAGCACAATGAATCCACATCGCCTGACCTATGGCTTCACCCACGACCTCCAATTTGCGATGGTCGCCGCAATTGTTACCTTTATTGCTTTAGTCGTCACAAAAAATCGGCAAGGAATTCCGAGTCACCCGCTGACTTACTTATTGCTGACGCTCACTGCTTGGATGGGCGTGACAAGCTATTTCACGCTCAACAATATGGGGCAAGTCACTGAGCAATATATTGTTGTCCTGAAAACGCAGTTTATGCTTTTTGTCACCTGCGCGCTGATTCACGAACGCAAAACCATAAATTACTTCGTTTGGGTGCTCGCGGGCTCGATCGCATATTTCGGAATCAAAGGTGGGATGTTCACGATCATCACTGGCGGGAGCGCAATTGTGTGGGGGCCTCCGACGTCCTACATTGAAGGCAATAACGAACTGGCGCTTGCTTTGGTGGTTGTTCTCCCATTTTTCTACTACGCATACGATCAAACGAAAGCAGTCTGGGCGCGTTTAGCCATTGGGTTCGCGGGATTAATGTGCATTTTTTCTGTGTTGGGTAGTCATTCTCGTGGCGCGTTAATCGCAATCGTTGCGATGGCGGGATACCTTGGACTCAAAAGCAAGCGCCCAGTCATGTTCACGATCATTTTGTTCATTACGCTCGGAGTTGGCTATATCTTTATGCCGTCAAACTGGGGTGATCGCATGGACACGATTGCTAGCTACGATGCCGACGCGTCGGCGCTTTCGCGACTCTACACGTGGACGATGATCTTAAGAATGGTCGCTGATCGGCCGTTTCTCGGAGCAGGTTTCCGGCTCGATAATCCCGAACTTTTTTTCAAATACACCGACACAACCGTTTTCGGAGGTGTGTCTTTTGGCCCGCACAGCATCTACTTTCAGGCGCTCGGAGAACACGGCTACATTGGTTTAATCCTGTATCTCGGCGTGCTTGGCGTTTCGTGGTTTTCAGCAGGTCGCTTGGGACAAGCGTTCGCGAAGACGGAAGGCTCTGAATGGGCGGCTCAGCTCTGCAAGATGATTCAGGTCAGTCTTGTTGGATTTTGCGTAGGCGGGGCATTTTTAGGGCTTATGCACTGGGATTCGCCGTATTACCTGATCGGACTTGTACTCATCTTATATCGATATGCCGAACGCAATGGCGTGGAACGGGCAAGTAAGAAAAAAGTGCGAGAAACTGCGATCGGACTCCGATATGGCAGGAGTTAGGTTGTTCATCGTCATCTTAGCGCGTTAGATTAACGTTGAGTTGGTTGGCTTACCCCGGAAAACATCGAATGGCACGTCCTTTTCGTCTACACCTTCAGATTATCGTCGCACTACTATGTGCGGTAATTGGGAGTTTTTGCTATGCCCAAAACTATGGCACGACGAAGGCAGAGCTCGGCCTCCTTCCCGAGTACTGCAAATTTGTACAAGGCGGAGATCTAGGTAAGGAGGATTTTTCATCGCCCTCTGTAAATGCACAGAAATATATTGCGCGATGGGGCAGTAATCACTGGCACCTTCACCATTTTTGCTGGGCAAAAGTAAAGCAAATGCGCTCCATGAAGTACTCTGCTTCGCTACAACAAAAACAAGGTCTTCGCGAACAAGCAATTGGAGATCTAGATTACTCAATTCGACACAGTACCTCTGACTTTGAACTACTCCCAGATCTTGAGACCAATCGCGGAATACTTTTAGTTCTGCTCAATCGAGACCGAGATGCGATCGTTGCGTTTAAAAATGCGCTAGAGCACTCAGCAAAATTTGCACCTGCATACACTGAGCTCATTGCAGTGTTACGCAAACAAGGTGACAAAGAAGGTGCAAAAAAAGTATTTGATCTTGCCATTGCAAACGGCATCTCAATGGCTAAATTTGAAGAAATTAAGTGACCGCTTAAAGCCTAGAGATCAGTAGAAAAAAGGCTAACGCGCTCGCTATGTCGTGACCGCATTTAGTCTGCTGGGTGCTCAAAACGATTTGGTTTCGAAAGCACTCTAGGCAGTAGATTTACACGTCTGAGCACGTTCGCCAAAGGTATCATCCAAGGCTTGCGATAGACCGTCGCCATCGAAATTGCGCGGGTTGAGGTCAGCCACGGATGGTGAGATTCTGCTACCTTTCCATAAAACTCGATTCGTCGTACGTTCATTTCAGGCAGGTAGCAGTACTCGACGACACTTTCAATTATCATCGCGCCAGGACTGTACGCGCGAAGCTTTTCTGCATGCGCCACTTTTAGCATGTACAAGCACCCACGTTCTGAAATTGCCAACCGCATCGCTGCAATCTGGCCGCCGATATAGAGCTCAAACACTCTCGCTAGACCCCGCTTGGCCAACGTGAAAAGCCACTGCTCGTAGAAGCGAAACTGCGCGCTGTTGGCCGCAACCGCAGTGCCTGCTTGGCCCTTCCAGCCACTTTCCTCTAACGCGCCGTATCGAGCAACGGCAGCCGCCACCGCGTTGGGCGCTGTCAAAATTTCAAAGCGAACCGTACCGATTTCCGCTTCAGCTTTCTTGCGCCTTCTGCGCAAGTCACTCCTAAACTTTGTTGAACGCGCTGCCATGTAATCTTCACACTCTGGCGGTAATTCAATGTAAGGAGATTCCAGTTGCGTTGTTTTTTCATCGCCGACTGCGCCGAGTAACAGTGCTCCCCGTGCGGGATCAAGGGCAAACAGCCGCAGTACACAACCCGTTGCTGAAAACGCACTGAGCAAGTCTCGCATGTCGCGCGTGTTGAACGACGGTCTTGAATTGAGAATCGGGGCGAGCTGCAATTGCGAGGGCAAAAAAATTGACACCACGCCGGCTCGCTCGCGTTTAACGATGAGTGCGAGCACATCATCGTCGCCCAATCGGCCAAATACAAAGCGCTCACTCCCGTCACCGAAGTGCTCCAAAGCCAACGCAATCGCTTCTGCACCGATCAGCGAACAACCCGATATACGATCATGCAATCTGCTCCACCGCTCTATCGCGGCGGTTCGCAATGCCTGCGGGAGAATATCCCACGACAACCCAACAGATTTCTGCATTAACGCCTTAGGTTACTTTATTTTTGTAGCGCTTTTCAAAGCTTGCCCACATCATTTCTATTTTATCGATTTGGGCATTTTTATTGCCGCCACGCTCGCGTTTTATCTTGTGGAAGCGATCGCAGCCGGTTTACTGCTTAAATCTGCGCCGCAGGTATTCGAAAATTTCTGCACTCGGCGCCCAATATGCGCTCACAACCAACGCCCTCCCGCTTGTGTTCCCTAAAATAGAGGGATCACTGTATCAACGTTTATGAATCTATGATTTCAGCCGAAGAGCAATTGTCCATCTTTAAGCATCGCGCAGATGAAGTGCTTGTGGAAAGCGAGTTGCTTGCCAAATTGCGGCGAGGCAAGCCGTTGCGCGTGAAACTGGGCGCTGACCCCACCGCGCCAGATTTGCATTTGGGGCATTCGGTGGTGCTGACGAAAATGCGTGAAATGCAGGATCTCGGCCATCACATCATTTTTCTCATTGGTGATTTCACTGGGATGATCGGCGATCCGACCGGGCGCAATGTGACGCGTCCGCCGTTAACGCGGGAGCAAATATTAGCGAATGCGCAAACGTACGCGCAACAAGTTTTTAAGATTCTGGATCGTGAGAAAACCGAGATCGCGTTCAATTCAACGTGGTGCATGCCGCTCGGCGCGGACGGCATGATTAAGCTCGCTGCGACTTACACCCTAGCGAGGCTCATGGAGCGCGATGATTTCAAAAAACGCTGGGCTGAAAATCAACCCATTTCAATCCACGAATTGCTCTATCCGCTCGCGCAAGGCTACGACTCCGTTGCCCTCAAAGCAGATATCGAAATGGGGGGAACCGATCAGAAATTTAATCTAATGGTTGGACGCGAGCTACAAAAGCAGAATAATCAAGAGCAGCAGTGCCTCATCACGATGCCACTGCTTGAGGGGCTCGACGGCGTCGAAAAAATGAGCAAAAGCAAAGGGAATTTCATCGGATTTGCCGAGCCTGCGCAGGAAATTTTTGGCAAACTCATGAGCATTTCGGATGAGCTTATGTGGCGATATTACGCGCTGTTGTCCACAAAGTCGGACGCAGAAGTCGCGGCGCTTAAACAAAATGTCCACCCGAAAGACTCAAAAGTGGGTCTAGCCCACGAAATTGTGGCGCGCTATCACTCGAAATTCGCCGCCGACAAAGCGGTCGCAGATTTTGAGGCTCGTTTTAAGCAAGGCGCAATGCCAGACGAAATGCCTGAACTGGAGATTCACACCAGTGGCCGCGGCATTGGAATCGCGCAATTGACTAAACAAGCGGGGCTTGCCCCGTCTACCAGTGAGGCAAATCGCCTGATTGATGGTGGCGGGCTGCGAATTGACGGCGAAGCAGTGCGCGAAAAGGGGCAAATCTGCGCCGCAGGTACGCAGTTTGTATTACAAGCGGGGAAGCGTAAATTTGTGCGAATCCGCATTTTGTAGTTTTTCCCAGTACACTCCAGCGCAAGACCGCTGAATACGCGAGAAACTAAGTCAATATGACGCGTCGTAAGCATAAAAGCATAAACCCCGAGCTGCCGCAACAAGAGTCGCCAACACAAACGCGATTCGCACCGCTTCCCGAAAGCGATGCGGGTGATCGCGTGCGCGACTGGGAGCTGCCAATCACGCCAGACCTGCGTCGCAAGGGAAACCTCATCGCGTCGTTGATTTTTCTTGGAATTATTGGGGTTATGTTAGCGCTAGGATGGCGCCTTTGGCTATCGATTCCCGAGACCACCCCCGATAAAGAGCAGCCAGGTATTTTCGTACCCTCTAGCCAACCCAAAGAAGTCTTTGATCTTCCGGGCAGCCGCGTTAACGGAAATGCGACCGATAAGGAAACTCCGGCGTCGCGTCCGGTAGAAGCAAAAACGATTACCCGGCTAAATGCGCCCGAGCTGGACGGTAAGTGGGCACTCGCTGAATTTCCTACAACTGGGGATCGCGTCGAAATTGATCCGTCTGGAATTTACGCATATGCCAAAAATTTCACGGAAGCCTGCGTTCGCCCTCCCGCAAATCTAGCTTTCAAAGCAGCCGCGCGAGCACGCGAGTCCGCGCTATCGGTGCGCTCGTTTATGACCAACGGAGAGGCGTGCGCTACGATTTTTGACGAGCCATTAATTGAGATTCAATTTGGCGCTGAGTTGCGCGCCGTGCAGTTCGGGTTGCAGCAAGGTTTGCCGTTTGTGGCCGTCAAGCGTATCAAGCAATCGAGCGTGCCATTGATTGAGCTTGCAAAATAGCTTCCTAAAATCGCGGGTTTTTGGTAAATCCCCCGCTAAAATCGCGGCCTCTCGGCTCTTATTCAACTAAAAGTACGCAGCATTCTGCAAAGTGCTTGAGTTGGTGTTTCGTATGTTTGGAAAACTTTTTAACCGTGCGCCGCTTTGGCAGCATGAAGATCCGGCTCAACGACTGCTCGGCCTCGCCGATCTCTCGCAAGACGCGCCGGAAATCGTCCAATTATTGGACGATTCTGCGCCGCAGGTACGCGATGCGGCGTTGGGCAAGATTAGTCAAATCCAGCTTTTGATTCAGCGCGCGGCCAGTGCGCCTCGCACCGAAACCGAGCGCACCCGTCTGCTCGAATTAGCTGCAGCTGCGGATGATTTGACCCGCGATCAAGCGCTCGCCACGTTCGGCGACGAATCGCAAATGATTGCAATCGCGAGCACGGCGTCGACTGCGGCGCTTCGACTCGCTGCAGCCCAGCGCGTGCATACCATCGACGGGTTGAAATTATTAGCGGATACCGCCCGCAACAAAGATCATGGCGTCGCAAAGTATGCGAAAGAGCGCGCCGAAGCTATGGCAAGTGAGGCCGGTCGGTCTGCGCAAGCCGGAGCGTGCTGCGATGCGCTAGAAGCGCTCGTAAACGCCGACGGGGCGATCTTGTCGAAAGTTGTTGAGCTCGACCGCAGCTATGCTGCGCTCCAACCCAATGCTCCGGAAGCAGCGCGATTCGCATCAGCGCGCGCCGCGTTGGCCGCACGATTCGAACGCGAGCAAGATTTGCAGCGTACGCGCGGGCAATGGACTAAAGATTTTGAGGCCTTTAAGCAGCGCGAACAGACGGCAGAGATGTCTGCTGCAACGTTGACTCAGGCGCGCGCTGATTATGCGGATCTGGAAGCCCGCGCGGCGGAAATGCCCGAATTGCTCGGACGACTGCATCACTCCGGTGCAAAAAATGCAATCGAATTTCTTGATCGAGCCTTGGTAGCCCAAGCCAGTGCTGATGCTTTGTTACACGATTTCGCTCCGCAAGTGACTGATCGTGCCCGCTTAGTCGAGTTTGAGGATCGCTGGAATCTCATCCCTGTTGAGGGTCGAGATCCGCAAAGGCAGCAGCAATTTGACGATTTACTCTCTGGGCATCGACGGCAATTTAATGTCGTGAATGCGGCTGATGCGCAAACGCAGCAAGAGGCGCGGCAAAAGCTGCACGCACTGCTCGCCCAAGCCGAGGGCTTGCTCACCGAAGGGGAAGTGCAAAAAGCTGCGCTGCTGCGGGACGAAATGAAGCCCCTGCGCGCAATTGCCGGTGAGTTGCCAAAACCGACGAACCAGCGGCTCGGGCGGCTTTCCCAGCAGTTGGGTGATTTATTGCGCTGGCAGGCATTTGGCAATGCAACCCAACGCGAAGAAATGTGTCTGCAAGCCGAGCGCGTTCCTCAGCTTGGCTTGGGTGTCGCCGAGTTGGCTAAAAATGTCCAAGCCCTACGCGACCAATGGAAAGCGCTCGATCAATCGCAAGCGCCAGCACCCAAAACACTGTGGGAACGGTTTAACGCGGCGTGCGAGATTGCTTATGCACCTGCCGCAGAGCATTTCACTAAGCTAGCGACTGAGCGCAAAGAAGCGCAAACACGACGCGAAACCGCCATCAAAGAAGCCGCAGACTATGCAGCACTTGCACTAACGCCCGTACCGGACGTACCCGACTGGTCTCCAGACTGGAAATCCATCGGGCTTTGGTTACATAAAAAAGACTCCGAGTGGCGCACTTTAGGTCACGTTGATCGACGCAAAATTGATCAAATCGAAGGCAAATGGAAGGACGCCACCGCACCGTTGCGCGCTGGCGTCCGCGGCGCGCAATCGGGCGAATCCGCCGAACGGGATAAGTTAATCTCTGGCGTAAAGGCGCTCATTGGAGTGGATGGAAAGCTCGCTGGTGGCGCTGTAGCCCACGTCAAAGCTGCGCAAGCCCAATGGCAGGCGCGTGCAAAGGCAACGCCGCTGCCGCGCAAGCTGGAGCAAACGCTTTGGGAGCTATTTCGTAACGCGTGCAACGCAGTGTTTGCTGCGCTCGATTCCGAAAAAACCGAACGCAATGCCACTTTTTCTGCAGCAATTTCTAAAAAACAAGCGCTTATCGAACAATTTGAGGCACTAGCGCGCGGATCAGACGAAAAGGCAATACGCGCCGCTATCAACGAAGCGCCCCGGCAATGGGTAAGCGCTGGCGATGCTGGGCGTGAGAGCGAGCGCAAACTTGCAGACCGATTCGATCGATCACTCCGTGGATTACGCGATGCTTTGCGCGGTAACGAGCGCAATAAATCACAGCGTCAGCTCGACGCGCTCCTACAAGTCGCGCGCGCCTGCGGCATCTGGGACGAATCCGTCGCTAACACAAGCATACCTGCGGCGCAGATTTGGGAGGCTAACTGGGCAAGCATCGAGCACCTCCCTCCGGCCTGGCGGCAAAAACTTCAAGCCCGTAAAGATGCTGCCGAGCGTGCAATCTCAAACGGTGCTGCCGCGAGCGCAAGCTTCGTCGAGCGCGCCGCAAGTGCGTCAAAAATGCGTGAAACCGCAATCGCAGATCTGGAGCTTTCTCTAGGCATTGATTCGCCGTCAATGACCTCCGAACAGCGAATGAAACGTCAGGTCGCAAAACTCGCCGAGCGCATGAAGTCGGGCGGTGTTGCAGCCGCGACACCCATGACAGAACAGTTAGTCGCGATCTGCGCGCACAACGCTCAAATGTCAGAGACGGACTATGCCCGACTAAATGCGATTATCGCGGCCAGTGGACGGGCTGCGCGGTCATCGTAGCGCTTTACCGACAAACTTGCGCACTGGCGTCGATTTTTTTTACATGTCAGCCAAAGCGAGTTGCTGATTTCTTTTTAAATCACTGTTTATTAAAGATTTTTTACACTGGCACGTAGCGTGCTTTGTATAAGCAGCAAATAAACATCCAGATAAGGATCACAAAATGAAATTGATTAAGTTAGTTGCACAAAGCCTAGCGGTAGCAGGCCTAGTAGCCGCAGCAGCTGCGGGGGCAGCAACGTACACGTGGACAGGTAGCCCAACGAATCTTGGCGCTGGTGGCACCGGCGGCTCGAGCGCGGCGCTTCTGAGCCAAACATACACGTATAACGACGTTACCCAGAATTTGTCTGTCACCGCAAAATGGTCGACGACAGGCGCAAACGGTGCGCCAGAAGGCGCGTGGTTAGTGTTGAGCGACGGTTACATGCCGAAATCCAGCCCGATGGAAGTGCCTGTGTATTACATCGACTGGGCAAATGGCGTGAATCGCGTTTCCGCAGCGCAATACGACGGCACCGTTTATGACGGTGGCGGCGTTAAGTTTGGCTCGTGGGACAACGCAGTATCAGTCGTAAACGGCACGGGTACGAAGCAAGTGAGCTTTAATCTGAGCTTGGCTGGTATCAACGCTTACGACCCTAACGGTGCAACACCGGGTCAAGGATCGTGGAAGGGTGGCGACTTCGCCGCTAACGTTGGCGTTTGGTTTCATTGGTTTGATCAAAACACCACGACCAAAACAACGTATACGGGCACTGCCGGTAACTACGCTGTTTCCCACATCGCAACCCTTTCTGAGAGCTACTACGATACGGGCGGATCTGGTAATGGGACGTCGTGCTCGAATACCAGCACTTCAGGCGGCTCGGGTACGGGCGGTGGGTCGACGTGCGGTTGCCCTCCAGGCTCTACCACTGGTACGGGGACTGGCGGTGTACCTTGCGGCCCTACCGGCGGTAAAGTTCCAGTTCCTGGTGTCGCACTCTTAATGGGCGTCGGCTTACTTGGTTTGGGATTGTCGCGTCGTAAGTTTGCTATTTCTAAGTAAATTACCGCAACGCTAAAAACGGGGCTACGGCCCCGTTTTTTATTTCCAATCGAGCAACGATTCGCTCGGTTACCAGCCGCGCAGTAAACTTTAGGCCGTATCAATACATTTCTCCGCGTGAATCCAACTTTATCTCCAAGCAATCAGATTGAAATCGACAACGTCTTTTTCGGTTACGGTGCACGTCAAATCTTAAAGGGTGTGTCGCTCAAAGTGCCGCGTGGCTCTGTCGTTGGCATCATGGGGGGCTCAGGATGCGGGAAAACAACGCTCTTGCGTTTAATCGGTGGTCAGGAGCGTCCAGCTTCCGGCCGCGTGATCGTCGACGGTAAATCGATCCCTGACTTAGATAAGTCAGCGCTCTATGCGGCACGGTCGCGCATGGGCATGCTCTTTCAATTTGGCGCGCTTTTCACGGATCTGACGGTGGCGGAAAACGTTGCATTCCCGATGCGTGAGAACACTCAATTGAGCGATGAATTGATAAATTCATTAGTGCTGATGAAACTCAACGCGGTGGGATTACGTGGAGCAGCGCAACTCAAGCCCTCCGAGCTTTCGGGCGGTATGGCGCGTCGCGTCGCGCTGGCACGAACGATTGCCGTTGACCCTGATCTCGTGATGTACGACGAGCCATTCGCAGGGCTCGATCCAATCTCGCTGTCGGTCGTGGGGCAGCTGATTCGTAAACTTAATGATGCGTTGGGATTAACCTCCATTCTGGTCAGCCATGACGTGGTAGCGTCTCTCAAGATTGTCGATTATGTTTACTTTATTTCTGACGGTCGTGTGGTCGCCGAAGGAGACCCAGAGAGCATTCGGGCGTCTGAAGATCCGTTTGTTAAGCAATTCGTGAATGGTTTTCCCGATGGTCCAGTGCCGTTTCATGTGAGCGCAAAAGATTACCGCGCCCAAATGCTTTCGCCGAGCGCACCATAATGCCTATTCGCACTTCAATCGGGGCCGTTGGCGAAAAGGCGGCCAATACCGTCGAACGCATTGGGTATTTCTCCAGATTTGTTGTTGGCGTTTTACGCAGCACCCCTGCCGTCTTTTCGCGCTTTAGTTTGACCTTGCGTGAGGTTTATTTCGCTGGCGTTTTCTCGTTAGTGATTATCAGCGTTTCAGGGCTTTTTGTAGGTATGGTGCTCGCACTCCAAGGCTACGAAACGCTGTCAATCTTCGGCGCAACAGAATCGATGGGCGTGCTGGTCGCGCTTTCGCTCGTGCGCGAGCTCGGCCCTGTTGTTGCCGCGTTGCTTTTTGCCTCGCGTGCGGGCTCAGCAATGACTGCGGAGATCGGGCTCATGAAGACCACGGAGCAGCTAAAAGCGATGGAAATGATGGCGGTTGATCCGATTGCGCGCGTTGTTGCGCCGCGCTTTTGGGCCGGTGTTATCTCGATGCCGCTCTTAGCCGCTATTTTTTCGGCGATGGGAATTTTTGGTGGTTATCTGGTTGCGGTCAAACTCATCGGGATTGATCCGGGTGCGTTTTGGGGGCAAATGCAAGCCGCAGTTGACGTACGCCACGACATCCTAAACGGGGTCATCAAATCCATTGTCTTCGGAATCGCGGTGTCGGCAATCGCCGTCTATCAAGGTTACGCCGCGAAACCTACCGCTGAAGGAGTGTCCGCAGCAACGACGCGCACGGTGGTCACTTCTTCACTCGCGATCCTCGCGATCGATTTTATTTTGACTGTATTTATGTTTAGAGGCACGGGGCTATGAACCGAAATTCCACAAATTTCTGGGTCGGTGTATTTGTTTTGCTGGGCTTGGCAGCGATTGCGTTTCTCGCCCTTCGTGTTGGCAATTTAATGACCTGGGGCGAGCCTGCGGGCTATCACGTCACCGCCCGCTTCGATAATATTGGGAACCTTAAGCCGCGCGCGCCAGTCAAAAGTGCAGGCGTTGTCGTCGGTAGAGTTGAAAAAATCGGCCTCGATCCAAAGTCATTCGAAGCGGTCGCTCAAATCAAAATCTTTCCGCAATTTGAATTTACGAAAGATACGATTGCCGCAATTTACAGCTCTGGATTACTCGGTGAGCAATTTGTAGGGCTCGATGCTGGTGGCGATACCGTGATGCTTAAAGAAGGTGATGTCATCAAAAAGACGCAATCGGCTGTTCAACTTGAAAAGTTGATTAGCCAATTCATGTTTAGCAAAGCAAGCGAAGGCGGCACCGCGCAGACGCCGGTAGCCGCTGTACCTGCGGCGCAGATTCCGGCAATTGAAGGGGTTAAGAAATGATTTTGTTAAGACTTTTTTTAGTAACAATTACTTTGGGCATCGCCTCCGGTTGCGCCACGACATCGACAAAGGTCGTCGAGGCCAACCCTGCAGATCCCTACGAAACGGTTAATCGGAAAGTGTTTGCGTTCAATACTTTTGTCGATACGATGTTCCTTCGCCCTATCGCAAAAGCCTATGTTGCAGTGACGCCGTCACCGGTCAAAAAAGGCGTTTCAAATTTTTTTGGCAACATTGGTGATGCGACATCGCTAGTCAACGACGCCCTGCAAGGCAAGCCCGACAAAATTAGTGGTGATTTAAGTCGTGTATTCGTCAATACTTTTTTTGGCTTTGGCGGACTCTACGATATTGGCACCGATCTGGGCTACGAAAAAGGCGAAGAAGACTATGGACAAACACTGGGTCACTACGGTATGCGCTCGGGTCCGTATGTTGTGTTGCCATTTTTTGGCCCGTCGTCAATACGCGACACCATCGGCATGGCGCCGAACTTTGCGCTAAACCCGGTATCCAAACTAACGTCATCCGTGACCGCCAAGAATACGTTAACGGCTCTAGGTATCGTGGATGCACGCGCGGGCTTATTTCCAACCGAAGCGCTCTTGCAATCTGCATCTTTAGATAAATATACGTTTTTACGGTCTGCCTACCTACAACGACGCCAATCCTTGGTGTTTGACGGTAGGCCGCCGAAAGAAGACTGAAAGGAAAGTATGAAGCGCATGATCTCTGGTTTTGTGAGCACTATCGCAGCGGCGGCGGTTTCTGTTTGCGTATTTGGGAGTGATATTGCGTTCGCTCAATCACCTCCAGACGCGCTCGTCAAAGCCGTTACGATGGACGTCACGGCTGCGCTCAAGGCAGATCCAACAATCATAAATAGTGCGGGAAAGCTCTCCAACATTATTGAGGGCAAGCTTGCCCCTAATTTCAATTTCAACCGAATGGCGCAGGTCGCGATGGGTCGGAATTGGGCGAAAGCGTCTCCAGAGCAGCAGACAATGATCGCGAGTGAGTTTAAGAGCCTGCTCGTGCGCACCTATTCTGGCGCGTTGTCGAATTACCGTAACAATACGGTCGATTTCAAGCCATTGCGCTTGCAACCGACCGATACCGATGCCCTCGTGCGCACGGTGATTCAAGCGGGTGGTTCACCTGTGCCAATCGACTACAGCATGGAAAAATCGGGTGACACCTGGAAGGCCTACGACATTACCGTCGCAGGCGTGAGCTTGGTCACCAATTACCGTGAAGAATTTAACAACATCGTGCGTGATCAAGGCGTAGATGGCTTGATCAAGCAACTCCAACAGAAAAATAAAGGCTAATGCCACATTACTTAAACCAAGCAGCGCCGCAGATCGCTGCGGCGCTTCATATTTCGGGCGACCGCTGGGCGCTTGCAGGCCCAGTCACTTTCGAGACCGTCGCGTCGCTTGAAAAAGCGCTTGACGCCACGCGCGCTACGCCACAGCGACTGTCGCTTCAAGATGTCACCGAAGTTGATTCCAGTGCGGTTGCCTTCCTCGTGGCCGTTAAGCGTCGCCATCAGGGCGTTCAATTTGATGAAGTACCCGCCGCGCTTGATACCTTGGCAGAGCTCTACGGCGTACGCGATATCCTCACGACGCAGTAATTTAAGCTGTACAGCGTAAAATCTGCGCCGCAGGTATTACCTCTGAAAGCCTAAATGTCACCCGCCGTCGAGCTTCGCGGTCTCACCAAACACTACCCAAACGTAAAAGCCCTCAACGGAGTCGATCTAACCGTCGAGCGCGGAGAATTTTTCGCGTTACTAGGCCCGAATGGCGCTGGCAAAACAACGCTCATCTCGCTGCTCGCTGGGCTCTCCAAACCCACTGCTGGGACAGCAGCGGTGCTGGGCTTTGACGTCGCGCGTGACTATCGCGATGCGCGTAAATCCCTCGGTGTCGTGCCGCAAGAATTGGTCTTTGATCCCTTTTTTACTGTTCGCGAATCGCTCAACCTGCAAGCGCGCTACTTCGGCGTTAAAAATGCTGCGCCCTGGATCGATGAATTGCTTGAAAATTTAGACCTTACAAGCAAAGCCGACGCCAATATGCGATCGCTATCCGGTGGCATGAAGCGGCGGGTGATGGTGGGGCAAGCGCTTGTGCATAAGCCACAAGTTATCGTGCTTGATGAGCCTACCGCAGGCGTTGATGTCGAGCTGCGCCAGAATTTATGGACATTCGTTCGCAAGCTCAACGCGCAAGGACACACGATCATTTTGACCACGCATTATCTCGAAGAAGCCGAAGCGCTCTGCACGCGTGTGGCGATGCTCAAGGGCGGCAAAATCGTCGCGCTCGATACCACCCAAAATCTGCTGCGTGGCATGTCCGGCATTTCGGTGCAGCTCTCAGCTACCAAGATGCCATCAACGTGGCAATCGCGCGGCACGGCGCAAGCCTCTGGGCTCTTCGGTTTTTCGATCAGCAATTTTGGCGAACTCGAGCACTTGCTCGCGGCCTGTCGCGCTGAGGCGATCGAGATTAAAGATCTCAAGCTCGGTCAAGCTGATCTTGAGCAAGCGTTTCTAAAAGTCATGGAGCGTCACTAATGCTCGGATCAGGCTTTTACGCCCTTTTTTACAAAGAAGTCCTGCGCTTCTGGAAAGTCGGCTTCCAGACGATCATTGCGCCGGTGGTCACGACGCTGCTTTACTTGATGATTTTTGGTCACGTGCTGCAAGACCACGTCAAAGCATTTGACGGCAAAGTGGCTTACACCGCGTTTCTCATTCCGGGCTTGGTGATGATGGCGGTATTGCAAAACGCATTCGCCAATTCATCTTCGTCGATGATCCAATCAAAAATTATGCGTAACTTGATTTTTGTGTTGCTACCGCCGATCACGCCGCTTGAAATGTTTTGTGCGTATGTGTTTGGCTCGATGGTGCGCGGCTGCGTGGTCGGGCTCGCTGTCTGGCTAGTCTCGCTTTTTTTCGTGCCTACTTTGCCGACCCATCCTTTTTGGATGATCGCGTTCGCGCTTGCAGGCAGCGCAATTTTGGGTATCCTAGGATTGATCGCAGGCATTTGGGCCGAAAAGTTTGATCAGCTCGCAGCATTCCAAAATTTCTTCATCATGCCCGCAACCTTTCTCTCTGGCGTTTTTTACTCCATTCATTCGTTGCCTGTCTTTTGGCAAAAGGTCTCGCATTTCAATCCATTTTTCTATATGATCGACGGCTTTCGTTACGGATTTTTTGGATTGTCTGATGTTGCGCCACAGACATCTTTCGCCATCATCCTCGGATTCCTCGTTGTCATGGCAACGTTTACACTTTTGCTTTTGAAATCTGGCTACAAACTTCGGCAATAAAAATTATGGTCACTCCTGAATACGTTCGCGCCTCAATCATCTCCGGGCTCACCTGCCAACACTGCGAAGTCAGCGGTGACGGCCAGCACTTTGAAGCGGTCATCGTCAGCGATGCCTTCGATGGCTTGCGCAGCGTGCAGCAGCATCAAAAAGTCTACGCCGCGCTCGGCGACAAAATGCGTGAGGAGATTCACGCGCTATCAATGAAAACGTTTACCCCCACGCAATGGGCGGCATTGGGCTCGGCATAAAACATGGATAAATTACTCGTACACGGTAACGGTCCGCTGCGCGGCTCGGTGCGTACTTCCGGCGCAAAAAATGCGGCGCTGCCGATATTGTGTTCCGCCTTGCTCACCAAAGAGCCGTGTACGTTTACCAACGTGCCGCAGCTCAACGATGCCCGCACGATCGTGCGCTTGCTCAACAAAATGGGCGTCACCGGCGAGCGCACCGAAAGCGCAAAGGTTGAAATCGATGCGTCCACGCTCAACACCCCAGAAGCACCTTATGAATTGGTCAGAACCATGCGCGCGTCGGTGCTCGTGCTCGGGCCTTTGGTTGCACGCTGGGGTGAAGCCAAAGTATCACTCCCTGGCGGCTGCGCGATCGGTACCCGCCCTGTAGATCAGCATCTCAAAGGCTTAGAGGCCATGGGCGCAGAAATCACGCTGCACGCGGGCTACATTCACGCCAAAGCCGCGAAACTCAAAGGCGCGCGCATCGTGATGGATATGATTACCGTGGGCGGCTGCGAAAACATCATGATGGCCGCCACGCTCGCCGAAGGCGTGACCACCATTGAGAACGCAGCGCGCGAGCCTGAAATCGTTGACTTAGCCAAATGCCTCATTGCAATGGGCGCAAAAATTACAGGCGCTGGCACTGATCGTATCGTGATTGAAGGCGTGCGCGAATTACATGGCGCACACCACCGCGTGATGCCTGATCGCATTGAGGCCGGCACTTTTCTCGCCGCAGCCGCGGCTACCGGTGGCAACATCACGTTGCTCAACGCACCGGTGCACGATATGGATTCAGTGCTCGAAAAGTTGCGTGAGGCCGGAAGCGAAATAGAAATAAAAGGCGATTCAATTATGTTGAAACGGGAAGGGATGTTGCGTTCGGTAAACGTACGCACCGCCGAGCACCCTGGCTTCCCCACCGACATGCAGGCGCAAATCATGGCGCTTAACGTCTGCGCCGAAGGAACAGCCGTGATGACAGAAAATATTTTCGAAAATCGGATGATGCATGTGTCGGAGTTACAGCGTCTGGGTGCCGATATTACGGTGAACGGAAACACTGGCATCGTACGTGGCGTTCCTAAACTCGTCGGCGCGAATGTAATGGCAACCGATCTGCGCGCCTCGGCGTGCTTAGTCATCGCCGGGCTCATCGCCCAGGGCGAAACGCTCATTGATCGCATTTATCATCTCGATCGTGGTTATGAGCACATCGAGGATAAATTAATTGGTTTAGGCGCTTCCATCAAACGCATTTCGGAATGATCACACTCGCCCTTTCAAAAGGTCGTATTTTTGACGACACCCTGCCTCTGCTTCGCGCCGCAGGAATCGAGCCGCTCGAAAACCCCGAGTCATCACGCAAGCTGATTTTGGCGACCAAGCGCGACGATGTGCGCATTATCATGGTGCGTGCGAGCGACGTACCCACTTATGTGCAATTTGGCGGTGCTGATTTAGGCATCGCGGGCAAAGATATTTTGATCGAGCATGACGGCATCGGCTTATATGAACCGCTTGATCTGCGTATCGCGCGATGCAAAGTGTGTGTCGCAGTCAAAGAAGGTACGGATTACGCAGCGCTCATTCAGCGCGGCAAGCGCTTGAAAATCGCAACGAAGTACGTGAAGATTGCGCGGGAGCATTTCGCAGCCAAAGGTATGCACGTTGACCTCATCAAGCTCTATGGCTCGATGGAGCTTGCG
The DNA here is from genome assembly GCA_031430575.1 of Betaproteobacteria bacterium. Classification (GTDB taxonomy): domain Bacteria; phylum Pseudomonadota; class Gammaproteobacteria; order Burkholderiales; family Casimicrobiaceae; genus JANMDS01. Next base: position 16,301 of record JANPBT010000076.1, on the reverse strand, counting down.
CCGCTAGTGGGATTAGCCGATGCGATTGTCGATTTAGTCAGCAGTGGTGCTACGCTTGCCGCAAATCATTTAGTTGCGGTTGAAGACATCATGAATATTTCTGCACGCTTAGTTGTCAATCAGATCGCGCTCAAAACCAAGCGCGAACGGTTGCAACCGATTTTGGCTGCATTTGAAAACGGAATTTCAAAATGAAGCTTCGTCGCCTTAATACCTGCGGCGCAGATTTTGCCGTTTCTCTGGCAAATCTCACGCACTTTGCGGGCGCGCTCGATCCTGAAGTTGATCGCGTGGCTGCTGAAATCTTAGACGCTGTGCGCACGCGCGGTGATGACGCCTTGCTGAAATATACCGCGCGTTTTGATCGGGTCAACGTCACTAGCGCAAGCGCGCTTGAAATTAGTAAAGACGAAATCGCACGCGCTGCAACAGAAATACCTGCGGCGCAGTTTGAGGCGCTCCAGATCGCCGCTGATCGCGTGCGCACCTTTCACGAGCGGCAAGCGCAGGGCTCTTGGCAATATACCGAGGCCGATGGCACAACACTCGGTCAAATCGTAACGCCTCTTGATCGGGTCGGGCTCTACGTGCCCGGCGGAAAAGCGACCTACCCCTCTTCGATTTTGATGAACGCCATTCCTGCGAAAGTCGCTGGCGTGGGCGAGCTCATCATGGTCGTGCCCACGCCCAATGGTGTGCGCAATCCGCTAGTGCTCGCCGCCGCCCATCTCACCGGAGTTGATCGCGTGTTCACCGTCGGCGGCGCGCAGGCGGTGGGTGCGCTCGCGTACGGCACGGCTACGATTCCGCGGGTCGACAAAATCGTAGGCCCGGGTAACGCGTACGTCGCTGCAGCGAAGCGCCGCGTTTTCGGGCAAGTGGGCATTGATATGGTCGCGGGACCATCCGAGATTTTGGTGATTGCCGACGATACCGCCAACGCCGATTGGGTCGCGATGGATTTATTTAGCCAAGCCGAGCACGATGAAGTCGCGCAGAGCATTTTGATCACGCCCAGCATTGCGTTCGCCGATAAGGTGGACGCAGCCATCGCCCGCTTGCTGCCCACCATGCCCCGCGCTGAAATCATCCGTGCGTCGCTCTCTAATCGCGGCGCAACGATCATCGTGCGCTCGCTAGAAGAAGCCTGCGAAGTCAGCAACACCATCGCCCCCGAGCACTTAGAGCTCGCGCTCGACGACGCCGAAAGATGGGTAAAGCATTTGCGCCACGCCGGCGCAATTTTTGTCGGTCACTATGCCTGCGAATCGCTCGGCGACTACTGCATCGGCCCCAATCATGTCTTGCCTACTTCCGGCACGGCACGCTTCGCCTCGCCATTGGGCGTATACGATTTTCAGAAGCGCACAAGCCTTATTCACCCCTCGATACCTGCGGCGCAAAAATTGGCCGGGGTTGCAGCTACCCTCGCCTATGGCGAAGGCTTGCATGCGCATGCGCGGGCCGCAGAGATGCGTAGCGCGAGTTGATCAAGTAAACTCTTGGCTACGGAATAAAGTGAAAAGCAATCGATGAAGAGTCGCTATTTTGATTTTCAACCTGGGTTCTCTGCACTGGAGCGCTTCGCTGCTTATCGGCAGATCTCCTGGCTTGCGAAACGAGCTAGAGGCAGAAAAGATAAGTATTTTGTAGATTTCGTTGGCTATATAGACCGCCAGATCATAGCCGACGGTCGTTTCGAAAAAGGTCTTGTTGATCTCATGATTGATCTTGCCGGTGAAACGAAACATCACGAACTCTACGTCGACATTGGAGCAAACATTGGGAATCATCTAGTCGCTTGCGCCCCTCACTTTAGTAGGGCAATTGGAATTGATCCGCATCCAGTTCTTTTTCATGTGCTCAACGCTAATATCGCAGGAAATGGACTCAAGAATGTAGAGCTTTTTAATGTCGGACTCGCCTCGAATCCGGGCACCGCAACACTTACTGAGAGTAGATCAAACCATGGGCTCAGCCGAGTGAAAGAGCGCTCTAAACTCCCACCCGAAGTTTTTGGGCTAACCACCGAAGAGTTCTCGATTGAGTACCCGATAAAACTCGTAGGTGCGGAAAGCTTCTTTCGTGAATATGGAGATCAACTCTCGCGCGCCATGATTAAAATTGACGTGGAAGGTATGGAGGGGGAAATTATCGATGCATTACTCGGGGTCATACAAAAAAACAGACCCATTGTCGCTTTCGAGTGGTTTGTCGATGCGCAGCCTGAGATACTTGATAGTTTCAATAAGCTAGAGAATTACTCACTTTTTGGCGCCTTCGGAAGCGCTCCAGATGGTCGCATAACGCGCTTCTTCTCAATGCTTCTGAATGGTCACTATTACAAAGTGGAAAATGCGCTGGTTCACCGCACTCAATCGTTCTATCCGCTCGCATTCTTTGTGCCTCAAGAATCTGCATCGGTATTCACGAATGCCAGAATCTAACCAAAACCCAACGTCGTGCGCACTTTGCGATGGTAGCGTGTTTGAGCTTGCCATTCGCGCGGAAGATCATCACTACGGTAACGACGGCTCATGGGACTATTCAAGATGCCTAGGCTGTGGGCTGTTGGGCCTGAACCCCATGCCAAGTGATGAAAACCTCGGCAAATTCTATCCAAACACGTACTATTCATTTCAGGACTTCACAAAACCGGAGTCTAAGAGCCGTGCGCTGATACGTAAGCTTCTGCTAATTAAGCTGGGCACTCTCGATCCAGTCTTTGAAAAGCCTGGTCGTGTTCTCGACATCGGTTGCGGTAGTGGGCGTTTTTTGTATCAAATGCGCTCCAAAGGTTGGGGGGTTTTTGGCGTTGAACCAAGTAAGGCCGCTTCCGAGGCAGGAAAAAGACTTGGGGCGCTAGATATTTTTAACGGTAACTTGATCGAGGCTGGGTTTCCCCATGACTACTTCGACTACATTCGCCTTAATCATTCTTTTGAGCATATCGCTAATCCGAATGAAGTTTTGGACGAAATTCGTCGATTGCTGCGACCAGGCGGAAAGCTCCTCATCGGAGTTCCCAACATCGAGAGCCTTAATGCGAGGTTCTTTCGCGCCTATTGGTGGTATCTTGGGGCGCCTGTCCATACCTACAACTACTCTGCCGATACACTAACCGCAATGTTAAAAAAACACGGATTTCGAGTTGAACGGGTTAACTTCAATTCTGATTTTTCTGGGGTGCTTGGCAGTATCCAGATCTGGCTCAATCGCCGTTCAAACCGCTCGTCTACAGAAGGCTTTGTGTTTAACAGTTCGATTTTGCGCGTTCTTGCACAGCGCTTTGCGAAAGCGACAGATATCCTTAAATTGGGTGATGCAATAGAGATTATTTCGTCTTAAAACATTGCCCACCTCCATCTGGTCAACTTTCAGTCGGCGGCAACATCAAAGTCCAAGAAGTACTGCGCGTGATTTGCGACGGATTGGAATATTTTGAGTGCTCGCGCGATTATCGATTTTGGGCGAGATCAGAGATCTGCCAAGCCCGCACCCGCTTCGGCGAAGGTGTCATGTAAGAAATCGCCCTCGAAGTGCTGCAACCCACTAGATTTGGACTTCTTTGACAGTAACACGAGGGCGATGCATTTCAAGCGTTCTGGATTATCTAGGCATATTTTGATGTGAACCACGATTTCCACCGCCCCGCCTCGCTTACCATGACAACAACAGTAAAACAAAAGCTGGCAAATAAAGCGACAAGAAATAGACTCTTCAAATCTTGAAATCGAAAGTATCCTGCTACACAAACGAATAGCGGGAACAAGCGAAAGAGCGGTTGGGCTATTCCCTGGAAAAAAAACGACTCGCGCTTCACCCGAACTCGCTGAGTTATCGCCCGCGCTAAAAATAAATTTACCGAATTTATTTTGTTTAAAAGTGGGCTTTTGATAAACCTAGTAACGCGCTCCAATGGCATTGCTCACTTCCGATAGTTGGTTAATGGGATACATGCTAAGGAAGCGATTCGCTAATCAAATTCAAATACCCCAGAATTTGATTCCGCCTGAACTACGCCGCGATTAAGTTTTGCATCAATTTCGGAAAAGTCAGAGAGGACTTTAGCCCCACAAATAAGCGTAAAACCAAACGATTCCTACAAAGAAGGATAGGCAACCCCAGCTTAGGGGTTGGGAATCTCTGTCCACACCAAAGCATCTTCAGTTTAACGAATAATGATTCCTTGCCCAGTCGGCAGCGAGAGCACTGAGCAACCGCGAGCGCTGGCAAACTCGTCAAACGCCTCCTTTTGCACTTGATGCGGTCCGTTAAATCCATAGTCGTCTAAGAGCAACACTGCGCCCGGTGACATTTTCTCCCAAAAATACTCTGCCGCAGCGATTTCAGGTTGCATACAGTTCATATCAATCGAAAGGTAAGAGATTTTTTCAATCTTAGCTGCAGAAAGGGTGTTGGGAACCGCGCCACGATAAAAATTGACCCTGTCGAATTTGCGAAAGTTCTCTTTGACCTTGTCGAAAACGTCCCGATCATAGCTCTCCCTCCAACGATGATCGCTGAGCTCCCTTTCGCGGGGCGTGAGTTGGGTTTCATCAAGACCGGTCCATGTATCAAACAAATGCGCGGACTTCTCGAGAGAATTCCAACCTACGTATGTCAGCGCCGCGACAGACAACGAACCAGTGTTAACGCCACACTCGACAAAATCACCTTCAAGCTGAGTCCCACGACGCGCCGCCCACATCGCGACATGGAATCGCCACTTACCAGGAAACATTTCGCCCGTCGCAACGCCTGCGCGATGCGCGTCGATAAATCGGGAATCGCGAACAAAATCGTGATTTAGGAGCGTGACTAACTGATCATCATCATAGAGCGAAAGACCTTTGGGTATCCTGACGATCCGCAATCCCATACCTGCTAGCAGTTTTTTCAAAAAAACATTCATTTCGTCTTTAAATTTTTCAAAACAAGTCGATTATTCGATATTCAAATTTATCATTGAATCTATCAAAACGTCGTTTGAGGTTACGGCAAATTACAGAACTTTTGTGTCTCTGGATAATGAAAATCAATCACCCCACAAAGCGATTCCAGAGTATCAAAACATCTTTTTTGCGCCGGGATACATCGCTAGGAAAATTGAAAATCTCGTCTGATTCGAACTTCTCCGTTTATAGTCTATTCGACCAAGATCATCCACAACAAGTCGTGCGCAACTGGCGAAGTCATCTCTCAGTTTAGACTGTAAGGTTGGCTTTGGTTTAGTCGCGTAGCTCTCGCCAAATGTTAGCAATAACGATCGACGTGAGGATCAAAAATCCAACGATGACTTGCCATTTGAATCCATCTAGAAAGAGACACAGCGTGGCTGAACCAATGACAGGGGAAGTCTTAAGAATCGGAAAAATCATTCCCTGGACGGTAAAGAGTTTTCGATTGACATGAATGCGAGAGAGTTTGGGGAAATTGAACTGTATGTGAATATAGACCGTAAGGAATGCACTGAGCGCGCCCCCCACCGCAACTCCAATTGCCCCAAATTTCCAACCCAGTACGGTACTCAGAGCAATAGTAAATGCAGCTTCGGCGACAGGAGTTGTCCAAATTTTTGACTGCTCACCCGTTGCAATCACTAAAGTTGCGTAAGGTTGCAGCGCGAGTCGCAGGCATTGACCGATCACGACCGGTACCAATATCGCGCTACCAACGTGCGCAATGATGCTTGAGCCCAACCAAAGTCGCAAGATCTGCTCGCCCAAAACGATCAATAGCGCTCCGCAGATAACGAGGCAGTACACCGTGATTCGAGTAGAGCGAATCAGTAACGACCCAAGTTCCAATCGCTCTTCACGGGCGTCAAGCTTCGCTGCATAGGGCATCAATGCAGAAAAAATAGCCTGCGCGATGCCGGTTAGAAATGCTGTCAATGTCGTGACGGCAGCAAACGCAGAAAGCGCTGAGTAGTCGAAACGTGCGACAAGAAGCGAGCCTAAGCCGAGGGTAATCCACGTTGCCGCACTCCAGACAATAAAAGGCGCGCAAAATCTCGAAATCTCGTAAATCTTTGCAACCGAGAAATGGTGCGATAACCCTTTCGTATGTACGATGAATTTGCAAACCCAGACCCAGTGGGCAATGCCACTCAACACCCCCACAAATGCGAGCGCGATTGCCATTGCGATCGTTTCCTTAAAAAAAAACGCGCACGCTCCCGCGGCCACAACCCCGAGAAGTTTTCCGGTGACCGTGATTAACGCCGTAATATCGCTTCTGGATAAACCAATAAACACACCTCCAAAAGCACTAAATGGAAGCGCCACTGCAGCGCCAAGGCCAATAATGGTCACGGTAAGCATCGTGGATGTCTCCGCATTAGTGGGCAGATTTGGGAAAAAGTAACGCAATTGCATTGCGCTGGCAACAATGATTACTCCGCCAATCGATCCGAGAATCGCCAGCGCACTCGCGCCCGAGTAAGCCCAACTCAACGAATCGACCTCATCCCCAGCGTGTTTCGCTTGAGCCACAAATCGGGCGACTGCGCTCGGCACTCCAACCTCGAAGTAAAGAATTAATGACGCAATCTGGGTTGCCAACATCCAAGTTGTAAAAGCATCCGCGTCCAGATTTCTCGCCGCAATAAACGGTAACCCGATTGCGGCAGCAGCCCCCGCAGCGCCGCGTAAGATGTTGAATAGCGCGTTTTTACCAATCGAAAAAGCTTGCATAGGCAAGCAGTGTATCCTCGCTAGATCGGTCTACGCATGGCTTTTTCCCTCTTAAATACGGGATGGCGCGCAAGTTCCGTGCGGTTTCGCGAAATTTAGAAATCTAGAATCAGATACGTGCGCTATGGCTACAAGAGAACGTGTGCCACAAGTAAACTGCGACACGCGTGAATTCAATGCATTTCTACTGAATTGATCGACGATAATTTAGCCAGCGTATTCGATCGTTTACTTTATCGCAGATCCTCACGCGGCTGCGCCTTGATACGCTTAAAAATTAAGTGCATCAATCAACTATGAAAGTTCACCGTTTGCTTTTGTGAAAAGGTCACTTACCCCCTTTTGTATCCAACCAGCCGATGAGAAAGGCACCGTTGGTATCGATGGAAGCGTGACTTACTTTGCTTTGAAGTGAATGATCGTAACTCTGCGTCGCTAAACTGACCACAAACGGCAGGCGCCGGTGATCCGTGATCCCTTCGGTTCGCTTGTCGGCTTGATCGCATCCACGCCTTAACCATGCTGAAATAGCACTCTAATTTACTTTACCCACCATGAACGCTTTCATCGAAAAAACGATCCGCCCCGACATCCGCCCGATGCAAGCCTACCCCGTGCACGACGCAACGGGGATGGTTAAGTTAGACGTTATGGAAAACCCATATCAATTGCCGGAGTGGTTGGCCGAGGAAGTTGCGCAGGTAGTCAAGCAAGTTGCGATTAATCGCTACCCAGTGCCTACCGCGCCAGCGCTACATGCGGTGATGCGCGATGTGCTCGGCATCGCGCCGCATCATGCGCTCTTGCTCGGCAATGGCTCAGACGAATGCATCACATACATCACCCAAACGCTGGCGCAGCCAGGCGTAAAAGTGCTCTCGCCGATTCCAGCGTTTCCGATGTACAAGATGAATGCGCAGTTCAATCATCTTGAATTTATCGGCGTGCCTCTAAATGCTGATTTTTCGCTCAATTTAGAGACGACGCTAGCTTTGATTGCGCAGCATCAGCCGGCACTCACTTGGCTAGCCTACCCCAATAATCCAACGGGAAATCTTTTCTCCGACGCCGAAATGGAAGCGATCATCCGCGCTGCGCCGGGCTTGGTGATTGTCGATGAAGCGTATCAGCCATTCGCTAAAAAATCATTTATAGATCGTATCGATGAATTTGATAATCTGGTCGTTATGCGCACGTTCTCTAAAATTGGTTTTGCCGGGCTGCGTCTGGGTTATTTAGTGGGTGCTCCAGCTTGGCTGAGCGAGTTTGACAAAGTGCGCGCACCATTTAATGTCAATGTGCTTACGCAGGCGGTGGCGATTAAATTACTTCAAAACAAACAAGTGTTTGATGACCAATGCGACACCACCAACGCCGAGCGCGAACGCCTGTTTCCCCTATTGTCGTCCACGCCTGGGGTGACGCCCTTCCCGTCTGCTGCCAATTTCATCCTCGCACGGGTCAAATCTGCGCCGCAGGTATTTGCGGACATGAAAGCGGAGGGAGTGCTGGTGAAATCCTTCCATGGCGCCCACCCATTGTTGGATAATTGCCTACGACTTACCATCGGCTCGCCTGCAGAAAACGATGCGATGCTCGCCGCTCTGCGAAAATGTTGCTTATGAACGCTCGAACCGCTACCGTTACCCGCAACACCAAAGAAACCCAAATCACCGTCGCGCTTAATCTCGACGGCTCGGGCAAGACTGATCTCAATACCGGCGTGCCGTTTTTAGATCATATGCTCGATCAGCTTGCCCGCCATGGCATGATGGATGTGACCGTGCATGCCAATGGAGATTTGCATATTGACGCCCATCACACGGTAGAAGATATTGGCATCACGCTCGGGCAAGCCTTCAAAGAAGCGATTGGCGACAAAACTGGCATTTATCGCTATGGCCATAGCTACGTGCCTCTCGATGAAGCGCTGTCGCGCGTGGTGATTGATTTATCGGGTCGACCTGGGATGGAGTTTCATTGCAAATTCACCCGTGCGATGATTGGCGCGTTTGATGTTGATCTCGTCCACGAATTTTTTCAAGGCTTCATCAATCACGCGTTGGTCACGCTGCACATCGATAATCTGCGCGGCGACAATGCCCATCACCAATGCGAGACGATTTTCAAAGCCTTTGCCAGAGCGCTGCGCATTGCGTGTGAGCGCGATCCGCGGGCAGCTGGCATCGTAGTATCGACAAAAGGCGTGCTTTAACGCGAGATATACGCTGATGATTGCGATCATTGACTACGGCATGGGCAACTTAAATTCGGTTGCCAAAGCGTTTGCCCATGTTGCGCCCGATGCAGAAATTCGCATTACCGATGACGCAGCGGTGATTGATGCCGCAACGCACATCGTGCTTCCAGGTCAATCGGCCATGCCCGATACGATGGCTGCGCTCAATGTCTCAGGCTTGCGCGACGCAACGATGCAGGCGGCGCAGAGTGGTCGGCCATTCCTTGGCGTTTGCCTCGGGCTACAGATGCTTTTCGCGCACAGCGAAGAGGGCGATACCCCTGCGCTCGGGCTCGCGCCTGGGCGCGTAGTGCGCTTCGCCCGCAGCCTACACACCGAGGCCGGCGAAATCCTTAAAGTGCCCCATATGGGCTGGAACGCAGTGGACATACCTGCGGCGCAGATTGCCCACCCCTTGTGGGCGGGCATCGCTAGCGGCAGTGCGTTTTACTTCGCCCATAGCTACTTTTGTATTCCAGAAAATACGCACGATGTTGCAGGAACGGCAAATTATCCTGCGCCATTTTGTGTCGCCTACGGACAACGCAACGTTTTTGCGGTACAGTTTCACCCAGAGAAAAGTAGCGCCGCAGGCTTGCAGCTTTTGAAGAATTTCACCCTTTGGAATCCGTCGTCTTTCTAATTTACGCACACCACTTATCATGCTCGTAATCCCCGCTATAGATCTTAAAGATGGCCAATGCGTACGCCTTCGTCAAGGCGATATGGCAAACAACATCACCGTTTTTGATCTCTCGCCTGCTGCGCAAGCGCGGGCATGGGTCGATCAAGGCGCAACTCGAATTCACCTCGTAGATCTTAATGGCGCGGTGCAAGGCAAGCCGATTAACGAAAATGCGATCAAAGCAATCATCGCCGAATTGGCCGGCGAGGTTGAGATTCAGCTCGGCGGCGGCATTCGTAATCTTGAAACGATCGAGCGCTACTTAGATGACGGCGTAGACTTCGTCATCATCGGAACTGCCGCTGTCAAAAATCCGGGCTTTTTGCATGAAGCCTGCTCCCAATTTCCGGGGCAAATTATCGTTGGCCTCGATGCCAAGGAGGGCAAAGTCGCCACGGATGGTTGGAGCAAAATGACCGGGCACGATGCGATCGATCTGGCGCGAAAATTTCAAGATTATGGCGTTGAAGGCGTGATTTATACCGATATTGGGCGCGATGGCATGCTCTCGGGCATCAACGTGGAAGCGACGGCCCAGCTTGCGCAAGCGCTCACGATTCCAGTGATTGCCTCCGGTGGCGCGGCAGGCATGGACAATTTGCTCCAGCTCGCCCAATTTGAAGCCGATGGCGTCGAAGGGGTAATTTTGGGTCGCTCGCTTTACGAAGGCACGCTTGATCTGGCCAAAGTCGTCGAAGCGATCGGATGAACGCTGCCGTGGAGCCGTCGGACGATCTCGGGTTTCGGTTTCGCGTTGCCAAAAACGGTGAGGTGCAAATTAGCCGCAGCGGAAAAATTGTGACGACCTTGCGCGGGCACGACGCCATTGATTTTTGCGCAGAAGCCAACAGTGCAGACGAGGTAGTGCAGCAACATCTCATGGCGCGGCTAACCGGAAATTACAAGCGCGGAAATGAACGCAAAGCGATCGATCACCCACGCAATCAGCGTTAATCACAACACACCACTGGCGGCATAGATTAGCGCTCGTTAAAACTCAAAAACTGCGCCGCAGGTATCGTGCGCTATTCATTAAAGTGCAGACTCCATGCTTTGCAAACGCATCATTCCCTGCTTAGATATTAAAGACGGCCGCGTCGTAAAAGGCGTCAATTTCGTGGGTCTGCGCGATGCCGGTGATCCCGTTGAAATCGCCAAGCGCTACAACGATGAGGGCGCGGATGAAATTTGCTTTCTTGATATCACCGCCAGTGTTGAAGCGCGCGGCCTGTTGCTCAGTTTGATTGAAGATGTAGCGCGGCAAGTTTTCATCCCACTCACTGTTGGCGGAGGCGTGAAGCGGGTTGATGATATTCGCGATTTGCTCAACGCCGGTGCAGATAAAGTTAGTATCAACACCGCTGGCATTTCAAATCCAACCCTTTTCAACGATGCCAGCCATAGATTTGGCGCGCAATGTATCGTCGCAGCAATTGATGCAAAAGCAAAAATCGATGGCTCGCCCGGATGGGAAGTTTTCATCCACGGTGGACGCACGCCAACCGGCAAAGACGTAATCGCCTGGGCGCAAGAAGTGGCGCAGCGCGGTGCAGGCGAAATCCTGCTTACCAGCATGAATCGTGATGGCGCAAAAACAGGCTTTGATCTACCCCTCACGCGCGCAGTCGCCGATGCCGTTTCGATTCCCGTCATCGCCTCTGGCGGCGTCGGCAATTTAGATCACCTTACTGCAGGCGTCATTGATGGCCACGCCGATGCCGTGCTCGCCGCGAGCATTTTTCACTATGGCGAATTTACAGTTGGCCAAGCGAAGGCGCATATGCGGGCGGCGGGCGTGCGCGTGCGCATTTAGCGGCAAAAAGCCTTAAATCTGCGCCGCAGGTATTTCTACAAAGTAGTTATTTTTTTGACTGGACAAATTACCTCCTAACCAGTACATTCCTAATTAGTAGCAATTTAACGAGTTGCAGGTCACCACGCCAGCACGTGACCTACGAGAGCTCAAAACTAATCGGAATCTGTATGACACACCAACCCATTTACAAGATGGCGCTCGATGTTGAGCGCTGCATTGGCTGCCATGCTTGCTCGGTCGCCTGCAAGGTCGAAAATAACGTGCCGCTGGGGCGCTTTCGCACGAAAGTCTATTATTGGGACACGGGAAAATTCCCGAAAACCAAGCGCTTTTTCTTGCCCACGCTCTGCATGCAATGCGAAGATACGCCTTGCTTAAATGCCTGCGACAACAAAGCCATCGAGCGCGGCGCTGATGGGATCGTACGTGTGATCCCCGATAAATGCGATCATCTTGGTGCATGCGAAAAAGCGTGCCCATACGCCGCGATTGGCTGCGACGATAACGACGTTGCCGATAAGTGCGATTTCTGCTCACATCGGCTCAAGGAAAATATGGAGCCCGCCTGCGTGGAGACCTGCCCCGCTGAGGTCTTTCACTTCGGTGATTCAACCGACCCAAATTCCGACTATTCAAAATTTATGGCGGTGCATGGGAAATCCACTTCCGTGCTCAAGCCTGAAGAGAAGACCAAGCCCTCGGTGGTTTATAAAGGCCACCAAAAAGAGATGGAAGCCAAAATCCCGAAGGGCCGCATTCACGATCCGTATAGCTACGAAATCGAAACGTGGGCAACGTTAGAACCGGAGTTCCCCAAGCGTAAACGCATCCTGTGGGCCAAGGTTGATCCGGGTAATAACGTGACCATGGCCGATGGCAGCAAGCCGAAGGTGGGTGGCATATGAAGCGCCGTGAATTTGTAAAAACGGGTATCGGAGCGCTCTCAACGCTCGCGCTTGGAGAGACGATTTTGCTCGCGCCCTCTGATGCAAAAGCATTTTGGGGAAGCTCAAAAAAAGTGCTTTATGGTGAGCGTAAAGCCAAGCGCCGCCCGAGTGGCAAAGGCCGCTTGGTCAACGACTACAGCAATGCGGTGATCAAAAAGGGCGTCTGCCTAAATTGCTCGACCGTCTGCGGCATTCAAGGCTATGTGATCGATGGTCGGTTGGTGAAAGTCTCTGGCAACCCGGAAGACCCCAACAACGGTAAATCGCTCTGCGCAAAGGGGCAAAGCGGACCGACGATCAACACCTACCCCGAGCGCTTACTGTATCCTTTAAAGCGCGTGGGCGCGCGCGGTGAAGGCAAGTGGCAGCGCATTTCCTGGGATGAAGCCTACGGCATGATTGCCCCGCGCATTCGCAAAGCGATCGACGAAGGTAAGCCAGAAGAAGTGGCCATTCAAATCGGACGCTCGCGCATCGGCGAAGAAATGACGCGCTTTCTCAATGCGATTGGCTCGCCCTCGCTCTTTAATCACCGCGCACTTTGCTCATCAAACAAACGCGCGGCGAATTACGTAAGCTTAGGCGAGACCGATTGGGAAAGCGCTGATTTTGAGCGCAGCAAATACATTCTCAATTTCGGCTCTAACTTTTATGAAGCCCATCAAGGTGCGATCCATGCCGCCAAGCGCATCATTCGCGGGCGCTACAACAACGGCGCGAAGCTCGTAACATTCGATGTTCGTATGAGCAATACCGCAGGGCGCAGTGATGAATGGTTTGCGCCCAATGTTGGCAGCGACGGCGCGATTGCATTAGCAATGGGGCACGCGATTTTCGAGGCCAATCTTGCCGACACGCAATGGCTAGACACCTGGAGCAACGTACCTGCGGCGCAGTTAAAGGCCTGGATCGCGCAATTTACGCCCGAGTGGGCAGAAAAAGTCTCCGGCATGGCGGCAGCGGATATTCGACGCGTTGCGGTTGAATTTGCCAAAGCCGCACCGGCAGCGGTGGCCTTTACCAATCGCGGCGCTGGCGCGCACTACAACGGCTTTAACAATGATCGCGCTGTGATTTTGCTCAACGCGATTGTGGGCTCAATTGGCAAAGTCGGTGGTTACTGCTACACCGTGGAGCCAACGCGCGTACCACCGCGTGTGTTCCCGCAGCCGCAGCCAGTGCCCCCCGCACCGAAAGCAAAAAGCGCTATCGAAAATCCGCCTGAATGGCCGCTTGCCAACAAATGGCAGCGCATGAAAGTCGGGCAAATCGTCTATCAATATATTAAGGAAGGGCGCGGGAAGATTCAAGTCTATATTTCCTATACCGTGGTCGCGCCGCAGACCTGGCCGGAGGGGCGCAGCTTAGTCGTTGATGTCTTAAAAGACGAAAAGCTCATCCCGTTTCACGTTTGCTCCGATATCGTTTACTCAGAGCAAGCCCACTATGCCGATCTGATCTTACCGGATGCAAGCTACATGGAGCGCTGGGGCTTTGATACGCGCAACAACATGGAGCTGCGCGACTACGTGACCATGCGCCAACCAATCATTGAGCCGCCCGCAGAGTGCGTAAGTTTTGTGGATTCCATGATTGAGATCGCCAAGCGCGTGGGGCCCGATACCGCGAAATATTTCCAATTTAAAAACCACGAGGAGTGGATGAAATTGCGCTGCACTGCCCTATCGAAAGTCGTGGGCGAAGATGGCTTTGGCTACATGCAAAAGCATGGCGTATGGCAAGATATGAGTAAGCCAAAATACTACGAACTCTACAATCAACGGCTCACTGACGCAGAGCTCAAAGACACCCGCGTTGACGACGTAACGCAGCGCGTGATGCGCAAGGCCGCTGATGGGCGCGAAACCGTTGCTGGGATTTTTGCCGATGGTAAAGCCCGCCGTGGGTTCATTACCCCAACGCGAAAATTCAGCGTTTACCATGCCGACATTGAAGCCGCCGCGAAAGAGCGCGGCTTCACCGAAGATGGTGGCAAAGGCATGCCGGGCTGGTTCCCGATACCGTCAATTGAAAAGATGACGCCGGAGCAATTGCACTTGGTCACTTTCAAGTGGAACGTCCACACCCAAGGCCGCACCCAATCTCAAAAATATCTCACCGAGATCGTGCATCACAATCCCATGTGGATCAATGCCGACACGGCAAAAAAGCATGGCATCGAAACGGGTGATTTAGTCGAAATCACGACCTATCGACCGCAGGGCCACGCCATGGCCGGCAAGGGCGAGGTGCTCGGGCGGGCGCTGATCCCGGCGTACGTCACCGAGGGCATTCACCCGCGCGTGCTCGCAGTGTCAAACACGCTTGGCAACGTATTCAACGGCCGCGCTGCCAACGGCCGCAATGGCGCGCGACAAAACATCAATGCATTCACCGAAAATCCTGACATGCAAGATGCCGATCTTGACGATGATATTTGGTGGGACGAAGCGCGCGGCGGCACTGGCGCGGGCTACAACATTAACGCCGTGTTGCCCATTCATCCGGCGCCACTCGTTGGCATGCAAAGCTGGTTTGATACGGTCTGCACGATTAAAAAAGTGCAATCGAAAGGTTGGAATTTGTTTAACTTTTAAGCACGCTCCAACGTACCTGCGGCGCAGATTCACGCGAAATGCTGCGCTTTAGAGCGCATAATTGCGCGTGACGAAAACCACACTCACCTGCACAACATGGCCTTCCAAAAAAACGGCACACAAGCGGCAAAACTATCTGCCCTCTCCAAGGAGCTCGGCTTGCCGGTGCGCGAGATCATGCTTTCTGACGAGCATCTCGACCGCGTTTGCCCGATTTTTTATGATGGCTTGCCGAAGCTCGCGCGCATGACGATGAACCGCGATAAATTTCGCGCCTTCTATTTGAATCAGCGGTTGAAACTCGCTGATGAAATGTTCCCCGAGCCAAAGTAACGCTCCTTAACCAAAATCTGCGCCGCAGGTATCTGCACTACCTGCGGCGCAGATTTCGTATCATTACGCCATGCCACTGTTTAATGCAATTAAATGGGATGAATCTGGACTCATCCCCGCCATCGCGCAAGACGCGCACACCCGCGACATCTTAATGGTCGCTTGGATGAATCGCGCTGCGCTCGAAAAAACGCTAGAAACCAACGAAGCCGTTTACTTCAGCCGCTCGCGCAAAAAACTTTGGCACAAAGGCGAGGAATCGGGGCACACGCAAAAAATAGTCGGTATTTATCTCGACTGCGATGGTGATGTGTTGCTTTTGCAAGTGCAGCAAACCGGGGGCATCGCCTGCCACACCGGGCGTGCCAACTGTTTTTTTCGTAAGCGAGAAGGCGATCAGTGGGTGGAGATTGCGCCCGTATTGAAAGATCCATTTTCCATTTATAAAAATGAATAGCGACGCTACTGAAATTCTCACCCGGCTTTACCAGACCATCGCTGCGCGCAAAGGCACCGATGCCGCAAGCTCCTACACCGCCAGTCTCTTCGCAAAAGGCACCGATTCCATCCTCAAAAAAGTAGGCGAAGAAGCGACGGAATTTGTAATCGCTGCGAAGCATGCGAGCTTAGGCGGCAGCGCCGATGCAATGACGAAAGAAGCTGCCGACGTGGTTTTTCATCTATTTGTCGCACTTGCCGAACGCGGGCTTACATTGGATGATGTCTGCGCCGAGCTCACGCGACGCGAAGGCACTTCCGGGCACGCCGAAAAGGCAGCGCGAAGTAGTTAATCGTTGAAAAGAAACTGCTAGATACCTGCGGCGCAGATTTGCACCAAAAACACATTGAGAGCCTGTAAAGAGTTTTGTGTATTAAGATTTTGCTAGGCGTTGGTAATTTGGTTGAATTGGGTATCGAATCTGATCATGAATTGGCTCATGGCCTGTTTCCAGTTTTGAATCGGCATGGTCCAACGCTTCGAGATA
>JANPBT010000075.1:0-35684 GCA_031430575.1 Betaproteobacteria bacterium | reverse complement strand
CGCGAAGATGTACAGCGCGGGCAAGTGCTGTGCAAGCCAGGCTCAATCAAGCCCCACACCAAGTTTGAGTGCGAGGTCTACATTTTGTCCAAAGACGAAGGTGGTCGCCACACGCCATTTTTCAACAACTACCGCCCCCAGTTTTACTTCCGTACCACGGACGTCACCGGTGCGACCCAGTTGCCTGAAGGCGTCGAGATGGTCATGCCTGGCGACAACATCAAGATGGTTGTGACCTTGATCTCGCCAATCGCGATGGAGCAAGGCTTACGCTTTGCTATTCGCGAAGGTGGCCGCACCGTCGGTGCTGGCGTCGTTGCCAAAGTTCTTGAGTAAGGCTGAGAAAAAAAGTGCAAAGCCAAAAAATTCGTATTCGTCTTAAAGCGTTTGATTACAAGTTGATCGACCAGTCTGCTGCTGAAATCGTAGAAACAGCAAAACGGTCAGGTGCGGTTGTCAGAGGTCCGGTGCCTCTGCCTACTCGCATTCAACGCTTCGACATCTTACGCTCGCCGCACGTTAACAAAACGTCGCGCGATCAGTTTGAAATTCGTACGCATCAACGATTGATGGACATCGTTGATCCAACGGACAAGACGGTAGACCAGTTGATGAAGCTGGATCTGCCAGCAGGTGTAGACGTAGAGATTAAATTGCAGTAATGGTTTGAGTACTTGCGGCGCAGATTGAAGCAAAAAAATGCCCAAATCTGTTTCGGGGTAATCAAAAAAGTGGAAGCCAATCAATCGTAATTGGGTTCCCAAACGTAAATAAAGGAAATCGACATGAGCTTAGGACTTGTCGGTCGCAAAGTTGGAATGACCCGTTTGTTTAACGACGACGGAAGTGCAACACCGGTGACGGTGATTGACGTGTCTTCTAATCACGTGACGCAAATTAAAACTGTGGAAAATGATGGATACTCGGGCGTTCAAGTCGCCTTCGGTAAACGTCGCGCTTCGCGCATCAATAAAGCACTTGCCGGGCATTTGGCAAAGGCGGGTGTAGAGCCCGCGGCCATGCTTCGAGAGTTCAACGTCACCGCAGAGGTTTTGGCAGATATGAAAGTCGGAGCTGCTGTTGGTGCCGACATTTTCGCTGCCGGTCAAAAGGTAGACGTGCAAGGTATTTCGAAAGGTCGTGGTTTTGCAGGTGTTATCTTGCGCCATAACTTTTCCTCTAACCGAGCGTCGCATGGTAACTCGCGCGCACACAACTCCCCAGGTTCTATTTCGATGGCGCAAGATCCAGGCCGCGTGTTCCCAGGCAAAAAAATGGCCGGGCACTACGGTGATGCGACTCGCACAACGCAAAATCTTGAAGTCATCCGTGTTGACGCTGAGCGTGGATTGCTCATGGTCAAAGGCGCCGTCCCCGGCTCCGACGGTGGCCACCTGATTGTGCTTCCAGCCGTAAAGGGGGCGTAAGAATATGGAACTCAAATTAGTCAACGCAAGCGGTAAAACCGAAGGTGGCGTTAGCGCGTCAGATTCCGTTTTCGGCCGCGAATATAACGAAGCGCTGGTTCATCAAATTGTCGTTGCGTTTCAAGCAAATGCTCGCGGCGGAAATCGCGCCCAGATGACCCGAGCCGAAGTTCGCCACACAACAAAGAAGCCTTGGAATCAAAAAGGTACGGGACGTGCGCGTGCCGGTATGAGCTCATCGCCAATTTGGCGTGGCGGCGGTCGCGCTTTCCCCAATTTGCCAGACGAGAATTTCAGTCATAAAGTCAATCGCAAGATGTACCGCGCAGGTATGGCGTCGATGCTATCCCAATTGGTTCGTGACGACCGACTCACTATTGTTGATTCAATCGTAGTCGTAACCCCGAAAACAAAAGATTTCGCTGTCCAGTTGAAAGCGTTGGGTTACGACAATGTGCTTATCGTAACCGAGCAGATGGATGACAACCTTTTTCTAGCATCGCGTAATCTCCGTAATGTCGGTGTTGTCTTACCGCATCAGGTTAATCCATTGAGCTTAATTGCGTTTAAACACGTTCTGGTAACCAAGTTAGCATTGAGCAAAATTGAGGAGGCTTTGCAATGAGCGCCATCAAAGAGCAACGCCTGCTAACCGTTCTGCGTGCTCCGATTATTTCGGAGAAAAGCACAACGATTGCCGAGGCGCACAATCAAGTCGCTTTTGAAGTCTTGCCTGACGCAACGAAATCGGAAGTAAAAGCTGCGGTAGAAATGATCTGGAAAGTGAATGTTGAGTCTGTTCAGATCCTTAACCGCGCAGGAAAAGAAAAACGCTTCGGCAAGTTTATGGGTCGGCGCAATCATACACGTCGTGCTTATGTCCGCCTCGCAGCGGGTCAAGAGCTGAATTTCGGCGCGGAGGCTTAATATGGCATTGGTCAAAACAAAACCAACCTCACCTGGGCGTCGTAGCATGCTCAAGGTGGTGCATCCTCACCTCCACAAAGGTGATCCGCATGCGCCGCTGGTGATTTCCCACAAGCGTGGATCAGGCCGTAATAATAACGGTCACATCACAACCCGTCACAAGGGTGGTGGTCACAAATGGCACATTCGGATTATTGACTTCCGTCGAAATAAGGACGGAGTTCCTGCGTCAGTAGAGCGCGTCGAATACGATCCTGGCCGCAGCGCGCATATCGCCTTGTTATGCTACGCCGATGGCGAGCGCCGCTACATGGTTGCCCCGGCCGGAATTTTGGCGGGCGCAACGGTGGTATCGGGGGCTGATGCCCCGATCAAACCGGGCAACACTCTACCAATCCGTAATATTCCCGTTGGAACGACGATACATTGCGTTGAATTGCAACCTGGCAAAGGCGCTCAGCTTGCGCGCTCTGCCGGCGCATCGATTCAGCTGCTTGCGCGTGAGGGTGTATACGCACAGTTGCGCCTGCGCTCTGGCGAAATTCGTAAGGTACACGTTGATTGTCGCGCGACCATCGGCGAAGTTAGCAACAGCGAGCACAGCCTGCGCGTAATCGGTAAGGCAGGCGCGAATCGTTGGCGCGGCATTCGCCCGACAGTCCGCGGTATTTCCATGAATCCGGTCGATCATCCAATGGGCGGTCGTACGAACGGCGGTGGTGGTCGTCACCATCCACGTTCACCGTGGGGTCAAGCGGCTAAGGGCTTGAAAACACGCACCAACAAACGAACGTCGAGCATGATTGTCCGCTCGCGTCATCAGGCCAAGAAAGGTTAATGCGCTATGGCACGTTCCGTTAAAAAAGGTCCGTTTATCGATCACCACCTCGCTGCGAAGGTTGAAAAAGCCTCCGCCGCAAACGATAAACGCCCGATCAAAACTTGGTCGCGTCGATCTACAGTTACCCCTGATTTTGTGGGTCTCACCATTGCCGTACACAACGGCAAACAACACGTTCCGGTATATGTTTCTGAGAACATGGTAGGACATAAACTTGGCGAATTCGCTATGACCCGTACATTCAAGGGTCATCCGGCGGATAAAAAAGCCGTTAAGAAGTAAGGAGCCGAATTCATGCAAACGCAAGCACATTTACGCGGCGCACCGATTTCGGCACAGAAGTGTCGTTTGGTCGTCGATCAAATCCGTGGTTTACCCGTAGACCGCGCCCTCAACATCCTTGCATTTAGCCCTAAAAAAGGTGCTGTGCTAGTTAAGAAAGTGCTCGAGTCGGCAATTGCTAACGCGGAGCACAACGATGGCGCTGATATCGATGAATTGCGCGTTCAATCTGTCTGGGTTGACAAAGCAGGGTCGTTGCGTCGCTTTATGGCGCGCGCCAAAGGCCGTGGTGCACGTTTAGAAAAACAAACGTGCCACATTCACGTCACAGTGGGAACCAAGGAGTAGTTATGGGACAAAAAATTCACCCAACTGGGTTCCGGTTGTCAGTATCGCGCAACTGGCAGTCCCGCTGGTTCGCAGCGAATAAAAATTTCGCTAAGATGCTCAATGAGGATTTGAAGGTGCGCGAATACCTCGGGCGCAAGCTTCGTGCAGCGTCCGTCTCTCGGATCACGATCGAACGCCCAGCAAAGAATGCGCGGATCACGATTCACAGCGCACGCCCTGGCATCGTAATTGGTAAAAAGGGCGAGGATATTGAAGCGTTACGTAACGACCTGCGGCGACTCATGGGGTGCGAAGTAGCGCTCAACATTGAGGAAGTTCGCAAGCCTGAGCTTGATGCGCAACTTATTGCTGAGAATATTGGTCAGCAACTCGAGAAACGTGTGATGTTTCGGCGCGCGCTTAAGCGCGCAATGCAAAACGCTCAACGCCTCGGTGCGCAGGGCATTAAGATCATGGCTTCTGGTCGACTAAACGGTATCGAAATCGCGCGTACAGAATGGTATCGCGAAGGTCGTGTCCCGTTGCATACACTGCGCGCTGACATCGATTACGGTTTCTCGGAAGCGCGTACGACATACGGCGTCATTGGAATTAAAACGTGGGTATTTAAAGGCGAAGTGTTGGGGCTGAAAAATGCGTCATCAACATCAACGACGCAACCTGTAGAGGCGCCAGCCCCTGCGCGTCGTCCGCGCCGAACGCAAGGAGCGAAGAATGCTGCAACCAGCTAGAAGAAAATACCGTAAAGAGCAAAAAGGCCGCAACACGGGCGTTGCAACTCGTGGTGCGAAAGTAAGCTTTGGCGAGTTTGGACTTAAGTCTACGGATCGCGGTCGCCTTACGGCGCGACAAATCGAAGCGGCGCGCCGTGCGATTAGCCGTCACATCAAGCGTGGCGGGCGAATTTGGATCAGAATTTTCCCAGACAAGCCAATATCCAAAAAACCAGCGGAAGTCCGCATGGGTAATGGCAAAGGCAACCCCGAGTACTACGTCGCAGAAATACAGCCTGGTAAAGTCCTGTATGAGATGGATGGCGTACCTGAGGCCGTGGCGCGGGAGGCGTTCGCGCTAGCGGCAGCAAAGTTGCCACTACGTACTACATTTGTTCATCGTTTGGTGGGTTAATCATGAAAGCCAAAGACTTAATCGCAAAATCGGCTGCGGAGCTCGACAAAGAGCTTACCGACTTGCTCAAGGCTCAATTTAATTTGCGCATGCAAAAAGCTACGCAACAGTTGGCTAACACTAGCCAAATTCGTGTCGTTCGCCGCGATATCGCGCGGGTACGTACGGTAATTCGACAAAAGGTAGGCGCCGCATGAGCGAATCTAAATCACTGAAACAGACACTCGTCGGCCGCGTTACGAGCGATAAGATGATGAAAACTGTTACCGTTCTAGTTGAGCGGAAAGTTAAACATCCTCTTTACGACAAAGTGGTCAAAAAGAGCAACAAACTCCATGCGCACGACGAAAAAAACGAGTGCAAAGAAGGTGATACTGTAGAGATAATTTCTGCACGCCCCACCTCAAAAACTAAATCGTGGGAAGTACTTCGCATCATCGAACGCGGTGAAATTGCCTAAAAATACATATATAGTTAGCAAATTGGCTTGACAAACCAACTTTTAGCCTTTATACTGGTAGGCTTACCTCGTAATCTCACGATTACTTAAACGGGATCCAAAACTGTCTTGCCGAAGTCGGCGGAAAAGTTGGAACAAAAAATGATTCAAATGCAATCCGTCCTAGACGTCGCGGACAATACAGGCGCCCGCTCAGTCATGTGTATTAAAGTGCTTGGCGGCTCAAAGCGCAGATACGCTGGCATTGGCGATGTTATTAAAGTTAGCATTAAAGACGCTCAGCCGCGCGGTCGCGTAAAAAAAGGTGAGGTCTATAACGCTGTTGTTGTCCGTACTGCTCATGGTGTTCGACGATCGGATGGCTCCGCAGTTAAGTTCGACAATAACGCGGCTGTCTTGCTAAATGCAAAATTAGAGCCTATCGGAACCCGCATCTTCGGGCCGGTTACTCGCGAATTGCGGACCGAGCGATTTATGAAAATCGTATCTCTTGCGCCAGAAGTTCTTTAGGAAGTCTCATGAATAAAATCCGAAAAGGTGACAACGTCATCGTCCTGACTGGTCGGGACAAAGGTAAACGCGGCGACGTTGTCGGAATGGATGGCGAGCGCGTGCTTGTAGCTGGTATCAATCAGGTTAAGAAGCACACCAAGCCAAATCCTATGCAGAATCAACCGGGCGGAATTCTCACCAAAGAGATGCCGATCCATATTTCAAATATCTCGCTGTTTAATGCTAGGTCTGGCAAAGCCGACTCTGTGCGCATTGAACTGCGCGAAGGTAAGCGTTTGCGGGTTTTCAAATCCAACGGCGAAGCGGTGGGGGTTTAAAAAATGGCAGATGCACGCCTCAAAGAATTTTACAAGTCAACCGTAGTTGCGGATTTGATTGCAAAGTTTGGCTACAAGTCCGTTATGGAAGTTCCGCGAATCACCAAGATCGTTCTCAATATGGGCGTCGGTGAGGCTGTTGGCGATAAAAAAATCCTTGAAAACGCCGTAAGCGACATGGTGAAGATCGCCGGGCAAAAGCCAGTAGTCACAAAAGCAAAACGACCGATCGCCGGATTCAAGATTCGTGAAGGCTATCCGATTGGATGCATGGTTACGCTTCGAAATAATCAGATGTATGAATTCCTCGACCGATTTGTAAGTGTGGCGCTGCCGCGAGTTCGCGACTTCCGTGGAATTTCAGGCCGCGCTTTTGATGGTCGCGGTAACTACAACATCGGTGTACGCGAGCAAATTATTTTTCCTGAGATTGATTACGACAAGGTTGATGCCCTGCGCGGTATGAATATTTCGATCGCCACATCGGCGAAAACGGATGATGAGGCAAAAGCCTTGTTGACCGCATTCAAGTTTCCATTTCGTAACTGAGGCAGCAATGGCAAAACTCGCACTCATTAACCGCGAAGTCAAGCGCGCGCGTCTTGTTGAGAAGTTTGCAAAGAAGTCGCAAGCTCTTAAGGGGATCATCTCTTCTGGCAAAGCATCGGACGATGAAAAAATGGCAGCACGCCATGCGCTGCAGAAACTGCCGCGCAATGCAAATGCAACACGGCAGCGTAATCGCTGCGCACTCACCGGTCGTCCCCGTGGAGTATTTCGTCGCTTCGGTCTTGCGCGTAGCAAGATTCGTGAAGTCGCAATGCGCGGGGAAATCCCGGGCTTGACCAAGGCAAGTTGGTAAGGAGCATCGGCTATGAGTATGTCCGATCCAGTTTCAGATATGTTAACGCGGATTCGCAATGCGCAGCAGATGGATAAACCCGTCGTGCGAATGCCGTCTTCGAAATTAAAATTAGCGATTGCTAAGGTGCTTCAGGATGAAGGCTACATTGACGGTTTTAGCGTCGCTGGCGTTGAAAAGCCTGAGCTTGAAATAGCTTTGCGTTATTACGCCGGTCGTCCAGTTATTGATCGCATTGAACGCGTCAGTAAGCCTGGTCTGCGGATATACCGTGGACGCGACAACTTGCCAACCGTCATGAATGGACTTGGTGTAGCGATCGTTACAACATCTCGCGGCGTTATGACGGATCGTAAAGCGCGCGCGCTCGGCGTTGGCGGCGAAGTCATTTGCATGGTGGCCTAAGGAAAATATATGTCACGTATTGCAAAAAACCCCGTTAAATTGCCCGCTAAGGTTGAGGCAAAGGTATCTGGATTTAATGTGGAAGTCAAAGGCCCGCTTGGCACGCTTTCTCGGGTATTTAACGACCAAATCGCGATTTCGCTCAGTGATGGCGCGATAACTTGCAAAGCTGTTTCCGACTCGCAGTTCTCACGCGCAATGTCCGGTACTGCACGCGCTTTGATTGCGAACATGGTTAATGGTGTGGAAAAGGGCTATGAACGAAAGCTGAACCTTGTTGGCGTTGGGTATCGCGCGCAGGCTCAAGGCGATAAGCTCAATCTGACCTTGGGCTTTAGTCACCCAGTTGTGCACAGCATGCCTCCGGGCGTGAAGTGCGAGACGCCCAGTCAAACCGAAATTTTGATTAAAGGCGTAGATAAGCAGCAGGTGGGTCAAGTTGCAGCAGAGATACGTGGATATCGACCACCGGAACCCTACAAGGGTAAGGGTGTTCGTTATTCAGACGAGGTTATCAAGATTAAAGAAACTAAGAAGAAGTAATCATGGACAAGAAACAGGCACGACTAGTGCGCGCGCGCAAAACCCGCGTACGCATCGCAGAGCAACGAGTCGTACGACTTTGCGTTAACCGTACCAATGCGCATATTTATGCCCAATTGATTGCAGCCGATGGTTCAACGATTATTGCTGCAGCGTCTACTGTCGAGAAAGCAATTTTGGGGCAAGCGGCTAACGGCGGTAATAAGGCCGCCGCAGCTCTGGTCGGCTTGGCAATTGCACAAAAAGCAAAAGCCGCTGGGATTGAGCGTGTAGCGTTCGACCGAAGCGGATTTCGGTTTCACGGTCGAGTTAAGGCTGTCGCGGATGCAGCGCGCGATGCCGGCTTACAGTTCTAGAGGTCTAAGATGGCTAAGGTACAGCAGCAAGAAGACAAAGGCGATGGTTTACGCGAGAAAATGATCGCAGTCAACCGAGTCACCAAAGTGGTTAAGGGCGGACGTATTATGGGTTTTGCCGCGCTTACAGTGGTCGGTGACGGCGACGGTAAGATTGGTATGGGCAAGGGTAAGTCCAAAGAAGTGCCTGTGGCGGTTCAAAAAGCGATGGAGGCAGCGCGCCGGAATATGATCAAAGTGAGCCTTCGCAAGGGTTCCGTGCATCATACGGTTGAAGGTCGGCACGGCGCGACCCGCGTCTTGATTCAACCAGCTTCGGACGGTACCGGAATTATTGCGGGCGGAGCGATGCGCGCAGTATTTGAAGTTGTAGGCGTTACAAACGTTTTGGCTAAAACGTTTGGTCCTACTAACCCATACAACGTTGTTAGAGCAACGCTGGATGCGCTTTCAAATGTGTACTCTCCGGCTGAAATCGCTGCAAAGCGCGGTCTTACGGTTGCGCAGTTGACGGAGGCATGATGACTACTCAGAAGCAATTTAAGGTAACCCTCGTTAAGAGTATGGCTGGATCTCGTGAAAAACACCGGGCAAGCGTACGCGGTCTGGGACTAACAAAGATTGGCCAGAGCGTTGTCGTAGACGATACCCCTTCCATTCGTGGCATGGCTGTAAAAGCTGCTTATCTACTTCGCGTCGAAGGTTAATGTAATGTTACTGAATACTATTAAGCCTGCAGAAGGCTCCAAGAAAAATCGCCGCCGAGTTGGTCGCGGTATAGGCTCGGGTCTGGGTAAAACGGCTGGTCGCGGGCACAACGGTCAGAAATCTCGTGCAGGCGGATTTCATAAGGTTGGCTTTGAGGGCGGTCAGATGCCAATTCATCGTCGATTGCCTAAGCGCGGCTTTGTGCAGTTTGGCCAGCACTTAAAGGCCCAGGTTAGATTGGGAGACTTGGGTTCGTTGCAGGGCGATTCTGTCGATATTCTTGAGCTTAAAGCTGCCGGCATCATCGCCGACTGTGTAACTTCAGTCAAAGTATTCCTTGCAGGAAAATTAGATCGCGCCATCAGTGCCAAGGGGTTAACTTTCACAAAGGGCGCGCACGCTGCTCTGCTCGCTGTTGGGGGCTCTTCGGAGTAAATGCGTGGCTGGTAATCCTGCACTTAAATCGGGTGATAAATTTGGTGATCTGCGCCGCAGGTTGCTATTTTTGCTGGCAGCCTTAGTGGTTTACCGTATTGGGACACACATTCCGGTTCCTGGCATCAACGCAGGCGCATTAGACGAGCTCTTTCGCAATAATAAAGGCGGATTTCTCGATTTGTTTAACGTGTTTTCTGGCGGTGCACTTTCGCGCTTCTCGATCTTCGCGCTTGGCATCATGCCATATATCTCTGCGTCGATTATCATGCAATTAGCCACCGTAGTAGTGCCTTCCCTTGAGGTTTTGAAAAAAGAGGGCGAGGCAGGACGTAGGAAGATCACGCAGTTCACACGGTATGGCACTGTCGCGCTTGCATTTTTTCAAGCGATTGGAATTTCGACTGCGCTAGAGAGTCAGGCCGGCTTAGTATCAGAGCCCGGGCTTGCATTTCGCTTCGTTACTGCCACGACTTTAGTTACGGGGACTATGTTTCTAATGTGGTTAGGCGAGCAGATAACCGAGCGCGGTTTAGGTAACGGGATTTCAATTCTTATTTTCGCCGGTATTGCGGCAGGGCTACCGTCAGCGTTATCGAACATGTTGGAACTTGTACGCTCTGGAAACTTTAGTTATATTAAAGTCGTTGTATTGATTGCGCTCGTAATTGTTGTGACCGCCGCGGTTGTATTTTTTGAACGCGCTGTCCGAAAGATTTTGGTCAACTATGCGAAGAGGCAGGTTGGAAATAAGGTATACGGCGGGCAGTCCTCTCATCTGCCTTTGAAGATTAACATGGCTGGTGTGATCCCTCCAATTTTTGCCTCTTCAATCATTTTGTTTCCGGCAACCATTCTTGGTTGGTATGGTGCTGGTGGTGGTCCGTCGATCTTGCGCGACATCGCAGCAGCGCTTTCACCGGGACAAGCGCTTCACGCGGTGCTGTACGCAGCAGCAATCATTTTCTTTTGTTTCTTTTATACGGCGCTTCAGTACAACCCAAAGGAAACAGCTGAGAATCTAAAGAAGTCTGGTGCTTTTATCCCTGGATATCGGCCTGGCGACCAGACGACCAAGTATTTGGAGCGAATCACCACACGACTTACGCTACTCGGCTCGCTCTACATTACGGTCATATGCCTTATTCCCGAGTTTCTGATCTCGGCGTGGAATGTTCAGTTTTTCTTCGGCGGTACTTCGTTGCTGATTGTGGTTGTGGTCACTATGGATTTCATGACACAGGTTCAAGCCTACATGATGTCCCAGCAGTATGACAGTTTGTTGAAAAAAGCAAATCTGAAGGGACTTAAGTCCTAATGTCGAAAGAAGACACGATTCAGATGCAGGGTGAAATTCTTGAAATGTTGCCTAACGCGACTTTTCGGGTGAAGTTGGAAAATGGCCACGTTGTTTTGGGGCACATTTCGGGGAAGATGCGGATGAATTACATCAAGATCCTCCCCGGAGATAAAGTAACAGTGGATATGACGCCGTACGATTTAACCCGTGCACGCATCACATTCCGAGCTAAGTAGCGATTGAGTTAGAGAGCGGTCATGAAAGTTAATGCATCAGTCAAAAAAATTTGCCGTAATTGCAAAATTATTCGGCGCAAGGGTGTTGTACGCGTGATCTGTACAGATCCACGTCATAAACAACGTCAAGGTTAATTGGAAGAGAACGACAATGGCCCGTATTGCTGGAGTCAATATCCCGAATCATCAACATACTGAGATTGCGTTAACCGCTATCTATGGTGTTGGTCGTACACGTGCACAAGTAATTTGTGACTCTGCTGGAGTAGCGCGCACCGCTAAGATTAAAGATCTTAGCGACGCGGAAGTTGACAAATTGCGCGAGCAAGTTGGCAAGTTCCTCGTTGAAGGTGATCTACGCCGCGAAGTTACGATGAGCATCAAGCGCTTAGTTGATTTGGGTTGCTATCGTGGCATTCGCCACAAAAAGGGTTTGCCTGTCCGCGGACAGCGTACCCGTACGAACGCGCGGACGCGCAAAGGCCCTGGTAAGGGCAAAACCAAGTAAAGGATAAGCTATGGCTGCCCCAAAAGCTGCCGCGGCCTCCGCGGCGCGCGCTCGTAAGAAAATTAAGAAAAACGTTGCTGAAGGTATAGCGCATGTTCATGCGTCTTTCAACAACACCATTATCACGATCACTGACCGTCAAGGCAATGCCTTGTCGTGGGCTACTTCCGGTGGAGCTGGTTTTAAAGGCTCACGCAAGTCAACTCCCTTTGCAGCTCAAATTGCGGCGGAAGCGGCCGGAAAAGTTGCAGTGGAGTGTGGTATCAAGAATCTTGAAGTTCGAATCAAGGGTCCAGGTCCTGGGCGCGAATCGACCGTGCGCGCGTTGAACGCACTTGGCATTAAGATTTCAAGCATTTCGGATGTGACGCCTGTGCCGCATAACGGCTGCCGCCCTCCGAAGCGCCGTCGCGTCTAAACGCAATAAGCGAGAGAAAACATGGCACGTTATACAGGCCCCCGTTGCAAACTTTCCCGCCGTGAAGGCACCGATCTCTTTCTGAAGAGCGCGCGCCGCGGGCTCGACACGAAGTGCAAGCTGTCTGTTGCCCCAGGGCAACACGGAGCAAAATCTGGCCAGCGTCGTTCTGATTACGGAACGCAGTTGCGCGAGAAACAAAAGCTGCGTCGTATTTACGGCGTGCTCGAGCGTCAGTTCCGCCGCACGTTTGCAGAAGCTGACCGGCTTAAAGGCTCGACAGGCGAAAACCTTTTGAAGTTGCTTGAATCACGTTTTGATAACGTGGTTTATCGCATGGGTTTCGCATCAACGCGCTCAGAAGCGCGGCAGATGGTTTCCCACAAGGCGTTTTTGCTTAATGGGCAATCAGCAAACATCCCGTCGATGTTGATCAAGGCGGGTGATGTTGTCGCCGTGCGGGAAAAATCTAAGGCGCAGGCGCGGATCATTGACGCGTTGGGATTAGCCGAACGTGTTGGGTTTCCATCCTGGGTAGAAGTCGATCCGAAAAAGATGGAAGCAAAATTCAAAGGCGCTCCAGATCGACAGGAATTCGCAAGCGACATCAACGAAAGCTTGGTAGTCGAGCTGTACTCGAAGTAATCCTGTCCTCTCGGACACCGATAGACGTAACGAAAAAGGGCCCTCTATGCAGGCAACTGGATTTTTAAAGCCGCGTACGATCGACGTGCAAAACACGTCTCCATTTCACGCTCGCGTGACGATGGAGCCGTTCGAGCGCGGGTATGGTCATACGCTTGGTAACGCGCTCCGTCGCGTCTTGTTATCATCCATGCCAGGTTTTGCGCCAACGGAAGTATCCATCACTGGCGTAGTGCACGAGTATTCCACGATGGAAGGCGTGCAAGAAGATGTTGTTGATCTACTGCTCAATCTTAAGGGTGTCGTGCTCAAGCTGCAAAGCCGGGATAGCGCTGTTCTGAAGCTTAAGAAGCAAGGGCGTGGGCCTGTGACTGCCGCCGATATTGAGCGCTCGCACGAAGTAGAAATTATCAACCCTGAGCATGTAATCGCAAATCTGACGCAAGGCGGAAGCCTTGAGTTGGAAATTAAGGTGGAGCGTGGTCGCGGCTATCAGCCTGCGAACTTACGCGCAGCAAGTGTGCAAACCAATGTAAACCCTGGCGCAATTGCGTTGGACGCTTCATTCGGCCCTGTTCGCCGCGTGAGCTACTCGGTAGAGAGCGCACGCGTTGAGCAACGCACTGATCTTGATAAGCTTGTTCTTGATATCGAGACCAACGGTGCGATTGATCCAGAAGGCGCAGTGCGGTATGCAGCATCGATTCTCGTCGATCAACTCTCTGTATTTGCAGAGTTGAAAGGCGCTGATATGCCTGCAATCGAGCGTGTTGGCGCGCCGGTTGATCCAATTCTGCTGCGCCCTGTCGATGAGCTTGAGCTCACCGTGCGTTCGGCAAATTGCCTCAAGGCAGAGAATATCCATTACATCGGTGATCTCATTCAGCGTTCGGAAGCAGAGCTTTTGAAAACGCCAAATTTGGGCCGTAAATCGCTCAATGAAATTAAAGAAGTGCTCTCTAAGCGCGGTCTAGGCTTGGGCACTAAGATCGACAACTGGCCACCCGCTAATTTAGAGCGCGGCTAAGCCAATAAGGAAATACCATGCGTCACGGAAACGGTCTCCGCAAACTCAATCGCACCTCGGCACATCGCCAGGCGCTTCTTCGCAACCTGACTCAGGCGCTGTTGCGCTATGAAGTCATTAAAACGACACTGCCAAAGGCTAAAGAGCTTCGCCGCGTCGCTGAGCCCATGATCACGCTCGGTAAAAAGCCATCACTGGCGAATCGCCGTCTTGCATTTAATCGCCTACGTGATCGCGAGCTTGTTGGTAAGCTTTTCAATGAGCTTGGCCCGCGCTATGCAACGCGTAACGGTGGCTACCTAAGCATTTTAAAATGCGGCTTTCGCTTGGGCGATAACGCACCAATGGCGATTGTGCAATTGCTTGATCGTCCCGTAACGACAGAAGCTCCAACAGACGAAACCAAGGGCGAATAAAAGCCCTGGAGTTGAACCCTAACTAAAGCCAGCGCACGCTGGCTTTTTTATTTCTGTAATCGACCATTAGGCATCAAATCTGCGCCGCAGGTATAAATTACCTAAGCCACTACGCTTAAGAATCGTCACCCAAAAATGCTGAAATACCTGCGGCGCAAAGCACGCGAAAAAACGCTTTCGAAAAACGCACTCCCAGATGCGCTCTGGGAGTCTACGTGCGGGTGTTTACCGTTCCTCGCCCACTGGACGTCGGATATGCGGACTGCACTGCGCGCCCAATCAACGCTTTTCCTAGTCGAGAAAAATATTTTTTCGGGTCACGAAAGTCTAATCGTCACGCCCGAGATGCGCACGCTCATCGCCGCGCAGGCGTGTACGCTAATTCTCCACCGAACGCTCGATGATTACGCTGGCTGGACGAACATTGTTGTGCACCCTGATAGTTTCCCGCGCACGCAAGACGAAATCGACGATGCTGGCATCGTGCACCATGATGCAGAGTTGGTGGCGGGTGAAGCGTGGGAAGACGGCCCCGTTTTACTCTCGTGGCCCGATGTCTGGGCATCGCGCGACTTCGATCACTCCGGGATGAACCTCGTCATTCATGAATTTGCGCATAAGATTGATATGCGCGCAGGCGAAGCCAATGGTGTGCCTGCGTTGAAATCTCGCGCACTCCATGATGCATGGTGCAGTGCGCTACAAGCGGCATTTGAAGACTTTCGCAAGCGCGTAGATTTAGGCGAAGAAACCGAGATCGACCCCTACGCGAGCGAACATGAAAGCGAATTTTTTGCAGTCTGCGCTGAAATTTACGTGGCCGCACCCGAGATTTTGAAAAAAAACTATCCCGAATTTTTCAAAGAAATGAATGCTTTCTTTCTCATCTGGGAAAGCGAATAACGCACGCAATCTGCGCCGCAGGTATTGATGCGTTTACTTTCCAGTTGCTGCGAGAAAAAGCTCTGGGTCAACGCTCGTGCCGTTGAGGTAGACCGACCAATGCAAATGCGGCCCCGTCGCCCGCCCTGTTGCGCCTGAGCGCGCGATCTGCTCACCGCGCTTTACCGCGTCCCCAACCTTCGCGATGAATTCACTCAAATGGCAATGCATCGTGATCAAGCCATTGCCATGATCGACGAACATCGTCCGGCCGCAGTAGTAATAGTCACCCGCATCGAGCACCACGCCATCCGCGGGCGCCGTAATCGACGTGCCCGTCGGGACCGCCACATCAAGCCCCGCGTGTGAGGAACGTGGCTTGCCATTGAGAACGCGCGCGACACCATAACGACTCGATAACCGCCCCTGCGCCGGGATCGTCAGCGCTGCGCTCGTTTGCGTTGACGCGCGCCAAGCATTGCGTACGCCCGCAAGATGTTGCGATTCCTGCGCGATGCGCGCCTGCACCTCCGTCGGTGGATCCACCATCGCCTTGCTGAGCGTCAATTTTTGGGTTGGATATTTTTTTGCGCGCACGTCAAACGAAACGGAGGCAACACTATTCCCAGTCGTAATTTCAATCGCGTGCGCCCCCGGCTTCGCGCTCAGCGCGATGCCCACGACCGCGCGCCAACCGCCAGCCTCGCGCACGACCCACACCCGCGCGCCGTTAAAAGATACCTGCGGCGCAGATTCACCCACATTTGGCAATGAAATCACCGCGACCCCACCGGGAACGCGAGAATCGCGAGGGAGTGCTTCTACCGCGAACGCGAGCGTCGCGCACGACGAGAAACACAAAACCAAACCGGCCTGCAATCTGCGAGACCACAAAAATTTAAGCATCAAACTATTATTTCAGACAACGCGTTTGGCACGATTCGCGCTGAAATTGCTTGCTCTCCAAAAAATGGACTTCCGCAAATTGATCCGTGCATTGACCGACGTGTTGATAAAAGAAATGTTCAAAAAATCCTAAATTATCTTAAAGCGGATGAAGCTTGCGAGCAGTCATCTAGCCATGATTTGAGGCTAGAAATACCTGCGGCGCAGATTCTACGCCGCAGGTATTTCTAGCAGTGTTGAGAGCGATTTGAGCGACAGAGTCAAATCAACCTCGGCGCAAAATGTGCGTGTAATAAATGTAGCTGTAGGCGAGGCAAATCAACTCACCGGCGAGAATCATTCCCGTGCGCCATCACCTTTTACGTATTGCATTGCCCAGCGCAAGGTCAATTGTTTGCCATCGTGCTCGATCGCGATTTCTCTATCCATGTAGTTAGCGCCGCGAGGGCTTGAGACCCAATGGCTATATGTGCGCGTGTAGCCGACGGGGAAAGCATTTTTATCAAACATGATCTGCCGCTTCAAATCGATTTCTTTTAATCCGCCGCCGAACGTATCGCTGCCTTGATCAGATTTCACACCGTACAAAGTGCCTGCACCAAACCGCAGACCAATCGCGTAGCGCACGAGATTGAGCGGCGCCCCCGAAACATTGCGATAGGTCAAACGGTAGAAATCGGTATCCACTGCCGCAGGGTCGTGCGGCAGCTTCGGCATGTTCGGCGGCGGTTTTTTGCCGAGATATTCTTGCTCGACGATCAGCAACGTTTGCCCAGCCTCGCTTTTGATTTCAAGGCGCTGATTTTGGGCATGCGCTACGGTCACGCCGATCGTAATCGCGAAGCTCAAAAAATGCGCAAACATCAAGAAAATCGTTCGTTTGGCTAAGGCACTCATTGCATCTCCTTTTGATTAACCTCCTATTCAACCAAAAATGCAGCACGGGCTCATAGGTGCGAGTGTTGCTCGGAAGACACGAGGAGTTTGTGGTGGTGAGACGGTATGCTCGAACAAAACTGCGCCGCAGGCACTTTTTTTTACGCAGAGGTCCGCGCCCGAATCGCTTGCTTAGGCCGAAATGCTTTGCAGACCGCGTCGTGCGTTTCCACATACGGTCCGCCGATCAGATCGATGCAGTAGGGGACTGCGGCGAAGATGCCGTGCACGCGGGCGCTGCCGTCGTCGTTACGCAAGCCTTCGAGCGTTTCTTTGATCGCTTTCGGCTGACCGGGCAAATTCAAAATCAATGCGCTGCCGCGGATTACGCCCACTTGCCGCGACAGAATCGCGGTGGGAACGAAAGTTAGGCTAATTTGGCGCATTTGCTCGCCAAAGCCCGGCATGACTTTATGGGCGACAGCGAGCGTCGCTTCGGGTGTCACGTCGCGGAGGGCTGGGCCGGTGCCGCCAGTGGTGAGCACGAGATCACAGTGGGCAACGTCCACCAAATCAATCAGCGTTTGCTCGATTTGCGCTTGCTCATCGGGGATGAGCCGGGTTTCGTGCGTCCACGGGCTGGCAATTGCAGTTCCGAGCCATTCGATCAAGCTCGGGATACCTTTATCTTCGTACACGCCCGCGGAGGCGCGGTCGCTGATTGAGACCAAGCCCACTTTCAGCGGGCGGTCGAGATCAACCGACGTTTTGATAGCGTTCATTCGTCAGCGGGTTTTTCAGCAGAATCGGTAATCGCAGATTGCACCGCACGAAATAAGAGTCGCGAATGCTTTGGTGGTTTTTTCTCGGTTATTTCGCTGCGCGCTTCCGTAATGAGGCGGGCCAGCACGTCCGCTTTTGCCGCAGGAAACCCAGCGCAAAAGCCATTCACCGCTGAAGGGTCAGCCAGCATTTGATCCCGCCATTGCTCGCAGCGCTTGAAAAATGCTTTGGCCTCGGCGGTGCTTTGCATGACCAAGCCAAATTTGGCTTCAATCGGCTCGGCATCAACGTTGCGCATGATTTTGCCGATATATTGAAACTGTCGGCGCGTGCCTTCGTGCCCACGCGTGCGCGTAAGCTCCTCAAAAGCATCGTAGAGCTGCTCAGGCAGATCGAAGGTCTTTAATGTCGAAAGGGGCAGCTCTGCCAAGCGCTTGCCTAGTTTTTGCAAGTCGTGGCTGGCCGATTTCGCCTTGGTTTTTGATTCGTAGTCGCGTACACCCATAAAATGAATTGTATGGATAAATCACAATTAACGGCATTAGCTTCGCAAGTGCTTGATTACGCAACGCGCGCGGGCGCAACCCAAGCGGACACCGAGATCACTTCGGGCCGCGGGCTTTCACTTTCGGTGCGCATGGGCGAGCTCGAAACGGTCGAGCATACCCGCGACCGCGCCATGGGGATCACCGCCTACGTCGGAAAGAAAAAAGGCAACGTCTCGACCAGCGATTTATCGGCTGCGGGGCTGAAAGAGGCTGCAGAAAAAGCCGTCACGATGGCGAAATTTGCAGCCGAGGATGCGTTTGCGGGCTTACCTGATAAAGCAGCGTTGGCCACGCAATTTCCAGATTGCGATCTGTATCATCCGTGGCCAATCTCAGCGGAAGCGGCCACCGAGCTCGCCAAGGAGATGGAGGCGGCCGCCTTCGCGGTTGATCCACGCATTCAAAACTCTGACGGGGCAAATGTCTCAGCCCATCAAGATGAATTTATTTACGCCAATACGCATGGATTTTGTGCCGGCTATGAGAGCACCCGCCATAGCTTGTATTCCTCGGTAATCGCCGAGGAAAACGACAGCATGCAGGGCGGCTACTGGTACGACAGTGCGCGCAACGCAAAAGATTTCATACCTGCGGCGCAGATTGGGCGCATTGCGGGCGAGCGCGCGGTCTCCCGCCTCGGCGCGCGCCGCATTGCTTCGCAGAAAACACCGGTGCTATTGGAAGCATCGCTGGCAAGTGGGTTGATCGGCAGTTTGGTTGGCGCGGTGAGTGGCTCATCGCTTTACCGCAAAACTTCTTTTCTGCAAGATGCGCTCGGCACGCAGATTTTTCCGAAATGGTTTTCGTTGGACGAAAATCCATTTTTGCTCCGCGGTCTTGGTTCGATGCCCTTTGATGAGGAGGGCATTGCGCCACAGGTGCGCAAGATCATCGATAACGGCGTGCTCAGCAACTATTTTTTGAGCACCTACTCCGCGCGCAAGCTCGGTCTCGCCTCAACCGGCAATGCCGGAGGATCGACAAACCTGATCGCGACCCGCGGCACTGATTCACTTGCTGAAATGCTCAAAAAAATGGGGCGCGGCTTGTTCGTCACCGATCTCATGGGGCAAGGGGTAAACGCGATTACCGGTGATTACTCGCGCGGCGCTTCCGGCTTTTGGATTGAAAACGGCGAGATCCTCTACCCAGTGGAAGAGATTACGATTGCGGGCAATTTGAAAGAAATGTATTTGAATATTGCAGCCGTCGGCGCAGATGTTGACCGTCGTGGATCAAAGCACATTGGCTCGGTATTGATCTCCGAGATGGCGGTGGCCGGGGAGTAGGGCAACGTTACGGCGATGATTGACCTTGGTGCAAATCCAGCTCACCCGATTCCCGTTTCATTTGTAATATGGGCTTACGTCGCGTGGCTCGTTTATGTGTTGGCACGTAAAGGTTTCGAGCTGTCGTTAAAGTCGTCTGTGTTGTGTACCGTTGCGGTCTTCCCGATAACGGCTTGCTATGGTCTCTCCGCGCACCAGCGGTTCGAACAAAACCGAATTCGTTTTATCGAGATACGCGCTAACGATCTCATCCTTAAAAGTGATGATCCGCATGCGGCATCGCACGTTGTCCTGCGTACGGAAATCAAATCTACGAAAGTCCGCGTCGAGGGAAAGCGAGAATGTTCCGTTTCACTTGAGACGACCGATGGCATGATTTTTGTCATGATGCCGCAGCGAGATGACCGCCAGTGCAATGCGCTACAGCTGCAAATCATGAGCGCGCGATAGGGTGATTTCTCGCCATACCTGCGGCGCAGTTTTAGACGTTTCAGCAGCCAAAACAGTTAAATTATGGCCAATTCTGCGCCGCAGGTATTTGCCCGGTTTAGGGGTTCAGCGTGCGAATGCCATCTGCTGCGGCGATGTACGCGATATCCGCGGTGCGTAGTGCGAATAATCCATTACTGACAACGCCAGGGATTTGATTCAACGCTGTTTCGAGCGCAGCAGCATCGGCAGCGCTGCTGATCGCCAGGCCGTGAATATCAATGAGGTGATTGCCGTTATCAGTGATGATGCCTTCCCGCCATTTCGAAAGTGTGTGCGAATGAAGCGCCATGATTGCGCTCGCCACATGCGTGCGCGCCATCGGGATCACTTCAACGGGCAACGGGAATTTACCCATCGCCGAAACGATTTTGCTCACATCTGCGATGCAGACAAATTGATCGCTGGCCTGCGCGATGATTTTCTCGCGCGTGAGCGCTGCGCCGCCGCCTTTAATAAGCGCAAGGCCAGGGCCGATTTCATCGGCACCGTCGACGTAGACGCCGATGCGGTCAATCGCATTTAAATCGGCGACTGCGATGCCTTGCGCGTTCAGCAATTCTTCTGAGGCGCGCGAGGCGGCGATCGCGGTGGTGACTTTGAAAGGCAGGGTCGGTAGCAGAGAAATAAAAGCGTTAACCGTAGACCCTGAGCCGACGCCAAGGACGGCGCCCGGTTTTACGAAGGCGAGCGCAGCCTTGGCGGCGGCAAGTTTGAGTTCAGATGGCGTCATATTGGATTACGAGTAGAGTCGAGAAATCGGGCTGCAGGGCAAGAGCGTGCAGCGCCGTGAGCAAGCTTGACCGACATTAGAACAAAACGTTGGCCGAAAAAGCCTCAGATCTGCGCCGCAGGTATCGATGCAAATATTAAATACCTGCGGCGCAGATTTCTTGCCAAGAGGCGCACGGGTAAACTCGCCACAACGATTCACGCACGATTTGGAGCTTTCATTGGTCGCAAAAATAGCAGTCAAAACGGTTGCCAAAAAACCGGTCAAAACGAATAAAAAAGCGGCGCACATTGATGCGACTGGTTATCTAAAGCGAATTTTGAACGCCAAGGTTTACGATGTCGCTATTGAAACGCCGCTCGAAAAAGCTGAGTTGCTCTCGGCGGTGACCGGCAATACGGTCTTGCTCAAGCGTGAAGATCAGCAAAGCGTATTTTCGTTTAAATTGCGCGGCGCGTACAACAAAATTGTGCATCTAAGCGCCGCCCAAAAAGCCAAAGGCGTGATCGCCGCCTCGGCGGGCAATCACGCGCAAGGCGTAGCACTCTCGGCGCAGCGGCTGGGGCTCACGGCGACCATCGTGATGCCAACCACCACGCCTGGCATCAAAATTAGTGCCGTGAAAGCGCGCGGTGCAGCCGTAGTGCTTCATGGCGAGTCTTTCTCAGACGCTTATCTCCATGCCGTGAAGTTAGGCAAAAAAAGTGGCGCAACGTTTGTGCACCCCTTCGACGATCCAGATGTGATCGCTGGGCAGGGCACGATTGGAATGGAGATCTTGCGGCAAGTTCACGGTGATCTCGATGCGGTGTTTGTCGCTGTTGGCGGTGGCGGCTTGATTGCTGGCATCGCGACCTATATCAAGCAGGTGCGGCCCGGGGTAAAAATTATCGCGGTGCAACCAAAAGATTCGTCTGCCATGACGCAATCGCTCAAAGCGGGTAGACGCATTGCGCTGACCGATGTGGGCTTATTCGCAGACGGCGTCGCGGTTAAGCTCGTGGGCGAAGAGACCTTTCGGCTCGCACAAATGTATGTAGACGATACGATTTTGGTCGACACTGATGCGATCAGTGCAGCCATCAAAGATGTGTTTACAGATACCCGCTCAATATTAGAGCCTGCGGGCGCACTTGCGGTTGCGGGTCTAAAAGCTTACGTCGAGAAAAAGAAGTGGAAAGGAAAGACGCTCGCAGCCATTGCCTGCGGCGCCAATATGAATTTTGACCGCCTGCGCTTCGTAGCTGAGCGCGCAGAGATCGGCGAGGCGCGCGAGGCGTTGTTTGCCGCCACGATTAATGAGACGCCGGGCAGTTTCCGTCGGTTTATCGAGGCCATCGGTCAACGTAACGTCACTGAATTTAATTATCGATTTGCCGATGAGCGACTCGCCCATATTTTTGTCGGCGTTCAAATTTCGCGACGCGACGACGCAATTCTGTTGCTCGCTCGTTTGCGACAAGTCGGAATCGCGTGTTTAGACATGACAGACAACGAAGTTGCGAAGACGCATGTCCGTCATCTGGTCGGAGGTCATTCGACATTCGCGCAAAAAAAGCTGCGTGAACGGGTATTTCGCTTTGAATTTCCCGAGCGACCCGGCGCGCTGATGCGGTTTTTAGAGGCGATGGATCACGGCTGGAACATCACGCTTTTTCACTATCGAAATCATGGGTCTGACTCAGGGCGTGTCTTCGTGGGTATGCAAATACCCACTCACCAAAGTAAAAAATGGGATCAATTCGTCGCTAATCTTGGCTATCCGTGCGTAGAAGAGACACACAATCTCGCCTACCGCTTGTTTCTGGGTCAGTAGCGGAATATCCTATTGTCATTGATAGTCCAACGGCGTACACTTTCGTCAACTAAGTGTAATCATTTGTGCTATGACAATTCACGAGGCAATATCAGGCCTGAAGGTAATGGTGATCGACGACAGCAATACGATCCGGCGCAGTGCCGAGATCTTTTTGCTGCAAGCGGGTTGCCAGGTCCTCCTCGCTGAGGATGGTTTTGATGCATTGGCGAAGATCGCCGATCATCAGCCCGACGTGATTTTCGTCGACATCATGATGCCTCGCCTCGATGGTTATCAGGCGTGCGCTTTAATCAAACGCCACCAAAAATATCGATCTATCCCGGTCGTGATGCTGTCGTCTAAAGATGGCGTATTTGATCGTGCACGCGGTCGAATGGTCGGCTGCGATCAGTATCTCACCAAGCCTTTTTCTAAAGAAGAGCTTTTAAAAGCGGTCGCCGATCAGGCGAGCCGCGTCGTAAAGGAATAAATACATGCCAGTGCGCAAAATTTTAGTGGTTGATGACTCTCCAACGGAACGTCACGTGCTCACAACCGCGCTAGTAGGCGCGGGCTACGAAGTCACGCAATGCACGAGCGGCGATGAGGCCGTTGCAAATACCAAAATCATCATGCCTGATTTGATTTTGATGGATGTGGTCATGCCGGGTCTAAACGGATTTCAGGCGACACGCCAAATTTCGCGCGACGCCGATACAAAGCATATTCCAGTCATTATGTGCACTACAAAAAATCAGGAAACCGACAAGATTTGGGGTATGCGCCAAGGGGCGAAAGATTACGTGGTCAAGCCCGTAGATGTCCCAGCGCTGTTGGCGAAAATTAGCCAACTTTAGTCAATCAAAAAGGGAAATAGAACGCGATGAGTAAGTTGGATCTACGCTCTTTCCAGCAAGAAATTTCCGAGCGTCTAGCGGCCGCCCGAAAATCGGGTGGCGATGCGCCACGATTAGGGTTTACCGCCGGCGACCAGCGCTATGCGCTGCCCTTGACCGAGGTGTCCGAGGTTGCGCCTTTGACAGAGATTCGCACCGTTCCAGGCACGCAGCCTTGGTTTTTAGGCATGACTAATGTGCGCGGAAGCGTCATTGCGTTAACGCATTTAGGCGCACTTTTACATAAAACCACCACAGCGCGGACTGCAAATTCCCGCGTTTTGGTACTTGGTGGTGACTATGCACGCTTGCGTTGTGGGCTTTTGGTTGATAGCGTCGCAGGGCTACGCGTGATTACGAACACAAGCGAGCAAAGAGCTGACCACGCATGGGCGACCAATGTCGGCGCTGACGCGACTGGTGCGCAATGGATATTAATGAATTTAGGGCTTATCGCCCGATCTACTGGCTTTTTATCGATCATGCCAGAGTTGGAAAGCGCATAGGCTGCAACCGTTTTTACGTTATGAAATCAGATTAGTAAGTGGCGAGAAAGTAGAGAATTAACATGGTAAATATTACTCTTCCATCGTGGATGACGGGGCGCTCTGGGGCGGCAAAGTCAACCCAGCGTGCAACGGATGCCTCAGACGTGCTCACAAGGATGGAGCCCGTTACGCGCATCGCTGGGCTGGGCGATAGCCCGAATACAGCGGTGTTACCGCGCCACTACAGCGACAATTCGCCGTACACGCAGCACGTTGATATGAGCAACCAAGGCGGCACGCTGGAGTCGACGCCGACTTCCTCACTGCTAGATAAGTTGCGCACGTCGGGCGCTGGGGCAACGCGACGCCTGCCGATCATTGGTAAATATCCTCTTGATAAGCAGCTCCAAATTTTGGGAACACTAGCGGGCTTCCTACTTTTTTTGACAGTGTTGATGCTGGGTCTGAATTTGCTTGAATCACGCAAGCTAAATGCACACATTAAGGCGACCGCTGATCTTGAGGTCGGCGCTCTCACGATTGCGAATGCAACGGCGCAAGCGCAGTCGGGTATGACCAGCTCCTTTAAGCGCCTTGCAGTAGCGCGTGACGATTTCGCGCGAAACATAAAAGCGCTTGAAGATGGCGGCGAATCGAGCGCTGGCATGATCGACGGGCTCGAAGTCGAAGGGCAGCGCAATTCGCTTCGGCAAGTAAAGCAGCCTTGGGAAAAAATCGTTCCCCAAATCGATGATGTATTGAAAAACGAAAGCGTTTTGACCACACTGAGCCAAACCGTTAAAAAAATCAACGAGCTGACCCCCCAACTGCAATCGACAACAGATCAGCTTTCGCTCGCAGTAAGTGCGGTCGGTGCGCGTGAACAATCGCTTGCTTTGCAGCTTCCGATTCTGACGCAGCGTATCGCAAAAAACTTAAATGGTCTCGTTGTTGAAGATGTCGATCCTGAAGCTGTTTTTGAGCTGGGTAAAGATGTGTCAACGTTTAAAGATACCTTAAAAGCATTACGCGAAGGCAGCGAAGAGTTACGCATCAACGCTCTAAAAGATCCGACATCGGTATCAGCGCTTGCAGCGGCAGCGAAAGCTTTTGAAGGCTTCGAACGCGGCGTGAGTGACATCTTGCGGGTAACTCCTGGATTGGTGGCGGCGAAGCAATCCGCACGCGGAATTTCTGAGGCAACCGTTGGCTTAAATAGTAATGCGAAGAAACTTTCCGATACCTTTGGGGGTATGGGAAGCCCTGGCGCGCTGGCACTCTGGTTGTCGCTGTTGTTTGGTTTGACCACACTACTAACGATGGGTTTAATCGCAAAAGTTTTGTTTGATGATGCGAAAAAGCGCAGCATACAAGCCGAAGAAGAAAACCGCCGTAACCAAGAAGCTATTTTGCGTCTGCTCAATGAAATGGGCAACTTGGCCGATGGCGATCTCACCGTAAAGGCCTCGGTAACGGAAGACGTGACCGGCGCGATTGCCGACTCGATTAACTTTACCGTTGACGAGTTGCGCGGCGTAGTGACGGGCATTAACTCTACAACTGACCAAGTGAATAGCGCAACCCAAGAAGCGCAGCGAATCTCCGCGCGTTTATTTGAAGAATCACAACGTCAATCGAACGAAATTCAAAAAGCTTCTGCTTTGGTGCTCTCCATGGCGCAGTCGATTAACGACGTTTCTGCATCTGCAGCGCAGTCAGCGCGCGTTGCGCAATCGTCGCTCTCTGTAGCCGAGCAGGGCGCGGTTGCGGTGCAAAACCAAATCGCATCGATGAACGACATTCGCGGCCAGATTCAAGAGACGGCGAAGCGAATTAAGCGTCTGGGTGAAAGTTCGCAGGAAATCGGTCAAATCACGGAGTTGATCGGCGACATTACGCAACAGACGAACGTGCTCGCGCTTAATGCTGCGATTCAAGCGGCTTCTGCGGGCGACGCCGGACGCGGCTTTTCGGTCGTGGCCGAAGAGGTGCAGCGATTGGCAGAGCGCTCTGGCGAGGCAACGAAGCAGATTGAAGCCATTGTGAAGACCATTCAGGCCGATACACAAGATGCCGTGGTCGCGATGGAGCGCTCTACGCAAGGAGTGGTCGAGGGTACGAAACTCTCCGATGCCGCAGGCTCTGCGCTTTCTGAAATTCGCCGAGTTTCGCGCGAACTAGCTGATCTGATCTCAAGCATTTCTGGGCAAACGCAGCGGCAAGCAACGAGCGTTTCGGAAGTCACGCGCGGCATGCAAGATATTTTGCGCGTGTCAGAAGACGCCTCACGCTCAACTCAATTGACAACTACGCAAATTGACAAACTCACGTCCCTCGCGCGTAGCCTACGCGAATCGGTCGCGGGCTTCAAGGTTTGAGCGTGGACGGGAGCCAGGTCATGTCGGTCGACATTCCACTTGAAATTGATCTCGGGCCACTTGCCTGGATAAAAGATGAAGTTATGCAGACGCTTTCGCGTGCGCGTAAGCACATCGAGACGTTGATCGCAGACAATGCTGCAGCCGACGCTGCAAAAAATGCGCTCGATGAATTGCATCAAACCTCCGGCGCCTTTGAGCTCATTGGCATCGAGGGCTTAGCGACCTTCACCCGCGAGATTGAGCGGCATTTGAAGTCGTTAATTGATGCTCCAGGCGCACAATCTGCGCCGCAGGTATTAGAAGGGATTGAGCGCGCCGTTCGCCGCTTAAGCTCGCATCTCGAAGAGGTCTTTAGTGGCGCGCCTTGCAAGCCCACGATGTTGACCCGGGAGTACGCCGCGATGCATCAATTGCGCGGCTCAGAGGCCGGCGCGGCCGATCTTTTTTTTCCAGATTTAAATCGCAAGCCGTCTCGGCTTGAAGGTTCTATTCCTATTCAAGGCGAGAAACTGCCCGCCTACTTACTTGCAGCGCGCCGCGCCTATGAAAAAGGTCTGCTGAAATGGCTGCGTGGCGATCAACGCGGATTGCTCGAGATGCGCGAGCAGGTCGGCGTCGTCGAGCGGGCATTTCCATTGCCTGCGCAGCGCTCGTTTTGGTGGTCGGTGAGTGGTTTTTTACACGCTATAGAGACTGATTCCCTATCGGCTACTTTGGGCGTCAAGCAGCTCGCGGGCCGTGTAGATTTGCAAATCCGTCGATTCGTAGAGGGCTCAACAAAAGTCTCTGACCGTTTACGTCGCGAGGTGCTCTTTCATGTTGGGCGGGCAGAGCCAAAATCTAAACTCGTTGCAGATATTCAAAATCTGTATGAACTCAGCCGACTCTTGCCAAGCCCCGGAACCAGCCTGCGCAACAGTACTGACTACGTTTCGTTGCGGCCAACCATTGAAGCGCTTGTTGCAAAAATTGCCGATATTCGGGCCGGTTGGCAGCGCGTGGTATCGGGTCACCCCGAGGCGCGCGAGGTCGTGCGGAAAGATGCAACCACTGCCAGTGAGCTCGCGCAAGCCTTAACACGACCAAAATTAGCGTATCTGTTTTCTAAACTTGCAGAGGTCGTTCCGCAAAACGAAAGCGATGTGATTGCAGATCGCTTGGCCATGGAGTTTTTCCAGGCGCTGCTCTTCACCGAGACCACGCTTGCAAATTTCGCTGGCGATGCAGCATCGTTTGAAATCGAAGCGGATTCTCTTGTTGAACAAGTGCATATGGCCGCCCACGGCCTCGACGATCTCGCAGATCGTCGCGTTGCCCCAGCAATCACGCGTCGTGCGCAAGAGCGTGAAAGCTTCCGCACGTTAATGGCTGAAGTTAAAGATAATTTAGGTGTCATCGAATCTGCAATCGACGCATGGGTGCGTGGC
Source organism: Betaproteobacteria bacterium (assembly GCA_031430575.1). Taxonomy (GTDB): domain Bacteria; phylum Pseudomonadota; class Gammaproteobacteria; order Burkholderiales; family Casimicrobiaceae; genus JANMDS01. Next base: position 8,083 of record JANPBT010000075.1, on the reverse strand, counting down.
ACTGCCGCGATTGATCTCGCACTAATTCGATCAAAAATTTCCCAAACTGCCGGCGTGTTTATGGTTTCTGACCAAGCCCGCGCCGCAACGGTTCTGGGCGAGGTTGAGCGTGAGTTAGCAGAAATTCAGACTACCGATTCTGCCGACACCCATTCCGGTAAAGTCGCGAGCATCGCTGATTTGCTCTCGATGTTGGGTTTTTATGTCGATGCGAAAACAGCGCAACCCGATGCAGAGCTCTCGCGCATGCTTGATCCAATTGCGCTGCACAGCGCGCGCGATTCTGGCGCTGAGAGCGGCGAGGCAGCGGGTGAGCTCGATTTGCCTTCAATTAGCGTTGAAGCGGACGTATCGCGGCAGCGAAAAGCACTCGCAGCATTGGTATCGAAATGGAATGCTGATCCTGACGGACTAGACACCCGTGCCGAAGTAAATATGCGTTTACATCAGCTGCATGAAGATGCGAAATTGCTGGGTAATAATGAGCTCTTAGCGGCTGTGCGTGAAGCCATCGTAGCGCTCGAGACTACCGCTGATGCGCAGCACGATTCGCGCGATGCGATAGCGTTAACAGAGACGGTAGCGATGGGCGATTTGGTGCCGCTCCCGGCGGTATCAAACCAAACCCAATCGTTAATGCAAAAGGATGCGGCGGATCAGGATGATGCTTTATTAGATATTTATCTAGAGGAAGCCAACGAGATCCTCGCTGACTTCGAATCTTCGATTGCAGCGCTCAATGCCAACCCGTCAGATCGGGAAACGCTTGTTTCAGTGCGTCGGGGATTTCACACGCTTAAAGGCAGCGGACGGATGGTCGGCCTGAATGAGCTCGGTGATGTTGCTTGGGAAGTTGAGAGTCACTTAAACACCGTACTCCAACGTGAAGCGCCGCTCTCTAGCAATGATCGAGCCCTCATCGTGACTGCTCGTAGTCAGTTTTTGCGTTGGGTCAATGCGATCGCGGCAAATCCTGCTGCTGCCAATGGACTCGATAAGCGAGAAATTGAACGCGCGCTCGCAATTTGCGAAGGGCGCGCTGAACGCTTAACCGCCGTTGTCGCTGCGCCGGTCTTGGCATCAAGAGCGGGCATCGAAATTGCCGCGCCTAAAGTTGAAATTGCCGAAATCGTTGCTCCAAAAAGCATCGCCGCCCAAGACGCAGCGCTCGTATCGCCATCGCCATTTGATTTGGTTTTTGGCGATCTAAAGTTTGATGCGCTTGCCGCACCACCGGTCGCGATTGTGCCTGCCGATCTGCCCGAGAGCATACCGGCGGCCTTTGATTTATCGTTTGGTGATTTTGCGCTCGCCGAGGCGGTAGCGCCCGAGCAACCAGAGCTTATGACGGCAACGCCGTTGATTGCAGAAGATCGTCTTGAGTTGAGTGAAATTAAATCTTTGGCGGCATCGCAACTGCCGACAGTTCCCGCTAGCCTTGATTATTTGAAATCGAGCGGGCCAACCGTGGTGCCCATCGCTGCGCTCGCGGCTACGGCTGCCGCCACGATGTCGATCGCTGCGAGCAGTGCCTCGTCTGCGCCACAGGTCGCCGCACACAATACCGTTTTTAGTGTCAGCCCCACTTTGCCAACGCCATCTCAGCGGCCCGCGGTTGTGCTTCCTGCAGCCTTGCGTACGATCGTCACCGACGAAGCCGCCGGGCATATTGCAGTGCTCACGCGCGAAGTCGAACGCATGCAGTTTGAGCCGACGAGCGCGCCTACGGACGAAATGATTCGTGCAGCGCATACGCTCAAGGGCATGCACCTGTCCGTCGGGCTGACCGACATTGGCTCGCTCGCAGGCGCGCTTGAGTCAGCGCTCGTCGCAATAAAAGAAGATCATAGCGTTCAAGATGCAGTTCCGGCATTGGCAACTGCTGTAGCTGCACTGCAAAGTCTCTGTCAATGCGTACGCGATGAGGTAGATCCCGATCCAGCCGATATCGATTTTGTAGCCATCGCCCGTGATTCGTTGGAAGTCATTTGTGCAAATCGACCGACCCGCAGTGTCGATGAGATGATGCTCGATGATCTGGGGCCAATGACAGTCATGACCGAGCCCACGGAATCATTTACGCCTGATGCTTTATCAGAGATGCTCAGTGAAGTGCCGATTGCGCAGACTTCGCACGCAACGGCCAAAACGATAGCCCTGCCGACTGCAGAGCCTGCGCCCGCCGCTTCGCTCTTTAACGGTAGCGCCTTCGCTTCCGTTGCGCCGGTTGTTGCGCCAATCGCGCTTGGTGCAATCGCAGTCGCGGTGCTGGCAACGCCTGTGGTTCCGGTCCAACCGTCGCACCGCGTAACGGATAGCGACGACGCCAGTACTCAATCGGAAAAAACGACGATACCTGCGGCGCAGATTCTGCCCACTTTTGCCCCTGCGCTTATCCCAAGCGCGACTTCGAAGGCCGTCGTCGGTGAGATTGATATCTCAAAAGCGGCGGTACGTTCGACTGAGGCCATCTCATCATCGCGCGCAAAGAGTGATCCGCTCGCTGGCGTTCGGGATGATCTCGACACGACCGTGCTTCCGATCTTCCTTGAAGAAGCTGCTGAGCTTTTCCCGCAGGCGAGCGCGCAAATGCGCCAATTGAGCGTAAACGCCAAAGACGTGGAAGCGATGAACGGCTTGAAGCGGACGTTACACACCATTAAAGGTAGCGCACGTATGGCAGGTGCAATGCGCTTGGGTGAACTCGCCCATCGCATGGAGTCCATCCTCGAAGGTGACGGTCGGCAAACGGTGTTGTCCGCTAAGCATATCGAAGAGTTTGAGCTCGATTTAGATGGTATCGCCTTTCTATTAGATCGCTTACAAAACGGGGAAGCTAACACCGCGTTGCCCGGTGTCGTATCGGCTGTGATCGATGAAACCCCAGTCGCGATTGCAGAGAAAGATTATGTCGCCGACGCACTGCAAGGCGAAGCGTATTCCTCAAGCACCTCGAGCGCAGCTGCGACGCTGGTCGCCGCCGATGCCGCGCGTGCTGAAGCGTTTGGATCTATCCCTGCGTCAAACCTTGCGTCAATCCCTGCGCTAGGCGCAGGCGTTACATCCGATACGTCGCAATTCGTACCGACGCAGGCCGCGCCCGAGGCACTGCGCTGGCTTGATTCAGATGCTGCATCGCAAGCGCAAATTTTGCGCGTTCGCGCTGATGCCATCGAGCGCCTCGCGGACGAAACGGGCGAAGTCAGTATTAGCCGATCCCGCATGGAGTCAGAGCTAAAAGCCTTGCGCGGTAATTTAAATGAACTTACTTCCAGCGTCACGCGCTTGCGTACGCAGGTGCGTGAGATTGAAATTCAAGCGGAATCACAAATTCAATCGCATCTCACGCAGGCGCAAGAAACCGATTCAAATTTCGATCCACTTGAGTTTGATCGATTCACCCGCTTCCAAGAGCTTACACGCAGTTTGGCTGAGGGTGTTAACGACGTCGCGACGGTGCAGCAATCTATTGTTAGTAATTTGGATGCAACCGATTCGGCTTTGAATACGCAGGGGCGTATTGCGCGTAGTTTGCAAAATCAATTGCAGTCCATTCGTACCGTTGCCTTCAATAGCTTACGCGAGCGCTTGTATCGGGTGTTGCGTCAAACTGCTCGCGAAGTGGGTAAGCGCGCAAACATGGATATTCGCGGCGGCGACCTCAGCATTGACCGCAGCGTATTAGAGCGGCTTGCGCCGCTGGTTGAGCACGTGTTGCGTAACTCGCTCGCGCATGGCATCGAAATGCCGGGCGCGCGGATCGCCGCATCAAAAAGTGAGACGGGTGAAATTCTCGTTGATTTGCGACAACAAGGTAACTTGGTTGAAGTCACGATTAGCGATGATGGACAGGGCTTCGATATTGCTGGGATTCGTGCCAAAGCGATCGCGCAAGGATTGGCGGCAGACGCTGATGTGCTTACAGACGCTGAGTGGGTTGAATTCATTTTCAAACCTGGGTTCACCACCTCCACTGAGATCACCGCCGTCGCAGGGCGTGGTGTCGGGATGGACGTTGTCCGCACAGAAATCAATGCACTAGGTGGTCGGGTCGATGCGATTTATGAAGCTGGCAAGGGTGCGATGTTGATCCTGACAGTGCCGTTAACGCTGACGCTGATGAATAGCGTTTTGGTGCAAATCGGTAGCCGTCGTTTCGGCATTCCATCAGCGATGGTCGAGACCGTGAAAGCGCTTCGACGCAATGAGTGGGAAGCGGCAACCCTATCAGGCGTGGTGCAGCATGGTCGCGAGCAGGTTCAATTTACTTCGCTACACGCTTACCTAGGCGAAATACCGCAACCGCGCGAGGAAATGGTAAGCCAGGCAGTGATCGTGCGCTCCGGCACTAACGCCATTGCGATTGATGTGGACGCGGTCTACGGCAACCAAGAGGTTGTCTTAAAACGCATGGGGCCTCAGCTCTCTCGCGTGCCCGGCCTCGTTGGTATTACGCTACTTGGTGACGGTGATATCGTATTGCTCTACAACCCAATGCAGCTGGTGAGCTTTTATGAAACCGCGAGCAAGGCCGCAACCATTGTTGAGGCGCGTGACGCGGCTTCAATAGTTGTTGCTGACGCGAATAGCCCCGCGGCAGTGCCGCAGACGGCGCGCGTGCTTGCATTCCGTCCGCAAATTGCGCCGGTCGAGGAAAAGGCATTGGTGCTCGTGGTCGATGACTCGCTCACGGTGCGTAAAATCACCACGCGTTTTTTAGAACGCGAGGGCTTCCGCGTGCTCACCGCGAAAGACGGTATGGACGCGCTGACCGTTCTCTCCGAGCATAAGCCAGAAGTCATCTTGCTCGACATTGAAATGCCACGAATGGATGGTTTTGAGTTCACCCGTGCGGCAAAAAGCGATGCAGGATTAAAAAACATTCCGATCATCATGATTACGTCGCGAACTGCGGAGAAACACCGCAATCATGCGATGGAATTAGGCGTCAATGTCTACCTCGGTAAGCCCTACCAAGACGAAGAACTGCTGCGCAATATTCGCACGTTCATTAAGGCCTAATGGCTTTAAACCCCGCCCGCTTGCGCGGACGGGGCTTCCGCGCTATATTTCAGGTGTGCGCGTCTATATCTTCTCGCTCCCAATGAAATCCGGCTTCGCTTTGCGTGGCCTGCTTTCGCTCCTGCTGCTGCGCTGAAAAGCGCACACATCCCCCCTTCTTTTGTAGTAAATACCTGCGGCGCAGATTTCGCCCGTGGGGCGTTTTTGCCGTCCTCTTTTGGAATTCAAATCATGGCCATGTTAAAAAATCCATCTCAAAAATATCGCCCGTTTGCGGCGATCCCGTTGCAAGATCGCGCATGGCCCAGCCGCACGATTACTGCGCCACCAATCTGGCTGGCAACTGATTTGCGCGATGGCAATCAATCGCTGATTGAGCCAATGGATGTGGCGCGTAAGAAAAAAATGTTTGAAACTAACGTGCGTGTGGGCGTGAAGGAAATTGAGATTGGTTTTCCCTCCGCCTCGCAAACGGATTTCGATTTCGTACGCATGTTGATCGAAGAAAATTTGATTCCAGACGATGTGTGGATTCAAGTGCTTTCGCCCTCGCGTGAGGCATTTATTGAGCGTACGTTTGAGTCGCTCAAGGGCGCGAAACAGGCCATTTTTCATCTCTATCACGCTACGGCACCAGTGATGCGCAATGTGGTTTTCGGCTTGTCGCAAGATCAAGTCGTCAATGAACTCACCATCCCGCATGTGCGGCAAGTCAAAGCGCTAATGGCGAAATACCCCGAGACGAAATGGCGTTTCGAGTTTTCGCCAGAGATGTTTTCCAATACCGAGTTGGAGTTTTCTAAGCGGGTCATTGAGACTGTGCTCGATGAATTTGGCGCGAGCGTAACAAATCAACTCATCATGAATCTACCCACCACGGTAGAGAACGCTTCTCCCAATTGTTTTGCCGATCAAATCGAGTGGATTCATCGCAACGTACGTGGGCGCGAACGCATGATTTTGTCTGTGCACCCACACAATGATCGGGGCACCGGCACTGCAGCGGCGGAACTCGCCATGATGGCGGGCGCAGAGCGTGTGGAAGGCTGCTTGTTTGGCAATGGCGAGCGCACGGGCAATGTCGATATCGTGAATTTAGCGCTCAATATGTATTCGCAAGGCGTGAACCCCAATTTAGATTTCAGCGATATTGATGAAATCAAAAAAACGGTTGAATATTGCAATCAAATTCCCATCCACCCGCGTCATCCCTACGTCGGCGATCTGGTGTACACAAGTTTTTCTGGCTCGCACCAAGATGCGATCAAGAAAGCCTTTAGCCAGCGCAAAGACGACATGATTTGGGATATGCCGTATCTGCCCATTGACCCGAAAGATGTAGGCCGCAGCTACGAAGCGGTGATTCGCGTGAACTCACAATCGGGTAAGGGCGGTATCTCCTATCTTCTGCAAAGTGAATACGGAGTAGATCTGCCGCGGCGGATGCAAATTGAATTCAGCGCTGTGGTGCAGCAGGCGATGGATACCAGTGGCAAGGAGTTCAGCGCAGCCGATATTTGGAATGTGTTTGATACTGAATACCTGCGGCGCAGTTCGCCCTACGATTACCAGGCGCATCATTTAACCGAAGATTCGCGCGCGGGTGGTAATGCCGTCGCGGTGACTGCGGAAGTGAAGATTCAAGGCGCGCAGCACAAAGCTACGGGCCATGGCAATGGGCCGATTGATGCCTTCGTCGCCGCGATTGAAAGCGAGCTTCACGCGCCCGTAAAAGTAATGGATTATCACGAGCATTCCATTGGCAGCGGAGCGAACGCAACTGCCATCACGTACATTGAAATGCGTGTCGGCGATGGCCCAACGCTGCACGGCGTAGGCATGGACAGCAATATCGTCACCGCATCGTTCAAAGCGATTTTGTCGGGCTTAAATCGTGATGCGTCACGAGCGAAAATTGCGCCGCAGGGATGAGTGAAGTCCAATTTCGCGTTGCAACGCTTGCCGATGCACCCGCGATCGCGCATACCCACTGTGCGAGCTGGCGCACGACCTATCCGGGGCAGGTGCCGCCGCACGCGATTGAAGCGTGGGCGAATATTGAGCGGCGAACGGATAGCTGGTCGAAAGTCATCGCAACTGCGGGAGAAAGTGTTGTGATCGCCCGTGATTCAACTGCGCCTTGCCTCGGATTTGTGAGTTTTAGCGCGCGCCGCAATAAAGAGGTCGCAACTGACGGCCAACTGCGCGCGATCTACTTGCTGCAATCTGCGCAAGGCCGAGGCCTTGGGCGCAAACTCACGCAACGCGCCTTGAGCGATATGGCCACATTGGGATTCAAGAGCGCTTGCGTCGAGGTTTTAAAAGACAACGCAGCAGAACATTTCTATCGATATTTCGGCGCACGTTTTGATCACGCAACGCCGTTTGAAATGTCCGGCGTTAATCTCATCGAGCACATCTACGTGTGGGACGATCTGCCGCAAACCCTCGCCACACACTTCAACGCTGCGCCGCAGGTATGAGTTGCGATTGTGGTTTTGGTAAATCCTACGATGCGTGTTGCGCCCGCTTCCATGCTGGTGAGAACGCACCCACGGCCGTCGCGCTCATGCGTTCGCGATACACCGCCTACGCCCGCGGTGATTTCGGATACGTGATAAGCACCTGGCACCCAAGCACGCGGCCCGCCGGGGTCGGCGCGGATGAGGCGACGTGGGTGCGCCTCGAGATCAAACGTTTTCGCGAAGACGGCGACACCGGCGTGGTCGAGTTCGTCGCCGTCAGTAAAGCCAACGGCCGCGCCCAGCGTATGCAGGAAGTCAGCCGCTTTGTGCGTGAAGGCGGGCGCTGGTTTTATGTGAGCGCCACGTAAGCCTATTTTCGCTCTAATACCTGCGGCGCAGAAATGGCACTTTTTGATGCGCTTTTGCTTAAAAAGGGGCTATTTCTGCGCCGCAGGTATTTTTTGAGGGATGCCTGTTTTTAGGTTTTTTATTATCGACGTCGTCTGCGAAAAGATCTAATCATATTAATAAGTTTGGTGCGCTGAGTTGATGATGTTTTTTGTTTTTCTGCGGAAACGTTTCAGCAAAGACCTTTG
>JANPBT010000074.1:0-100126 GCA_031430575.1 Betaproteobacteria bacterium | reverse complement strand
CGCACGGAAGCCGGTGTTATACGAACCACGGAAAAGCACTTGATTGACAGGCTGGAAACGCAGGCCAATTTTTGGATTGGTTGTGTTACCGAAATCGCTGTAACGATCATGGCGAATTGCGAGCTGCGCTTCTAAGCTCTTTAGCAGTGGAACGGAGAGCTCAGTGAAAAGTGCGGTCACCTTGCGGTTGCCATTGACCGGCTGCTGATCACCACCGCCGCCGATAATGTCGCCTGCGCCCAACACTGCGCCCGGGATGTCGTTAAATTTCTCTTTGCGATACTCAGCGCCAAGGGCGGCTGCCAATGGACCGGCTGGCATCTGGAATAGCTCGCGAGAAATCTTGCCGTCGATGGTGTCGCGCGTTGATTTCGATGCGCGCACTGGGCCGATGACTTGCGCTGCATCAAGCAGCGCTTGCCCAGCGGCATCTTGCGGGCCAAACGGATTGACAATGCCGGAGGCAAATGCCGCGATCGTACGTTTTTCAGAGAGCTGACCGGACGGATAGGACTCAATTGCTTTTGACTTAGAGGTATTTAAGCCAGCCGCGTAATCCCAACCACCGATCACACCATTCGCGCCGACTAAAAGTCGATCTTCGGTCAGATTGGCTTGACTGGTACGTGGGCCGACAGAGATCGAGCGCCAGTAGAGATTTAACGGTTGACCGAGCTCAGCTGGGAAAAATTTCGTCAACCATGCGGTTGGATAATATTTGCTGTTTGGGAAGAGCTGAACAGGATCGCCGTTAAACGTCGTTGCTTCAGAAACAGGCGTTGGGGAAATACGGAAAACGTATTCTTGCTTAGCGTAGCTGTATTCAGCAAAAAACTGGTGGTTGGCATTGAGCTGCCAGGTGCCACGGCCAAAGAAAGAGGTGTTTTCAGCAGACGGCCAGATGTCGATTACGCTCGCATAGTCAAAGCGGCAGCGGCTGTCAGTAGCGCTAATACCGTAGCTTGCAGGCGGCAAACAACCCGCGCCCGCGTTGTAAAGATTTGCTGCTGGGCTACGCAAACCCACACCCGGAATTGAAATGTTGGCAGGGTAAGCATTGGAGCTTAAGCGATTAAATACACCGCCGTTAACGTCGACGCCGGTCAGATAAGCCGTTCTAGCATAAGTCCGGCTCGCGGCGGTGATGCTGTCGCGGGTACGGTAATCAAACACGCCGAGCACGTTAAATCCATTTTTACCGAGGTCGCCGAAGCCGACCGTCGCGGTCGCTTGCTTGCTCTTGCCGCCTGTCTGCTCTGGCTGGTAGTAGCCAAGATCGACCAAACCGCCAGTGAAATCGCGACGGGTGATGAAGTTGATCACGCCGGCAACTGCGTCGGTACCGTAAATCGCGGACGCGCCGTCGCGCAAGATTTCGATGCGCTCAATCGCTGCAGACGGAATCGCGTTGAGGTTAACGCCGCCGCCGTCAAAACCATTTACAGCCATCCGACGCCCGTTAAGCAAAATCAGGGTATTGGTAGAGCCTAAGCCGCGCAATGATGCGCCGGCAAAGCCCGGGCGGGCGGAATCGCCAATCGCGCCAGAAAGGCTATAGCCTTGGCCGTTATTTGCTGAAATGCGCTCGATGATTTCGGCAGCAGAAGTCGCGCCTAATTTTTCGATGTCTTCGCGCTTGATGACCGTGACAGGCAATGCCGATTCAGCGTCGATCCGCTTAATCGAAGAGCCCGTAATTTCAATTTTTTCAATCTTTTGTGGATCGGTCTGCGCTACGGCGCCACTAGCGGCAAATGCGCCGCTGAGAGCCAACAACACGCCACGCGCTACTCGCGTCTGTGTGAACATGTAAAACCCCTTTTTCTAAAAACTCAATCGCTTCAAACGCGCGTTTGCGTCAAAGCACCAATCGCCTGATTTTGCACCATTTGCCAAGGGAATCCTACCGCTTGTCATCTTGCTGAAACTTTCGACGAAACTGGGTGTGTCTCGCGCAACACTTCTAAAAATGCAATCGTTTTCAAAATGCTTATTGCATAACTTTGGATGAAATCGCTGCATATGCAAAAAACTGCGCCGCAGGTATGCGCAAAATTTGCTTATACTTGCGGCGCAGTTTTCATCCTCAAAAGCCGATGTAGATCAAATCATGGCTTGCCAATGGAATCTTCCACAAATTTCAGCATTTGGGTATAGAGATCAACGTTATTCTCAGTTTTTCCAAAGCCGTGACCTTCGTTCTTTTTCACGATATAAGCCTTAGGTGGATTACCCGCATTTCGTAGCGCTTTTGCCATACGATCAATTTGATCGATAGGCACGCGAATATCATCTTCACCCGCATACAGAAAAACCGGCACTTTCATCTTATCGGCTTGGAAAACAGGCGAAATATCGCGAGCCAGTTGCGAATTAAGATCCTCAATTCCGATGACCTTCTTCCAGTAGTCCACTGATTCATCGTTATAAGAGGTATCGCCATCTGGCGTTGTCAGTTGGTATTTGTAATCGGTTACCGCCAATCCGGCGATTGAGCATGCAAACATTTCTGGTCGCTTCACTAACGCGTGAAGTGCGGCAAATCCGCCGTAGCTCGCACCAGAGATGCAGACCTTTTTCGGATCGGTATAGCCTTGATCGATGGCCCAGAGCACGGCATCTTCGTGATCGTCAGACATTTGTTTACCCACGGTACCAAAGCCAGCTGCAAAAATTTTCGTGCCAAAGCCCGGGGTGATGCGAAAGTTCGGCACGACTACCGCATAGCCGCGGGAGGCAAAAATCTGCCCTTCCAAGTAGCCAAAGCCACCGCCAAAGAAATCAGCGCGCGCGAACGGGCCGCCATGGATGTGCAGAATAGTGGGTAGCTTGGTACCTGGCTTGTAGCCCGGCGGCAAGAACACATAGCCCGGAATTTCAAGACCATCGCGCGTTTTAAATCGAAACGATTTTTGCTCCACGAGCTTACCGTCAAGCCAAGGCTTGGTGCCACCGATTTCTTCGAGCGATTTCTTTTCTTCATCATAGAAATAAAAGCGCATTGCGCCGATATCGGAGTAGGAGGTCACGAGCCATTTCTTGCGATCAGGCGTTGGGCGGATCAAATTCACCATCTTGGGCAAGGCCCCGTCCATCGCGCGTTGCGTGCGGGCGTAGCGGTCGTCAGTCCAGACCGTTTCAGGTTTGTCAGCCTCAACCGCGTAGCCAACGATTTTTCCAGAGTCTGGATCTTCAATGATGCCGGAAACTTCGTCGCCACTGGCATCACCCCCCATATCAAAACGCGGATGCGCAGCAATTAATTCACCCCGCTTTTTTGCGACCGGGTCATAGCGAAAAACGCCGAAAGTATCCCGACCTTCGTTGCTTGCCACTTGTAGCGTTTTGTCATCCGCCTCGAACGCAATCGGCTGCAAGCGCGAGCCCTTAATCGCATCGAAACGCGAAATTTCTTGCCATGGCGAACCCTCGCCATCCCGGTAATGGACAACGCCGGTCAACGTGCCCTTTATTCGGGAAGAGACCACGCGCGGAACGAGCTTGCTATCCATGATCCAATTTGAAGTCAATGAAGCAGGACGACCCGTGGTGATGAGGCTCGTGCGCCCGTTATTGAGATTGACGCGGTAGAGATCGGTCGAATCAGCAGCGGTCAGATTTCCCGAGGCGATGATTTCGTCAGTGCTCCCAGGAACGGTACGGAAAAAGCTCAGCCCACGGTTAACAACCTGCCCCTTACTGCGCGAATCACGCACAGTGCTTGCGAGCTGACGCCCCTGCTTGCCATCGCGGTTAACAACAAACAAGCCGCCGCCGTCAAACTGGCCCGCGCCGGTCGGTGAATTGAGCGAGCCCAGGGAATACACAATACGCTCATCACCAATCCAATTTTTTGAAATGACGTCGAACGATTCGTAGCTGGTGAGGATATCGCCTTTGCGCGTCACCAAATCAATGATGATGAGATTCATGCGGCCGTTGGCAGGCGCGAGTGCAGCGAGGTAGCGCCCAGACTTGGAGAGCGAAGGCTGCAGCATTTGTGGCTTACGCCAAAACTCTTCGAGCGTTGGTGGTTTAAACGCTGCTGCCACTGCGGACGTTTGTTCAGCGGCTTTTGGCTGCGCAATCGCGGTCGGCCCAGTAAAGACGCCCGCGAAGACCGCGACCGCCATTGCGACAACGCGAAATGTACGCAACATTTTCGGTAAGACTTTCATTGCAATCCCTCTAATTCATGAATGCCGTGAGTGTATAGATGCGGGCGAGCTCAATCACGCTAAGTGCGACGAAGACCCGAATCAGCAGGACGAACGACGACGCTAAAGGGCATAAAACTGCGCCGCAGGTATCGTCAAAACTGAGAATACCTGCGGCGCAGATTGAGCTCTTTTTTAATCAAAATCGTGATCAAGCGCGATGAAAACCCTCTGCCAAGGCAGCAGTGCCTTTGGGGATCGAAGCTAAAAGCCTTTGGGTATAAGGATGCTGAGGCCGGGCGTAAATTTCATCAGAATTTGCCACTTCAACCGCTTCTCCGTTACTCATCACCATCACTTCATCGCTGATGTATTTCACCACCGCCAAATCATGCGAGATGAAAAGATAAGACATGCCGTATTCATCCTGCAACTCTTGCAGCAAATTGAGCACTTGCGCCTGCACTGACACATCAAGCGCGGAAACCGATTCATCGCAAATTAAAATTTCAGGCTTCATCGTCAAACACCGGGCAATCGCGATACGCTGGCGCTGCCCACCTGAAAACTCATGCGGGTATTTGTAGAAGGATGATTCAGGCAAGCCCACACGCGCGAGCAACTCAAAGGCCATACCGGCTCGCTCTTCTGTGTTAGCACCAATCGCATGCAACATCATCGGCTCAATCAAAATTTGACCGACCGTGAAGCGCGGGTTAAGCGAAGCATACGGATTTTGAAAAATGATTTGAATGCGGCGCTTAAACGGCATGAATTCTTTATCGCTCATCGCGAGAATATCTTTGCCATCTAAAAATGCCTTGCCTGCGCTCGCCTGGTGCAAGCGCATGAGCGTGAGGCCAACCGTGGTCTTGCCCGAGCCAGACTCACCTACAAGCCCGAGTGTTTTGCCTTTTCGCAACTTAAAGCTAACGTCTTTCACCGCGTGAAACGGTTTCTGTCCGAAAAATCCTTCTTTCGTATAAAAGGTTTTTCCTAGTCCTTGCACGTCCAAAATGATGGGATCATCGGGCTTAATGCCGCGGCTGCGCTGCTCGGCGTGTAAGCCTATCTGCCGCGCAGCGGGATTATCTAAAGCGCCGTTGCTTTCGCTTTCAGCATTAATGAAATCATCAATGACGGGCAACACTTTTGGGCGGGAATCAACGCGCGGACGGCAAGCCAAGAGCGCGCGGGTATACGCATCTTTTGGCGCGGTGAAGACTTGCTTCACATCACCTTGCTCGCGAATCTGCCCATGCCGCATCACCACAACATGATCGGCAATATCACCCACCACTGCGAGATCGTGGGTAATGAAAAGCACGCTCATCTTGTGCTTTTTTTGCAGCGCTGCGATGAGATCTAAGATTTGCCGCTGAATGGTCACGTCAAGCGCGGTCGTCGGCTCATCTGCAATCAAAAGCTTTGGCTCGCAGGCAATCGCCATTGCGATCATGACCCGCTGCTGCTGCCCACCCGACATCTGAAACGGATACTTATCAATGCTGGTTTTTGGATCGGGAATCCCCACTTCTTCGAGCAACTCAATCGAGCGGGCGCGGGCTTGATTTCCACTCAAGTTTGCATGCTTCTCCAAGGTCTCACCGAGCTGAAAGCCAACCGTAAATACGGGATTGAGCGAGCTCATCGGCTCTTGGAAAATCATTGAAATCTCACCACCGCGAATCTTCTGCATCTGCGCCGCAGGTAAGGTGAGTAAATTATTACCTTCAAATTCAACGACAGAACTTGCGCTGGTTTTGGAGTTTTCTTTGGGTAGCAAACCCATGATGGCAAGCGAGGTCACCGATTTGCCGCTCCCGGACTCCCCCACTAAAGCAACCGTCGAATTTTCAGGAATCTCAAATGAAATGTCGCGCACGGCTTCGTAATTATTTTTACGGTCAATGCGGAAGGTGACGCTTAAATTACGAACGCTTAAAAGTGGCTTCATCGTCATCTCACTTCAACTTTGGATCAAGCGCATCGCGTAGCGCATCGGTGAACAATGAAAACGCTGTAACGACGATGGCCATAAAGACAGTCGCGGCAGTCAGCTGCCACCACTTACCCAAAATCAGTTCGCTCTGCGATTCATTGAGCATCGAACCCCAAGAAACGGTATCAACACCAACGCCAAATCCAAGGAAGGAAAGGATCACTTCACTCTTAATGAAAAGCACCACATGCAACGATAACTGCACTAACGCGACGTGGCTAATATTGGGGAAGATGTGCACAAACATTTTGCGCATATCGGACGCACCGATCGCGGTGGCTGCTTGCACGTATTCCCGAGATTTGTGCTTCATATACTCAGCCCGCACCAATCTAAAAATACTTGACCAACCAGTGAGCCCCAAAATCATGATGATGGTGAAGACACCTTTTTGATTCAGCACCGCTGCAATGGCCAAGATCAAAAGCAAGTAAGGCACGGAGCTAAAAATACTATAAAACCAATTTAGTAGATCATCGATCCAGCCGCCAAAGTAGCCCGCGAGCGCGCCAAGCACGGTGCCCACAATCGTGGCAATGATCGCCGCTGCGAAGCCTACGAGAATGGACGTCTCCGAGCCTTTGATGACTTTTTTGAGCACGTCTCGCCCCCATTTATCGCCGCCGAGCGGAAGCGTGGCAGCGCGCACGATTTTGGCTTCACTTGCTGCGGCCACGGACATCACCCCGGCAACGGCAGCAACACCAGCAACTGAGCGCCCAAGCTCTTTATTGATTGCAATCACGTCGTCTTCCAGCGGGTCTTTCACGCTACTCACGGGGCCTCTAAACTGCGCCGCAGGTAGGCCGCTATCAAGTGGGCGACCGAGCTCTTTTTTAATCGCGATGATATCTTCAGCGAGCGGATCGACGACGCTACTCGTTACGCCCGGTGGCGACGATTGCGCGCTGGCTGCGCTGCTTTTTACGCGCCCAAGGGCACCATAAATTTCGCGCATTTCCGCTTCGAGCGGATCTTTAACGCCGGTGGTGAAGGTATACGGCAGTGCGCTGGCGTCGCCAGTTTGCGACGCCGCGGTCACGACGACGGGCGGGGCATCCGAACTGCTGAGATCACCTGGCGCGAAGGTCGGCGGCGCATAGTTGTTGCCAACCTCGCGATTCCAGTCTTTGGTGTAGACGCCAAAGGCCGAAAGCACCGACATCAGGATAAACGCAATGACGATGCACATTGCGATGACCGCGACTTTATCGGAGAGTAATCGTCGCCAAGCCAATTGCCAAAGATTTGGCGACTGGGCTGCTGCCGAAATCGCGCGCGGATCGAATGCGCGTGCGGTCGTTGCCCCTACGGGGGATGCGGAAGCGCTCATTTGAGTTGCACCCGTGGATCGACGACTTTATAGAGCAGATCGGCGAGCAAGTTAAAGACCATCGTCGCAATCGCGACGTAAATCGTTACCGCCTTAATGACCGGAAAATCGCTGCGCTCAACGGCCAAAATCGCTTCCCGCCCGATACCCGGAATCGAGAAAAAACGCTCAATTAAAAAGATGCCGACCATCAGACCCGGCAATTGCACGAGCACGTTGGTAATCACCGGAATGCCCGCATTGCGCAAAACGTGTGTCAGCATCGTGCGGGTCTCGCTCATGCCTTTGGCACGGGCGGTGCGCACGTAGTCTTGGTTAATTTCGTCGAGTGCGAAAGTTCGGTAAAGCCGAATCGACGGTGCAAGCGAAACGGCGACGCCGATCAATATCGGCAGTAACGCATATTTAAATTGATTTTCAAAATAAGAATTGCCCCAGCCCTGCACTTCAAACCAGCCAAGCTTATAGGCGAAAAAATATTGCCCGACGATGATGTAGACCAAGATCGATACCGCCTGTGCGACGGTGCAAGCAATCATGACGGCACGATCGGTGAGCGACGCGCGATAGTAAGCGACCGTCAGCGCAAGCACCAGCGCGAGCACGGTATCAATAACCAACAAAGGGATCGCGACCATCAAGGTCGGCGGTACGCGGGTTTTAAAAAGATCAGAGACAAGCTCGTTGGTGCTCCAGCTCGCGCCGAAATTAAACGTAAAAACTTGTTTGATAAATATCCATAGCTGAACATAGTAGGGCTGATCGACACCCAGCTCTTTGCGTATATTTGCGATCTGCTCAGGGCTGGAAATTTTGCCCGCAAGCACATAGGCCGGATCACCGCCAACCATGTTGAAGATAATAAAGATAAACAAAATCACGCCCAAGAGCGTGGGAAACATCTGCCAGAGCCGGCGAACGAGATAGGCGCTCATTGCGTACGCTGCCCAGTGATCTCTTTAAAAAACGCATCGGTATTGGGATCGCGGCCGAGGAAATCGCGCACCATTTGCGCTGCGGGTCGCTCGCTGCCGCGGGCGAGAATCAAATCGCGATAACGTTTGCCCACGCCAGCATCCATCAGATTTTTGCCGTAAGCCGAAAGCATGTCGAGTGCGACAACTTCGCTCCACATATAACCGTAGTAAGCCGATGCGTAGCCCATCAGATGACCGAATTGGCTCGGGAATAGATTGCCTGTATCGCCCCACGGCATGCTGGCTTCCGCCGCCCGCCAAATCGTCATGGGATCGGCGTCAACTTTGGTATTTAAATCAAGATCGTATTTTGCGTATTGGTATTGCCGCGCATAACGCATGGCTTGACCATACTGACGCGCTTGATTGAGCCGAGAAATCATATCGCCACCGAGCGCAGGGCACTGCGCGCAGGCTTTCGCAAAGCGCTGCAATGACTCAGGGCGGCGTGCCCATTCTTCAAACATCTGCGACGGTGCTTCTACAAAATCGCGCTCGACGGTAGTGCCGCCATGCTCGACAAATTGCGTGCGCGAAAGTGAGCCGTGCAGCGCGTGTCCAAATTCATGCACGAGTGTTTCCAGCTCGTTGGCGTCTAAACCTTTGCGGTTGAAATTAGTCACCAGTGCCACCCGCGGCAACTGCTTGGCCAGCGCGCTTGACATATAAATGGGGAACACCGCAGCGTGGTTGTATTTACCATCGCGCGGGAAGAGGTCTAAATGAATGGTGCCCAGTTTTTCATTGGAAGCCGCATCGCTTACGATCAACGTGCGCGCTTCTGGATGCCAGAGCTTTTCTTTGACTTCTTGAAAACGAATGCCGTAAAGCTCTGACGAGACATCGAGCATCCATTGCATCGATGCTTCGGTTGGAAAGTAGGCGCGCAATGCTTCTTGATCGATCGCGAAACGGGATTTACGAATACGCTCTTGATAAAAGGCGTAGTCCCAACGATTGGCTTTGACTTGATCGAGTGGTTTGCCCAAATGCGCAGATTTTTCAGCGCGGATCGCTTCGATCTCAGAAAGCAGGGGCTCTTTGAGCGCGGCATAAACGTTGCCTAAAAACTTTTCAACCGCTTGCGGCGAGCCCGCCATGCGGCGGCGCACAGTCAACGCCGAAAAATTAGGCTGACCGATGAGCGCGGCCATCTCTTGACGCAACGGAAGCGTTGCTTTCAGCACATCGATATTGCGCTGGCCGCCGCGCGCGGCATAGGCAAGGGAGAAACGTTGGCGCACGTTTTCATCTTCCACCAGCGTCATCACCGGATCGTATTCTGGGTAGCTAAAACCTATCACCAATTGCCCATCGGGATCGCGCTTTAAGCCTGATCTCACGCTTTCCGGCAGCCCCTTTAGCTCGGCCTCGGTAAACCGCATCGTGCCTTTGAATTCACGAATATTGCGATCAAACTCAATCGAATATTTTGTAAGCGCATTGGCGACGGCCTGAAAACGCTTTTTCTGCGCCGCAGGTAGCTGCACGCCGGTATCTTCAAAGGCATCGATCCAATCTTGCTTAAGCTTGGTTTCGACGGGGGTGGCTGGCGCGATTGATTTGATCAGTGCGTAGAGCTTCGGGCGCTGCTGACGCGCCGTTTGGTCAGCAGCAATGCGCACGCTGCAGGCCTCAGCCGCATCGCGCACCGCTTTATCGGGATGCACGCCGCCGATAATGCTGACTTCTCCGTCAAGATTACCAAGCTTTTTCGCGAGGTCATTCATCGCGGCATAGCGCGCTGCGCTCGGGCGCTTCAGCATAGCGGGCGACTCGAGCGCGGCGGTATCGTTTGCCAGCGCTTTTAGCGTTTGATTACAGGCGGAGCGAATGAGTGCGGGCGTCGCAGTCGCAAGCAAGCTCGCATTGGCAAAACTGATCAACGACAGAGAAATACCTGCGGCGCAGATTTGGGCTTTTTGAATCGAAATCATAGGAGTGCGCATGATTATTTTTTGTCCAAATCAAAGTAGTGATAACCGCCGTGTAGGATTGGATGCTTTTTGAAGCCTTTGACGTATGAATGCGTCAGCATATTGCGAACCCGGGTGTCGTTTAGGCTTATCGGCGCATAGACTTCCATGATCCGCTGCATGTCCATAAATAGCTTATCGCGCTCAGGGCCATCGGGCAGCAATCGAGATTTCTCGTAGGCTTTGTCGTACTCCGGGTGTTTAAAGCACGCATTATTTGATTCTTTTGAGTTCGGGCCGTAGAGCAGCATCACAAAATTATCGCCGTCTGGATAGTCTGCAATCCATGCTGCACCGCGCATTTGCAATTTGCACTCTTTTTCTTTTTTAAGTGCTTCGGCAAAAGGCATGGGCTCATAAGCCATGTTGACGCCAATCTTATTAAGCCCCTTCTTAAAAAGTTCGGCAGAGGAGCGCCCAAGGTCGGTAGGCTCGGCCGTGTATTTCAAAACCAAGGGCTCGCCATTGGGCTGCGTACGCCAGCCGTCTGCACCTTTCTTGTAGCCATAGCGGTCGAGCAGTTTATTTGCAAAGTCGAGGTCAAATTTTGTTTGACCCTCTTTGTATTTCTCTTGATGCCCCGCAACGCCGGCGGGAATCAAAAATTGCGCCGCAACTGCCTGCCCTTTGCGCAATACTTTGAGTTGCTCAACGTTATCCCAAGCCATCCAAATCGCGCGCCGCAATGCAATCTTATGTTTTTCCAGACCGCCAAAAACAGGGTCTTCCATGTTGATATAGTGGTAAGTAATCTCGACATCGGTATTGCGTTGCACGCTCAAGCCCGCCGCTTTACTTTCGGCGCTGAGCTTGTCGCCCTCCATGATTTGATCGGCCACCGATGGGCGCAGATTCCACACGTCTATATTCTTGGCTTTAAACGCTAACAACGCTGGCTGATCTTCAGTGATGATGCTGATGTCGACCTTGCCGATTTGGGGCATTTTCTTGCCCTTCATGGCCGCGATGATCGGTTGATCTTCTGGCGCGTCACTCTTGAAATCCCAGATAAAACCGCGGTAATTTGGATTAGCCTCAAGCTCAATCCGGCTGCCACGCGTCCACTTCGCAATTTTGTACGGGCCCGTACCGACCGGGCGGGAATTGGTATCTTCAGTGCCCTCGATCACTTCCCGGGCAACGATGACCATCGGCGTATGCGCGAGAATGTAGTTGAAGTTGTGATCGACGACCTTGAGCTTAATTTGAACCGTATATTTATCAAGCGCTTTTAAGCCTTCGATGGGATTGTTGTAATCAAATTTGCCGGCTTTTTTGCCCTCGTCGGCAAGCTCGTCGAGGCCGATAATTTTGCCGTCAAGCAGAAATTTCCAAACCGGTTTTAACTTGACGTCCATATGCCGCTTCAAACTGAAAATAACGTCTTCAGCAACGACTTCTCGCTTTTTTCCAGCGAAGATCGGGTCAGGTGCGAAGTGAATGCCAGGCTTTAGCTTGAACGTGTAGGTCTTACCGCCGTCGGTCACCACTGGTAAGGCTTCTGCCATCCCAGGAACGAGCTTTGGCGGGCGGGCAAGATAATCATAGGTCACCACGTTTTCAAACATCACGTTGATGACTTCGCTGGAGTAAAGATCATGAACCCGCACTGGGTCAAAGCCTGTTTCCGCCACCGGAAACGAATACTTTAATACCTTGGTGGGATCGGGTTGGCTCAATACCTGCGGCGCAGAAAATGCTAAGACCAGCGCTGCGCCGTGGGTAACGGCACGCGCAATCGTTTTGAACTGCATGGAAGTCCTCCTGAGACTTTGCTCACTATCAGCGCGGAATGTAGCATTAAAACGGGCGTTTTAGTTCCTGAATTGCACCCAAAACGCTAAATCTGCGCCGCAGGTATGAGTGCCTTTCGCCGCGTCCTAGATGCGGAAGGCGCAAACCGCATGTGCGCGACAGCCTAAACGCCTAAATTGAAATCGCTAGCGGATCGATTCCACTTTGAGCCGCACACCGGGCTGGGCGAGCACGCGCTCCATCGGGCCATCATGGGTTTTCTCGCCACTTTCAATGACGACCAGTCGACGGGTCGCCTCGCGCAAAAAACCAATGTCGCGATCAACGACGACAACCGCGAGCCCGCTATCGACCAAATCATTGATGAGCGTAATCATCGTCGCGCGCTCCATCGGCTGCAGCGAAGCGGATGGATGATCGAGCACCAACAAGGCCGGATCGGCGGTGAGGGCGCGCGCAACTTCAACCAATTGCAATCGACTCACGCTCAGCTCAGAAGGCTTTGCGCCCGCCTCTTCGCGCATCCAGACTCTGGCCAGATGAAACATCGCTTCCGAGCGCAGCATACGCTCTGCTGGTGCATTGATGCGGATCATCGAAGCGGGGATGCCCACACCCACGCGCGCGGTCGCGCCAACGGTCACGTTGTCAATAATATGGAAATCTTCAATCATGCGCGCGGGCTGATGGGTGCGGGAGACGCCGTGTCGCACCCAATCATGAGTAGCAATATCAACGCCTGATTGCCCCCACACCAGCACTTCGCCAGCGCTTGGTTGCACGCCACCGGTGAGCAAACGCACGAGCGCTTCACGCGATTGCGGTGTGTCGCAGATCATGCCTGCCGATTCGCCCGCCTGAATATCAAAATCGAGATTTTTGATGAGAATAGGCGCGCCGCTTTCTGCAACGCTGGCGCCGACCAATCGCACTAGCTCGGTGCCTGGCGCAGGCACGCCTTCGCCTTTCATACCCGACCGTTCGTCTACGGCACCAAGATCGACCTCGTGGGGATCAAGCCGACGGCGCAATTTGCGGAAATGCGCATTGATTACCGGAAAAAATTTCCACAATGCGGCGACGGTTGCCGCTGACAAAAGCAGCGCAAACACCTGCGACGTCCACGCATTTTCATAGGGGAGCTTTACCAGCCCAAAACCCATCGCAGTCAGCACACACGCGCCGAGCACTGCGCCCCACGCGCCGAGTATCATCGCCGCCGCCGAGCATAGCGCAATTGAAAGCATGAGCGGTAGCCCAAATACGGCGCTGCCCAATTCGCGCTGCCAAAATACAAATAACCAACCGGCAAACGAGGCCGGCAGGCAGGAGAGCAACACGAAGCGCCATGTCATTTGGAGGCGATCAACGCCAAAAGTGCGGGCGAGTCTGGCATCCATATCAGACACGACGATGCTGCGCCCTAGAAAGGAGTCAAACACATTGGTGACCAACCACACCAGCGCGGACAACACAATCCAAATCACCGCCATATAACTATGCTCACTTCGAAAATCTATCCCAAATGACTCGATTGCAGGTACGTTGCGAATCCAAGCCTCGACACCGCGCGCCATTGCAAGATGCGCGATCACGGCTACGATTGCGGCAATTGCAAGCAAGCCCCCAGCCAGACGCCAGCCTTGCACGCGCTTGACCAGCGCGGTCTGGGCATAGGCGAGCGCAGCACCAAGCACGAGTACGATCAAGAGGGTCGCGATCGGCAACCAATCGTGGTCGGTGGCGAGCCAAGCCGTTACGATTGCGCTCGATCCGAAAAAAATTGCTTGCGAAAAGGGCGGAAAACCGCTGGCACGGGAAAACGGCACGGTTCCGACTGCGGCGATGGCCAAAATGCCCGCTGCGTTTACGTAGCGCAACAGTGACGGTGGCGCCAAAACCGCCGAGAATGCGAGCGCGATAAAGATGACGAAAAGAATGCCTACGAATACCATTTACCGCTATCAACCTCAAGAAAACGGGGGCTTAGCCCCCGTTAGTTATCCGACGCTGGCGTGCGTCGAACGCTGCACGCGACCCTGGATATTACTTCTTCAACGAATCGCGAATCTCGCGAAGCAAGAGAACGTCATCCGGCGTAGCTGGGGCGGCCGGCGGTGCTTTGAGGGCGTTCAGGCGCTTAACAATCATAAACAATACAAACGCGACGATCGTAAACAAAACCACTGCCGTAATAAACGAGCCGTAATTCCAAGTCACAGCGCCCGCTTTTTTGGCGGCATCAAGGGTTGCATACGGCGCTTTAACAGCACCCTCTTTGAGCACCATATACATATTGGAGAAATCGACACCTCCGGTAACCAGCGCGATAAGGGGCATGACGAGATCAGTTACCAACGAATCCACAATTTTGCCAAATGCTGCACCAATGACGACACCGATCGCTAAGTCGACTGCGTTGCCTTTTACTGCAAAGTCTTTAAATTCCTGCATCATGCCCATTTTTGTTCTCCTGTTGATTATTAAAAATTTTTGAACGACCACTAAACCGCAGCTTCTCCGACCTCGCCCGTGCGAATACGCACGACTTGCTCGACGGCTGAGACAAAGATTTTTCCATCTCCGATTTTGCCGGTGCGTGCGGCTTTTATGATGGCTTCAATTGCACGATCCACATGCGAATCGGCAACGACGCACTCTATTTTTGTTTTGGGTAAAAAATCGACGACATATTCGGCACCGCGATACAACTCAGTGTGACCCCGCTGCCGCCCAAAGCCCTTCACTTCCGTGACCGTAAGCCCAGTAATGCCCACTTCCGACAACGCTTCGCGCACTTCGTCGAGCTTGAATGGCTTGATGATCGCTTCTATTTTTTTCATGGCTTTATTTTTGCTCCCAATCTGCGCCGCAGGTATTTTCGCCCACATCATCGCAGCAAGCCCGCTTTATAGCGTATTCCAATCCTGATAACCAGAGGTGATCGGGTATCGCCAATCCCGGCCATAGCCACGCGGGGTCACGCGCGGGCCGACCGGCGCTTGCCTGCGCTTATATTCGTTAATCTTAATCAACCGTACGACTTTTCGAACGTATTCAGGCACGTTTCCCAAGGCGACGATTTCTTGCACGCTTTTGTTTTGCTCGACGTAGAGCGCCATGATGCGGTCTAAGTCTTCATAGGGCGGAAGGCTATCTTGATCTTTTTGATCGTGGCGCAGCTCCGCCGATGGCGCACGGGTAATCACGCGCTCGGGAATGACGCGTCCAAGCGTATTTCGGTAGCGCGCCATGTCATAGACAAGCTCTTTATCGCAGTCTTTCAATACCCCAAAGCCGCCCGCCATATCGCCGTAAAGCGTAGCGTAACCGGTGGACATTTCGCTCTTGTTCCCAGTTGTAAGCACCAGATTTCCGGTTTTGTTAGACAACGCCATCAGTAAAGTGCCACGGATACGAGACTGCAAATTTTCCTCGGTCGCGTCGATGCCATAGCCTACGAATTGGAGCTTAAGTGCGGCTTCAAACGCCGCGTACATCGGCTCGATGTCAATTTCGTCGTAGCGCACGCCAAGCGTGCCCGCCATCCAACGGGCGTCTTCCAAACTTATCGATAAGTTAAATTTCGAAGGTAACATCGCCGCCCGCACCCGCCCTTTGCCAAGAGCATCCACTGCAATGGCGAGCACAACCGCTGAATCTATGCCGCCGGAAAGTCCGAGCACAATCCCAGGAAATTTGTTTTTGTTGATGTAATCACGCACCGCCAGCACCAGCGCTGCGTAAACGTGCGCTACGCTATTCGTAGCGGGCGATCCGCGCACGGTTTGCGCGCGCCAAATTCCGCCGTCACCATTCCAATTTGAAATGGCGACACACTCCGAGAAATGGGGCAACGTCTGCGCAATCGTGCCATCGGCGGCGACGATCATCGAGCCG
This sequence comes from Betaproteobacteria bacterium, assembly GCA_031430575.1. Taxonomy (GTDB): domain Bacteria; phylum Pseudomonadota; class Gammaproteobacteria; order Burkholderiales; family Casimicrobiaceae; genus JANMDS01. Next base: position 84,026 of record JANPBT010000074.1, on the reverse strand, counting down.
CCATCAAACACCAGCTCGTCTTGGCCACCAATTTGATTCACATAGACCAAGGGCAATCCGGTTTCTGCCACGCGCGCCCGCACCACTTCGAGCCGCGCCGCATGCTGGGCAGTGTTGTAGGGGGAGCCATTTGGTGCGATCAAAATCTGCGCGCCAGCAGCCTTGGCTTGCGCTGCGGCACGATCAAACCAAACGTCTTCACAGATTAATAAGCCAACCCTGCAGCCTGCGATCTCAAATACCTGCGGCGCAGAATCAGACACAAAGTAGCGTTTTTCGTCAAAAACTGCGTAATTGGGCAATTCGCGTTTGCCATAAACGCATTCAATTTTGCCGTCGCGCAAAAGTGCTGCACCATTAACCAACCCTTCTGGTTTTCGCCAAGGCGTGCCAACAATTGTCGGCAGTGGCAGCTGACTGGCCAGTGACTCCACGGCGGCTTCGCAGTCGTTTAGAAATGCAGCGCGCAGGAGTAAATCTTCAGGCGGATAGCCGCAGATCGAGAGCTCAGACGTCACCAGTAAATCGGCGTTCGCTGATGCCGCGCTCGCCGCCGCCTCGCGAATTTTTTGGGCATTTCCGGCCAAATCGCCGACGATGAAATTAAGTTGGGCAAGTGCGATTTTCATATTGGCAATTACACACCATCTGGGCACGGACGCGGTGATGCAACAAAGCGTAAACTAACCATCGATGTACACCGTATATGATCTGCACTGCCATTCCACCTATTCTGATGGCACACTCACCCCTTCGGAAGTGGTCGCCCGCGCGCAATTTCGCGGCGTAGACGTATTGGCCCTCACCGATCACGATGAACTCGCCGGCTTGGCTGAAGCCAAAATCGCCGCTGAAAAATATAAGATTCGACTCGTTCCAGGTCTCGAAATTTCCACCAATTGGCGCGACATTACGTTGCATATCGTCGGCCTGTCGGTCGATCCGAGCAACCCAACGCTATTTGATGGCGTGCGCGGCATCCGCGAAGGTCGGCTTGAACGCGCGAAGCTGATGGGCGCGGAGTTGCAAGCGGTCGGGATCGAGCAGGCGTTTGAAGGCGCGCTCAATTACGTCACCAACCCTGCGCTCGTCAGCCGCACCCATTTCGCCCGCTTTTTGGTTGATGCTGGGCACGTGCGCGATACCAAAGAAGCCTTTCGGAATTATTTAACGCCGGGTAATCCGGGCTACGTTGAGCATGAATGGGCAAGCGTTGATGATGCCATCGCATGGATTCACGCCGCCGGTGGTGTTGCCGTGCTCGCCCACCCAGGCCGCTATAAAGTGCATGACAACGTCGGGCTGCAGGCCATGCTGTCTAATTTTAAAAATGCGGGCGGTGATGGCATCGAGGTGCTCACCTCATCCCACTCGCCGCAGCAATTTGCAGAGTTTGCGATGTATTGTCGCCAGTATGATTTTCTGGCCTCGGTTGGCTCTGACTTTCACTCGCCTTCCGAAAGCCATTGCGATTTCGGCGATTTGCCAATGCTGTCGCCATCGCTAAAGCCAATCTGGTCAAAATTTAACGCGTAGTTTTGCGCGTGCAAGCATAAGCAAGGATCTCAGCATGCCCGAATCCCGTCACGTTTTTTTTATCTCAGATCGCACGGGCATCACGGCTGAAATGCTCGGCAATTCGTTACTGACGCAATTTGAAGGCATTGGTTTTATTCGTGAAACATTGCCCTTCGTTGACACACCCGAAAAGCTAGCCGAGGCGATTGAGCGCGTTAATCTGTCCAGCGCCAAAGATGGCAAGCGTCCGATTATTGTGAGCTCGCTCGTCGATGAAGCGCTCTCTGATCAAGTGCGCAGAGCCAATGCGTTAGTGCTTGATTTTTTTCATATGTTTATCGCCCCGCTTGAGACCGAGCTCAGCATTGAGAGCAACCACGCTGCTGGGCGCTCACACGGAATCGCCAACAGTCATGAATATTTTGCGCGTATGGAGGCCGTCAATTTCACGCTCGCACACGACGACGGTGCGAGCACCAAAGAGTTAGAGCGGGCGCAAGTCATTTTGGTCGGAGTCTCGCGCTGCGGCAAAACGCCAACCTCGCTCTATCTGGCGCTGCAATTTGGCATTCGCGCTGCAAATTTTCCGCTCACGCCTGATGACTTTGAGCGTGGGCGTTTGCCCGAATCACTCATGCACGTGCGCAATAAGCTCTATGGGCTGACGATTGCGCCTGATCGGCTGCAGCAAATTAGGCAAGAGCGCCGCCCAGATAGTAAATACTGCAGCGCTGAAAATTGCAATTGGGAAACCGCAGCGGCAGAAAAAATGATGCAACGCTACGGCATTATGCAATTTGATACCACCGTGAAATCTATCGAGGAAATCGCGACCACGATTTTGATGAAGGCAAACTTGCAGCGACACGTTTTTTAGCACTGCCCACAACGGGGTTGATTTAAAAAGCCATCCCGCGCAAGTCTAAACCCCGCGCCGCAGAAATTAGCGCCGCACGAAATACGATCAATATTGATCGCCTTTTTTGTTATCCTTACAGACATCAATGGCTCACTCGACACTCACAAAAGTGCATCTGCGGCGGCTTCGCGAGATCTATCGCTCTGCCGGCTGGCCGTATCTCGATACGATCGAAGTCGATCTGCTTGCAGCTGGTTTTTTAGAGCGCGTGCTCAATACCTACGGCGCAGATTCCCTGCGCTTAACCAACGACGGCATCGTCGCCCTCGCCGGATCGATGCAGCGCAATCGGGCTGCTTTTGACGAACACGAAGCCTTGGTGGAGCGCGCGGCAATTGAAATGCACCGCGCGGGCAGAATCGTATGGACGCGGGTGGCCGCGCGGGCGCTCATCGGCAAGCAAGACGATAAAAATCTCTGGCGAGTCGCGATGCCCGACGTTTACAGCATTCGCAATTCCAGCAAAGAAGAAATGGTCGAGCCGATCGTGCATGAGATCAAAGTCAGGCGTGCAGATTTGCTCTCGGATTTGCGCAACGAAGAAAAACGTGCGGCATACCTCGCGCTCTCGCATCAAGCCTACTACGTGCTTGCGCCAGAGATCGGCACACCGGATGAGATCCCACCCGAATTTGGCGTCATCATTCAAGACGGCACCCAATTGCGCAGCGCCCGCTTTGCACCCAAGCGCGCGTGCACGACGACATTTGCCACCTGGATGGTGCTGGCCAAATCTGCCCCTCGCGTGTATGAAGCCGACGAGCAATCACTGCTCGCGCCCGCCGATGAAGAAATAGCCGCGTCACGCGCTCAATCTGCGCCGCAGGTATAACGCTTCAAGGCATGCAATACCTGCGGCGCAGATTGAGCCGTTTTTAATCGAAATTTCAGATGACCGACACGCAGCACCCCATCACAATGCGCACCCACAGCGCGATTGCGCAGATTCCCCCGCAACAATGGAATGCACTGACTGACCAAGCCGGTCATCCCCTCACGCACCATGCTTTTTTGCACGCGCTCGAAACCACGCAGTGCGCGAGTACGCGCTCCGGCTGGCAGCCCATGCATTTATCGTGGTGGCAGGGCGATACGCTCGTAGCGGCATTACCGCTTTACCTCAAAACCCACTCTTATGGAGAATACGTTTTCGATTGGGCGTGGGCACGCGCTTATACCGAGGCCGGGGGGCGCTACTACCCAAAGCTCGTCAGCGCCCTGCCCTTTACGCCCTGCCCCGGCTCGCGGCTGCTTCTGCGCGATGGGGCGCTGCGCGGGCAGTGCGTTGCCGAGACCATTGCATTCGCTCAAAAGCTGCAGGTCTCATCGCTACACATATTGCTCAGCGATAAAAGCGAAGCCCTTGCGTGGCAAGCGGGCGGCGCGCTTTTGCGCACAGGCGTGCAGTTTCATTGGGAAAACCCCGGTGTAGCCACGTTTGACGACTACTTGGCGACGATGAGTCACGACAAACGTAAGCGCATTAAGCAAGAGCGCAGAAAAGTACGCGAAGCAGGTGTGACCTTCCGCGTGCTCACCGGTGATGAAATATCAGCCGATGATTGGGCTCACTTTTATAACTGCTACGCGACCACTTACGCGCAGCATCAATCGTCACCTTATCTCTCGCTAGATTTTTTTATGCACTACGCACAGAAAATACCTGCGGCGCAACTTTTAATCATTGGTGAGCGCAATGGCCTGCCGATTTGCGCAGCGCTGAATTGGCGTGGCCTCGATTCACTTTACGGACGCTACTGGGGCGCGCTGGAATACGTGCCCGGATTACATTTCGATGCGTGCTACTACCAATCGCTCGATTGGTGTATCGCAAATCGGGTGCAACGATTTGAAGGCGGCGCGCAAGGCGAGCATAAGCTTTCACGCGGGTTTTTACCGGTAGAAACCTACTCAGCGCACTGGCTGGCCGACCCTGGACTCGAACGGGCCGTTGATCGTTTTTTGCAGCGCGAGCGCGCTGGCGTGACCGAGGCGATTTCTGCACTTGAAAGTGCTTCACCGTTTAAAGAAATTCAGTAGTGAAGATTTTCTATACCGATCACTTTGAGTTGCCAACGCCTCCAGGGCATCGCTTCCCGATGTCTAAATATCGTTTGCTACGCGAGAAAGTAGCAGCGCTCGCGCCGCACCTGCTCGCAGAGCCGCCTGCCGCGACCGATGCCCAGCTCGCGCTCGCCCATTGCGCAGACTATATTGCCCGGGTTACGCAAGGCGCGCTGACTGAAAAAGAAATTCGCGCGATTGGCTTTCCGTGGAGTCTTGAAATGGTGGAGCGCTCGCGGCGCTCTTCCGGGGCAACGATTGCGGCGGCGCGGCACGCGATTGCCCACCGTACGTGCGGCGCAAATTTAGCCGGAGGCACACACCACGCCTTTGCCGACCGGGGCGAAGGCTTTTGCGTATTTAACGATAGCGTCATCGCCGCCCGCTTGATGCAGCAAGAAATGGGGATTGCCCGCGTGCTGATTGTTGATTTGGACGTGCATCAAGGCAACGGCACGGCAGCCATCTTGCGCGACGATGATTCGATTTTCACGTTCTCTATTCATGGCGAAAAAAACTATCCTGTGCGCAAAGAGCGCAGCGATCTTGATATTGAATTGCCTGATGGTTGTAGCGATGCCCATTACCTGGAAACGCTTGCAAGCCATCTGCCGCGGCTGTTGCGCGAGGTCAATCCGCAGCTGGTGATTTATCTTGCGGGGGCTGATCCCTTCGAGGGCGACCGACTCGGGCGCTTGGGCCTCACCATGGCGGGCTTGCAGGCACGCGATGCTTACGTTATGCGCCAAATCTGCGCCGCAGGTATTCCCATGACGGTGAGCATGGCCGGTGGCTATGCCGAAAATGTGGACGATATCGTGGCGATACACTTCAACACTATCCGCGTTGCGCTCGAAATTTTTGGGAAACCCTATGTCTGATCCAATTTTGCTCTCTCAAGTTAAAGGCGTCTCGACGCTCACGCTCAATCGCCCAAAGGCGATGAATTCCCTTGATTTCGAGATGATGGGCGCGCTGGTCGAGGCCACGCGCACGCTCGCCGCGCAGCAAGATTTGCGCTGCGTCGTCATCAAGGGCACGGGAGACAATTTCATGGCCGGGGGCGATTTGAAAGCGTTTACCCAACTCTTCCCAATGCCACCAGATGAGCGCCGCAACCATTGCGAAAAAATGGTTAACGATTTACACGAATCTATCGAAACACTGAACGCGCTCGACGCCCCGGTGATCGCTTGCGTGCGCGGCGCATGCGCAGGCTTTGGGCTTTCACTGGTGGCGGGCTGCGATCTCAGCATCGCCTCAGACAGCGCCTATTTTGCGACTGCTTATCGCTCAATTGGGCTCACCCCCGACGGCGGCGGCACTTACTTTTTGCAGCGCGCGATTGGCATGCGTCGCGCGATGGAGCTCTTCTTGCTCTCGCCCCGCTTTTCTGCCCAACACGCCAAGGAAATTGGCTTAATCAATCAAGTCGTACCTGCAGCGCAACTTGAAGCCGCACTTGAGGCCATGGTCTATCAAATCTCTTCTGGGCCAAAGCGGGCGATGGGTAATTTGAAGCAATTGATCTACGCCAGCGAATCCAATTCACTCGTTGAGCAATTGCGCGAAGAAGCGCAGAGCTTTGCCGAATGCGCCGCCCACGACGATTTTGTTGAAGGCGTGAGCGCGTTTATCGAAAAGCGAAATCCACGGTTTTTAGATTAAATCATTTGACTTGATTTATTCCGTAGCTTTGCTAAAGTTCGGGGGTTGCTATTTAATTCGTCAGAAAATCAAGGAGACTTGTATGAACGTTCGCATCCTATCTTTAGCTGTCGCCAGCGCATTTGCTGCGGTTGCATCCGCCCAATCGGGTCAACCCATCGTCGGGCTCATTACCAAGACCGAAACCAATCCCTTCTTCGTAAAAATGAAAGAAGGCGCGCAAGCCGAAGCTAAGAAGTTGGGCGTTAAGCTCATGACGGCTTCTGGCAAGATCGATGGCGACACCGCTGCCCAAATCGCCGCCTTAGAAAATATGGCCAACGCCGGCGCGAAGACGATTTTGATTACGTCTTCTGGCGACGCGATTGTGCCAACGATTAAAAAAGTGCAAGCCAAAGGCGTGCAAGTCATTGCGCTCGATAGCCCGGTTGACGGGGCAGATGCCCTTTTTGCGACCGACAACTACAAAGCCGGTGTCTTGATTGGTCAATACGCTAAAGCCGCGCTCGGGGGCAGGCCCGCAAAAATCGCAACGCTAGACTTGTTCCCCGGCCACCCCGTCGGCGCACAACGCCACAACGGTTTTTTAAAGGGCATGGGTTTGCCTGCGCCCGATGCAAAGAGCAATGAGCTGGGCAAAGATGCCGCCGTCGTTTGCGCTGCTGATTCCTTTGGTGATGCTGCCAAAGGCCAGACCGGCATGGAAAATTGCCTGCAAAAAAATCCCGACATCAATTTGGTCTACACCATCAATGAGCCGGCGGCTGCAGGCGCTTTCAAAGCATTACAAAATGCCAAGAAAGAAAAAGGCGTGACCATCGTTTCAGTTGACGGTGGCTGTCAAGGCATCAAAGATACCGCTGCTGGCAAGATTGCCGCGACTTCGCAGCAATACCCATTGAAGATGGCCGCGATGGGCGTTGCCGCTGGATTAGATTACGCTAAAAACGGCAAAAAAGCGTCTGGTTATGTTGATACCGGCGTGACTTTGATTGCCAACAAAAAGATTAAAGACGTTGACAGCACCGATACCAAAAAAGGTCTCGAACTGTGCTGGGGAAAAAAGTAATTCTGCTTGGTAATTAACTTACAAAAAAGGGCCTACGGCCCTTTTTTTGGCTCTATTTGAAGTATTTGAAGCTTAAAAGTGCTCAATCTGCGCCGCAGGTATAACCTCTTATCAGGATGACCGTATGAATGATCGCCTAAAAAATTTACCGTGGACAACGCTGGGTCCGTGGCTCGCGCTGTTGGCTGCGTGCGCTTTTTTTGCCACCCAATCTGACCGCTTTTTAAGCGCTGAAAATTTCTCGCTAATCCTACAGCAGGTGATGGTCGTCGGCGTCATCGCCATTGGGCAATCCCTCATTATCTTAACCGCAGGCATTGATTTATCGTGCGGGTTTGTCATGGCGCTGGGCGCAATGGTCATCTCAAAATTAGCGGTGGAAAGCGGATTGCACCCGGCCCTAGCAGTGAGCTTGGGCTTGCTCGCAACGTGCGCATTTGGTTTGCTCAATGGCCTGCTGGTGACTAAAGCAAAGCTGCCGCCCTTCATCGTAACGCTTGGCACGATGAATATTGCCTTTGCCACAACGCAGCTTTACACCAGCTCGGCTTCGGTCACTGATTTACCCGACTGGATGACCGCTCTTGGGGCGACTTTTTCGCTAGGCGGCGCGCAAGTCAGCATCGGCACCTGCCTCATGATCGTGCTCTATATTCTGGTATGGCGATTTCTGCAAGATACCGCCACCGGACGACATATTTACGCGGTCGGCAATCATGCCGAAGCGTCGCGGCTATCGGGCATTCGCGTAGATCGCGTGTTGATTGGCGTTTACGTCGCCGCTGGTTTTTTTTACGGCCTTGCCGCGCTAGTCTCGCTCGCGCGCACCGGCATTGGCGACCCGCAGGCGGGGCAAACAGAAAATTTAGATTCGATTACCGCCGTCGTGCTCGGTGGCACTTCCCTCTTTGGCGGGCGGGGCATTATTTTGGGCACGTTGATTGGCGCAATTATTGTCGGCGTATTTCGCAATGGGCTGACCCTGATGGGTGTGCCATCGGTTGTGCAAACGCTCATCACGGGCGTGCTGGTGATTCTCGCGGTGGCAGTCGATCAATTTTCGCGGCGAGGTGCGCGATGAAGATCGTATTTGAAGCGCGCAATATTGTGAAGCGCTACGGTGGCGTTACCGCTTTAGACGGCGCCGATTTCGCGCTGCGCGAAGGTGAAATATTAGCGGTGATTGGCGATAACGGCGCGGGCAAATCTACACTCATTAAAGCGCTTTCGGGCGCGATCATTCCCGATAGCGGCGAGATTTTGCTCGACGGCAAGCAGGTTCATTTTCGCTCGCCGCCCGATGCCCGCGCTGCGGGGATTGAGACCGTCTATCAAGATTTAGCCGTTGCGCCCGCCATGACCATTGCCGAAAATCTCTTTCTCGGGCGAGAAATTACCATGGGCGGCGCGATTGGGCGGGTACTCAAAATACTCGACAAAAAAGAAATGCTCGCGCAAGCCACGCAGCGTATGGCCGACCTTAAAGTTGGCATACGCTCGATGACGCAAGCTGTCGAGACGCTCTCGGGCGGGCAGCGGCAATGCGTGGCAGTGGCGCGCGCAGCGGCATTTGCGCAGCACGTCGTCATCATGGACGAGCCGACCGCAGCACTTGGCGTGAAAGAAGGCAATATGGTGCTCGAGATGATCCGGCGCGTGCGTGATCGCGGGCTCCCGGTGATTTTGATTTCACACAACATGCCGCACGTCTTCGAGATTGCTGATCGCATTCACATCCAGCGCTTAGGCAAGCGGGCGGCAGTCGTAAACCCTAAAAAAATCAGCATGTCCGATACCGTGGCCATCATGACTGGCGCAAAATCAGTTGAGGAAATTTCGCCCGAGTTACTGGCGTGAATACACGCGGCTCCAACGCCGAGGGCATGCGCGCATTCAACGAACGGCTCGTTTTGCAAATCGTGCGCCAGCACCCTGATGGCTTACCCAAAGCCGAGCTTGCGCGGCGCACGCAGCTCTCCGCGCAAGCGGCCTCTACGATTGTTGACCGCCTGCTCGGTGATCAGCTTTTGCGTAAGCTCGCGCCCGTGCGCGGGCGCATCGGGCAGCCCTCAGTGCCAATTGCGCTCAATCCCGATGGCGCATTCAGCGTGGGCTTTAATGTCGGTCGGGATCGGCTCGAAGTCTTGCTCATGGATTTCACGGGCAACGTGCGCCGCCGTGCTCACATCGCCTACGAATTTCCAAACCCGCAATTAGTCATCAATGAAATCACAAAGCATCTCGCACAATTTCATCGCTCGCGCATCGTAGGCGTTGGCATCGCTGCGCCTTTTGATCTCGGCGGCTGGCGTGATTTGCTCGGCATGCCCAGCCCGCTCGCCGATGCCTGGCGCGGCTTTGATTTGCAGGCGCAGGTGCAAATCCTCGCGCCAGCGCCGGTGAGCTTACTCAAAGATACGTCTGCGGCTTGCCTTGCTGAATTAGTCGCAGGCGAAGGCCGCAATCATCAAAATTTCTTGTATGTCTACGTCTCGACGTTTGTCGGCGGCGGGCTGGTGCTCAATGGCCGGCTACACGGCGGCGAGCGCGGCAACGCAGGTGCGCTCGCCTCGCTTTCGCTCTCCGCTGCAGACCTCGCACGCAAAAGTGCTGCGCCAAAGCAATTGATCGAAGAAGCCTCCGTGCTCACGCTTGAGCGCCGCTACGCGGAAAATGGCCTTGACACCGGCGCCCGCTTCGATGCCCGGGCGCTCGAAGCCCCGTGGCGCGAACACACCGAGCGCTGGATGCTGCGCGCAGCGAACGCCATCGTGTTAGCGGCATTAAACGCCACTTCGCTGCTAGATATTTCGCACGTCATCGTCGATGGCATCTTGGAGCGCAGCGTGCTCGATGCGTTAGTGCAACGGGTGCGCGTTGCCCGCGCTGCCTACTCTTGGGAAGGCACGCAGCAACCGACCATCGCGCTGGGCAGCATCGGGCCAGACGCGCCCGCAATGGGCGGCGCGCTCATGCCGCTCTATAAGCACTTTGCACCCGAGCAGGTAGTCAGCTTGAAATCGGCCTAAATACCTGCGGCGCAGATGAGGATCTTTTAGGCTCAAAAAAGAGGTTGCTAGTGCGGTTGCTTATTGCGCAGAAATGACTGAAATTCCATTCATGCAAACGGTTGGTGAATCAATCGCAATCGCAGATTTCTCTGTTAAATTTTGGTGCTGATCTCTAGAACACTTTAGGCATCAACCAGTGGATCTCATCAATCTTAATGCGTTGGAATCATGAAAAAACTCGGTATCGTCGGCGGTGTCGCTTGGCCATCAACCATCGATTACTACAAAGCCATTTGCCGCCTCAGCGTTGAACACCACCGACGCCTCAACGTCAACGGCCCTTCGCCTATTCCAGAAATGGCGATAGAGTCGCTCAACCTTAATAAGTCCTATGGGCTTCGCGGTGGTGAAATTTCCGATGACCGCAGCTGGGCTTCGTACGACGCCTACTTTCGTGACGCGTTGCTTCGCCTAGAGCAGTCGGGCGCGCAAATCGCAATCATTGCCAGCAACACGCCTCACAATCGATTCGAGGCGATCACGCGCGGGGTCACCATTCCGGTCGTGAATATCTTTCAAGCCGTGGCCGAGCACTGTCAATCTCTTGGCCTGAATGAATTATTGATTCTGGGGACCGCGCCAACGATGGATTCTCCAAAGTTCGCTGAAGTCCTGCGGCAATTCGGAATCGAAGGATGGGCGCCACGGGAACCCGTCGACCGGGCTGAAGTCGTGAAACTCATCAGCGAGCTGCAGGCAGAATCAGATAACGATGCCCAAAGGAGGATCGCCGCGGTCGTCGCGCGAAGCACCTTCGGCAGCGGTCACGCACCGACGGTATGTCTTGCTTGCACTGAGCTGCCGCTAGCATTCCAAGAGATTGAGAGTTCGACTGAGGTCATCGTCGACGGAGTCATGTACGTGAACACGACGATCGTTCACGCCAAAGCAGTCTTTCGGCAACTACTACTACCGCAATAATAGCTAAACCTGACGGCACACTGCCACTCCACTTCTACCAAAGATCGATTCAATCCGCCGCGCGTAACTGAGGTGGGTCGCTGCATTTGATCTAGTCAACTCGGCAGCACCGCGATCGCGACCACGCCGTACGATGCTTCGGTAAACACGAGATGCTTGCCGTCAGGATGCAACGCAACGTTAGTTACCGCGCCGCCCGCGGGGCTTTTGATGATGTGGGTGACTTCGCCGGTGGTTGCGAGAACAAAAATGCAGCCGAGCGATACATGGGCAACGTAGAGCCGCCCGTGCCCATCAAGCGCGACACCGTCGGGGCCGCCCGTGCCAAAAAAGGTTTGCAGCGCATTCATTTTGGAGAGCGAACCATCGGCCAAGAGCGGCGCGCGCCAGATTTGATTAGCGCGGGTGACAGCGAGATAAATCAATTTGCCATCTGCGCTCACCGCGATACCGTTGGGGCTGGGAGCGTTGCTCAGCAAGCAATCGAGCTTACCCGCAGGCGATAAGCGATAGACGCGCCCAGTGGGGTCGTGCAGCCCCGTTTGCCCTTGATCGGTGAAATAGCAATTGCCCTGCGCATCAAAGGTCAGATCGTTCACGCCCTTGAAGGATTCGCTATTGCGATGGGCGAGCAGCGGCGAAACTGCGCCGCAGGTAAGATCAAGCCGCAAGATCCCTTTTCGGTAATCGGTAATCCACAATGCGCCATCAGCGTGCAGCGCGAGACCGTTTGGCCAGCCGTCATACTGCACGACCAACTGCCACTGGAGCGCAGGCGTGATGCGGAAAATACGCCCATGCGGAATATCGGTCACATATAAATTGCCGAGCCGATCAAAACACGGACCTTCCAAAAAAGAATCAATGATTTCGCCCTGACGATTGGCCACGGCCCAATCGCTGCGCTGATCGATTCGCCATGCATCGGGCAGCCGCGTGAGGATTTTGGCTTCAACGATGAGGGGTGGCGAAAACGATAAATTCCACATGGCGATTTTTCGACTTGGCGATGATGGTCATAGTTTGATGGTAACGATGCAGCAGTGCATCGATTTGGCGTGGTCTCGGTATTGCTGCCGCTAATGACAGCGCAATCAATGAAGGGCCTGTATACCTGCGGCGCAGATTTGCTGCTAAGAGGGCTCAATCTGCGCCGCAGGTATACAGGCAAAAAACCGAAACTGAACATCACACGTAGGTCATGATGCGGATGGGTTGCAGGTTTGGTGCGATCCATGGTATTCTAAATGCATAAACAAGGACTATTTGTGCGGATAAAACCAAAACTACGAGCAACTTCAGTTGCAACCTCGATTGCCGCTGCGCTTTGCGCAATTGCAAGCGCAACGACGTTCGCGCAATCAAATATGAGTGGCAAATTACTAGCGACCGGTGGCGTTTCCGCCATTGAAGGTGCAGGCGGCGGCGGGCTTGCGACGTGGGCGCTCATCACCGGCTACGGCACGGACGCGCAAATCGGGGCAAATGCCCACTTCACGGCTGCGAAATTACGGGATTATGAATTTGCGAGCACGGGCGTCGCGGTGGGGTTTTATGATCGCCTCGAGATTTCTGCAGCCACCCAATCATTCAACACAAAAACGGTATTGATCCCCATCAGCGCTGGGCTTAAAAACTATAAGCTCAAGCAAGATGTGTTCGGCGTGAAAGTGCGCATTTTTGGCGATGCAATCTACGATCAAGATCGCTGGATGCCGCAAATATCCGTTGGCGCGCAATTTAAAAATAACAAAGACGATAGCGTCATCCCCTTTCTTAACGGCGCTTTGCAGTCAAACATTAAAAACCGCAGCACCGATTTTTATGTTGCAGCCAGTAAGCTCTACCTTGCCCAAAGCGTGCTCGTGAATGCAGCTGTGCGCTTGAGTAAGGCCAATCAATTTGGTCTGCTTGGGTTTGAAGGCCCTGAAGGCACAGGCTACAAACCAAGCCTTGAGGCCTCGGTTGCTTATTTACTGCGTCGGGATTTAGTGCTTGGCGTGGAGATGCGCAGCAAGCGGGGAAATTTACGCAATAGCGCGCTCAATCTATCTGAGCAAGCGGCCTACGATATTTTTCTTGCCTACTTTCCGACTAAAAATGTATCGATCACCGCCGCCTATCTAGACCTCGGTCAAATCGTTGGCGCGCTCACTGCAGACCGCAAGCAAACCGGTGCTTACCTTTCGCTACAAGTCGGGTTTTAATCATGACAAAAATTATCTTTACTGCATTCCTCGCAGCCCTCCTTTCAAGCGTAGGAATCGGGCAATCTAATACACTTTATGCCGATCTTGGCGCTGAAACCGGCATGACCAAAATCATCGCCAGTGCAGTCAAGCGCTGGGAGAAAAACCCGGTGCTCGCCGCTCAATTTAAAAACGCCAACACCGACCGGCTCGAAAAATCATTGGTGCAGCAGATCTGCTCCATCACGGGCGGCGGCTGCACCTACGAGGGCGAAAGTATGAAAGCAGCGCACGAAAAAATGGGCGTAACCACACAACAATTCAACGCCTTGGCCGAAGATCTTCAGCTCGCGCTCAGCGAGCATGGTATCGGCTCGGCAACTCAAAATCGGCTTATCGCACTTTTAGCGCCCATGAAGCGCGACATCGTGACGCCATAATTTTTGTGAAATTAATCCAATGAAATTTCAAACTATTGCGGTGCTCGCCGCACTTTTCTCTACGAATATGGGTTTCGCAGCACAAGTCACTGTCAGCGTAAAAGACCGCAACGGCGCGCCACTTCCGAATGTGGTCGCAAGCCTTATGCCTATCGATAAGACCGCCCCCGCCGTATCACCCAATGCGGTTGCGGGCATCGCCCAGCAGGGATTTAAGTTTGTGCCGTTTGTCAGCGTTGTGCAGCGCGGCACTAAAGCCCGCTTCCCAAACTTTGACAATAAAGAGCATCACGTCAAAGTGCTCACGGGGCCGACCAATTTTGAATTTAAGGTTTTCACCGCCAAAGAGCCGGCACCGGTCTCGCTCGACGCGCTCGGAAAAATCACGGTGCATTGCCTTTTGCACGGCTACATGGTCGCGCATATTTATGTGGTCGATACGCCATGGTTTGCCAAATCAGCGGCGACCGGGTCGCTTTCGATTGACGATGTGCCAGAGGGCGACTATGAAATCAAGCTTGAGCATCCAAGCCTGCTTTCACCCGCTCAAATCAGCCCCGCCTTGCCGAAGCGCGTCACGATTTCAAATAAAGCGACTACCAACTTCGACATCAAATTTGATTTGGTCGCCAAGCCAGAGCCGCGTTAAGCCCGCAATCTGCGCCGCAGGTATAGCACGCTTTCCACTGGCCTCGCAAAATAAAACGTTCAGTCGATTTTTAATCCAATTTTTTTGACAATATCGGCATACGTTTTTAATTCTGATTTCATGAAATCAGCCGACGCTTCGCTGCTGCGCACGTTGATCGTATTGCCCTGCTTGGCCATCGCTTCTTTCACATCGGGCGTATCAAACGCTGCAACGAATGCGCTGCGAATGCGCGCGACGTCTATAGCCGATAATTTCGGTGGCCCGATGACCGCAAACCAACCCTCCGAAACCGCCTTCACGCCTAGCTCGGTCGCAGTGGGCAGATCAGGTGCGACCGCGACGCGCGCGGGCGAGAGCATGGCTAGCGCCCGTAAATTTCCGCTCGCGATATGCGCACGCGCCGCGGGCCAAGCGAGTACGCCGTATTCCACTTGCCCGCCGACTAAATCTTGGATCATCGGGGCGACGCTTTTATAGGGGATATGCTTCGCCTTGACGCCTGCTGCGTCGTTAAACAGCTCGGCCGATAAATGCAGGATCGTGCCGTTACCCGACGAGGCGTAGTTATAGACGTCTGGTTTCGCCTTCAACATCTCAATGAACTCTGGCAACGATTTTGCCGGCACGTTTTTATTCACGACGAGCGCAAACGGCGTCGAGCCAATTACCGCAATCGGTGTAACGTCGGCAATAGGATCAAACGGTATCGACTTGAAAACGCTCGGGTAAATCACGTGATTATTTGAAATGACCGCGATTGTCTGGCCATCAGGTTGCGACTTGATCATCGCGTGCGTGCCGGTCAGCCCGCCCGCACCAGGCTGATTTTCGACTACAGCTGTTTGACCAAGCGCTTTACTCAGCGCAGGCTGGGCTGCGCGCACAATCGTATCAACTCCCGAGCCGGCGCTAATCGGCAAAATCAACTTCATTGGCTTGTCTGTTTGTGCGCTCAAGGGCGAAAAACCTACAGCGCAGGCTACGGCAAAAAATACAGCTATTTTCTTCATTGTTAACGTCTCCATTTAATGGGTTATTGATACGACCGACGCATCAAGCAACGCCTGCGCCTGCTCGGGTGAATATCCTAGCGCTTCAAGCAGCGAGAGCGAATGCTCGCCAACCGTTGGAGGATTTAGTCGAACGGGTAAGCGCTGCCCATCCATCGAAAATGGGAGCAATACAGTCTGCGCAATAGTGCCCTTTTTTTCACCGTCAACGAGCGTGATCGGTTGCATGCCACCTGATGCAATCAGATGCGGATCGTCGAGCAATTCATGGGGCTTGGTAATCGGCGCAAATGGCAGGCCGTGCTGCTCAAATATCTTGGTGAGCTCCGCAGCGGTAAACGGCGCAAATCGTTTGCGCAACTCAGGGATCAATACGTCTCGTAGATTGACCCGCGCGTTGTTATCGGGGTAGCGCGCATCGTTGAATAAATCACTCCACCCAAACGCTTCACACATCGTCTTCCACTGACCATCGCTGACGGCTGAGAGAAAAATTTGCTCGCTATTTTTAACGGTGAATACATCATAAACGGCCCACGCCGAGATGCGATTAGGCATCGGCTCTGCTGGCTGATCTGTGATCGCAAATTGCATCATGTGTTGGGCAACCAGTAATACATTATTTTCAAACAACGCCGATTGCACCAACTGGCCTTTGCCAGTGGTATCACGCTCGCGCAGCGCAGCGAGTGCGCCAAGTGCTCCGAAGATGCCGCCCATCATATCGTTAACGCTGCTGCCTGCGCGCACGGGATCGCCCGGTCGCCCAGTCATATAGGCCAAACCACCCATCATTTGCACGACTTCATCAAGAGCCGTGCGATGGGCGTAGGGACCGGGCAAAAATCCTTTGTGGCTCACGTAGATCAAGCCCGGATTAAGCGCTTTCACGCAATCGTAGTCGAGCCCTAATTTCACCATCGCCTCAGTGCGGAAATTTTCGGCTACGATATCGGCGCTGGCGATGAGCTTCAAGGCGATTTCTTTGCCTTCGGGTGATTTCAAATTCAGTGCGATACTTTTTTTATTGCGATTAAAAAGCGGGAAAAATCCTGCACCAGAGCCGAGTAATCGGCGCGTGTTGTCACCTTCCAGTGGCTCGACTTTAATCACTTCGGCCCCAAGATCACCTAGCACCATCCCGCAGGTGGGGCCCATAATCATGTGCGTAAATTCAACGACGCGAATGCCTGCAAGAGGCAACTTTTTAGGACTATCAGGCATGACCGAATCCTAGTGGCAAACCGGCACTCGCTAGCATACCGTAAAGCGGCTCACCAGGAAGCCCATTGGTCAGTGGTGCGCGCGCGGCGAGTAAGTGTGGGAGGTTAACGCCTGTTCGTACGCCCATCGCTTCAAACATAAAGACTAAATCCTCAGTGCTGACATTTCCCGACGCTCCGGGCGCATGCGGGCAACCTCCGATTCCGGCCAGGGAGCTATCAAAGCCACGGATGCCAACATCGTACGCGGCTAGGCAATTGGCAAGACCCAGCCCGCGCGTATTGTGCATGTGCGCAGCAGCGATTTTTTCCGCACCGACCGCATCGATGCAGCGCTTAAAAAGTCGGCGCACTTGCGCAGGATTGGCCATGCCAGTGGTGTCGGCTAAGCCGGTCTCGTCGGCGCCTGCGGCAATGACCGATTCGACCATCCAGACCACTTCATCGTCGGTCACTTCCCCTTGGATCGTGCAGCCAAAGGCGGTAGAGATTCCCGCCTCGATTTGTACCTGCGGCGCAGTTTCGTTGCGTAGATCAACGATGCGCTTGACCTCATCGATCATCGCCTCTCGTGTTTTGCGCACGTTGGCGAGACTATGGGCAGCGCTGGCCGAGCATGGGATCGTAATTTTGTGGACGCCCGCAGCAATTGCAGCTTGCGCGCCGCGCAGATTCGGCACCAGCGCGACCACGCGCAAATTCGCAAGCGCGATCGCGTGGCGAACGATCGCATCGGCATCTGCCAACTGCGGTAGCAATTTTGCAGGCACGAAAGAAGTGACTTCGATCTCACGCAGACCCGCAGCGTAAAGCGCATCGATCCATGCCAGCTTATCTGCGGTGGCCATGGTGCGGGCAATAGCTTGCAGACCATCGCGTGGGCCAACTTCACAGATATTAACGTCGGTTTCGTTACCCACTTGCTTCATCAAATCATCGCTTTCGTTCTGTCAGATAGAATATAAATCCATCCCGTAGAACGATAGCATAGATGCCCCACGGCCCGCTCTCGCCGTCCAAAAATGCAAAAACACCCGCTAGCGCAGCCACTGGCGGCGCGGCCGCGGTTGATCGTGCACTCACCATCCTCAACGTATTTCAGGCCGGTGATCGGGCAATTTCATTGGCAACTCTCGCGCAGCGCACCGGCTTTTATAAGAGCACAATTCTGCGCCTGCTCGCCTCTCTCGAACACGCCGGCATGATAAGCAGACGCGCAAACGGCGATTATCAACTTGCCGCCAATATCGCCCGGCTACATCGCGTCTATATCGATAGTTTTAGCTTGCGCGATCTCGTGCAACCCGCGCTGCGGGCGTTAGTCGCGAGTACCGGCGAAAGCGCGGCCTACCACGTGCGGCAGGGCGCCGTGCGCTTGTGTTTGTATCGCGAAGATTCGCCCAGCCCGATTCGCGATTTGGTCAGCGCAGGCGATTTGTTACCGCTTGATCGCGGCACCGGCGGCCGAGTCTTAATGGCATTCGATCCGCCCCCTGCGTTGGCCTTCGGCCCCAAAGAACGCGCGCTCTACCACCGCATTCGCAGCGAAGGCTACGCGGCCGGCGTTGGCGATCACCGCGCAGAAGTCGCCGGCATCTCCGCGCCCATTTTTGCGCCCAATGGCGGTTGCGTCGCCGCCCTCACCCTCACCATGCCCGCGCATCGCTACGACCCTGCACATATTGCGCAGGTCGTCGCGGCGGCGGCGGCGCTAAGTCAGAGAATGCCGTAGCGACAATCTGCGCCGCAGGTAATTCGATTTCCGATTTAGTGTTAGCCTTTACGCTGCACTCGCTGCAGGCCGTTTGGCATAAAACTGCAGCGGCGAAATGGAAGGCAGCGGTGACTTCAAAATATTCGCTTTCATTTTGCCGACGACGTGCATCTCACACGGTTTGCAATCAAACATCAAAGTGAGCTTCTCGCCCGCGCTTTCGAGCACCATCGGCTCCGCACGCACAAACCCTTGCACGCCAGTGACGCCCTTGGCTTGCTTCGGACACAAATTAAACGACCAGCGCAAACAATGCTTCGTGACCATCAGCGGCACTTCGCCCGCCTCTTCATGCGCTTCAAACGCAGCGGCGATCATCGTCACGCCATGCTTGTTATAAAAAGTGCGCGCGAAATCGTTGTAGACATTGGCCAAAAACGAAAGCGTTGTGAATGGAAACTGCGCCGCAGGTATCGTGGCTTGCGCGCGCAGCGGGCGGACATGGGCATCCGTGCGCGCCTGCTCGAGCGCTTCAACAGCCTCTCGGCGCAAATTATTGAGCACCGAAACAGGCACGAATTTTGGTGAATGCATTTGCGTGGAAACATCACGCGCGGTGAAGATTGTTGCGCCTAATTTCCCCGCTTGCGTGCGAATCGTCTCTGCTGCGCGCGCGCCATCTTGCGCCGCTTCTAGCGCAATGACAACGTGCGCAGTGCCCACGTGCCCTGCGTCGTCGGTCAGCATCATTTGCAAGCCATCATCGGTTTGCTCGATGAAAGCATCCACAGCAATTTTGCGCACAGAGGAATCTTTTGAAAGCGTCGCTTCCCAGACATGATCCCGATTGCGGTGCATCTGCGTGCCCACGGTCAACCCTAAACACTCGCGAATGGTGATTTGCGGGCGAATACGCCATACCTGCGGCGCAATTTCTTGCGCGGTATTGGCCTGCATGCCGCGCACGTCGCGCTTATGCATGTAGGTCAAGCCATCGCCATTGGCCATCGGCGCCGCGCATTCAATATCAAAGCTTTGGGCGTCAATTCGAATCACGTTACCCAGCACTTCGCCCATATGCATCGGTGCATCGAAAGCACCAATCGCACCGCCATCTTCATTGCGGCCGTGAACGAAATAATCAGTCGCACTGCGGTTAAATGTCTTCTCGACGTTGGGCGTAAACGAAAACGTCGTCTCGCCATCGGACGCGCGCGCGAGCCCCGCGCTTTTTTTCAAAATATCATCGAGAAGCTTGCGATAGTGGGCCGTGATATTTTTCACGTAACGCAGATCTTTGTAGCGACCTTCGATCTTAAAACTACGAATGCCAGCATCAACCAGCGCGCGCATATTTGCCGACTGATCGTTATCTTTCATCGAGAGCAAGTGCTTATCGAAAGCAACCACCTGCCCGTCTTTATCTTTCAACGTATAGGGCAAGCGGCACTCTTGCGCGCACTCACCGCGATTGGCGCTGCGGCCAGTATGCGCATGGCTAATCGAGCAATTTCCCGAGAAGGCAACGCAGAGTGCGCCATGCACGAAAAACTCCAGCGCAACATCGCGCTTGACGGCTGCTCGCGTTGCGATGATGTCTTTCAAGGTCATCTCGCGCGCGAGCACCAATTGCGAGAAGCCAACTTCACCTAGAAATTTCGCTTTTTCTACGGTGCGGATATCGCATTGCGTGGAGGCATGCAATTGAATCGGCGGAATATCAAGCTCCAAAATTCCCATATCTTGCACGATCAGGGCATCAACGCCAACATCCCACAATTCATGGATCATCTTGCGCCCGATTTCAATTTCGGAATCGTGCAGAATCGTATTGAAGGTCACAAAAATTTTGCTATTAAATCGATGCGCAAATTTAACCAACTGCGCGATGTCGGCCAGCGAATTATCGGCCTTAGTGCGGGCGCCAAATTCTGGCCCGCCAATGTAGACCGCATCAGCGCCGTGCAACACGGCCTGCTTACCAATTTCAATATCTCGCGCGGGCGCGAGCAACTCTAAATGATTTCTAGGCAAACTCATAGGGATCTTCTTTCGCGCACTGCTTGCGCCAAGGTAATTGCATCAACAAACTCTAACTCACCACCCACAGGCACACCACGCGCAAGCCGCGTTACGCGAATACCGCGCGCGGTGAGCATTTCTGAAATCACGTGCGCGGTCGCCTCACCTTCGGTATTGAAATTGGTCGCAACAATCACCTCTTTCACGACACCATCGGTTGCCCGCTTGAGCAGACGATCTAAGCCGATTTCATTCGGCCCCACGCCATCGAGCGGCGACAGCTTGCCCATCAAAACGTAATACAACCCGCTAAAGCTCGCGGTCTGCTCTAGGCGCATCAAATCGGTGGGCGTTTCGACGACACACAATTGCTCACCGTCGCGCTTACCTGAAATACCCGCGGCGCAGATTTGGCAAATATCGGTCTCGGTGAACGTATGGCAATGGCTGCAATGGTGCAAGCGGGAAAGCGCTTCCATCAAACTCTGGGCAATTTTTGCTGCGCCATCGCGATCATGCTGTAGCAAGTGATACGCCATGCGCTGGGCAGCGCGCGGACCCACGCCGGGCAAGGCGCGCAAGGCTTTTTCTAAATGGAGAAAAGAAGGGGTCATGGGTTTCGATTCGGTGACGTAATGCGCGGCAGGCAGCAAGGGCATGGAGTCTTGCTGTAACGCGGAACTTACTATTTTAGATTCGAATGACTAAAAAGAAGCGTTTTTTTAAAGAAACCCGCTTCGTGTTGACTTCAAATCCTAAGCTTCCGCCTCAAGCGGCACGCCCGAGATGCTCCGTTTCGTCTATGAGAAAACGACGGCAACCAGCCGAATCCCCCCTTTTCCCGAGCGAACGCACTAAGACTGCGCCGGTTAAGCCTGAGCACGCGCCCCAAAATAATCGGATCACGCCCTGCAACTACGAACGCGCTTACGGATTTACGTCTTATGGTTTATGCCGATAGGCGCACGCTGACGATTGCTGCTTACAAAACAGAGGTCATGATGAGGAGATGCGATCGCGTTTATTCCAGCGCTTTGAGATTCAACGTTTTCAGTTTATTTTTTCGTAATACCTGCGGCGCAGTTTTTGCTATTTTTGGATCAAAATAGGCATCGGCTAACATGAGCATTGTGGTCGCACAATGCGCACGATCGGCTTGAAGCCAACGCCATCTGGTTCGCGCACGTTGCGCTGAAACGACAACGCCTAGCCTGTTTGGCGGCCATCGAAATCATGCCATGTCTGCGCGTCGTAGTCGTAGAGCCTGCAGCTTCGCAACACGTCGCGCAGGTGCGTGAGCGAGCCTACTTGCACGATGACGGCATCGGCAAAGTGCACCTCTAGCGCCCGCTGCACCGGCGCGAGACCATAGAGCGGAATGCGCTTATCGACGTGGTGGGCGGTGTGTTCAAAAATATGCGCGAAGGTCATTTCTAAAAGGCGCGGAAGCTTTAAATGCACCGTGCCGCCGACTTGCGACTGGAAGACGCTCCAGCGCTTTTCATCATAAAACCAAACGACCCGCGGGTGCGTGTGGTGCTGAATCGTGACAAACGCCATGACCCAATTCCAAAGGACGAAGGGCCAGATGACGCAGAGCCCAATTTCTGCCGCAATGCGCCAGTCACCACTACTTCGCCATGCGCCGAAATAAGTAATGATCGCGATTTGTGTGGCAAGGAAGCCCACAAAACCCGCGATCTCGCCAAAAAACGCACGCGGTGAACGCAGCTGGCCGCGCGCGTTTGCATTAAGCCACGTGAGGCTACGCCACCACACTTCAATTAAATAATAAAACCCCATGCCGGGAAGTGTGAAGTAGATGCGGCGTAAGAGTTTGCCGAGTGGATGCAACGCGCGCCATTCTGCTAGCGTTAATGGCGCGTAGCCGGGGTCTTTGGTGCGCAAGTTTGTCCAGCTATGATGCATGCGGTTGTGCCCCCAATCCCAGGCTGTCGCGCTATGAAGCGCCGGCAGAAAAGCAAGACGGGCTGCGAAGCTATCGAAGCGGGCGTTCCCGGTAAAAGCGCCATGACATGCATCATGCCCGAGCACAAACAGTATGCCCGTGGCGACGCCCGACAGCGTTGCAAGTAAAACTTTCAACCCAAGTGAATTGACCCACACCGCGCCGGCCCAAACGCCAATCCATAGCGTGAGCGCCGCAAGGAGAAGCCCGGCGGCGAAAAGCGGTCGTTTGCGATGTCTCGCAGCGGGCAGTAGGGCGTGCAGCTCGCGCAAGCTGGGAGCATCCTGCCAATATCGCGCCACGGGCCTACGCCTTGCGCAAGCTAAGATAGCCGATGCATTTCGTCGCACACGCGTAGTAGTGCGAATGCGCGATCTGATCTGCAGAAATCGTATCGGCAAACGCCCGCACTTCATCTTGCGTACGGTAAATGAGAAACCAATCCATAAGCGATTCCATCCAACCCAAATCTGGCGTGCCGTATAAAAAATTGGTCACCACGAGCTTGCCGTTGGGACGAAGCCCATCAAATAGTTTTTGTGTCAGCCGCGAAGCCGTGGCGGCATCTAAATAATCGTAGAGCCCAGCGCTATAAATCAAATCGAAATCCTCGACGCGATACTTGCCGGAAATCACGTCACGAATCGGGGCGCACACCGTCGTAACCGGCATCCCCGGTGCAATATATGCGCGATCAATTTCTTCTAGGCTCTTGGCGTCTTGATCGAGCGCGACCAACTCAGATAGCTTTCCGCGCTGCAAGGCAAACGATAAATCGGCTTCCCGCAAATGTCCGGCGGCAATCGCCAGTACCCGCGCGTTTGGTTTTGCAGCGGCCGCCTCGTCGATCAAGTGCGCCAGATGCTGCCGCCGCCAGCGGACAGCGGTAGACGGCAGGCTGCTGTTGGTGCGCCGATAGAGCTTAGCGCTGAGTGAGTGCTCATCGGGACGGCGCAGAAGCCGAAAATCACGATAAATCCAATCTAGAAGTAAAGCATCGCCGGGGTAGCCGCGTGGCCGCGTAAACGCGTGGTGCGTAAACGGGCATTGATGACCAATTTCAGCGAGGCGTGATTGCCGAATCGCTGAAACAATCTCTGGCCACTGCGCGCTCGCCTCACCGCGCATGACACTTAATTGGTCGGTCACGCGGTCGATTGCTTCTTGGATTTCGCCGCCCTCAAAGGCACGCAACGCCTGCGCAAGCGCGCGCTCAAGATCGAGTGTTAGTGTGGTCATGAATTCCCCCGCGAATTCCGCAATCTGCGCAATTTGTTTTGATAGCGTGATTTTTGTGGAAAATGATCGCGAGGGGAATCCCAAAAAAACGGTAGAAGTGATGAAGAATGGGATTCACCTCCGATTTATGAGATTTGAATTTCGAACGGAATCAGAGCCAATGGCATCTAATTTTTTGCAATCGCTAAAGCAAAATCACCCGCCAAACATTAAGAAAAATAGCGAAAATAGTGCCAAAACTGCGCCGCAGGTATGTGCTCGTTTCGGGCTGCGTAGCATCCGATGCGCTCGCCACCTTAACGCAACAAAGAAGCGCGTAGGCGATGGGCGAAGCCGAGTTCAATCGGAAGCTCCAATTCGCCGATAATCTCGGATTATTCTGAAAAATTCCCGAGATGAACCGTCGCAACTTTCTCATCTGTGCTGCAGGCGCTGGCCTAGCCGCCTGCAAAGTCTCGTTTGAGCACGGCATAAAAAATCCCTGCAAATCACCGAACGCAATGAGCGCCTTACCTGCGGCGCAGTTTGATACTGCGCTGGTGCGGGCAGCTTGGGCGGGGATTGATCCTGCGCAAGTTTGGGATACCCATGCCCATCTCTTTGGAGATGGCGATAGCGGCGCGGGCGTTTGGCTGCATCCCGATATGGCCGAGGGCAAAACACTGCATGGCAAAGTGCAGCGTACTGGCTACTTAAATGCCGGCTGTGTCATCGATCAAGAAGGCATGCGCGATAAGAGCATGCTCGCGCGGCTGCAAGCCTGCGCAGCAGCGATGCCTGTTGGCGCAAAAGTGATGGTTTTTGCATTTGACTACACACACAATGAAGCCGGCGGCCGCATGCTGGAGCACTCAACCTTTTACGTGCCTGACGCCTACGCGCGCGATGCTGCACGCAAAATGCCAGAGCGGTTTGAGTGGGTGGCCTCGATTCACCCCTATCGCAAAGATGCCCTCGATGCGCTGGCAAAGGCGAAAGCGGACGGCGCGCGTGCCGTAAAGTGGCTACCTGCGGCGCAAGGAATGAACCCGAGCAATCTTTTATGCAAACCTTTTTTTCGCGCGCTCGCCACAGCCCGATTGCCGCTCATTATTCATGCCGGAAAAGAGGTGGCCGTGAAAGGGCCAGATACGCAGACGTTTGGCAATCCGCTGCGCCTGCGCATGGCGCTCGATGAGGGCGTGCGCGTGATCGTTGCCCATTGCGCTTCGCTTGGCAGCGACACCGATCTCGATCAGGGCAAGCATGGGCCTGAAGTCGATGCCTTTGATCTTTTTGCAAGGCTCATGGATGCCCCACAATACCGCAGCAATCTTTTTGCTGATCTTTCTGCCGTAGCGCAGATGAATCGCATGGATACGCTGCCCACGCTTTTGCGCCGCAACGATTGGCACCCGCGCTTACTCAACGGCAGTGACTACCCGCTCCCGGGCGTGATGCCGCTTTATTCACTCAATAAAATCGTAGAGGCAAAGATGCTCGATGCTGAGCACATCCCGACCTTGCGCACGCTACGCGAACATAACCC
Organism: Betaproteobacteria bacterium; assembly: GCA_031430575.1. GTDB lineage: Bacteria > Pseudomonadota > Gammaproteobacteria > Burkholderiales > Casimicrobiaceae > JANMDS01. The sequence continues at coordinate 58,810 of JANPBT010000074.1, read as the reverse complement.
GCTGCTTTTTGATTTTGTGTTGAAGCGTACGCTCAACATCGATGGCAGCAGATTTGGGCCGGACATATTTCAGACCCGGCGCTGGTTTGACGTTTAACGCAATCAAACCATCAAATCTGCGCCGCAGGTATTGGGCTTTGCAACGCTAACTGCCCTAAAACGGCAGCTTCATCCCCGGTGGCAACCCCATGCCGGAAGTCATGCCGCCCATTTTTTCGGCTGAAATAGCTTCGAGCTTGCGCACGGCATCATTCACCGCTGCGGCAATTAAGTCTTCCAGCATTTCTTTATCGTCCATGACTGACGGATCAATCATCACGCGCTTCAAATCATGCTTGCCCGTCATGACGACTTTGACCATGCCTGCACCGGCAGCGCCTTCGATTTCCATGCGCGCAATTTCGTCTTGGGCTTTTTTCATGCCCTCTTGCATCTTTTGGGCTTGCTGCATCAGATTGCCCATCATGCCTTTATTAAACATCGCAGATTTCCTTTAGATTTAAGATTTTTAATCAGTTTTTTTGCCGTAAGCGCGCTCGACTTTGGCGACGCGTATTTCGTAGTGCTCATACCAAGTCGCGATACCGGTTTCCTGCGCGATGATATGCTCGCTTTGGGCTTTCCAGGCGCGAATCGCGGCTTCACTTTCCCAATAAGAAACGGTAATACCAAAACCATCCTCACCGCGCGTGCTCTCAGCGCCTAAATAGCCGGGCTGCTGCGCGGCGAGCGCGGCCATGCGATCGGCAGTCGCGCCATAGCCGTGCTCGCCGGGCGTACGCAGCGATGAAAAAATCACGGCGAAGTAAGGCGGCATGGGGAGTTTGGCAAAGGCGTCGTTAGACATGGCCGTAGCTTACTTTAGAGGGCGATCAACGGGCTCGATCGTCTCTTTATGCACGACCGCACCCGCATCGCGAACGAGCGCTTGCACAAACGGGCTGGCTAAAAATTCAGTTTCGGCTTCGATTTGGCGCTCGCTGCGGGCTGTTGCTTCTTGCTTGGCCAGCGTCGGTGCGGGTGTATTTTTAATATCGCCCAGCTCAACTTCTAAGCGAATTGGCTTGCCGAAATATTCGGTCAAGATGTCTTTCATTTTTGCTTGATGCTTAATCAGCGTGCGCTTATCGTCGGGCAGGGCCAGCCAAAAAGTATTGCCGTCGACTTTGACAAGCGCTGAATTGCGGGCAAATTCACGCGTGAGCGCGACCAAAGGCAATCGCGCGACCAGCGCAGGCCAATCGCCGTCAAACGCGCTGGCCGTGGACGTCGATATTGATGGCACTGACGCAAGCCCTGGCGGGGGGAAAGCAGCGACGGTTTCGCGCGACGGCGTTGGCGCCGCGGCGGCCTTAAAAGAATCTTCACTACGCGTTGGAGCGGCCTGAATCACCGGCGATACCTGCGGCGCAGATTGCGGCATTTCAGCGGCTTTTTGAATCACGTCCAGCGCTGGAATCGCCACTTCTACCCGCGGCCCCAGCCTCGCGCGCAAGGGCTTAGTCGTGCGTTCTGGTGTGGGCGCATTCCCGTCTGCATCGGCACTGCCGGGAACGAACGCATGCATGCGCAAGAGCGACATCGTAAAGCCAGCGCGCTCATCTGGTGCAAGCGGTAAATCCCGGCGCCCGGTCAATGCAATTTGATAGAGCACTTGCACAGTCTCGGGAGAGAATGCTTCCACCAGATCAGCAATATCCCACGCACCCGAAATCTGCGCCGCAGGTATGGCTTGTCGCAACGCAATATCGTGAAAGAGTACGCCCAATTCTTGCAACACCGAATCAAATGAAATGCCCCGCTCATAGAGCATCTGGACATGCGCGAGCAGGCCTGCGCCATCGGTTGCGGCAAGCGATTGCCCGATACGAATCACATAATCGGTATCGACCACGCCCAGCATCGTGCGCACTTGCTCTGCTTCCAGCTTGCCATGGCCAAACGCGATCGCTTGATCGGTAATCGAGAGCGCATCGCGCATCGAGCCGGCAGCGGCGCGGGCAATGAGCTGTACGGCTACATCATCGTGCGCCACGTTTTCTTTACCGAGCACATCGCGTAAATGCTCGCCGATTAAATCTGGGGGCAATTGCTTCAAATTAAATTGCAAGCAACGCGAAAGCACGGTGACGGGGATTTTTTGTGGGTCCGTCGTCGCCAACACAAATTTCACATGCTCCGGCGGCTCTTCTAGCGTTTTGAGCATCGCGTTAAACGCGTTTTTAGAGAGCATATGCACCTCGTCGATGAGGTACACCTTGTAGCGGCCAGAGGTGGGAGCGTAGCGTGCGTTTTCGATAATCTCACGCATATCGTCAACGCCCGTATTGGATGCCGCATCAAGCTCCAGCAAATCAACGAAGCGCCCTTGCTCTACAGAGAGACAGGCGCTGCACGTACCGCAAGGCGCAGCGGTGACACCGGTCTCACAATTAAGGCATTTCGCCAAAATTCGCGCGATGGTGGTCTTGCCAACGCCGCGCGTGCCGGTGAGCAAATAGGCATGATGCAGCCTGCCCGTTTCCAGTGCGTGGGTGAGCGCTTTAACAACGTGCTGCTGGCCGATCAATTCAGAGAAATTGCGGGAGCGGTATTTGCGAGCGAGGGCGGTAGCAGTCAATGGAAGCGCGATTGGGTGAGGAGCAGTTAAAAAAAATGACTGCAGCGAAATCCGCAGCGCTGACTGGGGCGTAGCGGTGAACGGTGATCATTTCACCGGACACCAAAAATAAGAGTGGCGAGCCGTTCCCCCGGCACTGGCTACGATCGTTGTGGCTGCTTCCTTCCGGACCTGACCAGATTGGCGATCTCACCATGCGGGGCGACCCGCCATGGCGAAGTTTACTATCGTTTGCTGATCCCGCTTAGCCGGGCCGAATCATTAAGGCATTAAAGCGACGCTGCGGGCGCGGGGTGATGACCATTCCCTTTTTTGCTGCAAAGTCAAAGATGGGATAGAAAACAGGGATTAACGGCATATCTTCCATCGCCAACTCGATGGTTTTGGCGAGCAAGGCCAATCGCTTGCCGTCGTCCATCGTGCTTTGCGCCACGGACAGCCGGTCATCGATTTTAGAATTGGTATAGCGGGTGCGATTGCCGGTGCCGAAGCCGCGCGCGGTATCCCAGCTTGCGATCAGCGCACGAATGCCGGTCGCGGCATCGTCTGCGCCGTATTGCGCGGTAAATGCCGAAAACTCTTGCTTACTCGCCCGTCCAAAAAATACTGAGCCCGGAATCCCTTCCACTTCCGCTTTCAGCCCAATGCGTGACCAGTTTTGGGCAATGGTCTGGGCAATCGCAGAATCGTTTGGGTAGCGATCGTTGGTCGTTGTAAGCACGATACGAAAGCCTTCCGCCCAGCCCGCTTCTTTGAGCAGCGCTTGCGCCCGCATTGGATCATAAGCATCGGGCTTCAACGCTTGGCTAGTGCCGGGGAATTGCGCAGGCAAAAGCTGCGCTGCCGGTACCACCGAGCCATCCATTAACTTATCGGCGATGGCGACGCGATTGATCGCAAGCGAAAGGGCTTTGCGCACACGGGCATCGGCGAGCGGATTGGACTTTAATGGCGTGCCATCTTTGGCGGTCACCGCGGGCGAAACGCTGCGCACACTATCAAGCGCGATATATTGCACCTGCGCGGCTGCACCCCGAAAAAGCGTGAAGCGCTTATCGATTTTCAGGCGCGGAATATCAGCCACTGGCACTAAGTCAATCGCATCGACTTCATTGGAAAGGAGCGCGGCGAGCCGCGAAGGATCTTTACTAATCGTGCGCTCAATGACCCGCGCCCACGGCTGGCGCTGCGGCGTGCCCGCCCGCCAATGACCATCGAAGCGATCCACTTCCAAGCGCTCGCCGACTTTGAACTCTTTCGATTTATATGGGCCTGTGCCAATTGCCGATTTGCCGCTGTTGTAATCGGCCGTGCTCGCGCCCTTACCGTGCTTGGCCGAGATGATGAATACATTAGATAAATCATGCGGCAACATCGGCGCAGGCAACGTCGTGCGAAAGCGCAAAGTGAGGTCGTCAACGCGCGTGGCCTGCGCGATGCTTTTCGTAAATTGGGTAAACGGATTGGGCGAGTTGGGCACGGTTGGCACACGCTCCAGCGTAAACAACACGTCGTTTGCGGTCAGTGGCGAGCCGTCGTGAAAGGTGACGCCTTGCCGCAATTTGAATTCCCAATTGAGCTCATCCACCGCGCGCCAACTCAGCGCCAGCGCGGGCTGCACTTTCAAATTTTCATCAAGCTGAGTGAGACGCTCAAAGAGATATTCGTGCGCGCTGCCAGTGGGAAACGAAGCAAAAAAATGCGGATCAAGCGTGGTCAATTCCAGCTTGGTACCAAGCGTGAGCGTTTGCGCGCTCGCGGCAAACGCTGCCCACGCCAGCGCACTAACAATGAATTTACGAAACATGATTTTGGACATCACCTCAGACTCCGCTATAAAGTATTTCCCACTGTTTACATCAGAAATCTGCGCCGCAGGTATGCACACACCCAAAATTGCAATCGCGGGCTTTATGCTCGAATCTAACAGCCATTCGCCGGTGGCGACCCGCGCCGAATTTGAAGCGAATTCCTATATCGCCGATGATGCTTTCGCCAATGAATTACGCAGCGCATCGCCGCCTTTCGCACCCACGATTTCAGGCTTCGTGCAGGCGATGGACGCCTCCGGCACATGGCAGGCTGCGCCGCTTTTAGCCACGCACGTGGGCGCGAGCGGCCCGGTGGATCAACCTTTTTTTGAAGATGTTGTGCGCGGTATTTGCGATCGCTTGCGCGCCGCGCTGCCCGTCGATGGCGTATTCCTCTCGCTGCACGGCGCGGCAATTGCCACTGGCGATGATGATCCCGACGGCAGCTTGCTCGCTGCGGTGCGCGCGGTGGTCGGCGATGCTGTGCCCATCGTCGCCACGCTTGATTTGCATGGCAATATCGTGCAGCGCATGGTGGACAACGCCGATATTCTCGTTGCTTACCTAGAAAATCCGCATACCGATATGGCGGCACGCGGGAAAGAGTGCGCGCAGCACTTACGAGAAATGCTCTCGGGGATGCGACCGACCGCAGGCTTCGTTAAGCTGCCGCTCATTCCACCGTCGGTTACGCAAAACACAAAATCAGGACCATACGCAGATTTGATCGCCTACGGTCAATCGAAGGTTGACGCGCGGGTCGTCAATGTCTCGATCCTTTCCGGTTTTACGCTAGGTGATACCTCAAAAAATGGATTGTCGGTCATTGTTACCACGCGCAACGATGCCCCACTCGCGCAATCGCTCGCAAACGACATCGCGACGCACGCGTGGAGCGAGCGCAGGCGCTATGTGCCGCGCCTCACGTCGCTCGCCGATGCCACCCAAATGGCCCTCGCCTGCAGCCGCGATCGCGCGCGCCCTGCCCTGCTTTTTGCCGATGTCGCCGATAACGCCGGTGGCGGCGGTCGCAGCAATACGATTTGGATATTGAAAGCCTTCGCTGAAGCCGCCGTTACCGATTGCCTGCTGGGGCTTTTTTACGATCCGGCGTTAGCCCACATCGCCCATGCGCAAGGCATTGGGGCAACATTTCGGGCAATGTTCAACGCCGAAGAATCGCACCCATTATCGGGAAAATTTGACGCCGAGGTTGTCGTTGAAGGTTTGCATAGTGGCCTCTGCGTTGGCACGCGTGGGATCGCTGCGGGCACAACGATCAACGTTGGCGCGAGTGCGCTCTTGCGCGTAGGCGGCATGCGCGTGGTCGTGGTGAGCGTGCGTCAGCAATGCAAAGATACGGTATTTTTCGAGATGTTTGGGCTCGATATTGCAAAGGCGCGCAGTGTGGTGGTGAAATCGCGGGGACACTTCCGGGCCGCGTTTGATTTACTCTTCTGCGATGATCAAATTATCGAAATTGATGTGCCGGGTTTAACCACACCCGTGCTCAAAAACGTCGATTGGCAGCGGGTGCCGCGCCCGATTTATCCACTCGATGAAGAAATGGTCTGGTCGGCTGTGTAATTGCGATCGCGAGCATACCTGCGGCGCAGATTTGGGCTCAAATCTGCGCCGCAGGTATGGCCTCTTTCGCCGCTTAGGCGCTTAGGCGTTCGCTAAAAATCGCGCGCTGCCTGCAATCTCGACCCGGGTAAACGCTCCGCCATAAATGCGCGCCAGATGGGCGGCATCGAGTGCGCCGGGCGAGCGCATTTCGAGCGTACCGTCCGCTAAAAAAGCGAGGGTGCGCGCGTGATTTCGGAGCGCGTCATTTGGGTCGTGGCTTGAGAAAATCACCGCCGTGCCTGCGGCGCAGATTTGCCGCAGCAGCGCGAGAATTTGAGATTGTTGGGTCACGTCTAAATGCGCGGTGGGCTCGTCTAAGATGATGGCGTGCGCGTTTTGCATGAGCGCGCGCGCCACCATCGCCCGCTGCTGTTCGCCCCCTGAAAGCGCGCTGACCTGCCGCGCTTCAAAGCCTTGCAAGCCCACGCGGGCGAGCATTTCTAATACCTGCGGCGCAGATTTGCGCATTTTTGGGCTTAAAAATCGGTAGCCACCGAGGCGAAGCAATTCATCGACCCGCATGCCCTCAGGCGCGATCGGGCGCTGCGGCACGAAAGCCACAAGCGCAGAAAGTTGCGCCGCAGGTATTTGGGCGACCGGCGCGCCCTGCCACACGATCTCACCAGCAAGCGCTGGCAGCTGCCCGAGCAGCGTTAAAAGCAGGGTCGATTTGCCAGCACCATTACGCCCGAGCAAGCACAAGCTCTCGCCCGCGTTGATCGTAAATGAGATCGCTGGGTGCAGCGCTTGACCTGCGCGACCGCTCACCACGGCGCTGCAATCTAAAAGCGCGCTCATTTTGGTAAGACGCGGGTGAGCGCCCACAAAAATGCTGGCGCACCGAGCGCACCAAGGGCAACGCCAGGCGGGAACTCACTATCGGCGATGCTGCGGCAAAGCGTATCGATCACCACCAGCGCAATCGCACCTAAAAGCGCGCAAAGCGCCCACGGCTCACCGCGCGCATCCGCCGGTCTCACGGCACGCGCTGCATGCGGCATCAAGAGCGCAAGCCAGCCAATCATGCCGCAAAAAGCCACTGTGATCGCACTCAATAAAGCCGATGCGGTGAGCGCGACCCAGCGCAACGCCGCAACATTGGCTCCAGCACTTCGCGCGACCGCATCGCCCAATGCCAAAACGCCCAGCCGCGGGCCGACTGCGAGCAGCAAAGCAAGCGCAAGCCCGCTGCCGAGCACGAGCCACGCCAGCTCGATCCAGCCCAGCGTTGCTAAGCTTCCCAAAAGCCAAAAGGTGATCGCGGGGAGCTTCGAGAATGGATCAGCCCACCACTTCACTGCCGAAATACCTGCGGCGCAGAAACTGGAGATGGCGAGCCCCACTAGCACGGTCATCAACACTGGATCGCGCCCGCTTACCCGCTGCAGCGCCGCGCTCACCGCCATCACTACCGCAGTTACGAACACCCCTGCCGCGAAGGCGGCCAGTGAAATCCCCGCGACCGACGCGCCCGCCGCCATTGCGATACACGCACCCAGCCCAGCTCCGGCCGATACGCCGAGCACATCGGGCGAAGCCAATGGATTGCGCAAGGCGATCTGGCTGGCGAGCCCGGCGATGGAGAGCCCCGCGCCAATGAATGCGGCGGCGAGCACACGCGGCGCACGCACGGAAAAAACGATATTCATGGGACTATCAATGGCGGCCGCGTCTTGCCACCATGCCCAAAAATCGGCAACACCGACGGTAACGCGCCCGAAAAAAAGCGCGCCGATGATCACCAAGATCAAACAGATGAACGCGAGCCAATCGCAGGTACGGGGTGGTTTTTTTTGCGCGGCCGGGAAGATCGAAGCATGGTCTGACATGGTGCGATTGTAGGTGCGCACACCGATGAGATGATCCCTTCGAAATCGGCAGATGCAACGTCGAAACGTAATGCACCAATTTAAGGATTTTTATATCTTATTGATTTTATGTAACTATTCTAAATTTGCACCAACAAAGTGAATTCTAAATTTACCGACGAATAGTGCTATTTTTGTTGAAAATGACAGACGGTTGGCTTTGCAGCAGATTGGACATTAAACTAAATTTAGTTAGACAAATATAAAACCGTACGCAAATTGAGATTTAAGCTAAACCCTAAACACGTTGCATTGAGCGCCGCTTTCGCGGTGCTCGCGACCCCGTGGTGGATCGGGCTTACGCTCGCCAACGAAGAAGGCGGCGTATGGCAGCCCCTCGTGGCGAGTCTGCCCAAGCTTGCTGTCGTGCGCGATACGATCAGGGTTGGGCTTGTTGAGAGCGCAACGATTGCCTCGGAGGGGGTATTTCCGGGCATGCCGGGTTTCGAAAAAGCGTTGGTTAATGCGTTTGCCAAGCATCTCGGGCGCACGGTCGAGATCGTCACTTTCAGCGGCCTTGCCGCAGCGCGCGAGGCGCTCGCAAGCGGCGCAATCGATCTTGCGCCGCTTGGTTTCACTTCTGAACCAAACAAGAAATTGCTCGCTACATCCGTTAATTACGCTGATAGTGCTTGGATCATCGCTTATTCCCCGGGCGCAATCCCGCCACGAAGCGATGGCGCACTGGATGGTGCGATCGTGCCCGTATTGGCGCGGATCTTTGAAAGCCCGCAATTTGACGACATCAAAAGCCGATTCCCGCACACCCAATTTGTGCGTTTCGATGGATCAACTGAAGAGTCACTGTTCGCGCGCATTGATTCCGCCCAACATAAATATGCGGTGATAGACCGTAACACCTACGACGCGATGCAGCACATCTATACCGGCGTTGGCCAGGGCATGACCGTGCACGATACCGGTCGCGCTTGGCTCACGCGGGCAGACGATACTGCGCTCTCCACCGACGTCCACCATTTCTTAAAGCACGCGATTGCAGATCGCACCGTAGCCAATCTCAAAGAGCAATATTTTGGCCATACCGCGGCTGTCAATAGCTTTGATGCCATCATGTTTGAGCAGCGCATTTCCCAAACGCTGCCGCAGTGGCGGCCAGCGCTCAAGCGGGTGCAAGCGGCCAATGGCATTGATTGGCGGCTGCTCGCCTCGCTCGCTTACCAAGAGTCGCAATGGCGCTCGCGAGCGGTGAGCTATACGGGAGTGCAGGGTTTCATGCAGCTCACCCAAGACACGGCAAACATGTATCGTATCGACCGCACCAACCCTGATTCCGCGATTGCTGCGGGTGGCAAGCATTTGGCCTACCTTCACCGCGCCACGCCTGATCGCATTGCCGAGCCTGACCGCACTTATTTCGCGCTCGCCGCCTACAACATCGGCCTCGGGCACGTCGAAGATGGCCGCATCCTGACCCAGCGGGCGGGTCGCAACCCCGATAGTTGGGCCGACGTGAAGTTGCACTTACCCGCGCTTGCCAACCCAAAAGTTGCGATCACCTTGAAGCACGGCCTCGCGCGCGGCTACGAGGCTGTGGAGTACGTCGATCGGATTCGCTCATTTTTTGAAATCATCGTACGCCATGAGTCGGGCACGCTCGGCCCACGCGGGGGCGATGCCCCGCGCAAAATCGCGCCGCAGCTACGCACCGCGATGATGGAGACGCGGTAGCGGCTGAGAGCCCGTTTTTGAGTCAAATCTGCGCCGCAGGTATTGACCCAAAACCATCATCAATTTACTTCATCATCACCTGATGGGCAAACGTGCGCTCATCAACGCGCGGGGTATAGCCAAAGCCTTTTTTCATGCCCCAGACATTGGTTTGGAAATGCAGTGGGATGATGCCAGTATCTTTAATCGAAAGCTCCATCGATTGAATCAGAAGCGCCTCGCGCTTAGCATCATTGACTTCACGCAAGCCTTCTTCCATGAGAGCATCGGCTTTGGGGTTGGAGTAGCGGCCGCGATTTGCCGTGCCCCAGCCTTTGGCGTTATCGAAAGTTGCAAGCAAGGGGCGCAGCACGCCCGAGATTTCGCCGGTATCAGGTGACCATCCTACTAAAAAGAGGCTGAATTCTTGCTTGCTTGCTCGGGTAAAGAAGACCGCCGACGGCATCGCTTCAACTTTCATCGCGATGCCCACGCGCGAGAGCATTTGGGCGACCGCTTGCAAGATTTGATCGTCATTGACGTAGCGATTGTTAGGCCCATGAATAGTCAGGGCGAAGCCTTCGGGGTAGCCCGCTTCGGCGAGTAATTTCTTAGCGCCATCAACATCGAGCTTTTCAACGGGTAGCGTCGCCGTGTAGCCAAAAGCGCCTTTGGGCACGAGCTGGCCAGAAGCTTCCGCCTCACCGTCCATGATGCGAGAAACGATGGCTTCACGGTTGATCGCTTTTGAAATCGCAAGACGTACGCGCGGATCTTTCAGCGGATTTTTGGCCAGTGGTTTGCCCTGCTTATCGAAAGCAAACGGGGTGGTATCCCGGTTACTATCGAGATGCAGATAAATCAGGCGATTGCCAGTGATCCGTTCGAGCGTGAGATTGGCGTTGGTCTTAAGTTTTGGCACATCGGCAGTGGGCACGTTTTCAATCAGCTGCACATCACCCGAAAGCAGCGCGGCCACGCGCGCAGGATCGCTCGGGATGATACGCATCGTCAATTTATCCCATGGCGTCTTGCCGCCCCACCATGCGGAATTTGGCAGCAATTCAACGCGGTCACCTTTGCTATATTTTGCGAGCTTATAAGGGCCTGTGCCCATGGCCGCTTTGCCAGAATTGAAGTCATCGGTAGTCGCGGTCATCGCAGCTTTTTTTGATACGATCATTACCGCACCAAGATCGAGCGCGAGCAACGGGTAAGGCGATCCAGTGCTAAAGCGGATCGTATGTGGGTCAACGATTTGCGAAGATTTGATGCCCTTCACGAAAGCGGTAAACGGCGATGGTGAATTAGGCACTTTCGATACACGATCAAAGGAGAAAATCACGTCTTCCGCAGTGAAATCGCTGCCGTCGTGAAACTTCACGCCTTTGCGCAGACTAAATTCCCACGTCGTTGGATCAATCACCTTCCAGCTCGTGGCGAGCGCCGGGATCGCGCGCATATTGACATCTTTTGCGGTCAGCGACTCAAACACATGATTGGTCGCCACGATATTGGGCGTTACGTTATGGTAGTGCGGGTCAAAGGCGGTGATGTCTGCCGAAAAACCAATTGAAAAATCTGCTGCCTGCGCGATCGACGCCGAAAACAGCGTAGCGGCGCCAAGCGCGCATGCCAAGCGTGAAAATAATTGATTCAAGTCTAACTCCTCCAATTTGTATAACGCAAGGATAGCGGAAATGGCGCAAAACTGCGCCGCAGGTACAAAAACGGTGACGCAGCGCATTGCTGCTTTGAATACCTGCGGCGCAGTTTTGCCCGAAAATGAGTGTTTTCAGACCGAAATATGCTCCGGTATACTCAGCCGAGTGAAACGTATGTCTGTTATCTTTTTGCTCGGAGTTTTCGCGCTCTCGGCAATGCTCAACGCGATGCCATCAGGAGGCCACTTCGCTCACCCCGCTGCAATTTCGGGTGAACATGCGGCGCATTCAACAGACGTCACTCACGTCGAACATGCGCACCATAGCGCAGATCAGCCGTGCGCCGCAGACGACTGCTGCCACTCCCACGGCGCGTCAATTGCATGCGAAATCGTAAGACTCACAACAACGCATTGCGGCCATGCGCTCGCTACCAATCGCACTCAAAAGCTCCCTTCGTCTGCGCCTAATCGCATCGAACGACCGCAGTGGATTCCCGCCGTGTGATCGGCGGGTTCGCTACCAAATCCCTTTTGCGTTGAACTCGCCGAAAGCATCAATTTCTTGATACTTTTGGGAGTTTCCTATGGAGTTTCGACTCCGATTTAATGCATCGCTCATTGCTGCGACGCTATTTGCGACTTCAGCAGCTACCGCATACGCGCAATCGCCGATCACCCTAGCCGATGCCGTCTCGCTAGCTTGGGCGCGCCATCCCGCATCACAATCGGCCGCTGCCCGCATGGGAGAAGTAAATGCGCGTCGAAATGCCGCCGCCTCGCTTACGCCATCGTCCCCCACGCTTATGCTTTCCCAGCTCTCCGACGCACGTTTTGCCAATACCGGCCGACGCGCGACCGAGGCCGAGTTCAGTATTCCCATTTGGAACTGGGGCGCGCGGGATGCCGCCCGCTCACTGGCCACTGCAGAGGGCAGCGCAATCGAATCGCAGCTTGCGGCGACAAAACTAAAACTCTCCGGTGAGGTACGCGAAGGGCTTTGGGCGCTGGCAATCACCCGCGAGGAAAATACACTCGCCGCGCGCAAAGTAGTGGAAGCGCGCGCGCTTAGCGAAGATGTGGCGCTGCGCGTGCGCGCGGGCGATCTCGCACCGGTGGACGCGAACTTAGCCCAAAGCGCGCTACGGCTCGCCGAGCTCGGTGCCGCGCAGGCTCAAGATGCATTGCTGCGCGCGGAAATGGTGGTTCAACTATTGCTCGGTAAAAGTGACGTCACGCCGGTCGGGGAAAACCTCCAGCTCACGCCAAACGCGGATACCCACCCAAACGTACGCGCGGCGGAGCGAACACGCGAATCTGCACAGGCGCGGGCTGCGAACGCACGGACGGCAACGCGCGACGGGCCTACGCTTAGTTTCACGTTGTCGCGAGAGCGCCAAAATCTTGATACGGTGATCGAAAAAGCGCTGCGCATTGGTGTGAGCATTCCGCTTTTCTCAAACCGAGAAGGTGCAATAAACGTCGCTAGTGCACAGGCGGAGCTCGCCGAGGCGCATGCGCTGGCCTCACAGGCACGCGCGCAGGTCGCCGCAGAATTTCTGCTTGCGCAGCGCAGCGTTGAAATCGCTAAGGAGATCGCTGCGTTGGCCGATGCCCGCGCGCAGCTTTCGCGTGCGTCGCAGGCGATGGTAACCAAATCTTTTCAACTCGGCGAATCGGATCTGCCCACCCGGCTACGCGCCGAAGCGGAGCGCTTTGACGCAGAGCGGGCCGCCGAGCGGGCGCGTATCGAATCTTTGCGCGCCATTTCACGCCTCAATCAAGCTTTTGGAGTAACACCATGAAAATAAAGTTTCTGTTTGTGCTCAGCGCTTTGCTCTGCACTGCGGCCTTTGCCGGGCCTGGCCACGATCATGGCGAGGCCGCAGCCCCGCAAGCGGCAGGCCCGGCTGCGCCAAAATTTTCCACCCACTCCGATTTATTTGAAGCGATTGGTATTGTGGATGGCCCGCATTTGAATGTGTACATTGATCGCTTCCTGGACAACGCCCCAGTGGCCGATGCCAAGGTGGAGATTGAGTCGGGCAAGGTTAAGTTGATTGGCAAATATTTGAAGGATGAAGGCACGTACGAATTTGAAGCCGCAGCGTTCAAAGCCAATGGGTCGTATCCGTTAGTGGTTACGGTCGTCTCGGGAAAAGAGGCCGATATCTTGGCAGCAGATTTGGTCGTTGGGCAAAACGCTGCCGCCCACCACGATGGGTTTCTGCATACCTTGGAAGCCTGGTTAGCCTCGCCGCGATTGATGACGGCAATCGTCGGTTTTGTCGCCGGCGGAAGTGCCGCGCTATGGTGGCTTATGAAGCGTCGCCGTCAACTAAAAAAAGGAGGTGTGTGATGAACGCACTTTTCCGCACTGCAATCTGCGTATTTATCGGCACAATCTCCAATCTTTCTCCCGCAAGCCCAGGCCACGATCACGGCGATGGCGCGCCGGAGGTCGTAAGCGCGAACGCGCCGAAGCGCCAGCCCGATGGCTCCGTGTTTTTGCCGAAAGCCGCACAGCGGCAAATGACCATTCGCACCGCGCCCTCGGCCATTCAGGAGCTGCCGCGCGCGATTGAATTAAACGGCAAAGTGATGATGGATCCCAACGCAGGGGGGAAAGTACAGGCCATGCTCTCCGGGCGCATAGAAGCCGGGCCGAAAGGCTTGCCTACCCTTGGTCAAGTGGTTAAAAAAGGGGAGATATTGGCGTATGTGGTGCCTGCAGCCGGGCAAATCGAAAAGGCGAACCAGCTGGCGCAACTCTCAGAGCTGCGCGCGAACTATGCATTGGCCGAGTCGCGTTGGAACCGCGCTGAAAAAGCAGGCGCACGCGTGCAAGCTGCTCAGGCCGGGCGCATCGAGGCAGCGAGCGCCTGGCCACGCGTGGGGCAATCGGTGAAAGCCGGCGAAGTGATTGCGTATCTCGTGCCCGCGCTCAGCGCGACTGAACGCAGCGGCCAGCTCGGTGCGCTTGCAGAAGTAAAAGCGAGCCGGGATCTGGCGATCTCCCGCGTTGCCCGGCTGCGTGAGCTCTCTGGCACCGTGCCGCGTAAAGAAATTGAAGCGGCGGAGCGCGAGCGCATTGCCTTAGAAGAAAAGCTCGCAGCAATTGAAGGCGGCGTGAACGGAAAAGAACCCATTCGCACGCCTGTGGACGGCACGATTGTGAGCCTCGGGGTATCGCCAGGGCAACAAATCGAAGCCCGCGATGTGATCGTGGAGATTGAAGCCAGCCAGGCAAGCGCTGGGCAAGCCCGATCTTCCCGCGAGCGCGAACAAGCGAAAGCGGAGCTCGATAGTTTGCGCGGCAGAGTCAGTGCCGTGGCAGGCAGCGTAGGTGCCCGCGATACCCTCTCGTCCCCCGCCGATGGCGTGATTGCTGCGAGCAATGCTGTCGCCGGGCAAGTGGTGGATGCGCGCGAGTTGGTATTTGAAGTGGTAGATCCAAAGCGTCTGCGCGTGGAGGCGCTCGCTTTTGATACAGCCGTTGCAAGCGATGTGAGCGCGGCATTTATTCTAGTGGGCGAAAAGCGAGCGCCGCTGACATTCCTCGGCGCAGCCCGCAGCCTACGTGAGCAGGCTTTACCATTGAGCTTCCGGGCTGAGGGGGAATCGCTTTCCCTGCTCGCAGTGGGCCAGCCGGTGAAAGTGTTCGTGCAAACCGCGAGCAAAATAAAAGGCGTGGCCATACCGGTCGCAGCCGTGGTGAAAAACCCGAGCAACCAAGCCATTGTTTGGGTGAAGGTTGATCCCGAGCGCTATGTGCCGCGCGTGGTGATCACGGAAATTATTGATGGCGCAACGGTCAACGTAGTGTCTGGTTTAAAAGAAAATGAGCGCGTAGTGATTGTTGGCGCGTCACTACTCAATCAGGTGAGGTAAGCAATGGTAACTGATCACAAGCACGCGCACGGAGCGGGCACGAACACTCCGACACGAGCGCTTGCCATTGCTTGCGCACTCACCTCCTTGGTGATGATATTGCAGTTTTTTGGGGGTTGGTGGGCCAACAGTCTCGCTCTCATCTCAGATGCAGGGCATATGATGACCGACGCCGCGGCGCTTGCAATCGCGCTGCTTGCCATTCGCCTTAGCAAAATGCCAGCCACTAAGAGATTCACGTTTGGATTTCATCGCTTTGAGATTTTCGCTGCTGCGCTCAACGCTTTGATGCTTTTTGGAGTTGCTGCATATATCGGCTACGAGGCATGGGGTCGCTTCAAAAATCCTCCAACATCCGATACCGTATTGACGCTCGCAATTGCAACCGTTGGTTTAGTCGTCAATTTTATTTCTATGCGGCTATTGAAAGAAAGCAGCTCTGCAAACTTAAATATGAAAGGCGCTTACCTCGAAGTGTGGAGCGACATGATCGGTTCGATTGGCGTAATTGTCTCGGCGTCCGTCGCCTACTTTACCGGCTGGAAGTGGCTCGATCCTGTCATCGCAATCCTTATTGCGCTGTTTGTCCTCCCACGAGCGTGGGCACTGCTGAAAGAAAGCATGAGCGTACTACTTGAGGCAACTCCTCTTGATCTAGATACTTCGAAAATCTCCGAGGCGATGCAGTCGGTAGCGGGAATCACCGATGTCCATGAGTTGCATGTTTGGACGGTTACAAGCGGAAAACTCGCCGTGAGCGCCCACGCAGTCGTACTCGATGTACCTAGTCATCGTCGCGCTCTCGGCGAAGTCGTTGATCTTTTGAAAAACAAGTTTGATATTTCACATGTGTGTGTGCAGCTTGAATACGAGGCGTGCAAAGATGGGCACTGCGCATTTAACGCGCAGGCGAGTCCAGCCATGGAACCTGTTGTGAGCAAGACCGCCAGACAAAACTCGTATAGCCACGTGGGGCATAACCATGTTTAAATGGCTCTTAGACGCAAGCCTCAACAATCGCCTGCTGGTGTTGATCGTCGGGATCGTGGTGATGGGCTACGGCGCATTCACGCTCACGCGCACGCCTGTCGATGTGTTCCCAGATTTAAATCGCCCGACCGTGACGATTCTCACCGAGGCCGGGGGCATGGCTTCGGAAGAAGTAGAGCAAATCATCACGTTTCCGTTGGAGACAACCCTTAACGGCTTGCCCGGTGTTGAAACCGTTCGCTCGGTTTCCAGCGCAGGGTTGTCGTTTGTGTACGTCACTTTCGATTGGTCTACCGATATTTTTCGGGCACGGCAAATGGTGAGCGAGCGCCTCTCCAGCATGGAAGAAGGTCTGCCCGCTGGCGTAATCCCGCGCATGGGGCCAATCAGCTCGATCATGGGCGAAATCATGCAGATCGCCATTCCGGTCGATACGAAAAAACTCTCGCTTATGCAAGTGCGCGAGTATGCAGATTTTGTGTTGCGTCCGCGCTTACTGGCCATTCCTGGCGTCGCGCAGGTGATTCCCATCGGTGGCGAAGTGCGGCAGTTTCAAGTTGAGCCTAATACCGCGCGAATGAGCGAGCTGGGTATCAACCACGCCCAACTCGAAACTGCGCTGAAAGGCTTTTCAACCAACAGCTCGGGTGGATTTCTAGAGCTAAACGGTCGGGAATATTTAATTCGGCATTTGGGGCAAACCTCGAAACTCGATGACTTAAAAAATCTCGGACTGACTGCCCGCAATGGGCAGCCGATTCTGTTGCGCCAAATCGCGAACGTCACCTTCGCGGCAGCCACGAAGCGCGGCGACGCGGGCTACGACGGCCTACCCGCAGTGATCCTCGGGATACAAAAGCAACCTACCGCCGATACGATTGCGCTCACCCGCCGAATCGAGGCTGGGCTTGCCGCAATGAAAGGCTCGCTACCTGCAGGCATGGAAACGCCGCGGGTAACCTTCCGGCAAGCCACCTTTATTGAGGCATCGATCACCACACTAGTCGGGAAATTGATTGCAGCATCTGGATTCGTCGCTGCGATTTTGTTTCTATTTTTAGGCAATATCCGCACCACGGTGATCGCGCTCATCGCGATCCCTGCATCTATTTTGTCCACAGCGCTGGTGTTTAAGTACTTCGGGTTTTCCATCAACACCATGACCCTCGGCGGCCTCGCCATCGCCATCGGCGGTCTCGTCGATGATGCAGTAGTCAATGTGGAAAATATCTTGCGACGCTTGAAATCAGCGGGTAAAAATCTGACGCCAAAAGTGTTACTCGAAACGGTAATGAAAGCCTCGATCGAAGTGCGCTCGGCGATTTTGTATGCAACTGTGATTATTGTGCTCGTCTTCGTGCCGCTCTTCGCATTACCAGGCATGGAGGGTCGCCTGTTCGTGCCGCTGGGCGTCGCGTTCATCATTTCTACGCTCGTGTCGCTATTGGTTAGCGTAACGGTCACCCCTGTTCTCTGCTATTACTTGCTGCCGAACATGAAAAATTTGGATCATGGCGATACCAGATTGCTGGCATGGCTGAAGCGGCGCTACGAGGGCATGCTAACGAAAGTCTTAAGCAACTCAAAGCCGACGATCATCGCCGCCTCCGTTGCAGTTTTACTGGCAGCGGCCAGCGTGCCGTTTTTCGCAAAAACTTTTTTGCCACCCTTTAACGAAGGCACACTACTCGTCGGCATGCGCTTGAATCCGGGCGTAACCTTGAGTGAATCCTCTGCGATGGCTCAGCAGGCAGAAGTGCTCATCAAAGGTGTGCCGGAAGTAACGCATGTGGGGCGGCGCAGTGGTCGCGCCGAGCTTGATGAACACGCTGAGGGCGTACACACGAGCGAGCTCGATGTGGGCCTCATACCTGCGGCGCAAATGAAGCGCAGTATGGACAAAATCAACGCAGACATTCGCTCGCGTTTGGTTAATTTCCCCGCTGCAGTCGCCATCGGCCAGCCGATTTCCCACCGTATCGATCACATGCTCTCAGGCGTGCGCTCGCAAATTGCAATCAAGCTCTTCGGTGAAGATTTAGATACTTTGCGTGGGCAAGCAGAAGCGTTGCGCGCGGATTTGGCGAAAATACCGGGCCTTGCCGATTTGGAGGTGGAAAAGCAAGTGCTCTCACCCCAAATTAAAGTGAACGTGGACTACGCCCGGGCTGCCCAATACGGCATTTCTGCGCCGCAGGTATTGGGCGTATTGCAAAGCATGGTGCAGGGCGAAAAACTCTCGCAAGTGGTGGAAGGCACCCGCCGATTTGCTTTGGTGGTGCGTTTGCCAGAATCCGCCCGATCAGTGCAAGGCTTGAGCAACGTGCTCATCGAATCGCCACTTGGCCCCGTGCCGCTTTCAAAAATCGCTCAAATTGAGGAAAGCGACGGTCCGAATGAAATCAGTCGGGATGATGGCAAACGGCGCATCGTGCTCTCGGCAAATGCCCAAGGTCGCGCGCTCTCAGATGTTGTCGAAGATATTCGCAAAGTTGTCGGGGATACCAGATTGCCGGAAGGCTATTTCGTCACGCTCGGTGGTCAATTTGAAGCCCAGGAGCAAGCTTCACGCTTGGTCGGGGCGCTCTCAATTGTCTCGGCGATATTGATGTTTGTGGTGCTCTTCAGTCGCTATCAATCCGTAGTGCTGTCGGCGATTGTGATGGTGAATATCCCGCTCGCCCTCGTCGGCGCGGTGCTCGGGTTGTGGATCTCGGGGCAACCACTCTCCATCGCAGCGCTCGTGGGCTTCATTACGCTCGCGGGCATATCCGTGCGCAACGGCATCTTAAAAATTAGCCACTACATCAATCTCATGCGTTTTGAAGACGAAGCGTTTGGCACACCGATGATCGTGCGCGGCTCGCTTGAGCGCTTAGCCCCGGTGTTGATGACCGCGCTCGTGACCGCCTTCGCGCTCGCGCCGCTACTGTTTGAAGCCGAGCGGCCGGGCACAGAAATTTTGCACCCCGTAGCCGTCGTTATCTTTTGCGGTCTTGTCAGCGCCACGCTGCTCGATACGTTCTTGACTCCAGCGCTATTTGCAAAATATGGCCGCAAAGACGCCGAGCGGTTGCTGGGCTTGGGTGGCAACGAAGCATTTTGATTTGTTTCTATTTTTAACTGTTAGGAAAACCTGTGAAATTCTCCCACGTATTTTTCGCACTTAGCCTCGCATTCTCCCCCGCTGCATTTGCAAGCGACGATCACGATGAAAAACCAAAACACGGTGGCATCGTAACCTCAGCTAACCACGTTACCTATGAATTAGTCGCCAAGCCCGAAATGATCGCCCTGCACGTCACCGATCACGGTAAGTCAGTGAAAATAGACGGTGGCACTGCCACGCTAACGCTCTTAAATGGCGCAGAAAAATATGAGGTGAACCTCGCGCCCGATGGCAAAGCCCTCGCGGCGAAGGGGGCTTTCAAACTGGGTTCAGGCACAAAAATTGTTGCAATCGTCTCGCTGCCAAACTCAACGGCTAAAACCGTACGCTTTGCGATTAAGTAGAGACTTAGAGAGTGGTCGCCGCACTGCCTGCGGCGCAGATTTTCGACCAAATCTGCGCCGCAGGTATTAATTGAGCCTTGAATTTGCACGCACCGGCCTTAAATGCGAAACTTAGTGAAATATTTTTGGAGCCTTGCCCACCCATGAGCGAAAACATCATTCACGTGACCGATGCGTCTTTTCAGGCGGACGTCATTTCTTCTGGCCTTCCCGTCTTGGTTGACTATTGGGCGGAGTGGTGCGGCCCTTGCAAGATGATCGCGCCGGTTTTAGAAGACATCGCCAAGGAATACAACGGCCGTCTCAAAATCGCGAAAATGGATATTGATGCCAATCAAGCAACGCCTGCGCAATTTGGAATTCGCGGCATCCCGACGCTCATGCTCTTCAAGGGCGGTCAGCTCGCAGGGCAAAAAGTCGGCGCACTGTCAAAAGGTCAACTTTCTGCCTTTCTTGACAGTCACCTCTAATTTCACGTAATATTCAACCTGCGGCGCAGTTATCCTGTTTTTTTCGCGCCGCAGCGTGGCTCCCGCCCTTGGTTTTTGCCGCGGTTGAGCCTATCCCCTCTCTCTTTATCTCGCTCACATTTGCTGGGCAAATCTCTCCCCACATGAAGTTATCCGATCTCAAAGCACAGCCGATTACCGAGCTTTTGGCGCTTGCCGCTGAAAACGAAATTGAAAACGCAAACCGGCTGCGTAAACACGATTTAATATTTGCCATCTTGAAAGCGTTCGCCAAAAAAGGCGAAACGATCTGGGGCGAAGGCGTGATGGAAGTGCTGCCTGACGGCTTCGGCTTTCTGCGCTCGCCCGAGACTTCCTATCTGGCCAATACCGACGATATTTACATTTCGCCGTCGCAAATCCGCCGATTTAATTTGCATACGGGTGATTCCGTTTCTGGCGAAATCCGCACGCCTAAAGATGGTGAGCGCTACTTTGCGCTGACCAAGCTCGACGCGATTAACGGCGGCCCTCCTGAAGGCACGAAAAATAAGATTCTTTTTGAGAACTTAACGCCACTGCACCCTAACAAAGCCTTCAAACTTGAGCGCGATATTAGAGCCGAAGAAAATATCACCGGCCGCATTATCGACATCATTGCCCCGATCGGAAAAGGCCAGCGCGGTTTGCTCGTCTCCCCGCCAAAATCGGGCAAAACGGTGATGCTCCAGCATATCGCCCATGCGATTTCAGCAAATCATCCAGAAGCAGAATTGATTGTGCTTCTGATTGATGAGCGCCCAGAAGAAGTGACCGAAATGCAGCGCACGGTGCGCGGCGAAGTCGTTGCCTCCACTTTCGATGAGCCCGCGACACGCCACGTGCAAGTGGCTGAAATGGTGATCGAAAAAGCCAAGCGTTTGGTTGAGCATAAAAAAGATGTTGTGATTTTGCTCGACTCGATCACGCGCTTAGCCCGCGCTTACAACACGGTCGTGCCCGCTTCTGGAAAAGTGCTTACCGGCGGCGTTGACGCCAATGCCTTGCAGCGCCCAAAGCGCTTTTTTGGCGCGGCGCGCAATATCGAAGAAGGCGGGTCCCTCACGATTATCGCGACGGCCCTGATCGATACCGGCAGCCGCATGGATGATGTGATTTACGAAGAATTCAAAGGCACCGGCAATAGCGAAATTCACCTCGACCGGCGCATGACCGAAAAGCGGATTTACCCGTCAATCGATTTGAAGCGCTCAGGCACGCGCCGCGAAGAGCTCTTGCTTGACCCGCAAATCTTGCAAAAGTCTTGGATTTTGCGCAAGCTCTTGTTTTCGATGGACGAGATCGAAGCGATGGAATTCATGCTTGATAAGATGCGTGCGACAAAAAATAACAACGAGTTTTTTGACGCGATGCGGCGCGGCTAAGCCTCCAACCCGCACAATTGGCGGCTCATTTGCCCAAGATCGCGCCTCAAAGTGCGGTTTTAACGGCGAAAAAGTCGCCAACTCCCTGAAAAATATGGGATAATCTCGAATCGATAACGCCCCAAGCGAGCCAGCGCAACAGCGATACGCGCTCACCTTGGGTTCCGTGCCCCACCTATTTGTAGAAAGTTTGAGAAATGAAAGAAGGAATTCACCCCACCTACCGCGACGTCGTATTTCAAGACGCGCAGGCAAATTTCACCTTTATCTCGCGCTCGACCTTGCAGACCAGCCGCAAGATCACCGTTGATGGCGTTGAATATCCGCTGTATCCGCTTGAGATTTCAAGCGCTTCGCATCCGTTTTATACGGGCAAGCATAAAGTGATGGATACCGCAGGCCGTATCGACAAATTTAAGCAGAAATATGGCAAGAAAACCGCAGCTGCGCCTGCTGCTGCTGAGTAGTTTCGCGGTAGCGCAAATAAAAAGGCAGCCGCGCGCTGCCTTTTTTATTTTTAAGTCGATTCTTCGCACCAAAAGCCGCCAAATCGGTCAAATCTGCGCCGCAGGTATACGCTCAAAATAATCCATGGTCGCCCGCCTCATTTCTAATGCTGAGAAAACCCGCTGGGTCGTCGCACTAATGACGGTCTGGGTGCTGCTGGGCTTAACCGGTCACGATCCATGGCGGCCCGATGAAGCCTATACCTTCGGCGTGGTATGGCGCATGATCGCGCATGGGCAGTGGCTCATACCGCAGCTCGCGGGCGAGCCATTCGCGCAAGTGCCCGCGCTCTTTCATTGGAGCGCCGCATTATTGGGTAAGATTTTTGCAGCGGTACTCCCGGCGCACGACGCCGCCCGGATCGCATCGGGCGCGTGGATGGGCGTGGCGTTTTGGTGCCTTGGCATGACCAGCCGCGAGCTTTATGGCCGCGGCTCTGGGCGCTATGCTGTGCTCACCTTGGCCGGCTGCATTGGTCTTTTTGAGCGGGCACACCAGCTCCTTATCGATACCGCCTTGCTCGCTGCAGTTGCGCTTTTGTTGCTCGCGCTCGCGCAGCTTTCGCGGGTGCGGCTGCGTAGCATCGGGCTTATCGGGATTGCCGGTGCTATTGCTTTTTTAAGCAAAGGCTGGATGGGCGCAGTCTTGACGATTTCAATATGCGTGGGATACCTCCTCACCGCGACGCGCGGCGCCGTTGACCCTACGCCTACACACGACCACACCGCGATCACTGGAGTTTGTGCTGGACTTTTGCTGGCCCTAGCGCCTATTGCAGCATGGGCTTTGGCCGTGCACACGGTCGCACCAGGGGCTTTAACCACGTGGACGACGGTGAGCTTTTCAGAAGCATTTGTCGACCGCAGCATTACGGAGACGCTGCGCGAAATTGGTCGCCATTGCATCACCTTCGCGTGGTTTGCATTCCCCGCGTGGCCGCTCGCTGCCTTTAGCGCGCGCTTGATGCAGCGCGGCTTCATCGGCGGGCTGCAGCAGATGGGGTTTAGGTTGCCCGCCGTTGCCTTTGCCATCATGCTACCGGCTATATTGTTAGCGCCAACGCCGCGCACGCTGGATTTGCTGCCACTGCTCATTCCCCTCGCGCTGCTCGCCGTGCCCGGCCTTGATCATCTGAAGCGCGGGCAATCGGGGTTTTTAGATTGGATCGGCATCTTCTTTTTTGGCGGGGCGATTTTATTTTTTTGGGCCTACTGGGGCGCACTTTACTTCGGCATTCCGCCGGGATTGCGCAAATCACAAAATAATTTTCAGCCTGGGTTTGCAGAAAGTGTACGCATCCTCCCCGCGCTCCTTGCATTTGCGCTGAGCGTGATCTGGTTTGCGATGATCCGCCCTGCGCGGCGCACCCATAAGCGCGCGCTGGTGAACTGGACGCTCGGCGTCACCACCGTCTGGGGTGTTGGCATGTTGCTGATGCTGCCTTACCTGGACTACGGAAAATCGTTTCGGATTCCGACGACATCGCTCGTGGCGCAGTTGCCGCAAGAGGTGCGCTCAGGCAAAGCCTGCATTTCAAGCGTTGGCTTGGGCGATGGGCAACGCGCGATGTTTGATTATCTTTTCAATATCACCACGCAGCGGGCAGATTCCACGGCGCCGATTAAATGCGACTGGCTGATCGAGCAAGCCAACGCCAATAATCTCATCAAACGCGAAATACCTGCGGCGCAGTTTTCAAAGATTGGCACGTTTTTCCGCCCTGGCGGCAAAGAAGAGCCTTGGCATCTTTATCAGCGAACGGGCGCATCTCGATAAAGCTTGCAGGCAGCGGCCGATTCGTTCGTAAAATAGCGGGTGAACGCCGCTGCGAATTTCCCATTTTTCGTTCTCCTTTCACCACTTACTCCTAAGTAGACAGCGCACCTCCCATGAAATTCATCGACGAAGCACGCATTGAAGTTATCGCCGGCGACGGAGGCAATGGCGCGGCCTCCTTCCGCCGTGAAAAATATATTCCCAAAGGCGGGCCCTCGGGCGGCGATGGCGGCCGTGGCGGCAGCGTATTTATCGTCGCCGATCGCAACATCAATACCTTGATCGATTACCGCTTCCAACGGCAATACAAAGCCCAGCGCGGGGAAAACGGTATGGGCGCGGATTGCTACGGCAAAAGTGGTATCGACATCACCTTGCGCATGCCAGTGGGCACCGTAGTCAAAGATAACGAGACTGACGAAGTGATGTATGACCTAGCCGAAGATGGCCAAATGATTTGCTTGGCCAAAGGTGGCGATGGCGGTCTGGGCAATATCCATTTCAAATCGTCGGTTAACCGCGCTCCGCGCCAACATACCAATGGCAAAGAGGGCGAACGCTACATGGTGCACTTGGAATTGCGCGTGTTAGCCGATGTTGGCTTGCTCGGCATGCCCAACGCCGGCAAAAGCTCACTCATTCGCGCCGTCTCAGCGGCACGCCCGCGCGTGGCTGACTATCCGTTTACGACGCTTGCGCCCAATCTTGGCGTTGTGCGGGTTGATGAAAACCGCAGCTTTGTGATGGCGGATATCCCCGGCTTGATTGAAGGCGCGAGCGAAGGCGCAGGTTTAGGACATCAGTTTTTGCGGCATTTACAGCGCACGCGACTGCTGCTGCATGTCGTCGATCTCGCGCCATTTAGCGATCAAACTGATCCCGTTGCCGAAGCGAAAGCGATCGTTGAAGAGCTGCGCAAATACGACCCCAATTTGGCTGCGAAGCCGCGCTGGCTCGTGCTCAATAAGCTCGATCTCATCGCAAAAGAGGAGCAGCAGCCGCGCATTGATGCGTTCGTAAAAGCCTATTTCGGTCGCAAGAAAAAACCCCCCATTTTTACGATCTCTGCAATCAATGGCGACGGCACAAAACCGCTCGTTTTTGCTGTCGATGAATGGATGGGCATTCAGCGCCAAGCCGATAACGACGCTGCCGATGCCGCTGCTGCCAAAGCCGCGCTCATCGCGCCGCCTGCGCCTGCTGGCCCACGCCCGCGCCCGAAGCGCGCCAAGCCCGTGAAAGCCGAGCACGCGAGCAGCGATGACTAGCCTCGTTCATTCCGCCAAGCGCATCGTCGTTAAAGTCGGCTCGTCGTTGGTCACCAACGACGGCAAAGGCCTTGATCGCGACGCGCTCGCCAGCTGGGCGCGCCAGATCGCGGTGCTCTGCAAGCAAGGGCGCGAAGTCGTGCTTGTCTCATCTGGCGCAGTGGCGGAAGGCATGCAGCGCTTGGGCTGGAAGACGCGCCCGTCTGCCGAGCATGAGCTGCGCGCCGCAGCAGCCACTGGCCAAATGGGATTGATTCAAGTCTACGAAAATGCCTTTGCAAAGCACGGCTTGCGCAGCGCCCAGATTTTGCTCACCCATGAAGATTTAGCCGATCGCA
The DNA here is from genome assembly GCA_031430575.1 of Betaproteobacteria bacterium. GTDB lineage: Bacteria > Pseudomonadota > Gammaproteobacteria > Burkholderiales > Casimicrobiaceae > JANMDS01. The sequence goes on along the minus strand of JANPBT010000074.1, from coordinate 33,395 downwards.
AGCGCTACCTCAACGCCCGCTCGACCATGCTCACGCTTCTGCAGTTGGGCGTCGTCCCCATCATTAACGAAAACGATGCAATTTCGACCGATGAAATTCGCGTCGGCGATAACGATACCTTAGCGGCGCTGGTCGCCAATTTGATCGATGCTGATGTGCTCATTTTGCTCACCGATCAATCAGGGCTTTACACCGCAGACCCGCGCAGCGACCCCACCGCAACATTCGTGGCCACCGGCGCGGCAGACGACCCGCGCTGGGAAGCAGCCGCAGGCGGCGCCGGTTCAAACTTTTCGCGCGGCGGCATGCTCACCAAAATTTTGGCCGCCAAGCGCGCTGCGATGAGCGGCGCGGGCACGGTGATTGCAAGTGGGCGTGAGCCAGACGTGCTCATTCGGCTCGCCGCCGATGAAGCGATTGGCACGCACCTCCACGCCGAGCAAACGCCAGTCTCCAAACGCAAATCGTGGCTTGCCGGGCACGTTCATACCCCCGGCGCAGTCACCGTTGATGCCGGCGCGGCGCGCGTGCTGCGCGAAGCTGGCCGCAGCTTGCTACCCATCGGCGTCATCGCCGCCAGCGGTGAATTTAATCGTGGCGATGTCGTCACCATCGCCGACGAGACCGGCAAAACGCTCGCGCGCGGCGTCGCTAATTACAACGCCGAAGACACCCGCAAAATTTTGCGCACGCCCTCAAGCCAGATCGAGGCCATCTTAGGCTACGTTGATGAGCCAGAGCTTGTGCATCGCGATAATTTGGTTGTGGTGTAGGCCAAATCGGGAAGCGAATCTATTATTGAGAGTTGGCTGTGCCATAAAGGGTAACCTTATTTTTGATTTCCTTTTTTCGGCGGCCATACAAGACCTTTAGTGCGGAATTCCGCCAAATTGAGCCCTTGTTTATAGGCAGTGAACTCAACGACAACTGAATTTGCGTTGCCGATCGATTTTGTCAACGCGCGGGCGTTGTCAAAAAAAACTAAAGTACTGCTGCGGTCAGCACTGGGTTTACCGCGCGCCGTGAATGGTTTTTGTCCGTCAAGCCTAATCCGCAAATCGCACTCATAACTACTGCACAAAATTTGCCCTTTCTCAATGGAAAAAACGACACGCTGTTCGCCATTGTTGCGGTGCACGAGCATTAGACTCGCGTGTTGTTCACCGTCGTACGGGAAGCTGAACTTTAGAGTGTTGTCTGACGTTATCCGGGCGATATCTCCTCCGTCCCCCATCCGGTTTTCGTCGTTGCGATACTCCCAATTTCCGGCGCGATTGGCGGCAATTTCGGCGCGATGTTGCTTTTCAGTTGCGTCGCTACCCGCAATAAATCTCAACATTACCGCGTTGTATGCGTCATCCGCGATCGCACCGTATGACCGCGCGAGCGCGCTTGTGGCCGCATCGCTGTGATAGGCTGCGAAGGTGTTAGTCAAAATTGCCGCCTGCATGTAAGTCATTAATTTAGGTCGATCCAGTGCCGCAAAGTGCGCTTTGCGTTGGTCCTGTGCCGCGATGGACGTGGGTTGAAGCGCTGATGCCGTCGGTGGCATGTGCCATCTTGCGCTGATACAGCGACCATAAAACAGCAAAGGTGATCGCGCTGACAGCCACAACGGTTTGGCGAGAGGGCATTATTTCTCCAATACTGAAATGTAGATGTTAATTTTTTGCACCGCCATGCGTTGCGGCGCTGGCATATTGTATTGAGTATTTTCGCGCTCTCAAGGCAGCGTAAAGTGCACGCGTTCTGGATGATGCAAAACAGTCGATTTCCTCACGCATACCTGCGCCTCACATTTGCTCCACAGTTATATAGATCAAGTGATTCCGTTGGCAACGAGATGCACGAACCTAAATCGCTGGCCGACTGGTGCAATCCCCGACCGTTGAAACAGAACAATCTCCGGTTCGCGTCAAATTTTAGAAGCAATGTACTGAGCGTTCAGTCGATTTATTTCATCAAATGAGATTCGGTTCTCGATCTCACTAATAAGCAATTCAACGACCCGCCTCATACAATATCTTAAACCAACCTTTGCGTCGCGAGGCGACAACCGAACTTCCAGAAATGCAGCCGCCTCCCTTCGTTGATACGCACGAAACCTTCCCGCCGATTTCGATGGCGCTGGAAGAGCCAAACGGCTTGCTGTGTTGGGGCGGCGAGCTCACTGCTGCGCGCTTGGAGGCGGCCTATCGCGCTGGAATCTACCCTTGGTTTAACGCTGATGATCCGGTGCTTTGGTGGTCGCCCGATCCGCGCATGGTCTTGCCGACGCGCGATTTCAAATTGCAGCGCTCGCTGATTAAAACCTTACGCAACGGCAATTTTGAAGTGCGCGTGGATACCGCTTTTGATGCGGTGATGCATACCTGCGGCGCAGTTTCGCGCGATGGCCAAGCGGGCACTTGGATCACCGATGAGATCGTCGCGGCCTATGGCGATTTGCATCGCGAAGGATTAGCGCATAGCGTCGAAACTTGGCACGAAGGCAAGCTAGTCGGCGGGCTGTATGGCGTGAGTCTCGGGCGGATGTTTTACGGGGAAAGCATGTTTGCCCACGTGCGCGATGCTTCGAAAGTAGCGCTCGCGCATTTAGTCTTGCAATTGCGGCGCTGGGATTTTCCGTGGATCGATTGCCAGCAAGAGACGGCGCATTTGGCTTCGCTGGGCGCAGCGCCGATTCCGCGCGCGGAATTCACCACGAAGATCGCAGAGTTGGTAGACTTCGCATCACGCATCGGGCCATGGCGGTTTGATGAAGACTTGCTCGGGGAATTTCATCACAAGCAATGAGTCAGCTTAACGATCTGCCCGTCGTACGCGTTCAGTTTTACTCGACTGCGCCCTACCCTTGCAGCTATTTGCCCAATCGGCAATCGCGCTCGCAAGTCGCCACGCCGAGTCATGTAATCAATGGTTATGTTTATAGCGAATTGGTGCAGATGGGCTTTCGTCGTAGCGGGCTGTTTGTCTACCGCCCGCATTGCGATGGATGCAATGCCTGCACGCCAGTGCGCGTACCTGCGGCGCAGTTTGTGCCAAATCGTAGCCAGCGCCGCGCGGCAAAGCAGCATGCAGATTTAACCGTGCGAGCGCTGCCGCTGACTTTCCAGCATGCCCACTACGCCCTCTATTTGAAATATCAAAAAGCCCGGCATTCTGGCGGTGGCATGGATCAAGATAGCCACGAGCAATATCGCCATTTCCTCCTGCAAAGCGGCGTAAATTCCGAGTTGATTGAGTTCAGTGATGGGCAAGAGATTCGCATGGTGAGTATCGTGGATCGGTTGGCCGATGGGCTTTCATCGGTTTATACGTTTTATGACCCTGAAGTCGAAGGCGCGAGCTTTGGCACGTTCAACATCCTCTGGCAAATCGAAGCGGCCAAGCGGCTCGGGCTGCCCTATCTTTATCTCGGGTATTGGATCGATAACAGCCCGAAAATGTCTTACAAACTTAACTTTCGCCCGGTCGAAGCATTAATCGATGGGCAATGGAGCGATTTAGCATGACGATGGTTCGCATGATTGAAGACAACGCAAATACTGCGCCGGAGGTACGTGAGGTTTACGACGAGATCAAAGCCTTGCGTAAGGTGACGTGGATCAATAATTTTTGGAAAGTGCTCGCTTCACACCCGCCTACACTCGCGCGCATCTGGGCCAATGTGAAGCAAGTGATGAGCCCCGGCGCACTCGACCCGCTCACCAAAGAAATGATTTACATCGCGGTCAGCGCGACCAATAACTGCGAATACTGCATCTACAGCCACAGCGCAGCGGCGCGCAAAGCCGGCATGACTGACGCCCAATTTGCCGAACTATTGGCCGTTGTTGGCTTGGCCAACGAAACTAATCGCCTGGCCAACGGCTATCGCATTCCAGTGGATGAAGCGTTTAGACCGAAGTTTGAAGCTTAGTCGGTTTTGGACAACACAAACCCGTCTTTCCCATCTTTCATTTCCCAGCGCTTCGCGGTCAACTCACCGCGCAAGCGATCTGCTTCAGCCCAATTTTTTGCCGCTTTCGCAGCCCAGCGGGCATCTGCAATCACTTGAATTTCGGCGGGAATCTCAAATACCTGCGGCGCGAATTCAGCCAATTTGAGGCCAAAAGCTTCATCAAATTTCAGTGCCGTGGCCTTTTTCTGCGCCGCAGGTATTTCTGCTTTCATGAGCTCCCAAAGCAAGGCGAGTGCTTGCGGGAAATTAAGATCGTCGTTTAACTTTTCCATAAAACGGGCGACGAATTTCTCTTCGGGTGCGCCGCTGACTTCGCCCAAGTTATAGACGGCGACGCGCAAGCGCTCGAGACCAACTTTAGCGGCATCCATCGCATCCCAAGTGAAATTCATTTGCGAGCGGTAGTGCGCAGAGAGGCAGAGAAAACGATAGACGAGCGGATCATAGTGACGATCGATGAAACTTTGCACGCGCAAAAACTCGCCTTTGCTTTTGCTCATTTTCTCATCGCCAAGCTGCAAGAAATAACCATGCATCCAGTAGTTGGCAAGGCGAGTATTGACGCGCGCTTCCGTTTGCGAAATTTCATTGACGTGATGCACGGTGAGATGATCTTCGCCGCCGGTATGAATGTCGAAATAATCGCCGAGATAGCGCTGGGCCATTGCGGAGCATTCGATATGCCAGCCCGGAAAGCCACGCCCCCAAGGCGAATCCCATTCCATCTGCCGCTTTTCTTCAGGCGAAGAAAATTTCCAGAGTGCGTAATCAGTCGCGTTTTTCTTTTCGCCTAAATCGATGCGTGAGCCCGCTTGCAAGCCTGCAATATCCAAGCGCCCTAAGTGGCCGTAAGATTTTTGCTTTGAGGTGTCAAAGTAAATACCATCGCTCGTACGGTAGGTGTAGCCGTTTTTTTCAATATCGGTGATGAAGGCTATTTGCTCTGGAATGTGATCTGTCGCTTTGCAGACGGTCGCGGCACGCGCAATATTGAGCAGTGCCAAGTCTTCAAAAAAAACGCGCGTATAAAGCTCGGCAATATTCCAGGCGGTCATGCCAGTTCGCTTGCTACCTTTCTCCATTTTGTCTTCGCCGGTATCCCCGTCAGACGTGAGATGCCCGACGTCGGTGATATTCATCACGTGATTGACTTCAATCCCGTTTAACGCGAGCACACGTTTCAGGCCGTCGACGAAAAGGTACGTGCGCATGTTGCCAATGTGTTGATAATCATATACGGTTGGCCCGCAGGAATACAGACTGGCCTTACCGGGGACCTGCGGCGTAAATTCACGCAGTGTTCGTTCGAAATTATCGTAGAGAAAAAGTGGTTTCATTTTGGGAACTCGATTTGCAAGCAGGTGCGTTCGCATACCGATTGCGAATTTTCCTATTTTAAGTTTGATACACATTCCACGGGCTAAATCTGCGCCGCAGGTATCGACTAGGCCTTAGTCAAGCCCAACATCGCACCGAAGCGCGCACGGGCGCATAGCTAAAGCGATGGATGCCCGCGATCGGTCCCAGCGCTTGCAGTGCCTGCATGTGCACCGCCGTGCCGTAGCCTTTGTGCTGCGCAAACCCATAGCCCGGATGAGCGTCATCGAGCGCGACGAGCAGCGCATCGCGGTAAGTCTTGGCGATGATTGATGCGGCACTGATCGCGGGCTCACTGGCATCGCCACCGATGATGGTCGTGCAAGGCATCGACACCTGCGGCGCAAATGTGCCATCAATCAATGCGCGAACGGGCGAGATCGCGAGCCCATCGATAGCGCGCGCCATCGCGCGCAGGCTCGATTGCAAGATATTGATGGCGTCGATTTCAGCAACCTCGCCTTGCCCGATCGCAAATGCAAGCGCGTGCGTACGAATTTCGAGCGCTAACTTCTCGCGTTGCTTGGGTGATAATTTTTTAGAATCGGCCAAGCCTGCAATGGGTCGTGCGGGATTCAAAATTACCGCAGCCGCGATCACCGGGCCTGCTAAGCATCCGCGCCCCGCTTCGTCTACGCCCGCGATGTGCGCCGCCATCACCTAGAGCCGCGCGACGCGCATCACCGCGTTTGCCGCAACTTCATCAGCACCTTGCTGCAAGCTCGCACGCAGCGTGCCAAGGCGTGCACTGACTTGCGTGCGCAATGGTTTATCTTCAAAAAGATTGAGCATGACTTGCGTTAAGTTATCGGTGGTGGCGTGATGCTGAATTAATTCTGGTACAACGAAATCACCCGCCAAGACGTTGGGCAACCCAACATAGGGCACGCGCAATTTGCGCATCACTGCGCGATAGGTGGAATCAGACACGCGATACGTAATCACGTGTGGGCACTCGGCGAGCGCGGCTTCCAACGTGGCAGTACCAGACGCGACAAGTGCGACATCAGCGGCCGTGAGCGCCCAATCAGCGTGACCAAACATGAGGGTGAATTTCAAATGCTGGGCTTCAAGCGCGTACATCCGCGTCTCGAAGTAATCACGGGTGGCGCGGCTGGCAAAAGGCACTAAAAACTGCGCCGCAGGTATCTTGGCGCTGATCTGCTTGGCGACAGAAATGAAAAGGTCGGAGTGATATTGCAACTCCGATTGCCGCGAGCCGGGCAGCATCGCGAAGAGGGGCGCATCGGGCTTAATACGCAGCTCTTCGCGAGTGGCGAGGGTCTCGCTGCGCCCACGTGCAACATCGGCCATACGGTGACCGACAAACGTTGAAGCGATACCGTGCTTATCTAAGATCGCCCGCTCAAATGGGAATACCGAAAGCACATGGTCGACGCTCTTATGCAGGGTCAGCGCGCGCTTCTCGCGCCACGCCCAGAGCGAGGGGCAGACGTAATGAATCGTTTGCACACCTGCATTTTTTAATTTGCGCTCGAGCCCGAGGTTGAAATCAGGGGCATCGATACCAATGAATGCCAACGGTTTTTCATGGGTGAGCCGCTGCGCAAGCGCGCGGCGCACACGCAGCAAGCGCGGAAGCGCAGCGATGACTTCACTATAGCCGCGCACCGCAAGCCACTCTTGCGGATACCAGCTTTGCAGCCCGGCAGAAATCATCTGCGGCCCGCCAATGCCAACAAATTTAAGATCAGAGCGCTTGCTCTTGAGCGCGCGGATTAATCCAGCGCCCAGCGCATCGCCCGATGCCTCGCCCGCGACGAATGCGAGCGTGCCTGCGTGCCCATTCATCGAATCAGACCACGCCCTTTCGCTGAGATGAAATCAAAGAGCGCTGCGAGTTCTGGGGTGGTCGATACCTGCGGCGCAATTTCTGCTTTTGCGGCATCTAAGGTGTGGCCGTCTCTAAAAATAATTTTGTAAGCCCGCTTAATCGCGGCAATGGCTTCGGTTGAAAAACCGCGCCGCTTTAAGCCTTCGCTATTAATGCCAATCGTTGAAGGTGGCGTACCGGCAGCCATGCAATACGTCGCGACGTCTTGGGTGACGATAACGCCTGCGCCGACCATCGCGTGCGCACCAACGCGGCAAAATTGATGCACGCCACACATGCCTCCTAAGATGGCCCAATCTTGAATATTGACGTGGCCCGCAATCTGCGCATTACTGGCGAAGATGGTGTGATCTCCAACCACGCAGTCGTGGGCGATGTGGCAATAGGCCATGATCCAATTATCGGAGCCTACGCGGGTTACGCCCGCATCTTGCGCGGTGCCGGTGTGAATGGTGACATATTCGCGGATCGTATTGTCGTCGCCAATTTCAAGGCGCGTCGGCTCGCCGGCATACTTCTTATCTTGCGGGCTACCGCCGATGGAGGAAAACGGGGCAAAGGTATTGCGCGCACCAATGGTCGTATGGCCATCAATCACGACATGGCTCGCAAGCGTAGAGCCCGCGCCGATCTGCACGTGCGGGCCGATGACGCAGAATGCGCCGACCGTTACGTCTGGCGCAATTTGGGCGCGCGAATCAATGACTGCCGACGGATGAATGTTTGCCATAACGCGCGTTCCTTTAGGGCTTCTCGCGCAGTGCGGCCATTAATTTTGCTTCCGCAACGAGCTCGCCATCCACAAATGCTTGGCACGAAAATTTGCCGATCATGCGCTTTTGTGCGAGCAATTCTGCTTTCAAAATCAGTTGATCTCCAGCGGTCACGGGGCGCTTGAAGCGGCACTCATCGATCCCCGCAAAATAAATAATCATCTGGTCAGAGGGCGGCTCACCCAACGACGCTAACGCTAATAGCCCCGACGCTTGCGCCAGCGCTTCGATGATAAGCACGCCAGGCATCACCGGGAAGCCTGGAAAATGCCCTTGAAAGTAAGGCTCATTGATCGAAACATTTTTGAGTGCTTCAATACGCTTTTTTGGCTCAATCGAGAGCACGCGATCAACGAGCAAGAATGGGTAGCGATGCGGGAGTCGTTTTAGAATTTCGAGGGTATCCATGTCGGTATTTTAAGACCTCAGCGCGGATTGGATGATCTGTTGAACTTACGCCGATTTGGTGACGCAAAAAATGCCCACTCAACACGATTACCTTCGTACCTGCGGCGCAGATTTAGGCTCAAAACGTCGCCGCCGGTAGGGCGCGATAAGCGGAAATCTACGCTTTGCTTAACTTACGCACGCGTGCCGCCATCTTGAGCCACGCGCGATGGGCGACGGTTGGAAACACGCCGGTATAGCGCCCTGATTCGCTAATATCGTCGGACACAAACGTGCCGCCGGAGATCACAACGCCATCGGCTATTTTGATATGCCCGGAAATCATCGCCGCTCCTCCGATCATGCAACGCTTACCGATGATCGTGCTGCCTGCGACGCCAACGCACCCGGCAATCACGGTATGGTCGCCGATGTGGCAGTTATGACCGATTTGGATTTGGTTGTCCATCTTTACGCCGTCGCCGATGACGGTATCGTCCATCGCGCCGCGATCAATTGCGGTATTGGCACCGATCTCAACATCATCACCGATCCGCACGCCACCGGTTTGCGGGATTTTTTCCCACGTTCCTTGATGCGGCGCAAAACCAAAGCCATCAGCGCCAATGACTACTCCCGCATGCACGATACAGCGCGCGCCGAGATGGGTCGCGGGATACATGACGACGTTAGGAAAAAGCTCAGTACCCTCACCAACCGAGGCGCTACGCCCGATGCGCGCGCCAGCATGGACGCGAACACCTGCACTGATGCGTACCTGCGGCGCAATATAGACGAGCGGTCCAATCTCAGCCGTGGGATCGACTTGCGCACTAGGCTCGACGACCGCGCTTGGATGAATTCCGGGATTAGCGCGCGCGCGCGGCGCGAATGCTTGCGCAATCTTGGCATAAGCGAAGTAGGGGTCTGGATGCACGATCCCGCACTCAATTCCGGTCAATGCAATATCGACTTCACGCGCGATAACTGCATTGGCCGCGGTACCGAGCAGTGCTGCGGCGCGTCGAGAATCTACGGCAAACGTAATTGCATTTGCACCCGCTTTTTCAGCACTCGCGACGCACGAAATCAGCGGATCAGACGATCCATAAACCGCTCCACCGCAGATGTGGGCTAGCGCTGAAAGGGAAAGGTTTGTTGGCATTAGGGCTTTGACGCGGGGAACACTTGCATTTGCACTGGCGTTTGCGCGCGAGCGGCAATGCTTACTCGCCCATTTCCTTGATGATGCGATCGGTCAGATCGATGCGTGGCGAAATATAGACTACCGCTTCCTGCTGAACGATCAAGTCAAACTTCTCAGCCTCAGCAATACGGCGCAAAATTTTATTAGCGCGATCAGCCAGATTTCGCAATTCTTCATTGGTGCGTAAGTCTAAATCTTCTTGCAACTCTCGCTGCATGCGCTGGAAATCGCGCGAAAGCGCGGCAATCTCGCGATCTTTAACCCGCCGCTCAGCATCGGGCATCGTTAAACCATTTTTATCAATTTGCTTTTGAATCTCAGCGATGCGATCAGACATGCCCTTAACGTCGGCACGGCGCTTTTGAAAATCGGCATCAATTTTGCGCGCCACTTTAAGCGCTGCAGGGCTTTCGCGCAGCAACTTTTCATTGTGCACAAATCCGATTTTGATATCGCTCTGCGCGGTCGCCAACGAAAGGCAGCCACTCGAGAGTGCGGCTAACATCGCAAGACCAGCAGCGCTGATAAGATGCTTGAGTGACTGCATCAGAATGAAGTCCCCACCTGGAATTGGAACCGCTGCAGTTTATCGCCGTCTTTTTTCTTAATTGGGTAGCCCAAGCTGAAGCGTAGCGGACCAACTGGCGAAGTCCATGAGAGCGCGGCGCCGACCGATGCACGCAGGGTCTCGAAGTCGCTGGTCACACCCTTGTCGCGAATCAAGCCGGCATCGAGAAAGACTGCACCGCGAATGGATCGATCTTCTTTCGTACCGGGCAAGGGAAACAAAATTTCAGCGTTCATCACAAATTTTTGGCTACCTCCCAAGTATTCGTTGGCGCCAGAAAGTGGATTTAGCGCGCGCGGCCCCAGTGAGTTTGCTTCGAAGCCACGCACGGAGCCCACGCCACCTGCGTAGTAATTTTTAAAGAACGGCAACGGCTTTCCGCTATAGCCATTGGCATAGCCCACTTCGCCATTCAGGGCGAAAATGAGTTTCGAGCCCAAAATCGGCTGAAAATATTGCCCCTGGACGCTGGTTTTGTAATACTTCAAATCAGTACCGGGCACGCCAACTTCAGCGAGCACGCTAGCGAGCCAGCCACTCGTTGGGTAAGTTGCGCTATCGCGGGTATCGCGCGCCCAGCCAATCGTGCCGACTACGCTATCGGTCTTGCGGCCAAAGGTATTGACGTAATCTAAGTAGCGCGCTGGGCTATCGACCAGTAAGCCAAGGTCTGTACGCTCTGCGCGCAGCCCGAAGTTAACCGTATCGGTCTCAGACACGGGTACGCCAAAGCGCACGCCCGCGCCTTTGGTGGCAGACTTATACGCACCAATGGTGGTGCTCGTTGCGTCGTAATTACGCTGAAAAATATCGAAGCCCAAGCTCACCCCATCAGCGCTGAAGTAAGGGTTGGTCCACGAAAGCGAATAGACTCGATTGACTTTACTGGAATTGACCTGGAGCGCCATCGCGTTACCGGAGCCAAAGGCATTGGTGTGCGAGAACGAACCTTGCAATTGCAATCCGTCACCACTGGAGTAGCCCACGCCAGCGCGGATATCACCCGTTGATTTTTCAACGACTTGCACTTCAAGATCTACGAGATCTTGCTGCCCAGCAACTGGAATCGTTTCAACGTTTACAGATGAGAAAAAGTCGAGCCGATTGATACGCGACTTGGAGCGCTCAACCTGCGCAAAGTTATACCAAGAGGCTTCTAACTGACGCAGCTCACGGCGGATGACTTCGTCGCGGGTGCGGGAATTACCGACGACATTGACCCGGCGCACATAGACACGGCGGCCTGGATCGACATAGTATGTGAAGCCCACGGTACGGTTGGTTTTATCAATCTCGGGAATTGCATTGACCGAGGCGTAGGCGTAACCCTCAACGCCAAGGCGATCTGACATCCGCTTTGCTGACTCGGAGAGCCGCTGCCGATTAAAAATATCACCGCGATTTAGCGAAATCGCGCTGCGCAATTCCGCCTCGGGCACAAGCATATCGCCAGAGAGCCGAATGTCTGAGACTTTATATTGCGGCCCTTCGGTAATATTGAGCGTGATGAAAACATCTTCACGCTCGGGCGAAATCGCGACTTGCGTCGAATCGACGTTAAATTCTAGATACCCGCGATTGGTATAGAAGGATCGTAACGCCTCGAGATCGCCTTGCAATTTCTGGCGCGAATATTGATCGGATTTCGTGTACCAGGTAAACCATCCCGGCGTGGTAATTTGCATTTCGTCGATGAGATCTTTTTCACGAAAAGCTTGCGTACCTACGATATTGATTCCGCGCACTTTTGAAACTTCACCTTCAACGACCGCGATGGTGATGCTCACGCGATTTCGCTCTAAGGGCGTAACGGTCGTAGTGACCTCAAGGTTGTAGCGACCGCGGGACACATATTGCTTTTTGAGCTCTTGCTCGGCTTTTTCAAGTACGGCGCGATCAAAGATGCGCCCTTCTGCTAAGCCGTTATCGCGAAGAGCTTTTTTAAGCGTATCGCCATCAATTTCTTTTGCACCTGAAATGGCGAGTGCGCTAATCGTCGGCCGTTCAACCACTGAAATTACCAACGTATCGCCAATGGCTTCAATGCGTACATCTCTAAAAAAACCAGTGGCAAACAACGATTTAATCGCAGCGGACGCGATATCAGCGTCGATGCGTTCGCCGACTTTTACGGGTAAATAACTAAAGATAGTGCCGGGCTCGGTGCGCTGCGCGCCTTCAACGCGAATGTCTCGGATGACGAATGGCTCGAAACCAGCCGATACGGTTTGAGCAGCGGTCCATGGTGCGGCAGAAATCGATGCGAGTGCGAGCGCAACAATTGCAAGGGGGCGTTTAGCAAATGCGAAAAAGGGCAAGGTTATCTTCCGATGAAATAACGAGTAATGTCGTTGAAAAACGCGAGACACATCAAGCCAACAACGAACGTCACGCCAATCCGCTGCCCCCACTCTAGCATCTTGATCGATGGGGGTTGACCGCTTACAGCTTCGACAGCATGATACAGCAAATGCCCCCCATCTAGCATGGGTATAGGAAGCAAGTTAAGAACACCGATACTGATCGAAATGAGCGCTAAAAAGCCGACGAAGCCGGTCAGCCCGCTTTGCAGGGATTGACCGGCGTAGTCGGCCATCGCTACGGGGCCTGAAATATTTTTAACGGATGCTTGCCCAGTGAGCATTTTGCCCATGATTTTGAGTGTGAAGACCGATAAATCCCATGTGCGCGACGCCGCACGCGAGAGCGCATCTACCGGGCCATAGTGCACGATGCGGCGGGTTTTCTCGATCATCGCTGGATCGACTTGACCGCGAATACCAAGTAAACCAACCTCTTTTCCATCGCGAATCTGCGCCGCAGGTATGACCGAAACCGTCTGCTCATTGCCGGCGCGGGTGTACACAACTTCGACCCGTTTGTTGGCAGATGAGGCCAGCGCCCGCGTGATGTCCGCCCAGCGCTCGATGGCAAGCCCACCGATGCGCGCGATTTTGTCGCCTTCACGCAACCCCGCTTTAGCCGCGACGCCATTTTCAGATACACCGCCAATCACCGGCAGCATCGGATTGAGTAACGCAATCCCGGTTAACTGCACCGGATCGCCCTGATCGTCACCCGCGGGCGCTGGAATCGTGAGTTGCGCTTCATGCAGCTTGCCCCGCGCATCGCGCACAGTCACGCTGACCGGGTCTCCCGCGCTCACCAGCAGTTGCCAACGGGCATCGTTCCAAGTCGCGACCGCTTCGCCGTTGACAATTTCAATTTCATCGCCGAGACGAATGCCTGCTTTCTCAGCGGCGCTACCGACGGCAGGCGCTTCGAGCACTGCGCGCGTCTCGAAAACACCCGACATATTGATCGCAGTCAACAATGCAATCGCAAGCACAAAATTTGCGAACGGCCCAGCGGCTACGATAATGCTACGCTTTGTTAATGTGGCGCGATTAAAAGCGCGCGCGCGGTCCTGCTCCGGTACGTTGCCCTCGCGTTCGTCGAGCATTTTTACGTAACCACCGAGTGGAATTGCGGACAACGCCCACTCCTCGCGATCTGAGCCGCGATGCCAGCGTTTAAGGATATTGCCAAACCCAAGCGAAAACCGAAGCACTTTCACGCCCGCCCACTTTGCGGCCCAATAATGGCCGAGCTCGTGCCAAGTCACCACAATCGCAATTGTGGCGAGAAATCCAATGAGCTTTAGTGCAACTTCCATATTGACTCCTGCGCAATCGCGCGCGCGTTGGCATCAATTGCCATCACTTCATCGAGCATATCGACCGCACCGCGCGGGCATCGGCCTAGCACAGTCTCAACGACACGGGCAATATCGGTAAATTTGATTTTGTTATTCAAGAACGCTTCGACCGCGATTTCATTGGCAGCGTTCAATATTGCTGGTGCACTTTCACCTTCACGTAAAGCGGCGAGGGCCAAATCGAGGCACGGGAATCGCTGTAAATCTGCCGCTCGAAACTCTAATTTGGGGGCCGACAGCCAATTCACGGCTTCGCTGCCCGAAACGATGCGCTCAGGCCATGCTAAGGCATTGGCAATTGGCGTACGCATGTCGGGTGTGCCTAATTGCGCGAGGGTCGATCCGTCGACATACTCCACCATCGAATGAATGATGCTTTGCGGATGAATAACGACATCAATCTGCGCCGCAGGTATATCAAAAAGCCAGTGGGCTTCAATGACTTCCAGCCCCTTATTCATCATCGTAGCGGAATCCACCGAAATTTTGCGGCCCATTTCCCAATTGGGATGCTTGACGGCCTGCGCAGGCGTGACAAGCGCGAGTTGATCGAGCGCGGTCTCAAGGAAAGGACCGCCGGACGCTGTGATCACAAATCGCTTGACACCCTTGCCTGCGATATTCATCTTACCGTCGTCTTTAATCGGAAGGCATTGAAAGATCGCGTTGTGCTCACTGTCAAGCGGAAGTATGACCGCTCCTGATTCACGCGCGGTACGCATGAAAAGTTGCCCGGCACACACGAGCACTTCTTTATTTGCCAACAAAATGCGCTTACCTGTAGCCGCGGCAGTCATCGTCGGCAATAGTCCAGCCGCGCCGACGATGCCCGCGACCACGGTATCTGCTGCAGGATCGCCCGCCACTGCGCAAAGCGCATCAACACCCGCGTGGACTTGCGTGCCGCAGGAATTGCGCCGCAGGTATTCAACTAGAGGTGCAACATATTTTGGATCGCCCACGACAGCGTGCATCGGGCGAAACTGCACGCACTGCTCCCCTAAAAGCTGCCACTGCGAATGAGCCGTCAATGCGTGCACGGCGAAGCGCTGTGGATGGCGGGCAACGACATCGAGCGTGCTCACGCCGATTGAGCCGGTAGCGCCGAGAAGGGTGAGATAGCGTGTGGTCATCTGGAACTACATTAACGGAAGCGTTGAAAATGCTAATGCGGCCAATGGCACAACAGGCAGTTGGGCATCAATACGATCAAGCATGCCGCCATGCCCCGGCAATAAATTAGATGAATCTTTGACGCCCGCCTGCCGCTTTAACAACGATTCAAACAAATCGCCGACAATCGACATCATCGCTAAAAAAACAAATATCAGTATCCACCACCAGTGCCATCCGGCATGGATGACCCACGCACCGTGCGTCAGCGTGACGGCGGCCAAGCCGCCGATTGCGCCCTCAACCGTTTTACCCGGCGATACCTGCGGCGCAAGTTTGCGCTTGCCAAACCTGCGCCCGACGAAGTAAGCGGCAGTGTCAGCGATGATCGGGATGGAGATCACAAGCAAGAGCAAGGTGAGCGAGCGCGCATGGAGCGCGATGAGCCCATACCCGAACCCTTTGATCAGCACAAGTCCGTATAGACAGGCTAGCCACGGCGTATTGCGCAGCACAACGCTTGAGCGCAAAAAAGTAAATGCAATCAATATCCAAAGCGCGGACCCGAATGCAACCTCATCAATTTTGAGTAATTGCTGTTTTGTATCGAACTCACGCGTCAGCAAAAATGCGACATTAAAAATGAGAAGACCTATCAAGAGTAGCTTCCAGCCACGTGGGGTGATCGTCAGCGCAAGCCACTCTCGCACCGCAAACGCACAAACAACGATGACCGTAATCAAAAACGCCCAACGGCTGCCGCTTAGCAATACGGCTGCCAAAACCGCGAGTAGCAGCAGCGCAGTGACGACGCGTTGCCCAAGCATTTAGGCGTCGCTCGCGGCGGTCTGCGCCGCGACCTGCTCGCTCGTACGCCCGAAACGGCGCTCTCGTTGGGCGAACCAATTTAGTGATTTTTCAAGCTCTGCGGTATTGAAATCGGGCCAGAGCGTATCGGTGAAATAAAGCTCGGTATAAGCCAATTGCCAGAGCAAGAAATTGGAGATACGCTGCTCGCCGCCGGTGCGAATGAAGAGATCGGGTTCGGGAGCATGCGCGAGCGCAAGATAAGGCTCTAAATCATCGGGCTGTACCTGCGGCGCAATTTCAGGCTGCGCAGCGATCAGTTTGCGCATGGCTTGCGCGACATCCCATCGCCCACCGTAGTTCACGCAGAGCGTTAGCGTAAAGGTTGCGTTATCTTTCGTACGGGCTTCGGCCTCATGAACAGCGAGTGCAATCTCGCTTGGTAGCCCGGTCAAATCGCCAGCGATCCGCAGCCGAATACCGTTGCGATGCAATTCATCAACTTCGCGCACAAGCGCAATTTTGAATAGACCCATGAGGAAAGAGACTTCCTCCTCAGGGCGACGCCAATTCTCACTTGAGAACGCAAACAGCGTCAAGTACTGCGCACCGCGCTCGGCACATGCGCGCACCATTTCGCGCACGACTTCAACCCCGCGTTTGTGCCCCGCGACCCGTGGCATCATGCGCCGTTTTGCCCAGCGACCATTACCATCCATGATAATCGCGATATGAATAGGTGCGGGCGTCTTTCCCGCGTGCGGCTTGGACGTTGCGCTTGAAAATAGGCCCACGATTCGGTGCGCGGTGTTGGCTAGGATGGCGTTAGACCGACATCAAATCGGCTTCTTTTGCCGCAAGCGCTTTATCAATTTCTAAGATGAATTTATCGGTCAGCTTTTGCACATCTTCCTGCGCCCGCCGCTCATCATCTTCAGAAATAGACTTATCTTTAATCGCTTTTTTAAGCGCATCATTGGCATCACGCCGGATATTTCGCATCGCAACGCGCGCTTTCTCAGCCTCCGCACGCACGACTTTGGTTAAGTCACGGCGCCGCTCTTCGGTCAGCATCGGCGTCGGCACGCGAATAAAATCGCCTTGTGACGACGGATTTAACCCCAAATCAGCGTCACGAATTGCTTTTTCAATGGCTTGACCCATTTTCTTTTCATATGGCTGCACCCCAATTGTGCGGGCATCTTGCAGAGTCACGTTTGCCACCTGATTAATCGGCATCATTGCGCCGTAGTAATCAACCATCACATGATCGAGAATACCCGTATGGGCGCGACCGGTGCGCACTTTGCCGAAATCTGCTTTGAGCGCATCAAAGGATTTCATCATTTTCTGTTCGGCGTTTTTCTTTGTCTCAGCGATCATGGATTACCTCAGTCGTGAAAATATAAGTGCTAGCGCACTTTGCGCTTATTGCATTGGTCATACCTGCGGCGCAGTTTTAATCAAAAAAAGACTTTAAGCATGGCCTTTTAGCGCGGCCAGACTACGGGCGAACGAGCGTCCCTTCATCTTCACCCATCACAACACGCTTCAGGGCGCCGTGTTTAAAAATTGAAAATACTTTCAACGGCATCGATTGGTCGCGACACAGCGCAAGCGCAGTCGCGTCCATCACTTTCAAATTTTTTGCAATCGCTTCGTCAAACGTTAACGACGTGTAACGCGTTGCAGTTTTATCTTTCATCGGATCGGCGGTGTACACGCCATCCACTTTAGTCGCTTTCAGCACGATATCGCAATTCATCTCGCTCGCGCGAAGCGCCGCTGCTGTATCGGTTGTGAAAAACGGGTTACCGGTGCCCGCAGCAAAAATCACTACCTTATCTTCTTCAAGATATTGCAATGCTTTGTTGCGAATATACGGCTCAGCAACGGCATCGATGGATAGCGCGGACTGCACGCGCGCAGTCACGCCGGCGCGCTCAAGCGTATCGCCAAGTGCTAAAGCATTCATTACAGTGGCTAGCATGCCCATGTAATCGGCGGTTGCCCGATCCATGCCCTGCGCGCCCGGCGCAACACCCCGAAAAATATTGCCACCACCAATGACGATTGCTTGCTCAACGCCAAGCGCATTGACCTCTGCAACCTCGGCACAAATCCGTTCGATAATTTGGCGATTGATGCCAAAAGCATCATCGCCCATCAACGCCTCACCCGAAAGTTTCAGCAAAATTCGCTTGTACTTCGGGGTCATTGGATTGTCCTAATCGTATTGGTTTATGTGGTCGTCTTTATACCGCAGCAGCCGGTTGGCGGGAACGAACTTACGCCGAACCTACTTGCGATGCTTTAGCAACTTCATCTGCGAAGTTCTCAACTTTCTTTTCAATGCCTTCGCCTACAACAAACATCGAAAAAGATTTCACCGCAGCATTCGCCTTTTTAAGCACTTGCTCGACCGTCTCTTTACCGTCACCCTTAACGAACGGCTGCGCGAGTAACGAAACTTCGGCGAGGTATTTATTGATCGAGCCCTCGATCATTTTGGCGACGATATCGGCAGGCTTGCCAGACTCGGCCGCGCGACCGGCGGCAACCCGACGCTCCTCCTCAATTTTCTCCGCTGGCACTTCCTCACGGGTGAGCGCAACAGGCTTCGACGCTGCGATATGCATCGCGAGATCTTTGCCGAGCTCGGCGCTCGCGCTGGAATCTACAACAACACCAATCTTAACGCCGTGCACGTAGGTCGAAACGCCAGAGTCGGAAGCAACGCGTACGAATCGACGAATCGAAAGATTTTCGCCGATTTTTTGTACTAATTTTTGGCGCACGAGCTCGACTGTTTCGCCTTCAAAGGCGAGCGCTGAGAGCGCTGCTGCATCGGCAGGGGAATGCTCGACCACGAGCTTGGCAATATTGTTGGCAAAGGCTTTGAAGTCATCATTGCGGGAGACAAAATCAGTCTCGCAATTCACTTCCACCATTGCGGCGGTCTTGCCAGAGACTGCCAAACCAATGACGCCTTCAGCAGCGATCCTACCAGCCGCTTTCGATGCTTTGGCGCCTGATTTAATCCGCAATAATTCTTCGGCTTTTTTGAGGTCGCCCTCAGTCTCAGTGAGCGCTTTTTTGCACTCCATCATGCCCAAGCCCGTAAGCTCGCGCAACTCTTTGACCATGCCGGCGGTAATTTCTGCCATGATATTCTCCAATGTGTTTGTGAAAAAGCGACCCGCGCAATGTGGGGTCGCTTTTAAATGCTGCCAACTACGCCGATATGCGTGGACGTCGATTTAAAATTTGCGTAACCGTTATTAACTAAATTGACACGATCTGCGGCGCAAAATTTGAGGCGTCTTCGCGTAATCGTTACGCAGCGGGTTGATCATCCTCGATGATTTCAACGTACTCTTCGCCAGACTTAACGATATCGTGCATCGCGTGCGCTTTACCTTCGAGCACAGCATCGGCCATGCCTTGTGCGTACAAGCGAATTGCACGGCTAGAGTCATCGTTACCTGGAATGATGTAGTCGACACCGTCAGGGCTGTTGTTAGTATCGACAACACCAACCACTGGAATGCCAATCTTGCGGGCTTCAGTCAACGCGATTTTTTGATACCCAGTATCGATGACGAACATCGCATCTGGCAATGCCACCATATCTTTAATGCCACCAAGCGATTGCATCAGCTTTTCGAGCTCGCGCTTGAGGTCGAGGGCTTCGCGCTTTGGCAAACGATCAAGCGTGCCGTCTTCTTGCATTTGCTCGAGTTCTTTGAGGCGCTTGATAGAGCCTTTGACCGTTTTGAAATTGGTCAACATGCCGCCCAACCAGCGGTGATCAACGTAAGGCATGCCGCAGCGCGCAGCTTCTTCAGCAACGATCTCGCGCGCTTGGCGCTTGGTGCCGACAAAAAGAATCGAGCCACGATTTGATGCGAGCTGACGCACATAAGTCGCGGCGTCGTTGTACATCGTCAACGTTTTTTCAAGATTGACAATGTGAATTTTGTTGCGAGCACCAAAGATATATGGTGCCATTTTTGGATTCCAGAAGCGGGTTTGGTGACCGAAGTGCACACCAGCTTCCAGCATTTGACGCATAGATACAGACATGATAATTCCTAGAACGATTGGGTTGAGCCTCCTCCCGCATTGCGCGCTTTGAATTTTTTTGATTTTCAAAAGCGCACCCAAATTTAGCGAGAGTGTGTATTTCTGGGAAACACTTTAATAAAAAACATTTGTTTTCCAGATAGCCCATAATCATAGCATAAATCGAGACTTTTTGCATCTTATGGACATACGCCAATACCTGCTTTCACGTCATGCCGCACTACACCCGAACGGCGATTTAGAGTGGTCAGACGCGTCAACCTTGGCCACCGATGTAGCTCAACGGCGACCACTCGTGTGCTGGCTTCCGGGGATGGCTCGGGTAGATTTTGCCGGTGAGGACGTACGGACGTTTTTGCAAGGACAACTTACCAACGATATTTTTGCAATCGAAGACGGGCAAGCTCAATGGCAGGGCTATTGTCAACCTCAAGGTAGGCTCTTGGCGACTTTCCCGCTTGTTCGCGTAGACGCGCAACATTTCTGGGGCGCGTTGCCTGCCAGTATTGCCGCCGCGATTATGAAGCGGTTATCGATGTTTGTGTTGCGGTCCAAGGTCAAGATTTCAGCCGGCGATGAAGCGATTGTGGCGACGCTCTTTGGTGCAAACCCAATCGATTCACTAGCGAAACTTTCACCGGAGATGGCCATTGCAAGCATACCTGCGGCGCAGTTTTCGCCCTTTTGGGAGACGCTTTGCGCAAATCATCAGCCTGCTGCGGCGCATGCGTGGTCATTGGCGTGCATCAACGCAGGCATTGCAGAAATCGACTTGGGCGCACAAGACCTATTCGTACCGCAAATGGTCGGCTGGGATCGTGCGGGCGTTAATTTCAAGAAGGGTTGTTATCCAGGTCAGGAAGTTGTTGCACGCGCACATTACCGTGGCGCCGTGAAGCGAAAGCCGACTATCTTGTGCGGTCACGGTGCACTTCCGGCGAATGGGAGCGAAATCATGAGCGCTGGCGAGCCCATCGGGAATATTGTCAAAGCTGTCGCTACGTCAGAATTCACATGGAAATCATTGGCCGCAATCCATCAAGACTATCGCGTCGCTGGAATGCGACTATGTGATGGCATGGGCGAATGCGAAATGACGCTCATTAACGACTAATGTCGTTGCACTTGTCGCAATATAAAAAAGGCTCAAATGAGCCTTTTTTATATTGCTTTGACGCGCATTAGCGTAAGCTGCAAATACGCAGCTATTTCATAAGCGCCGCATCGCTGCTCGCGCGAACAGCTTGCAACAGCCGCTGATAAAGGTCGGGGTGTCGCGCGCGCAAGTAATCAATCACCTGCAAATCTTCGCGCCCAATTCGGCTCAAATCAACGCCTTCCACATAGACGAGACGGAATAATTCTCGAACCGGACGGGGCATTTCACGCCCAGATTCGTATCGCGAACCACCACTTTGCGTTACGCCAATTTTTGTCCAAAATTCCTCCTGATTGAGCCCCAATCGCCGACGAATTTCTCGTGGGCTCATGTTTGCATCAAACGGAGGTTTATCGTTGTCTACCATATATTCCTCAAGCGAATCCCGCCACTTTGACTTGTCATATTCATCTCAGTATGCCAAAAAAATGTCCACATTTCAAGCAGTCGGAATATTTTTTCGTCATGCCGTTGTGTTCTGCAGACCAACGGCTCAAAATTGCACATCAGTTGCAATGATACAAGACAAAGATCAATGCTATGCGAAAGTCATTTCATTTTTTGAGATACAGTAGACAACCAACGGGAAACAGTTAAACATCCTGCGTTCGCCTTTACTAAACCTAAAAAGCGCTCTTCGCAGTAGGCCGGATAAATTCCGTCGGCGACATCTTCGCGCCCCGGCAGAGATTGCCCTCGACTCAGCAACAGCGCCTCCTCGGGCAAGAGATTCAAGCGCGCACTATCGCCCAGTAGCGCATCAGGGCTGAGCAGGGTGTCCAACCGTTGTTGTGCGCTCATTTGCGCGACCACGTCGATATCGAACGCATTTTTGAGCAGCATGTGCTGCGATTGCGTGCGTCGCAAAGCGGTAAGGTGCGCGACCGCACCACAGGCTTTTGCAATGTCTTCGATTAACGTGCGAACATAAGTGCCTTTACTGCAGTGCACTTCGATCCAGGCTTCATTTCCAGAGAAATCACCGAGCGACAACGCGTGAATCGTAATCGTGCGCGCCGCAAGGACAACCTGCTCACCTGCGCGCGCGTAATCGTAAGCAGATCTGCCATTGACTTTCAGCGCTGAGAATTGAGGCGGGGTTTGGGTGATTGAGCCCACGAATTGCATTAGCGTACTACGCAAAAGTTGCGCCGCAGGTATGCTCGTGTTGGTCGCGATCACTTCGCCTTCGGCGTCGCCCGTGGTGGTTTGTGCGCCAAAATAAGCGCGTGCCAAGTAGCGTTTATCGCCATCTAGGTGCCGCTGCAGAAATTTGGTTGCCTCACCGAAACCCACGATGAGCAGCCCGCTGGCAAGCGGATCAAGCGTACCCCCGTGTCCAACTTTTGCGGCGTTATAGAGTCTCTTCACATGACCGACAATTTGCTGCGAGCTCGGGCCGACCGGTTTATCGATGAGCAACACCCCAGATATTTCTTGCCTTGGAGCCCGCTCGGGCTGTTCAATCATCGGGATGCTTGCTGTCTTCCTCGAGAGCGCGATCAATCAGCGCCGAAAGATTAATGCCATTGGCCAAGGAATTATCGTAGGCAAAGTGCAGCGCAGGTACTGAGTAAGTATTGAGTACGCGGGCAAGTTGGGAGCGCAAAAAACCAGAGGCTTTAAGAAGGGCGCGCTCGGCCTCTGGCCAAATGGCATTGCCGTCGACATGGGAGACGTAGATCTTCGCATGCGCTAAATCTGGGGTCACGTCGACCTGCGTTAGCGTAAGGTTGCGCAACCGTGGATCTTTGATTTCTGCGCGTAGCAACACGGCGAGCTCGCGGTGGATTGCATCCCCCACGCGCTCGCTGCGTTGCCCGCCTGATTTTGACTTCATACCTGCGGCGCAGATTTGAGCATTTTTGGCTTAAATCCTTAAAGCGTACGCGAGACTTCGACGACTTCGAACGCTTCCAGCTGATCGCCTTCTTCGATTTCGTGAAATCCTTTCACCGACAAGCCGCATTCAAAGGTGGCTTTGACTTCACGCACGTCATCTTTGAAGCGCTTGAGCGAATCGAGCTCACCGGTATGGATGACCACACCGCCACGCAGCACCCGGACACTTGAGGTGCGTTTGATAAGCCCTTCAAGCACCATACAACCCGCCACTGAGCCGATTTTCGAAATTCGGAAAACTTGCCGTATTTCGACCAAGCCCAGAATTTCTTCTTTCTTCGCGGGCGCTAGCATGCCCGAGAGCGCAGCTTTTACATCATCTACCGCTTCGTAAATGATGTTGTAGTAGCGGATCTGGATGCCGTTGTTTTCGGCGAGCTTACGCGCGGCGGCATCAGCCCGGGTGTTAAAGCCAATCACGACCGCTTTTGAGGCCGTCGCCAGATTGACGTCAGACTCGGTGATTCCGCCGACGCCGTTGTGCACAATCTGCACTTTAACTTCGGCCGTTGAAAGCTTATTCAGACCGTGAGCCAAGCCCTCGTATGAGCCTTGCACGTCGGCCTTAATGACCAACGGAAGCAATCTTGCAGCGCCATCACCCATGTTTTCAAACATGTTTTCAAGCTTGGCGGATTGCTGCTTGGCCAGCTTCACGTCGCGGAATTTACCCTGACGGAAAAGCGCAATTTCCCGCGCCTTACGTTCGTCGCCCAAGACGATGAGCTCATCGCCAGCGTTAGATATATCCGACAAGCCTTGAATCTCGACTGGAATTGACGGCCCCGCCTCGTTGATCGGCTTGCCATTTTCATCGTTCATTGCCCGCACGCGACCAAATACCGCACCGGCAAGCAAAATATCGCCACGTTTCAGCGTCCCTGATTGCACTAGGATCGTAGCGACTGGGCCGCGGCCTTTATCCAAGCGGCTCTCAATAATCAAGCCTCGCGCCGGAGCGTCTTTTGGTGCTTTCAGCTCAAGCACTTCTGCCTGCAGCAATATCGCATCGAGCAAGGTATCGAGACCTTTGCCGGTTTTTGCAGACACTTCAATAAATTGCGCCTCACCGCCAAACTCCTCGGGAACGACGTTTTGCGCGACCAATTCTTGCTTCACGCGCTCGGGATTGGCATCACCTTTATCAATTTTGTTGATCGCAACGATGATCGGCACATTCGCCGCTTTAGCGTGATTAATCGCTTCAATCGTCTGTGGCATCACGCCATCGTCTGCGGCAACCACTAAGATCACAATATCGGTGGCTTTTGCGCCGCGGGCACGCATGGCGGTAAAGGCTTCGTGGCCGGGCGTATCGAGGAACGTGACCACGCCTTTTGACGTCTCCACATGGTAAGCACCGATATGCTGCGTAATGCCGCCGGCCTCACCACTTGCAACACGCGCTTTGCGAATCGCATCGAGCAGCGACGTTTTGCCGTGATCGACGTGGCCCATCACCGTGACCACGGGTGGCCTGGTTTCTGGCAACGCATTGCTTGCAGTCAGCTCATCAATTAAACCTGCGTCTGGATCATCCGTTTTTGCCAGAATCGCTTTATGCCCCATCTCTTCGACCAAAATCATAGCCGTATCTTGATCGAGCACTTGGTTAATCGTCACCATCTGGCCAAGCTTCATCAAAATCTTGATGACTTCTGCTGCTTTGAC
Organism: Betaproteobacteria bacterium; assembly: GCA_031430575.1. Lineage (GTDB taxonomy): Bacteria > Pseudomonadota > Gammaproteobacteria > Burkholderiales > Casimicrobiaceae > JANMDS01. The sequence continues at coordinate 8,808 of JANPBT010000074.1, read as the reverse complement.
GCTCATCTTGTGCGATAGCTCAGCGACGGTAATTGTCTCCGGCACCATCACATCAATTACGCGTACTTCCTGTGATTCAACGCCAGAATCATCGCGATCTTCGCCATGACGACGGCCGCCAGATCGCGGCGCTTTCCAGCCAGTGGGCGAAGAATCGCCTTTGCTCTTAAGCGCCCGCTTGCGGGCTTCATCTTCTGACCATGCGCCGCCTTTTTTACCTTTTGCATCCCGACCTTTATCAGCCGTTGCAGGTGCGCCGGGCACTTTTTTGCGGTGCAGCGTCGTATCGGCTTTTTTGGCGTCTGGTTTAGCTTCCGGCGCTTTCGCTGCAGTTGCTTTCTCAGCGGCCGCCCGATCAGCCGTCGCTTTGCGGGAAGCCTCGCGCTCTTGCTTTTCGCGGATTTCGCGCTCTTGCGCCGCGCGCAATGCAGCGCTGCGGTCTTCATCGCGTTTGCGGTTGGCAATATCGGTTTCCGAAAGCACAGAGCGCGGCGCCGTACGCACAAGCGTGCGCTTTTTATCGCCTGATGCAGCATCGGCGATTGCTGGCGTCGTAGACGCCGGGCTAGTTGCCGGTGTAGCGACCGGCGCCGAGGTTGGTGCCGCCGTTGGCGCCGCAGTGGGTGCGGGCGTTGGTGCCGGCGTTGCGACTGGCACGGGCGCTTCAGTGGGTGCAGGTGTCGGCGCCGGCGTCGAGGCCGGGGCTACTTCAGCGATAGGCGCTCGGGCGGCTGCTTCGAGCTCTACCTGCGGCGCAGTTTCGTTAACGTCAACCGCCAATGGCGCGGCGACTTTCGGCGTTGCATCACGTTGGATGAGAACGCGCTTTTTCTTGACCTCAACTTGCACAGTGCGCGCGCGCCCAGTGCTATCCGATTGCCGGATTTCCGAGGTAGAACGTCGGGTCAGGGTAATTTTTTTTCCACCATCGGTGGCACCGTGCGACTTACGTAAATATTCGAGCAACTTGCCCTTATCGCCCGCCGAGAGCGCGTCGCCAGCGTCCGTCGCTGTCACGCCCGAAGCCGCCAGCTGCATCAGCAGATGTTCGACTTCGAGTTTCAGCTCCGCTGCAAACTCTTGTACTGTTATTGTGGTCACGCTTGGTCTCTCCTGCCGCCCTTAGTTAGATTGCGCCGCAAACCAATGTTCGCGGGCTTTCATAATGAGCGCCGTCGCTTTTTCTTCGGGCAACCCTGTCATTTCGATCAATTCGTCTGTCGCCAGATCCGCAAGATCATCGCGGGTGAGCACGCCCTTACCGGCAAGGGTTGCCAACAACGCCGCATCCACACCCTCGAGCGTTTTCAGATCATCTGTCACTTTATCGAGTGACTCTTCGCGCGCGATCTCAGCAGTGAGCACGGCATTGCGAGCGCGATTGCGGAGCTCTTCAATCGTTTCAGCATCAAAGCCCTCGATCGCCTGCAACTCGGCCACGGGAACATACGCGATTTCTTCGAGCGTTGAAAAACCTTCCTCGATCAGAATCTGCGCTACTTCTTCATCAACATCTAGCTTGTCCATGAAGATTTGAACCACTTTTTGTGCTTCATCTTGCTGCTTTTTCTCAGATTCGTCTGAGGACATCAAATTGAGTTTCCAGCCCGTCAATTCACTGGCCAAACGCACATTTTGACCGCCACGACCAATCGCAATGGCGAGATTTTCGTCGTCAACGACGACATCCATCGCGTGCTTTTCTTCATCGACCATGATGCGAGAAATTTGCGCGGGCGCAAGCGCATTAATCACAAATTGCGCAGGATCATCAGAATACAAGATGACGTCGACCCGTTCGCCCGCAAGCTCATTGGTCACGGCATTGACGCGCGCACCACGCATACCGATGCATGTGCCTTGCGGGTCGATGCGGCGGTCGTTAGACTTGACCGCGACTTTTGCCCGCACGCCAGGATCACGCGCAGCAGCCTTCATTTCAATTAGGCCTTCTTCGATTTCAGGCACTTCCAGCTCGAAAAGGCGCTTAATGAATTCTGGTGAAATACGCGAAAGCATTAACTGCGGGCCGCGCGCGGTGCGATCCACTTTTGAAAGATAGGCGCGCACCCGATCACCGGGACGTAAATTTTCCTTTGGGATCATTTGATCTCGCGGGATCAGCCCTTCAATGCGCCCGGCCTCAACGACTACGCTGCCACGATCCATTCGACGCACGGTACCAGAGACCAACGTATCGTTTCGCGCTAAAAACTCTTCTAGCATTTGCTCACGCTCGGCATCGCGAATCCGCTGCAATATCGCTTGCTTCGCAGCCTGTGCGCCAATGCGGCCAAACTCGGGAGCGACCATCGGCTCTTCGATGAAATCACCGAGCGCTGAGCCGACTTTAATTTCTTCGGCTTCGCGCAGCATCATCTGGTTATCAGGGGCCACGAAGTCATCGTCGGTCACCACTTCCCAGCGACGAAATGCGTCGTATTCGCCGGTTTCACGGTTGATGGCCACACGGGCTTCGATCTTGTCGGCATGCTGACGCTTGGTGGCTTGCGCCAACGCGTTTTCGAGCGCCTGAAAAACGATCTCTTTCGGCACGCTTTTTTCGCGCGCAAGGGCGTCAACTAAAACTAACATTTCGCGGTTCATCGCTTCATTTCTCCACTGCGTTCCAGTCCAGCGCCGCTTTGAGCTGCGCCTTTTTTACTTCTTCATACTCGATGCGCAAGTGCGCACCCTCAAATTCAACACTAAATCCTGCGTTATCTGCATCAACCAGCTTAGCCTCAAAAATCGCGCGTCCGGTGCGTTTTGTGGCCAGCTTTAAAGAAACGGTTTCGCCGACAAAACGCTGATAATGCACGGGCCGATTCAGCGCCCGATCAACGCCCGGCGAAGATACTTCCAGCCGATCGTAATCAACTCCGCTTGCGTCAATCGCGTCTTGCAACGCGTTGCTTGCTGCAGCGCAATCTTCAACGGTGATGCGTTCCCGATCCAATCGATCGATATACACCCGCAAAATTTGGCCTTTGGGCGAACGCTCGATTTCCACAATGTCGTAACCCAACGGCTCGACCAGCGCGATGCACATTTCTTCCAAAGACTGCGCTGCCACGACCACCCCATCACTCACGAAATTTCAAAAAACGGCTCAAAATAGCAACCGCCCGCGGCATCATTTGCCACCGCGCTTTGAGTCAGAAAAGTCGCTGGGAAGCCCGTGAGCGGAACCAAGATCGCGCTAAAGCTGCGATGCTGCCGAAGATGCCACACGGAAAAAGCCAAAAAAAAATGAGCTACCGCCCACCTTTTTCGTTGCACGAAGTATACCCTAGCCAGACTGCTGCTGCAATAGGGCGGGTGCGGAAGCGCCTATGGCGACGGGCGCACCGCCCTCGCGGGCAAAGGCGATCACATGATCGGGCTCAACGCGGATGCCAATGGCTTCACCAATGGCATGATTATGGTGGCTCGGCACTAAAGAAAGTACGCGTTGCCCCCCGGAAAGCTCCAAGGTATAGAGAAATTGCGCACCGCGAAAAGCTTTACTCACTACGCGCGCGGTGACTGGGCTGGCGTCGTCGTGGATGACGTCGTCCGGGCGCAACAGCACGTCGTACTGACCGGCCGGCGTCGTCGGCAGAGGATCGTCTAGGGTCAGCGATCCAACAGCGGTATCGACATGGTTACCATCAATCTGGGCCGCGGGTAAAAACACGCCCTGACCGACAAAATCGGCAACAAATCGCGTTCGAGGCTCATGATAAAGCCGGTAGGCGCTATCCCACTGCTCGATCCTGCCATCGCGCAGAATGCCGATTTCGTCAGCGAGCGCAAAAGCTTCGTGCTGATCGTGGGTGACCAAAAGTGCCGTTGCGCCAGTGGCTTTCAAAATGCTCCGCACTTGCGAGGATAAGGCTTCGCGCAGCTCAACATCTAGGCTCGAAAAGGGCTCATCGAAAAGAACCAATTTAGGCGCTGGCGCGAGCGCACGGGCCAACGCAACCCGCTGCTGTTGGCCGCCAGACAACTCATGGGGGTACGCTTCACGCTGATCAGAAAGACCCACTAATTCCAACATTTCATCAATCCGAGCCGAAAACTGCGCCGCAGGTATTTTGCCCAACCCAAACCCAATATTGCGCGCAACATCTAAATGCGGAAACAACGCATATTCTTGGAAGACCACACCAACGCCGCGCGCTTCGGGAGGAACTGTCTTACCCGGTGCACTCACGATTTGCCCACCGATCTCGATGCAGCCCTCGGTAATCGCTTCAAAGCCCGCCAGGCATCGCAGAAGGGTGGTCTTGCCGCAACCGCTGGGGCCAAGCAAGCAGCCGATCGCTCCGGGATTTAATGAAAAGCTCACGCCACGAAGCACGGGCTCGCGATCGTAGCGGTGGTGGAGATCAGTAACCTTAATTTGGGACACGTAATTACCCATAAGTCATTTGTAGCGGATTATTCCACTGCTGGCACTTGCAAATTGCATTGTGCAGCACACCGAGGCCGTGACACAATTTCTCTATGAATTGCAACTCGCGCGTAGCGCGCCCAGCTTAAAGTGGATTTACCGCAAGATCGACGACATGAAATTCCCGATGCGCACGAAAGGCGCACGCATCCGCGCACCGTGATCGCTGTGGATGCCGCGTGCGATTTGCCGCAGTGGTATTTGGATGACAACAAAATCGTCGTTTTGCCCATGCAAGCCCTAGGCCGCGATGGCGATATTTTTGACAATCGCGCGGCCGACGTGACCGAAGCTTTTTTTAAGCGTTTACGAGCACCCAACTGCGGTCATTTCAGCGTGCGCGCGCTTGATCATGTGCAGATTCAGCGCTTTTTTGTAGAAAATGTGCAGGCTAACCGCGATTCCCTATTACAGCTCACGAGCGCGGCCACTTCAAGCATGGTGTTTGCCTCGTGCTCGCAAGCTGCGCCGCGCTTGATGGGGCTACATCAACGGGCGCGGCGTAACACCAATTTTCGTACGCAATTTCGCATGTGGGTGATGGATTCACGCACGATGTTCTCAGGCGAAGCCGTTCTTGCCTGCGCGGCAGTGCGCCAGCTCAAGCGCAAAGACGACCCCGAGCAAATCGTACAACGCCTGAGTGCAGTCCGCCGTGCAATCCATACGTTAGTTGTGCCAACATCAACTTACGCAAAACCCTCCGCTTTAACCAATCACGATGAATCGGCAGTGACTCGACTGCTTCAGCGCTGGACGAAGCCCAGCGAGCGAGCACCGGTGCTTCACACCTACAACGGCGTGACCACAACATTGGTGAATGGCCACAACAACGCCGAAGCGATCAATCAAGCCTTCGTTGCAGCGGCTGATGCCCTCGCCCGCGGGATCGACGAGCCAACGATTGCGCTTAGCTATGCCGGTGATCTAAACGATATCGAAAGACGCACCGATTATCAGCTCTTGCGCGAAAACGCCAAAGCCCGCGGTGTAGAAGTTTTACTTTCCCCGATGAGCATTGTCGGGGCATCCAACATCGGCGCTGGCGCGCTTTCCATAGGTTTTGCCAGTCACCGTTTCCTTATTTAATTTCCTTTCTACCTGCGGCGCAGATTTTGCTCTGCACGCCCTCAATATGATCACCGACGACGACAAACACGCACACCTGCGCGACGACATCCGCCTGCTTGGAAATTTGCTAGGCGATACGATCCGCGCGCAACACGGCGAAGCCCGCTTTTTGGCCGTCGAGCGCGTGCGCCAAGAGGCCGTGGCCTATCACCGGGCGGAAGGCGGCGCCCGCCAAGCCCACTCCCGGGCGTTAACGGCGAGCCTGCAAGCGCTGCCGATTGAGCAAGTGCTCGATGTCGTGCGGGCGTTTTCTTACTTCTCGCAATTGACCAACATCGCTGAGGATGTGCACCAAAATCGCCGTCGACGTGCCTATCGCGAGTCAAAATCTGCGCCGCAGGTAGGCTCACTCGCGGCCACGCTTGATGCTTTGCGCAAACGCGGGATTGACGAAACCGCGCTGCGCGCAGCGGCGCAAAGTCTGCACGTCAGCCCCGTATTGACCGCCCATCCGACCGAAGTGCAGCGCCAAAGCGTCCTCGAGTGCCAGCGCATGATTGCCGATGCGCTCGCACAGCGCGAAGATCATGATGATGAAGTCGCCAACGAGACACTCGCCCGCGGCGTGCTCACTCTATGGCAAACCGCGATGCTGCGTTTGACCAAATTGCGGGTGATCGATGAAATCGAAAATGGGCTTAATTTCTTCCGGCTCAGTTTTTTGCGCGAGTTGCCTGCGTTGCATATTCGGCTCGCAAAATCGCTCAACGTCGCACCGAGCACCGCGATGCGCGTAGGCTCTTGGATCGGCGGTGATCGCGATGGCAATCCGTTCGTAACTGCTGAAACTCTGGATTACGCCGTGCGCGCGCAGGCCAGCGTCGCTTTTGGTCATTACCTGCACGAGCTTCACCACTTGGGGCGAGAGCTTTCGCTTTCCACGCGGGTCGTCGAGGTTACGCCGCAAGTATTGGCATTGGCCAGTGCTGCCCAAGATACTTCGCCCCATCGGCAAGATGAGCCGTATCGCCAAGCGTTGGTCGGCATTTACGCACGGCTCGCAGCAACTGCGCATTCACTTGTTGATTTCACTGCCGTTCCCGCGCCGGGCGTGGCGCTCGCGCCGTATGCATCCGCGCACGCATGGTTGGCTGATCTGCGCATCATCGAAGCATCGCTTTTAAGCCACGGCAGCGCAACCCTCGCAGCGCATCGCCTCAGCCCACTCATTGGCGCAGGCGCACTTTTTGGGTTTCATCTCGCGCCATTAGATTTGCGGCAAAACAGCGATATTCACGAAAGCACCATTGATGAGCTTTTCAAAATTTGCGGTGTCGCCGATGACTACCTCACGCTAGACGAGCCCGCGCGCGTCGCGCTGCTTTCGCGCGAGCTCACCCACGCCCGCCCGCTCAGCAGCGCGCACATGGCGCTTTCCGAGCGCACGCAAACCGAGCTTGCCATATTTAGGCAGGCAGGCTCGGCGCGCGCGCAATTTGGTGCTGAGGCAATTACCCAAACGATCATTTCCAAGGCGCAGTCTTTTTCAGATTTTTTAGAAGTTGCAGTGCTCTTGAAAGAAGCGGGCCTCTGCCAATCGGCAAATACCTGCGGCGCAGATTCAGCCCTTTTTGAGCCCCTTTCGCTGCGTATCGTTCCCCTCTTCGAGACGATTGCCGATCTTGAGGCAGCGCCCGAAATCATGCGCACTGCCTTTGCCCATCCACAATATCGGCAATGGTTGCACGCGCAGGGCGATTTACAAGAAATCATGCTTGGCTACAGCGACAGCAATAAAGACGGCGGCTATCTCACCTCGATTTGGTCGCTCTACAACGCCCAGAATGCGCTGCGCGATGTATTTGCCGAGGCAGGCGTGCGCATGCGTTTGTTCCACGGGCGCGGCGGCACCGTGGGGCGTGGCGGCGGCCCTAGCCACGATGCCATCCTTGCGCAACCGCCGGGTACGGTGCAAGGTAATCTGCGCTTGACCGAGCAAGGTGAGATCATCGGCAGCAAATATAGCGACCCAGAAATCGCCCGCCGAAATTTAGAAGCGCTCCTCGCTGCAACGCTCGAAGCTAGTTTTTTACCGACCGTAGAAAGCCCAGAAATCGCGCACTATGAAGCGGTGATGACCACGCTTTCCGCCAGCGCATTTAAAGCCTATCGGGCAACCGTTTACGACACACCTGGCTTCGATCTTTTCTTCCGGCAGATGACCCCGGTCGGCGAGCTCACGGGCCTTAATATCGGCAGCCGCCCCGCGTCGCGCACGGCCTCCACGCGCATCGAAGACCTGCGCGCAATTCCGTGGGTATTCAGTTGGGCCCAAGCGCGCGTCATGTTGCCGGGGTGGTTTGGTTTTGGTAGCGCGGTTGATGCTTATCTCGCCGCCAATCCGCAAGGCCTCGCCACGCTCCTGCGCATGGCACAAGAATGGCCTTTCTTCCGCGTTGCAATCGCAAACATGGGCATGGTGCTCGCTAAGACCGATCTCTCAATCGCTGAGCGCTACGCTCAGCTCGCAGAGCCTGCGCTGCGCGATCGCATCTGGCCAAAAATCACCGAAGAGCACGCCCGCACTGTCGCCGCGGTCGAGCGCATCACGCAAGCCCCCCTACTCGCTGATAATCCAACCTTAAAGCGCAGCATCGCCCATCGGTTTCCCTATCTCGATCCACTCAATCACGTGCAAATCGAGCTCATCGCCCGCCATCGCGCGGGCGAGACTGACGAGCGCATTACCCGCGGGATTCACCTCACCGTCAATGGCTTAGCCTCTGGCTTACGCAATAGCGGTTGATCTCTTATACGAAGATACCTGCGGCGCAGAATCTGCGCCGCAGGTATCGTGTAAATTAATTTAATACACATTCATTCTTCGACGCGCGCATTCCCTAAGCTACTTCTAAGCCTCGATCTCTAACATTCACACCGTTGCTTCATTTTCGCAAGCTCACACTGCGACAGAAGCAGCATCTCAATGAATGCACTTAGGAATCGAAATGAAAATAACTGCTTTAGCGACGGCGATTTTGCTGGCAAATACTGCCGCGCTTTCAAAGGCATTTATTGCCGTAACGCTTTTCGATGCAGTGCGCGTAGCCCTGCATCAAAACAAAACTTTTTTGAGATTGAACCTAGTCAAAAAAATGGACAGCAAGCACCTCTGATGTGTAAATTTACGCATAGAGAGGAACAGTATGGCAAATCGATTCACAGAGCAGTTCAAACATGAAGCGGTGCAACTGGTTGGTAAAGGTCGATCATTGCGCGAAGTCGCGCAATCGCTTGGA
>JANPBT010000073.1:0-81267 GCA_031430575.1 Betaproteobacteria bacterium | reverse complement strand
ACAACCACTGCCAAATATTATAAACCCCGCGGCGCTTAATAATGTAATCAATTTCTCTTTAATCGCCCCCGCAGGTATTTGCGCTTTGCGCTCGTTTTTTAAATCTTAGTCGGCTTGCTTACGCAAAAACGTGGGGATATCAAACGAATCAGCCTGACCACGACGCGGATTACGCAATACGGTCGCGCTATCAAATTCGTTGTAGTCAGGGCGGCTCACGGCGTTATAGCTACCGCCGCCGACTGCGCTCTCAAGCGTTGGAATGCCTGAATTCGCGTTCACGCCACCGCCACCCATCACGGGCATATTGTCTGTGCCGGTGCGCAATGCTTGCAAATCAACAGGCTTTAAAAACGGCTGAGTCGAACGGCGGGCATGCTGAGAATTTAAACCGGTTGCAATCACGGTGACGCGCAGCTCATCTTCGAGTGAATCATCAAACGCTTGCCCGTAAATCACGGTTGCATCGGGCGCTGTGAAACTGCGAATAGTTTGCATCACATCATCAAGCTCACCAAGATCAAAATTCATATCAGAGGTGATGTTAACCAAGACGCCACGCGCGCCGGTAAGATCGACATCTTCTAGCAATGGGCTGCGCACTGCCGCCTCGGCGGCCTTGATTGCACGGTCTACACCAGAAGCGCTCGCGGTGCCCATCATCGCTGAGCCAGGCTCTTGCATGATCGTGCGGACGTCAGCAAAGTCAACGTTGACCATACCGTTTTTATTGATGACCTCAGCAATGCCGGCAACAGCACCGTGAAGCACATCGTTTGACGCTGCGTAAGCATCGAGCAATTTAGTCTGGCGACCAAGCACTTCCATCAACTTAGCGTTTGGCACCACGATTAATGAATCGACGTGCTTAGCAAGCTCTTCAATACCCGACTGCGCAATGACTTCCCGCTTGCCTTCAAAGGCGAACGGACGGGTGACAACAGCGACGGTGAGAATACCGAGCTGACGGGCGACTTGCGCGATGACAGGCGCTGCACCGGTTCCCGTGCCGCCGCCCATACCGGCGGTGATGAAAAGCATATCAGAGCCATCGATCAACTCTGCGATGCGATCATGATCCTCCTTTGCTGCGTCGCGGCCAATTTCAGGCTTTGCCCCGGCACCTAGGCCACGCGTGAGATTCATTCCCAACTGAATCTGTTGCGTCGCCATCGATTGCTTCAACGCTTGGGCATCAGTGTTTGCGCTGATGAATTCCACGCCTTTTACGCCACGCTTAATCATGTGGTTCACGGCGTTACCGCCACACCCACCGACACCCATCACGCGGATTACTGCTTCTTGACGCTGCGGTTCAATCACTGAAAAAGCCATGATGTTCTCCTTCTTTCATTAAAGTAAAAATAAAAAACTAATAAGCGAATTACGATCGCTTCAATCTAAAAATTTGCTTTCCACCAACGCTTCATACCGTCGACGACATTAAACGCGCCCGTGCCCTGCCGACGCATTTCGTCTTGAGCGAGCCAACTATCGCGCGCCACCATCGCCAAGCCGACCGACGAGGCATAGCGCGGATTGCGGATGAGTTGCTCGAGGGAACCAGAGTAGGTCGGCACGCCGATGCGCACGGGCGCATGAAAAACTTCCTCGGCGAGCTCCGCCATACCTGGAAGCAAGCTCGATCCGCCGGTCAGCACTAAGCCCGACGAAAGCGTTTGGCTATCAAATCCTGCATGGCGGATTTCGCCTTGCACCAACTGAAAGAGCTCCTCGATACGCGGGCTAATGACTTCAGCCAACGTCGCGCGTGTCATGCCACGTGGTGGGCGTTCACCCACGCCGGGCACTTCAATAATTTCATCAGACATCACTGCCGACGCAAGGGCATGACCAAACTGATGCTTGAGTGCCTCGGCATCGCGCGTGGGTGTCCGCAGCGCCATCGCAATATCAGCGGTGACTTGATCGCCAGCAATCGGGATCGACGCTGTTGCGCATAAACCACCGCGATTGAAAATGGCGATGTCGGTCGTGCCACCACCGATATCAAGGAGTGCTACGCCTAACTCTTTTTCATCTTCGGTCAAGACAGCGCGCGCGGACGCCAGCGGCTGCAAGATCAAATCTGCAACTTCAAGCCCGCAACGACGCACACACTTAGTAATATTCTCAGAGGCCGAAATCGCACCGGTAACGATATGGGCTTTCACCTCAAGTCGAACACCGCTCATGCCTAAGGGCTGACGCACGTCGGCATTACCGTCGATGACAAATTCCTGCGGCTCAGTATGCAAAATTTGGCTATCGTTTGGAAGATTAATCGCCCGCGCAGTTTCAATCACACGATCGATATCGGCCTGCGTCACCTCGCGCTCTTTCATGGCGACCATGCCTGAGCTGTTGATGCTTTTAATGTGACTGCCCGCGATGCCTGTCCATACGCGCGTGATTTTGCAATTTGCTTCCGCCTCGGCATGGGCAATTGCTTGGCTAATCGTCTGCATTGTGGATTCAATGTTGACGACCATTCCTTTCTTAAGTCCACGCGATGGCTGCTCGCCTACCCCAATAATATTGAGCTGCCCACCCGGGAGCACCTCAGCCACCAATGCGACCACCTTAGCGGTGCCAATATCGAGTGCGACGATTAAATTTCTACTATCGCGTACGGTCATCGCTTGAGCCCATCTTGCTTTTTTGAACTTGGCATCAAACCTTCAGTCGTCATCGCCACTGCTACCCCTTTTCCATAGCGCAAATCGAAGCTGTCGATTGGCACTGTAATCTGCTCACGGATCTGCCCAACATGGGCAACAAACCGGTTAAGCCGCTGCTCAAATTGCTCGCGACCAAAATGCACGGATGGCCCTTTATCGAGCTCTACACTCAACGAATAACTGGGCGAAAGCGTCATCACCCGCACTTCGTAGCCAAGCTTTTGCAACTCTTGCTGTGCAATTCTGAATTTGCCCACGACATCGCGCTCACTCGCGGTAGGTCCGCCTAATTGCGGTAAGGCTGCCGTCGTCAATCCCTCAAAAACGATACTGTCAGTGCTGACCAATTGATCTGAATTCCACCGCGCAAGCGCGTTGTGCTCGGTGATGCGCAGTTCGAGCGTTGCTGGCCAAATTCGGCGCACTGCAACCGTCTTGACCCATGGTGCACGCTGCAAAGCCTGCTGCGCCTTCGCAAGACTGAGCGTGAAATACGTACCTGCAAATTCAGTGCGCACGATACGCTCGATAAATTTTGGATCAACCTCATTGAGCGCGCCAACGACCACGACCCGCTGAATCGAAAAATGCTTTGCGCGTGCGAGCTTGGCGACACCCACGGCCAGCAACGCAAACGCTGCAAACGCACACAGAATGAGCGCGATCATATTCATAATGCGCGGGTTATTCCACATGAAAATTCCGCGTATCGAGTGTGGCCCGTTGCAAAATATCAACGCACAATTCTGGAAATGTGATCCCTACTGCCCGCGCAGCGATCGGCACCAGTGAATGTCCCGTCATCCCAGGAGAGGTATTGATTTCGAGAAACTCATAGCTACCGTCAGCCCGCAACATGACATCAGCGCGGCCCCAGCCACGGCAGCCTAGGGCGGCAAATGCCTTGGCTGTATCTCGCTGCATCGCCTGCATCACTTCAGGATCAATTTGCGCCGGGCAGTGATATTTCACAACGTCAGTGAAGTATTTGTTTTGGTAATCATAATTACCTTTTGGCGCGACGATTTCGATGACTGGCAAGATGCGCTCGCCCAGTATCGATACCGTCAATTCCCGCCCCTCAACAAACGCCTCAGCAATCACATTTGCATCAAGCTTTCGCGCGCTTTCAAATGCGGTTAAAAATTCTGCGCAAGTGCTGGCCTTTACGATTCCAATCGATGAACCTTCGGTGACGGGCTTAACCATTACCGACCCGCTAAATTTTGCAAATACCTGCGGCGCAGATTGGAGACTTTCAATGCGCTCAAATTGGGCTGTCGGAATGCCGAGGGCTTTCCAGATTAATTTCGTGCGATATTTATCAAGGGCTAGGGCAGACGCTGCAACACCACTACCCGTGTATGGGATGCCCATGACTTCAAGTGCGCCTTGCACAGTGCCGTCTTCGCCGAACCGACCGTGTAATGCAATGAAGACGCGGTTAACACCGAGTGCGGGCAGCGTCATCAACGAATCCGCCGCAGGGTCAAACGCGAAGGCATTGACACCTGCGCTTTTGAGTGCGTCTAGCACCGCGTTGCCGCTCATGAAGCTCACCTCACGCTCGCGCGAAGTCCCGCCCATGAGAACTGCCACTTTGCCCATTTCGTTTGGCTTAATCACGCGCTACGCTCCTGCAGGGCTTGCGTAACGACCCGCGAAGCGACGGCGCCAATCGACCCTGCGCCCATCGTAATCACGACGTCTCCCGGCTGGACGGTATGCAAAATCGCCTGCGGCATCATTTCGATGGCATCGACGAATACGGGATCAACTTTGCCAGCAATGCGCAAAGCACGTGAGAGAGCGCGGCCATCGGCGGCAACAATTGATGCTTCTCCTGCGGGGTAAACCTCGGCGAGAAGCACATGATCAGATTGATTTAATGTTTTCACGAAATCTTCAAACAAATCGCGGGTGCGCGTGAATCGATGCGGCTGAAAAGCAAGCACCAGTCGCCGACCGGGAAATGCGCCACGCGCTGCGGCAATCGTTGCCGCCATCTCGACCGGATGATGGCCGTAGTCATCCACCAGCGCGAACGTACCACCGTTAATTTGAATATCGCCGTAACGTTGAAACCGCCGACCCACACCTTGAAATTGGCTCAATGCAGCCTGAATCTGCGCCGCAGGTATTTCTAAGTCTTGGGCAATCGCAATCGCGGCTAACGCGTTCTGCACGTTGTGGTGTCCCGGTAAATTTAGCGAAATCGTGCAAGGCTCAAACCCCACGCGTTGCACTTCAAATTGCATCTGCGCACCCACCGCCTTAACGTTGATCGCCCGCACCTGCGCGCCCTCGGCGATACCGTAGGTCACCACGGGCTTTGTGATGCTGGGTAAAACTGATTTCACATGGGTGTCGTCATGACAGGCGTACAGCGTGCCATAAAACGGCAGGCGTTGTGCAAAGTCAATAAAGGCCTGCTTGAGTTTTCCAAAATCTTGCGCGTAGGTATCCATGTGGTCAGCGTCGATATTCGTCACCACTGCCATCACCGGCGACAGATACAGAAATGATGCATCCGACTCATCGGCCTCAGCGACGAGATATTCACCCTTGCCCAGCCGGGCGTTGGCTTGCGCGGCGAGTAATTTTCCACCGATGACAAAAGTAGGGTCGAGCCCACCTTGGGCAAGCACTGAAGCCACGAGACTCGTCGTCGTCGTTTTGCCATGTGTACCCGCGATCGCAATGCCGGACTTCATTCGCATCAGCTCGGCCAGCATCAGCGCACGCGGAACGATAGGCACGTTGCGCGCACGGGCAGCGACAAGCTCAGGGTTATCACTGGCAATGGCGGTGCTGACGACCACGGCATCGGCGAGAGCGACATTTTCTGCTGCATGCCCGATAAAAATTTTTACGCCAATATCAACCAGACGCTGCGTGACTGTGCTTGCGGCAACATCAGAGCCGGTCACTGTAAGACCTTGATTTGCGACAACCTCTGCGATGCCACTCATACCGGCACCACCGATGCCGACAAAATGTACGCGCCGCACTTTAAATTTCATGCGGCCTCCCGATACTGATCGATCACATCTGCGATGATATCTGTCGCATCATCGTGCGAGGCCGTACGTAACATGGAGCGCATCGTTAACAATTGCTGCGCTGAAATATGGGCAATCGTATGCGCCAGCACCTCCGCGCTAAGCGATGCTTGCTCCATTAAAATGCCACCGCCGGTTGATGTCAGATAGCGTGCGTTATGTAACTGCTGCTGATCTGCGTGAAACGGATAAGGCACCAAGATAGCGGGCATTTCTACAGATGCAAGCTCGCTCACAGTGCTTGCACCGCTACGACAAATCATTAGATCAACGCTTGCGTAAACCGACTGCATATCATCGATAAATTCGCGCACGTCCGCATCAATTTCTCGGCTTCGATAAGCGACACGAACGGCATCAGCATTGCCTTTTCCACACTGATGCACGATGGTCGGCCGCTGCATCGCAGGCAAAAGCGCCATGGCTTTAGGCACGATGTCATTGAGTGCCTGCGCACCACGGCTTCCGCCGACAACTCCAATACGCAAAGGACGTTGGCCATCCCACGCCGCGCGCGTTGCGCCAAGACCGATCAAATCACGCCGTACCGGATTGCCGACAACAGTCTCTCTCAATTTACGAGGTGAAAACGCTCCCGGGAAAGCAGTGAGCACCTTCTGTGCGCGGGGCGCGAGCACCTGATTTGTTTTCCCGGCAACAGCATTTTGCTCATGAACGATCAACGGGATTTTCAAAAAACCAGCCATGAGACCACCTGGAAGCGCTGGGAATCCACCCATGGCGACGATTGCACGTGGCCGCACTGACTTGATAATTGCGCGCGCCTTAATCATTGCTAAGAGCAACTTAAAGGGCATCGATAGCTTAGCGAACCCACTGCGGCCGACAACACCTTCGAATTCAACAGTATGCAGTGCAATATTCGCTTTCGGCACGAGCGTCGTTTCCATCCCGCCGGCCGTACCCATCCACTGCACATTCCACTTGCGCGCACGCATCGCTTCGGCGATAGCGAGCCCTGGAAAAATGTGGCCTCCCGTGCCGCCGGCCATGATGAGAAGAGTTGGTATCGCCATCATTTACACCTGATACCCACGCTCAATGCGGCGCAATTCCCAATCGATTCGCACCAAAACGCCCAATGCAGCAAGCGTCATTACCAGCGCACTGCCGCCATATGAAAGTAACGGTAACGTCAGACCTTTTGTGGGCATCGCGCCAACATTGACGGCAATATTGATGAGAGCTTGGAAACCGATCCAAATCCCAATTCCCTGCGCAACAAGCGCATGAAACGGTTGATTCAGCATCACGCCAAATTTACCAATTGCGAACGCACGGTAGGTCAACCACGCAAATAACCCAATGACCAAACCAACGCCAATCAAACCAAACTCCTCGCCGATGACGGCGAGGATGAAATCGGTATGGGCTTCTGGTAAATACAGCAATTTCTCGACGCTGGTACCCAAGCCCGCACCAAACCACCCACCACGGCCAAAGGCCATCAACGAATGGGTGAGCTGATAGCCCTTGCCCAACGGGTCAGCCCACGGATCTAGAAAGACCGTCCAGCGTTGCAGTCGATAGGGCTCAAAAACCACCAGCAACACTAAGCCCAACGTTGCCAAAACAAATACCGGAACGAGTAAGCGAAAATCTAAATTTGCTAAAAACAAAATACCAAATGAGATCGCAAAAACCACAATCGTCGCACCGAAATCAGGCTCCTTCAACAGCAAGTAGCCTACTAACATGAGCACCCCCAACATCGGGAGCAAGCCCTGTGTAATCGAGATTTTCATCGGCTGACTGCCGTGCATTAAATCCCCTTTTCGCACGGCGTAGCGCGCGGCAAACAGGATCGCGGCAAGCTTCATAATTTCAGATGGCTGCAACGATAGCCCAGGCAGCATCAACCAGCGGCGCGAGCCATTAATCGGGCGGCTAAACAAAACTGCAACAAGCAAGATAACGGCAACACCGAAGAGCACAGGCGCCCAGCGCATTAAGACCCGCACGGGCACCTGCATCATGACAACGGCAGCAACAAACCCGACACATAAGTATGCGACTTGACGCACTAGAAAGTAATGCGCTCGGTAGCCCATTGCCTTTGATGACTCCGCCGCGGCGATTGAAGACGAATACACCATGACGATCCCGATCGCACACAGCAAAATCACGACCCAAACCAGCGCCGAATCAAAGGCCTCGGTACGTACGGCGCTACGGGGTGTCACGCCGGGAGCGGTGCTCGCAGTCGGCGCTTTTGGGCGAAAGAGATTCGTGCTGCTGACCCAGCGCGCACGGATTCCGGCAGCGCTAAGCATCGGATAATTCCTTCACTGCATTGATAAAAACTTCGCTGCGATGGGCATAGTTGCGAAACATATCTAAGCTTGCGCACGCCGGGGAGAGCAACACCATATCGCCAGACTTTGCCTGCGCACTGGCCGCCAACACGGCAGCCTCAAGCGAACTCGCGTGCGTACAAGAAACACCAGAGCCTGCCAGTGCCTGTGCGATTGCGTCGGCATCGCGACCAATCAATTGCACTGCCCGGGCATGTCTACGCACACCGTCGAGCAATGGCGTGAAATCTTGCCCTTTGCCGTCGCCGCCCGCAATCAAGATAACTTTCTGCGTCAGCCCCGAAAGCGCCGCGACAGTCGCGCCGACGTTGGTGCCTTTGGAGTCATCGATATAGACTACACCCCGTTTTTCTGCAACGCGCATCATGCGATGGGAAAGCCCTTCAAAACTACGCAGCGCATCCACAATCGCACTGGTGGGCGCGACATGCGGTGGCGTGAGCGCAAGCGAAGCCAGCGCATTGAGCTGATTGTGTCGACCCAACAATTTAAGATCATTTATTTCGATGATGCGCGCATCACCAAAAACCAACCAGCCTTCGCGTAACCCCCACGCACCAGCTGCTGGGGCATTCGCCCCAAAACTCACCGCTGCGCGATCCTTGCGCGTCATGGAAACGACAATCGGATCATCGCGGTTGATAATCTGCAAACGCGTCTGGGCAAAGAGCCGTGCTTTTACGGAGAAATACTCAAAGTACGACGGATAGCGATCAAGGTGATCTTCACTCACATTGAGCACCGTTGCTGCAGTGCATTGAAGGCTTGATGTCGTCTCAAGTTGAAAGCTTGACAACTCAAGTACGATGCACTCAGGCCATCGGGTGGCGCGTTCGATTTGCGCAAGCTCGTCAAGCACTGTCGCCCCAATATTACCCGCGACCAGCGTAGCCATGCCCGCCGCGGCACAGAGCGCGCCGGTTAAGGCGGTCGTTGTCGTTTTGCCATTCGAACCGGTGATTCCGATGATCTTAGTGTCAGCAGGAATATGCCGCGCAAAAAGTTCAATGTCGCCCGCGACTTCTACGCCACGCCGACGTGCGCTCGCGATCGCTGGCTCAGCAATCCCAACGCCAGGGCTCACGAGTACGCAATCGGCGAGCTTTGTTTGTGCCGGATCGAACACACCTGCCTCAAACTGCGCCGCAGGTATTTCGCTGCGTAGCGCTCCGAGGCACGGCGGATTTTCGCGGGTATCCAAAACGCGCACGCGGGCACCGCGCTGCGCTGCATAACTGGCGAGTGATAAGCCGGTTTTGCCGAGACCAAATACGATCACGTTTTTTCCGTCAAAAGCGTTTTTGATCTCCACTAGCGCAGCTTCAACGTAGACAGACCGAACAACACGAGTAGGCTCGAAACAATCCAGAAGCGGGTGACGACTTGAGTTTCTTTCCACCCCTTCAATTCAAAATGATGATGAAGTGGCGCCATGCGAAAAATTCGCCGCCCCTCGCCATATTTTTTCTTCGTATAGCGAAACCATCCGACTTGCAGCATGACCGACAGCGTCTCAGCGACAAATACACCGCACATAATGAACAGGACAATTTCCTGGCGAACGATGACGGCCACGGTACCCAGCGCCGCGCCGATTGAAAGCGCGCCGACATCGCCCATGAACACTTGCGCAGGATAAGCGTTAAACCACAAAAATCCCAGCCCTGCCCCAGCGAGCGCGCAGCAGAAGACCGCCAATTCACCGGCACCCGGAATATGCGGAAACTGCAAGTACTTCGCGATATTGACATTCCCGCTCACATAAGCGAATACGCCCAGCGCAGTGCCGACCATCACGGCGGGCATGATCGCCAAACCATCGAGACCATCGGTCAAATTCACAGCGTTACTCGTGCCGACGATGACCAAATACGTTAGCGCAATAAAGCCAAAAACACCCAGTGGATAGGCTACATTTTTAAAAAATGGCACGATCAAGTCTGCTTTTGACGGGAGCTCCATCGTCATGCCAGTGGAAAGCCATTTGAAAAACAAGTCACCAATCGCTGCGGCGTTTGGCGCAGAAACCGCGAACGCAAGATAGATCGAAGCCAAGATACCAATGAGTGATTGCCAGAGAAATTTTTCTTTTGCGGATAATCCTTTTGGATTGCGATGTACGACTTTGCGATAGTCATCGACCCAGCCAATCCAGCCATAGCCAAACGTCACAAATAACACAACCCACATAAATCGGTTGCGCAAATCCGACCAGAGTAGCGTGGTCAATCCAATCGAGAGCAAAACCAAAACCCCGCCCATCGTCGGCGTACCAGCTTTAACCAAATGCGTTTGCGGTCCGTCGCTACGCACTGATTGACCAATCTTCATCGCCGTTAATCGACGAATGACGAACGGCCCCAAAATCATCGAAATCGTCAATGCCGTCATTGTTGCGAGCACGGCGCGTAACGTGATGTACGAAAACACATTGAATGCACGCACATCAGTGCTCAACCATTGGGAAAGCCAAAGCAACATGTTATGCGGCTCCTTGGGTTTGTGGGTCGAGAATTGCGTTCACAACCTCTTCCATTTCGCTCGATCGCGAGCCCTTTACCAACACCGATACCTGCGGCGCAAGTTCCATGCGCAGCGCGTCAATCAATTGCGATTTAGTGGCGAACCATTGGGCAGTTGCGCCGCAGGTTTCAACGGCTGCTTTCATCCGCTCGCCCGTTGCAAACACGCGCTCAATACCGCTAGCTTTCGCGGCCTCACCGACCTCGCGGTGAAGGGATTCACTTTCGGCGCCGAGCTCTGCCATCTGCCCAAGGACGAGGATGCGTTTACCTGGCAACGCGGCCAGCGCATCAATGCCAGCCCGCATCGATCCGGGATTCGCGTTATAGGTGTCATCAATGACGCGCGCACCGCGAAGCCCCGCGCGCACAGCCTGCCGCCCAGGAATGCCGCGAAACTGCTGCATTCCGTGGGCAATCGTTGCCAACGGGATGTCGAGCGCATGCGCGGCGGCGGCCGCAGCGAGCGCGTTCATTCGGTTGTGTGCGCCTTGCAAGGGCAGCGAAAATGTGGCCACATCATTACCGATGCGCACCGTCATCGGATCATCAATATCTGAATTTTTCCAAACACCGCGAACCGTAGCGTCGATATGCGTACCGAAACTCACCGTGCGTTTTTGACCAATATGCGATTTCCAATACTCACAATACGGGTCGTCTGCATTGATCACGGCGATACCGGTAGCCGCCAACCCTTCAAAGATTTCTGCTTTTGCCCGCGCAACACCGTCGAGTGAGCCCACGCCTTCAAGATGCGCGGGGCCTGCGTTATTGATTACCGCAACGTTAGGCGCGATCAGTCGCGTGAGCAGGCTAATTTCACCAAAATGATTCATTCCTGCTTCGAACACGCCATAGCGATGCGACGCTGACAAACGCGCAAGCATCAGTGGAACGCCGATGTGATTATTAAGATTTCCTTGTGTCGCCAGCACATTGCTTTCTACGCCATCGCAATGGGCGATAAGGATGGCACGCAGCATTTCCTTGACTGACGTTTTGCCGTTGCTGCCCGTGATTGCAATGACCGGTAAAGAAAGTGATTTGCGCCACGCACCAGCGATTTGTTGGAGGGCTGCATAGGAATCGTCAACACCTAGCATCGGCATTGCGGGGTGCTCTTTTGCATAGCGACGGCTCACAACCGCAGCAGATGCGCCGGCAAGAAGCGCGGCCTGCACGTGATCATGGCCATCAAAGCGCTCCCCCTTAAGCGCGACAAAGAGCTCTTCTGGCTGCAGCGTGCGCGTATCGGTCGAGATCCCCTTGGCGATTCGCGCGGATGCGCCGTGTAAGGCGAAATCTGCGCCGCAGGTATTGGCGATGTGCGAGAGTGACATCGTCAGCATAGACACGCCTGGGCAACGGCGACATCATCAAAGGCAGCGCGGACGCCATTGATTTCTTGATAGATCTCGTGCCCCTTACCTGCGATGAGAACGATATCGTTCGCGCCAGCCGCGCGTATCGCATCGGCAATGGCCTGCGCACGATCAGATTGCACATGCACGCGCGGCGTGCGCTTTGGGTCGACACCTGCAATGATCTGCTGAATGATC
The DNA here is from genome assembly GCA_031430575.1 of Betaproteobacteria bacterium. Lineage (GTDB taxonomy): Bacteria > Pseudomonadota > Gammaproteobacteria > Burkholderiales > Casimicrobiaceae > JANMDS01. The sequence continues at coordinate 69,104 of JANPBT010000073.1, read as the reverse complement.
GTCATCGGTGGCTCACTGCGTGGATTGTCACTGGTGACCCACACCGCGTCGGCGAGATCAGCAGCGATCTTACCCATCATCGCACGTTTACCTGCATCGCGGTCTCCGCCGCAACCGACAACGCAAATCAGCTTGCCGCCGGGCGCAACGTCACGCAACGTGCTCAGCGCTTTTTGAAGCGCGTCGGGCGTATGCGCGTAATCCACTACCACTGTTGGCGCGTTGGCGCGGGCCGCAGCAACCGTCTCCATACGACCGCGCACTGGCGTAAGCAACGGTAAGACGTCTGCTATGGCCTGCGCGCTGCAGCCTGAAGCGCCGAGCGTGGCGATCACGGCTAACAGATTTGCGACATTAAATTCGCCGAGCACGGGCACCTTGCCGTTAACCTGACCCCACGGCGTCGAAACGCTGAGCGTGATTCCATCGCGGGCGATGACCGATGAGAGCAATCGCACCTCGGCGCTTGTATTTTTGCCGTAGCGAATGACTTTTGCGGTGGTATTGGCGATCATTCCAAGATGCGCTGGGTCGTCGGCATTAACGATGGCGAACTCAAGCGCGACCATTTTAAATAGCCTCGCTTTTGCGTCCGCGTAGGCGTCCATCGTGGCGTGATAATCCAAATGATCCCGGGTCAGATTGGTGAACACCGCAATCCGAAAAGCGAGCCCCGTTACCCGATGTTGATCCAACGCATGGCTACTGACTTCCATGGCCGCCACGGTCAAGCCATCTTTCACCATGCGCGCAAGATAATTGACAACGACGGCGGCATCGGGCGTGGTATTGCCAATATCCACCAATGCCCCAACCCGACCTGCGCCGAGCGTGCCGATGAGGCCGCAGGATTGATTCAATGCATCAAATGCTTGCGCGATCCAAGTCGAAGTTGATGTCTTACCGTTAGTCCCGGTCACGCCGATGAGCCGCAACTTTTGACTCGGCAAATCTGCTACTGAATCGGCAATACCGGCATACCTGCGGCGCAGATTTTCCACTGCGATGCACGGCACGCCATGGTCTCGCACGACCCAGCCCCGCGCCTCAACGAGCGCAGCGACCGCGCCACGCGCGACTGCGGCATCAACGTAATCGCGGCCGTCAATCGTCGTCCCCGGATAGGCCACAAACACACTTCCTGCCTGCACCTTGCGGCTATCAGAAGTCAATGCGCCAGTGCCAACACCCAGTTGCCTCAAGATCGCATCGATACTCATACTTCCTCTTTCGGTAATGCTTCGGGCGGCAGCGGTGCTTTCGGCAAATCAGGCTCCAGTGCTGCATCAAAAGGCACGTTAAGGAGTCGCAACGCTTCGCGTGTAATTCGCGAGAACGCAGGTGCTGCAACGACGCCGCCGTAGTAGCGATGCGGGCTCGCTTCTGGCTCGTCAATCATGACGGCAACAATCACACGCGGATCAGATATCGGTGCAATGCCAACGAACGAGCCAACGTATTTTCCATCGGCGTATTTTCCGTTGATCGTCTTCTTTGCAGTTCCGGTTTTTCCGCCAACGCGATAGCCGGGCACGCGTGCGTTTTGCCCCGTACCCTCTTTACTTTCAACCGCCATTTCAAGCATTTTGCGAATGCTGGCGACGGTCTTTGCACTGAACACAGGCTCGCCCGCAACGTTGGCGCCAGTTTTCATTAACGTCGCTGACTTGCGCTCGCCATTGCTCGCAAAAACAGAGTATGCGCGCGCCATCTGCACAAGATTGACTGAGAGACCATAGCCGTAACTCATGGTCACTTTTTCGATCTCACGCCAATTTGCCGGATTGCGCAGACGACCCCCAACTTCGCCCGGAAATCCCGTCTGCGGCGCAGTGCCAAAGCCTGACATCGCAAAGCCCTTGTGCAACTGCTCGTTTTGCATGCGCAACGCCATTTTTGCGGTACCGACGTTGGAAGACATCGCCACGACGTCCTCCACCGAAATCGTGCCATGCGGCTTAGTATCGCGGATCGTGTGGCTACCAATTGTCAACGAGCCTGGATCGGTATCAATCAGCGATTCAGCGCGCACGATCCCCCGCTCGAGGGCGACCGCCGTCGTAAATGGCTTCATCGTTGAGCCCGGCTCGTAGGTATCGGTTAATGCACGATTGCGCGCCCGATCTTTGGAGTATGTGGAGCGCTTGTTGGGATCAAACGATGGGTAATTTGCCAGCGCAAGTAACTCGCCGGTGCGCACGTCCATCACCACCGCGCTGCCAGCTTTCGCTTTGTGCTCTTTTACGGCATCGGAAAGCGCTTGATAAGCCAAAAATTGCAGGCGATGATCGAGCGAAAGCTGCAAATCGCGGCCTTCTTGCGGCGTGACCAGCCCAGCAACATCTTCCACGACCTCGCCGCGACGATTGACGATCACTTTGCGCTTACCGGCTTTTCCGGCCAGCCACCCATTTTGTGCAAGCTCAATGCCCTCTTGGCCAACGTCATCAATATTGGCCATGCCGAGTACTTGCGCAAACGCTTCACCATGTGGATAGTCGCGTTTATATTCACGCTGTACACCGATACCAGGAATTTTCAATTTGGCGATACGATCACCAATCTCTGGGCTGACTTGGCGCTTGATCATCACGATGCCTTCGTCAGACTGCAAACGCTTGGCAATCTGCGCTGCAGGTATTTCAAGCGCTTTCGCCAATTCTGCAATTTGTGCGCTATCGAGCTCGGCCTGATTCGTCACGGCGAATATCGAACGCGTCGGCGTGCTCACCGCGAGCACATCGCCGTTGCGATCCAAAATCCGTCCGCGAAATGCCGGAAGCTCAACCTCACGCGATACCCGCGCCTGACTCTCGCCGCGCAGGGCATCGCGCTCTTTGACCTGCAACCAAAACGCCCGACCGAGTAATCCCGCAAAGCAGCCTAGCAATGCCAAAAGCACGACGCGGCTGCGCCAACGCGGCAATGAGATCTGGGCTTCGTTGTTCTCTTCTGCTTTGCCGCGCACGGGGCGACGTAAGCTGGCGACGGTCATTTTGGCGCTCCAGAGACCGCAATATTGCCAGCCAAATGGACAGTGCGGGTTGCATCAGGAAATTGCATCCGCAATTGCTCACGCGCGATTTTTTCAACCCGAGATGCTGCCGACCATTGCGCTCGCTCGAGCTGCATCTGACGATACGATGATTCCAGCTTATGCTGCTCACTTTGTTCGGCAGAGATCGCAGTTGTCAGCTTACGCGCTCGATGGTTGAGATGAACCACAGCAATCGAAATCGCAATCAAAATCAACAAAAAGGCTGCGCAGATTTTGTGCCATGCATTCATGCGTGCTTCTCCAAAACGCGTAGGCGCGCGCTGCGGGCGCGCGGATTGGCTTCAATTTCTGCGTCACTTGCGATCGCACTTTTGCCCACGAGCATGAAATTCGCTTTCGGCAACTGCGAGGCCAAAATCGGCAATCGTTTGAGCGCGGGATCAAGCGCGCGCTCGGGGTGGGCAGCATTCATCATGAAGCGCTTGACGATGCGATCCTCTAGCGAATGAAAGCTGATGACAGCCAAGCGCGCGCCTGGGCTCATCACGCTGCCGACCGCTTCGAGCATCGCATTGAGCTCATCAAGCTCGCGATTGACCGCGATGCGAATCGCTTGGAAGGTCCGCGTGGCCGGGTGCTGCCCGCGCTCCCGCGTGCGGACGGCTTTGGCAACGATTTCCGCCAACTCGCTCGTGCGTTCGATCTTACCGAGAGGGCGCGCGCGGCACGCTGCGCTAATCGCCTGGGCAATGGACCTAGCAAACCGCTCTTCGCCATATTCTTTTATGACCTCTGCCAATGTGGATTCATCAATGCGGGCGAGCCACTCGCTGGCCGTTTCGCCGCTTGAGGAGTCCATGCGCATATCGAGCGGACCATCGCGCATGAAGGAAAAGCCGCGCGCGCTTTCGTCGAGCTGTGGCGACGAAACGCCGAGATCAAAAAGCGCACCGTGAATGCGCTCGACACCACGCGCGCGCAGCGCGGGTACCATTTGCGAAAAGGGCGCGTGTATGATTTCAAAGCGTGGATCGGCAATTTCGCGGGCTGCTGCGATGGCGCTGGGATCACGGTCGAAGGCAATGAGCCGCCCGCCCGGGCCGAGCTTTTCAAGGATGGCCCGTGCATGACCACCGCGTCCGAAAGTACCATCGACCAATACCGCATCGGTTGGTACCTGCGGCGCAAATAGGGCGTCGACGCTCTCGCGTAGCAATACTGGAGTGTGCATGTTCGTGCGGCCTCTGCGCTCATGTGGAGAACCCCACCAGCTCTTGCGGAACCGGCGCTTGCGCGGAGGCTTGCGCAAGGGCTACGCGGGCGTGGTACTTCGTTTCGTCCCACAAATAAAACTTATTGCCCTGCCCCATGAGCACGCCGGTTTTATCGATCTTGGCATAGGCGCGCAGCTCTGGCGAGATCAAAATGCGCCCCGCGCCATCGATTTCGACGTGATCGGCATGACCTACGATTAACTCTTGCAGCAAACGCACGCGCGGCACTTGATTGGACATGGCCGAGATGCGATCAGCGACCACCTGCCATTCGGGTTTTGCGTAAAGTAGAAGACAGCCGTCGGTGTCAGCGGTGAGCGTGACCCAGCCCTCGCCGCGCTGCATGAGCACGTCGCGATGCTTCGTCGGAATCGCGATTCGACCTTTTACGTCAACGGCGAGTGAGGAAATCCCTGAAAACATATATTCTGGAAAGCGAAACTACCACTTTTACCCACTTTTTTATATGTTTTGAACTATATCCCCTGCGTACATCAAGGTCAAACAGGATTTATGTTGCTAAACAAAGACTTATCGAAGAATTATAACGCTGACTCAAAAGCAAAAGCTGAGGAAAAATAGAGGCTTACATTACTATTCTGAGACACCACATTTGAATTTTTACAAATATTCCGTACGATTTGTATTGGAAAATATTTTTTAAGTGTTTATGCGTACACCAATTTTTTTGCTCACCGATTTCGATGCCCCCCATTTTGATTTAGAGCGCAAATTGTTTGCCGATGCAGGGGTGAAATTCGTCATCGCGCAATGCACAACGGAAGACGATGTGATCCGCGAAGCCCATACCTGCGGCGCAGATGGCTTGCTCGTTCAATACGCGCCGGTGACTGCACGCGTGCTGGCTGCGCTGCCCAATGTCGGCATCTGCTCGCGCATTGGCGCTGGCTACGACACCATCGACGCCAAGGCCTGCGCGGCGCAAGGCGTCTGGCTCGCCAATTCGCCCGACTACGGCGTCGGCGAGGTGGCGACCCACGCCCTCGCCCTCGCCCTCGACATCATTCGCGGCACCACTTTTCACACGCAAGATATTCGTGCCGGCAAATGGCATTACGAAAGCAACGGCAAGCGTCGGCGCGCGCATTTGATGACGCTCGGCATCGTCGGCCTCGGGCGCATCGGCAAGCGCATGGCGCATGTTGCCCACAACGTCTTCGGAAAAGTGATTGCCTACGACCCTTACTTAATCGATGGTGACTTCCCCGCGTATGTCGAGCGCATGCGCGATTTGCACGAACTCTTTGCGCGCGCCGATGTGGTGAGCCCGCATGTGTTGCTCAATGATGAAACGCGCGGCATGATTGATGCGAAGTGTTTCGCTGCGATGAAAAAAAGTGGCTATATCGTCAACACTTCGCGCGGCGCCGTCATCAATATTCCCGATTTGCTCGATGCATTGGATGCAGGTCAGCTCGATAGCGCAGGGCTCGACGTGTTGCCCACCGAGCCCGCCCGCCCCGGCGAGCGCTTGACTGACCATCCGCGCGTCGTGCTCACGCCGCACTCAGCGTTTTACTCAGTCGAAAGTGAAATTGAATTGCGCACAAAAGCGGCACGAAATCTAGTGACCTGGATCAAAACCGGGAAGCCCGATTATCCGGTTGTGGTCGGGACGCGCGTGTTCAAGCGCTGAATTAAAAGACAGTTACTTCGATTCGCTTGCAGGCTTCTAAAAGATTGCAATTAACGCGTTTAGGGTGAATCCCTTCGCCAACTAAGCTACAGTGTCGACTTTCGTGTTCGAATGATGGGGGTTAAGTGTCACCACTAAAGTTTAGTCTACTGTGTGCACTTTTTTTTGTACAACCGGGTGTTTTTGCACAGGCAATAACTGAAATTTCGGGAACGTACTTCGCCCGACCTCGATTGGGTGATGTGCCATGGGCGGCTCGATTTGTTCGAGGTGGGCTGTATGCTGATACGAGCTCATTGGCGCCTGTTTACGTAATTGATAGTGGTGTGCGCAGACATCCATCAATTAATGTTGTCCAGAGGGCAACAATTGGTGTTTCATCGTCAGGGGTTTCGGTTGGAACAGAAGGTTGCAATCCTCACGGTACGTTTGTCGCGGGCATTCTAGGAGGGAAGGGTCTTGTATGGCTCGATCTAGAGCAAACTGGCGTGAGAGGAACCCTTGGCGTTATTCCGGGACTACCGATATTTTCTATTGCCGTGCACGATGGGTGTACGCCAAACTCGACACCGAGTGGCGATGATGTTTTGAAGGCGATAATAATTGCCCGAACGGACTCTAAAAACCGTTGCATCTACTTGGGCGATTGTAGACCGCGTGTGGTCAATCTATCTCTCAATGGAGAAATATTCGAACCAGCAAAAACGAATATTCTCAATGCGCTTAAACCAGACTTCCGCAGATTTTATCCAGGGCTCTTGCTCATCCAGTCGGCTGGCAACGATATGAAAACTGGAACCGATGCTGCGAACCGTTTGCTCAAATCCGATGCAGTCCAAAACGACGGTTACATCGTGGTTGGCGCGATTGACGAATTTGGACAGCAGATGCAAAACACTAACGGCCTGCCTCTAGTGCAAAGTACACTTGCACCTGCTGACACGGGTGGAATTGATGATACGAGGCATCAGGGACGTCTTTGGTTCATCGGGAGTTCAAGGACACCGCAAACCCCGGCAGACGCTGATTCCGTAGTCTCAGGAAGCAACTATGGCAGCGTTGTTGATATGTGGGCACCAGGAAAAAACATGAGAGGCAATACTTTTTTCCCACCGGAACCGAATTTAGTTTGTCCACAAAATATCTCTGGGCAAGGTGTCGACACGCTGATTATTTATACCGGACCCGAAGACGGATATTGCTATGGAGAAGGTTATGGGAGCGGCACGTCGTTTGCCGCTCCAGTGGTTTCGGCAATCGCCGCTTACGTTACGAATCAGCTAGGCGCCTTCGAACCGTTGGGAAATTTCGAAATGTACATCCGTAACCTTCTGAGGGATTTAAAGACCACAGATCTAGCGGGCATGCCTATCAAAGTGCCGCAGATACATACGGAACTTTTAGGAGCGCAAAATTGGTCTCGTCCCACAGCAGAATTTCTCGTTGCAAACCAGATTGCCAACTTTTATGCGGACACAGCAAACCAAAATCCATCTCAATTCAAGCAAACGGGATTCACTATCCGCGCTAAGAGTGCGTTCAACATCGCATTTGAAGCATTTAACTCTCGGCACTGCTCTATAAAAATTGAGCATCAGCAATCATCAGGCGCAATTACGACTTTGGCGAATGAAACAATCGTTCAATCGGCCCCGGAAAGAATGATTCAGAAAAAGATTTTTGGCCTAAATAGCTTTGCAAATCCGCTGCCTTTGGGAACCGTAAATGCTGTCGCGACTTGCTATGATCCTGTTTATAGTGCATACGGGGCGGTCAACCCTGTCGACGGCAAAACATATCGGGTCAGTAGTACAGCCGCTCTGTCATTCACAATCGTCGCGCCGTAGTATTGCCTTTTCGGACTGACAAGATTGCCGACCCAAAGAATGTGAGTCAACGATGCCGTACACCTGCGATGCAAAACTTGCGCCGCAGGTGTAAAAATCGAGCCTAACTTGAAGTGTATTTGCCATTTTTATTTTGCGATCTGTTTTGTAAATTTGCCAAGCGTAGAGACTGCGTTACGGTAATTTACCGTTGGTAAAGCTATTGCGGCATAAAAAATCATGATAAGGTCACATAAAATGCCGCCATGAAGATTACTTTATTTGGCGGCTCCGGCTTTCTGGGTCACGCACTCACAGCGCAACTCACCAATGCGGGGCATCATGTGACGTTAGTCACCCGTGATCGCGAACGCGTTAAAAAACTTGCGGTCATCCCGGCGGTAAGCGTCGCAGTCATTGATATCCGAGACAATGCCGCGCTCGCCGGTGTAATGATTGGCGCCGATGCGGTGATCAATTTGGTCGGCATTCTGCATGAGCGCAAATCCGGCGATTTTCTGCGCGTACACCGTGATCTCACGCAGCGCATTGTCAGCTGCTACGCCGATACCTGCGGCGCAGTTTTTACGCCTCGCTACATCCATGTCAGCGCGCTTGGTGCTGGCGTCGATGCGCCCTCGCGTTATCAGCGCAGCAAAGGCGAAGCCGAAAACGCAGTGCGCGCTTCAAAAACCAACTGGACGATTTTTGCGCCCTCCGTCATTTTTGGCGCGGGCGATTCATTTCTTTCGATGTTCGCTGGAATTTTGAAATTGCTGCCGCCGTTCGTGCCGTTGGCGATGCCGCGCGCAGGCGCGCAGTTTCAGCCGGTATGGGTGCAAGACGTTGCCCGCGCGATCACGCATTCGCTTAGTGATCCCAAAACTTTCGGTCAACGCTACGAGCTTGGCGGGCCGAATCGCTATTCGTTGCGCCAGATCGTGAAGCATGCAGGTAGCCGATTAGGGCGGAACCCGATAGTGATTTCTACCCCGCCGCCATTCTCAACGCTGCAAGCGCTCGCGCTCGAATTCATCCCCGGTGGGCCACTCATGAGCCGCGATAATTTAGCCTCGATGAGCGTTGATAACGTTACCGATGCGCCGTGGCCTGCCTTCGCTGGCGCAGCCCCGACAGCGATGGAAACGATTACGCCAACCTATATCGGCGACGTGCCAGACACTTACGCCCGCTACCGCAAAACCTAATCGCAGTCGCGATTAGGGCAAATTGAGGCTAAATCTGCGCCGCAGGTATTGACCGCGATTAATTTAACGGCTGAATATTCAGCCCGCGTAGCCCGGAAGGAGCGAAGCGCATTCCGGGTTTATTTCAATCAACCCTCTCCAAATGATCCTCGCCGATCATCAGTCGTCTAAACCTGAAAATTGATCCGGTTGAGCACTGCCAATGATTCCCGGAATACGATACGCTCCTTCCGGGCTACGCGCGCTAAGGGGCGCGCCGAAGGCACGTCCGCTTGAAGGAAGGGTTAGGCGTCAGCACGGCAACGGCACCCTACAAGACGAAGACTCGAACGTCGACTTTCCCGTCAGGTGTGGTTCGCGCTCCTTGCAGGTCATTCTTGAGACCCTCGGCATTGGTTATGAGGTGGTCTGGGTCGTATATGACGCACCAGAGCGCGGAACAACCAGGATGCCTGCGGTAGTGTTCGATATCGATAATCAGTTCACCACCAACTCTCTTCGCGTGCGATCTGTCGCGGACTACTTTCGTCTCAATTACAAGCTTATGTGCAGGCAGCAGGAAATCCATGCGCGTGCTTGATCCGGCGTAGCTCGGGGTGAACTCTTCAGGGCGAATGTCGCTAATCCAAGGGCGCAAGAGCGCATGCAGCAGGTCCTGGACGTCGTATTCGCTTCCGAAGGAAAGCGGCTGTGTGCCTTTTCGGCGATGGGTCAACGGGTGCATTGCGCGGAGTAAGCCGCGAACAACGACCTCAAGAAGTTCCTCTACCTTGGCTGGCTTAGATGGTGTCTGTGGCGTGTTGAGGTCGTTCGGTTCGGAATGATCGACGGCAGACCCTTGGGGGAGCACTCGGCCAAAGCGGTAGTACCTTAGTCCGTTCTCTTCGAGTGCGTGCACAACTCGCGCCCGCCTCTCTGTCCAGGTGTCGTGTTCGTCTGTTCCGGCCATTGGGGCCAGATCCATGAATTCTTCGAGCACGTTTCCAAGAACGGCGAGACTGTCTACGGTGGAATCCTGCCCTGCGCGAAAGAGCCATTCTTTCCACTTGGATCCATGTGAGAGAGCAGGTGGCTCGCCAGGTGCGCCGGCAGCTATGAATAGCGCATCCAGAGTTGCGTGCGACCCCATGAGAGCCTCACCAACTACCGCGCAGAGAGATCGTGACAGACGCATGGGCTTGGATTCTGACGCCTAACATGTTTTATAACGCATAACCGCAATTTATCAGTTATCACCTCAAGCGAAACTATTGAGAAAGCTCCTCTCTGTCGGCCTGATATCTTGGTATGGTGTTTTTATGCCCAGTATAACACTGCTACCGCATCCGTGCCAGTTGAATTCCCTGCGCAACGATGCGCTACATCGCTTTTTCGCTTTAGAGAAAGCAATTTTGCGCAAAGCGCGCTCGATCGTTGCGATGCGAAAAATCGAGGCGTGCACCGCGCGCTGATTTCGCTAAAAATCTGCGCCGCAGGTAAATTCAAAATACCTGAGGCGCAGATTGCTTCAATCGCGATCGGGTTACTTTCAAGCAGCCGTCAATTTCGCGAATTTCAAATCAAGCAGCTTCATCCCGGCATTGCGGAAATTGACTTGCACACGCGCATCGCCGCCGCGTCCTTCCGCGTTGACGATTACGCCAGCGCCAAATTTCGCGTGGATGACGTTTTGCCCAATCCGAAATCCACTACCGTTATCAGCCGCCATGCTCGTTTTCTGCGCCGCAGGTATTGATGCGCTGCCGTAGTTTTGCGGTGGGACATAGCCGCTGACCGATTCCGGTGCAGCAAATTGGCGCGGCTTAGGAGAGAGCCATTGAATCAATTTATCCGGCACTTCATCGAGAAAGCGGGACGCGACGTTGTAGCGCGTTTGCCCATGGAGCATGCGCATTTGGGTATGGGTAATGGTCAGCTTTTTGCGCGCGCGGGTAATCGCAACATACATCAAGCGCCGCTCTTCTTCCACGCCACCGTCATCATTCAGCGAATTATCGTGCGGAAATAATCCTTCTTCCAAACCGGTGATGAAAACGAAATCAAACTCTAAGCCTTTGGCCGCGTGCACGGTCATCATCTGCACGGCCGGGCGCCCCTCTGCGGCTTGGGTATCGCCCGCTTCTAAAGCAGCGTGCGTTAAAAAATCGGCCAGCGGATCGCCGCTCACCGTGCCGTCTTCATTCACGGTAGAGACGACGCCGCCCGCTTCGCGCATGAAATTATCAGCCGCGGTGACCAACTCTTTTAAGTTATCAACGCGATCTGCGCCTTCTTTTTCGCCCCGATAATGCGCGAATAAGCCCGAGGCTTCGATCATGTGATCCATCACTTCTGGCAGCGGCAGACCTTTGGTGGCGCTGCGCATCGCTTCAATGATGCGCACGAATTCACCCACCTTCGCGCCCGCCGCGCCGCTGCACGCGGCTTGCCAAAGCGTAATGCCCGCAAGCGCGGAGCGCTCTTGCAGGGTCTCAAGCGTACGCGCGCCGATGCCGCGCGGCGGAAAATTAATCGCGCGCAGCAACGCGCCATCATCTTCGGGGTTGGTCAGTAAGCGCAGATAGGCAAGCGCATTTTTAATTTCGGCGCGCTCAAAAAAGCGCAGCCCACCATAAACTTTGTAGGGCATGCGAGCATTGAAAAGCGCATGCTCCAAGACCCGCGATTGCGCATTGGAGCGATACAAAATCGCGATCTCAGAAGCGCTCGCGCCCTCAGCCACCGCCTGCTGCGCACACTGCACGATAAATTGCGCTTCTTCTGCATCAGAGTAAGCCAAATAGCCGCGAATCTTTTCGCCCTCGCCCGCATCGGTCCAAAGATTTTTGCCGAGTCGGCTCGCGTTATGATCAATGAGCGCATTGGCGGCGTCGAGAATATTGCCGTAGCTCCGATAATTTTGCTCCAGCTTAATGAGTTTGACCGGCGCAAAGTCTTTTTCAAAGGCCAGCATATTGCCGACTTTGGCGCCTCGAAAGGCATAAATGGATTGATCGTCGTCACCCACCCCAAACACACTCGCTTGCCGCCCGGCGATCAGCCGCAGCCATTTATATTGCAATGAATTGGTATCTTGAAATTCGTCAACGAGCACGTCTGAAAATCGCGCTTGGTAATGCTCGCGCAGCGGTTGATTGCGCTGCAAAACTTCATATGTGCGCAATAGAAGCTCGGCGAAATCGCAAACCCCTTCGCGCTGGCAGGCTTGCTCATAGATCGCGTAAAACTCGACTTGCTTGCGGGTGAAATCGTCGTAGGCTTCAACCGCGCCAGCGCGCAAGCCTTCTTCCTTCGCGCTATTCATAAACCACTGCATTGGTTTGGGCGGAAATTTCTCGTCATCAATGCTGTTGGCTTTGTAGAGCCGCTTAATGAGCGAGAGTTGATCTTGGGTATCGAGAATCTGGAAGAGCTGCGGCAAATTAGCTTCGCGATGGTGGGTGCGCAAAAAGCGATTGCAAAGCCCGTGAAACGTGCCCGCCCACATGCCGCGCGTGTTGATCGGGAGCATCGCGCTCAACCGATGCAGCATTTCTTTCGCCGCTTTATTGGTAAAAGTCACCGCCAAAACGGTCATCGGCGTGGCTTGCGCATTCTGGATGCGCCAAGCGATGCGGGTGGTCAACACTTTAGTCTTGCCGCTGCCTGCACCGGCAAGGATCATTGCATTGCCTTGTGGGAGGGTAACCGCTTCTAATTGTGGCGGATTTAAGGTCTTTAATAATGGATTCATATGCACATTATAGAAATCATGCGTGGACGCAGAGAAATTGCGAACATTGACGCGCAATTTTCGTGCGCATCGTCCGCTGGTGCAAAACCCCAATATTTAGACGCCAGCGCATCTGCGCTGCAGTTTGTTTTAAAAAACTATAATCCAGTCTTCCCCGCAAATGCAACGCCCGTGAATTCGCTTCCGGCCATTGGCCCTTTCGTTCTCAAAAACCGACTCTTCGTCGCGCCGATGGCTGGCGTGACCGATCGGCCATTCCGCAAGCTTTGCAAGAAGCTGGGCGCGGGCTATGCAGTGAGCGAAATGGTGGCATCAAAACCCGAGCTGTGGCAGACGCCAAAATCGATGCGACGGCGCGATCATTCGGGTGAAGTCGAGCCGATCGCGGTGCAAATCGCGGGCGCTGACCCACAAATGATGGCAGAAGCAGCGCGCTTTAACGTCGCCTGCGGAGCGCAGGTCATCGATATCAACATGGGCTGCCCAGCGAAGAAAGTCTGCAACGTCGCGGCAGGCTCAGCGCTCTTGCGCGACGAGCCGCTGGTTGAGCGGATCTTGGCCGCGGTGGTCGATGCCGTGCGTGATACCAATACACCCGTGACACTCAAAACGCGAACGGGCTGGGACCCTGAGCACCGCAACGCATTGGCAATCGCAAAGATGGCGCAGAATGCAGGCATCGCTGCGATTACGCTTCATGGCCGCACGCGCGCATGCGGCTACGGCGGCGATGCCGAATACGAAACGATTAGATTAGTCAAGCAATCAGTCTCGATTCCAGTGATTGCAAATGGCGATATTACGTCCCCCGAAAAAGCAAAGCACGTCTTAGACATTACCGGCGCTGATGCCATCATGATTGGCCGCGCAGCGCAAGGACGCCCTTGGATTTTCCAAGAAACTTCGCATTTGTTGCTGCATGGCGAGCGCCCACTTGCGCCGCAGGTATTGGATGTTCAGCAATGGCTTCTTGAGCATTTAGATGAACATTACTCGCTATATGGGCATGAGCTCGGAGTACGCACTGCGCGCAAACATATCGGCTGGTATGTGCGCGATTTGCCTGGCGGTGAAAAATTGCGCGATGAAATAAATATATTAATTTCTTCTACCGAGCAATCGCGCGCAGTGCGCATTTTTTTCGATACACTGCGCGACCTGCATGAACGATTACCCATCGCTCCGCTGCAATAAAAATAATTGAGGAAAGCACAAAATGAGAAGTCCAAAATTAAACGGCACCCATGCTATTGCGGATGCCGTGCAGCATTCTCTTGATGAATATTTCCAAGTGCTCGATGGCGAGCCGGCGTCAAATCTGCATGAGATGGTGATTAATAGCGTCGAAAAATCCCTTTTCACCGATGTATTGAAGCGCGCGCAAGGCAACCAAACACAAGCGGCCGTGATGCTCGGCATTACCCGCAGCACTTTGCGCGCAAAAATCGAAAAATATAAATTACGCTAATGCCCCACGCCCTGCTTTCGGTCTCTGACAAACGCGGTATCGTTGATTTCGCCCGCACGCTCCTAGCGCTTAATTTCACGCTACTTTCCACCGGCGGCACAGCGAAAACGCTGCGTGATGCGGGGCTTGCGATTAAAGAGGTGGGCGATTTCACGGGATTTCCTGAAATGCTCGATGGCCGGGTGAAAACGCTGCACCCAAAAGTGCATGGTGGAATCCTTGCGCGACGTGACGACCCCGCCCATATGGCCGCAATCTGCGCCGCAGGTATCGAGGCGATTGATATCGTTGTTGTCAACCTATATCCATTTCGCGAGACAGTCGCTAAGCCCGGCTGCTCTTTGGAAGACGCGATTGAAAATATCGATATCGGCGGGCCGACAATGGTGCGCGCGGCTGCAAAAAATTACAAGGGTGTTGGAATTGTTGTTGATCCCGACGATTACGCAGCACTTGCTTCTGAGCTAGTCGCAGGCGCAGGCCTGCTAAGCGAAGCGACGCGCTTCAATCTGTCTCGTAAAGCTTTTTCGCATACCGCCGCTTACGATGGCGCGATTTCAAATTGGCTGACTGCGCGCGATGCTTCAAACGCATCAGTGAATTACCCCGACCAGTTCAACGCGAGTTTTGCAAAAGTGCAAGATTTGCGCTACGGCGAAAATCCGCATCAGTCGGCCGCCTTTTACCGCGAGATGCCCGCAGTGCCGGGATCAATCTCGGCGGCCACGCAATTGCAGGGCAAGGCGCTTTCGTTTAACAATATCGCCGATGCCGATGCCGCCTGGGAATGTGTGAAATCATTTCCTGAGAGCATCGCCTGCGTGATCGTTAAACATGCCAACCCGTGCGGCGTTGCCGTTGCGGCAAACGCTCTCGAAGCGTACAAAAAAGCTTTCGTCTGCGACCCGACTTCCGCCTTTGGCGGCATCATCGCATTTAACTGCGAAGTAGATGCCGCGGCAGCGGAAGCGGTCAGTGCGCAATTTTTAGAAGTGTTGATTGCGCCGAGCTATTCGTTCGAGGCAAAAGCATTGCTGAGTAAAAAAGCGAACGTGCGCGTGCTCGAAATTAGCGTTGATGCCTGCGGCGCAAATGCATACGACCTTAAGCGCGTTGGCGGTGGCGTTTTGGTGCAATCGCCAGATACCCACGCGCTTGCAAAAAGCGATCTAACGTGTGTGACCAAAATCGCGCCAAGTGCTGCACAGATCGACGATTTGCTTTTCGTCTGGCGGGTTGCGAAATTTGTAAAGAGCAATGCGATCGTTTTCGCTAAAGACGGTGCAACGATCGGTATCGGGGCTGGGCAAATGAGTCGCCTTGATTCCGCGCGCATCGCAGGCATTAAGGCACAGCATGCGGGCTTGTCGCTTGTAGGTAGCGTGGCCGCAAGCGATGCGTTTTTTCCATTCCGTGATGGCCTGGACGTGATCGCCGATGCCGGCGCGATTGCGGTGATCCAACCAGGCGGCTCCATGCGCGATGGCGAGGTCATCGCGGCAGCGGACGAACGCGGCGTGGCAATGGTCACCACCGGGGTACGCCATTTCAGGCACTAGCGGCACGTTGTAAACCGACATACAACTCGCTTTCAGCACGCCAAACGTGCTGAAAGCGAGCAAATTGCGCGCTAAATACGACAATTTTCTGTCACCGCCGAATTTAAATTTCGGAGTTTGCCGCTTAAATCATGCCATTTACATAAACTACTCTAACAAAAAAGCGCTTTTAGTAGCGTCTAGGGGTATTCAAAATGGCAACTGAAATTCAATATCGTCGCACGCGCGCGGGCGACGCCGAGCTCCAATCTGCGCAAGTGGGATTGAGTGTTCCAGAACGAAAAGCGCTCTCAAAGCTCAACGCGCCGCTCAATTTAGAGCAGTTAGGCTCGGTCACCGCATTGACACCTTCGGCGGCAACGTCGGCCGTGGCACGGTTGGAAAAAAACGGTTTAGTTGAGTTGATCGGCGCAGCAGTTGGTGGCACAAGCGAGCCCAAGATGTCTCAAAGCGCTGCCTATGCGCCCGCCACAGGCACTGGCCTCAAGCTCGGCTTAGGCGCGTTGGCTGCAATAGGTGCGATTTTGGCAGGCTGGCAGATGATGAAATCTCCCACCAAGCAGAGCCTAACTCCGCCAGCAGCAGATGTCGCGTTCTCGGCTTCGACCCCGCTTACTAATTCACCATTGCCGACGAATGCGCCCGCCACGATTCAAGCCGCTCCAATTGAAGAAAAGATAGCTACTGGCGCTGCCGCAACCCCAGTCGCGATTGCCGCTAAATCGCCTGAAATTGCACCCAAAAAAGATAAAGCAACTGAGCCGCTAAAAGAGAAGCTAGAAAAATCAGCAACGGCATCGAAAACTTCGCCACCGCAACCCATCGCTCCCGCGCCGAGCGCGAGCCCGGTTGCTGCGCCCATTGCTGCAGCGCCTGCACCCATCGTTACCGCCGCTGCGCCGAGCCCGACGCCAGCGCCGGTGCTTGCGCCATTACCAACGCCGGCTGCCGCCCCCGCGCCTGCGGTAACGGTAGCGCCCGTAGCGCCGCCCGTTGCCATCGCTGCGGCAGCACCGCGCGCTGCCGCAGCACCAGCGCCCGTTGCCGCGCCAAAATTGATTTCCCGCGAAGATCCGATATTTCCGCGCACTGCACGCGCCAAAGGGGTCTCAAAGGGAACAGTGCTCGCCCGGGTCGCCATCGACGGCGCTGGTAACGTGACTAACGTTGAGATCATGCGCGCGACACCGCCGCAAGTGTTTGACCGAGAAGTCGTGCGCGCGCTATCTACATGGAAGTATGAGCGTACCGGCCGTGAGTCCACCTCACTTCACGAGTTCTCCTTCGTGGAAGAGTAGGTGCGTGCCCACAGTAAAATGCGCGCTATGAAGAAAATTATCCTTACGCTAGCGCTCACCTGCTTCACTTTGCCTGCAGCACATGCCTGCGATTGGCTGTGGAGCGTCTTTTCCAAGCCGTGCAATGGCGTTGTTAAAGCCTACGAGACGGGTGATGATGAGTTGCTACTTTCAGGCTACGCTTATCATCTGCGCAGTAGTTACACGCCCGAAAAAATTCGTGAATTTAATGAAAAAGCGTGGGGCATTGGCTACGGTAAAACGGCGGAAGAGTCCAATGGCGACACCCACATGCTTTTTTGGTTAGTCTTCCGGGAATCGCATTTTAAAAATCAGATTCATCTGGGCTACGCCTACAACACCTACTGGGGCCCACGCACGGGCTTACAAGCAAGCTTGGGATATACCGCGATGCTCGTGCAGCGGCCCGATATTGCAAGCGGCATTCCCTTTCCAGCGATCTTGCCAACAGCAGGCGTAAAGTGGAATAACACCTCGCTTAACTTTATTTTCATTCCAAAGATCAGCAAAAACCTCAACAACGGTAACGTTGCCTATGCGTTTTTGCGTCACAACTTTAAATAACCGATTTCGTAGCGAGAACCCTTGAAACTTTTAGTCATCGGCGCAGGCGGGCGAGAGCACGCGTTGGCCTGGAAACTGGCACAAAGCCCCGGCATACAACACGTCGTCGTTTCACCCGGAAATGCAGGCACGGCGAGCGAGCGCGAATGCATTAACGCAGCGGCTGCAACGGTTGAGGACTGGGTCAATCTAGTCGAATCTGAAAAGGTCGGGCTCACTGTCGTCGGCCCCGAAGCGCCGCTTGCCGCTGGGTTGGTTGATGCCTTGCGCGCAAAAGGTCATGCAGTATTTGGCCCCACACGCGCAGCAGCGCAGCTAGAAAGCTCGAAATCTTTTGCCAAAGCGTTTATGCAGCGCCATAAAATTCCGACGGCCGCATACGCTACGTTCACCGATGCGGTGAGAGCCCATGCCTATCTTGATGTGAGCCCGGTGCCGATTGTCGTGAAATACGACGGGCTTGCTGCCGGTAAAGGCGTTGTCGTGGCGATGACGCGCGAAGAAGCCCATGAAGCGGTAACCCGCTTTTTAAGATCGCCGACCGATCGGATCGTGATCGAGGAATTTATCGCAGGCGAAGAGGCCAGCTTTATCGTAATGTCTGATGGCAAAAATGTATTGCCGCTGGCCACCAGTCAAGATCACAAGCGATTGCGCGATGGCGATGAAGGCCCCAATACTGGCGGCATGGGCGCATATTCTCCTGCGCCCGTGGTGAGCCCAACGCTCCACGCCCGCATCATGCGCGAAATCATAGACCCCACAATCAATGGCATGGCTGAAGATGGCATTCCCTACACAGGCTTTCTTTACGCCGGGGTGATGATTGACGAAACCGGCGTGCCAAAAGTGATTGAATTTAACTGCCGCTTGGGCGACCCAGAAGCGCAACCGATTTTGATGCGGCTAAAGTCAGACTTGGTCAAGCTCATTCAAGCAGCGCTGCAAGGTAAGCTCGATCAGATCGAAGCGGAGTGGGACCGACGCACCGCACTTGCCGTCGTGCTCGCGGCTCAAAATTATCCTGATGTGCCGCGCATGGGCGATCCGATTACGTTACCCGCGGCGCAATCTGACGATGTAAAAATTTTTCATGCCAGCACGACTATTCATAACGACAAACTAGTTTGCGCGGGCGGGCGGGTATTGACCGTCTGTGCGCTTGGCGATACCGTGAAGCAAGCGCATGCTAAAGCGTACGCCGCGATCGAAAGCGTTTCGTTTGCAGGTATGCAATTTCGCCGGGATATCGGTCATCGCGCGCTTGCAAAGCGCTGACCACTGAGGATGATCGATACCGCGCCGATTCGCGCCTATCTCGACGGGCTGCAGCGCCAAATTGCCAGTGAAATTTCCGCGCGCGCGAATTGCGATTTCTTAATCGATGATTGGAAACGCGCGGAAGGCGGCGGCGGCCGGGTCATGGTGATGGAAGATTCCAGCCTAATGGACCGCGCAGGGGTTAATGTTTCGCATGTTTTTGGCAGCGCCTTGCCACCGTCGGCAACCGCTAACCGGCCCGAGCTCGCAGGGCGGGCATTTGAAGCGATGGGTATTTCGCTGGTGATGCATCCGGTCAACCCTTTCGCGCCCACAGTGCACATGAACGTGCGCTTTCTACGTGCGTTTTTTGCTGAAAAGTCGTTGATACCTGCGGCGCAGATTTCAAGCGCTGGCGCTGAAAATGACGTCTGGTGGTTTGGCGGCGGGATGGATCTCACGCCCGCCTATGGCTTTCAAGAAGACGCCGAGCATTTCCACCGCAGTTGCAAGGCCGCGCTCGATCCGTTTGATACTGCCTACTACCCGCGCTACAAAAAGTGGTGCGACGATTACTTCTTCATTAAGCATCGCAGTGAGCCGCGTGGCATTGGCGGAATTTTTTATGATGATTTCCATGAAGGTGGATTTGATCGCGGTTTCGCAATGATGCAAAGCGTAAGCACCCATTTTTTGAGCGCCTATCTGCCGATTTTGGATCGTCGCCGCAAAATGCCGTTTACCAATGCCCAAAAACTTTGGCAAGCTTACCGGCGCGGACGCTATGTCGAATTTAACTTGGTTTACGACCGAGGCACGTTGTTTGGACTGCAATCCAAAGGCCATATCGATGGCATTTTGATGAGCCTACCAACGCAGGTCAGCTGGCGCTACAAGCCACCGATGCAACCAGACTCTGCCGAATCACGCCTGCGAGATTTTCTAGGGCCACACGACTGGCTTGGCCTTGAAACTGCCTCAAAAACAGCCCAATCTGCGCCGCAGGTATGACTGAAAAAACGACGATCACCGATCTAACTGAGCACACGCTTACGCGCGAAAATGTATTCGATGGATCACTTTTGCATATCCGCCGTGATCGTGTCAGGTTGCCAGACGGCGGTGAGGCAACTCGGGAGTTTGTTGTCCATCCGGGCGCGGTGATGATAATCCCCGTCTTTGACAACGGTGATGTGCTCATTGAGCGGCAATTTCGCTACCCGATGGAAAAGATTATGATCGAGTTTCCAGCTGGCAAGCTTGATCAAGGTGAGCAAGTGCTAACAGCGGCGAAACGCGAACTCGAAGAAGAGACCGGCTACAGCGCCGCGCACTGGACGCAATTTCACTTGCATCATCCACTGATCGCCTACTCCACAGAATTCATCGCTTTTTTCATTGCGCGGGGTCTGACTTCGGGCGCACAAAAGCTCGACGAAGGCGAATTTCTATCGCTCGAGCGCATACCTGCGGCGCAGTTATTAGATTTAATTGACCGTGGCGATATCACCGACGGCAAGACGGTAACTGGTGCGCTACTCGCGCACCGACGCGGATTAATCTAAATCTGGGTGAGATTTGTCGTATCGCTGCGATTAGATTGAGACTTAAAAACGCTTTTGTCATGAAAACTACGGCAAATATGCCAAAATCGTATCTTAAACGTATAGCTCGTAATCGCCACTTCGCATGCAGGCAGTTGATATCTCGATCGCTTTTTTAGGATTTCCTACGCACGAGCAAATCGCGCTTGGAAAAATCTTGCGCTTGGCTGGCCCAAGCGTGCCAAAGCATACGATAAACGACGATATTGCCAACGCCAATTTAGTGATCATCAACGGCGATACAAAACCGATCGTTCGCTTTTTTCTGAAAATGCGACGTGCCCAAAAAGCAATGATTGTTGGCGGCGACGGCTACGGCAGCGGGCTGCCCGTCTGCACCCGCCCGGTGCGGGTTATGGAGCTCATCGGCGCGCTGCGTAAAGCGCTGATCGAGCCCATGCCCGTGGCAAATCCAATGACAGAATTTAGCCATGAGCAAATTCCGATTGCTGCGTTTAATCCAGTGACCGCTGATATGGCTTTGGCCCCGTCAGCGCAATCCGAGCAGGCCATGAATCAACTCGCTGTGCGGGCAAATGCACCGCAAGCTGCTGAGGTGCTGATCGTCGACGATAGCGATCTCGCAGCCCTTGCGCTCTCGGCACGGCTGCGCAAATTGAGCATCGTCGCGCACGAGGCGCGCTCCGGTGAAGATTGCCTCGCGAAGCTTGGCAGTTTCAATTACCAAATGATCTTCTTAGACGTGATGATGCCGGATATGGACGGCTATGCAGTCTGCCGGGCGATAAAGCGACGACGCTCAAATGTCAATAATGCCCTGACGAAGGTGATTATGCTCACCAGTCGCGGCGGCACGATTGATAAGATTCGGGGCAAGATGGTTGGCTGCGATGGCTACTTAACCAAACCGCTGGCGCAAGACGATCTCCTGCAGACGCTTCGGAAATTTCGCATCCTGACCTAAACTCAGTGCTCAATAGTGCACGTTTAGCGATCCTTAAAAATGAATATTCAAACCATCGGCATCATCGGTGCTGGCCTCATGGGCAATGGCATCGCGCAAACCTGCGCAGTCAGCGGCCTTAACGTCATCATGCAAGACATTAACGAAGCTGCGCTCGCGCGCGGCCTCGCGGCGATCAGCGGCTCGATTGATCGCTTGATTAAAAAAGAGAAGTGCACGATCGCCGACAAAGAAACCGCGATGGCGCGTATCAAGACCACCGTCAAGCCAGAAGAAGTTGCGCAGGCCGATTTAGTCATTGAAGCCGCAACCGAAAATCCAGATCTCAAAATCAAAATTTTGAAAGCGGTCAGTGAATTTGCCAAACCCGGCACGATCATCGCGTCAAACACCTCTTCAATTTCAATTACCAAGCTCGCCGCCGCCGTCAAAGAGCCGCAGCACTTCATCGGCATGCACTTTTTCAACCCGGTTCCGCTGATGGCATTGGTTGAATTGATCCGTGGGCTACAAACCAGCGATGCGACGATGGCCGCCGCAAAATCGCTCGCTGAAAAATTGGGTAAAACACCGATCGCTGTCAAAAATTCACCAGGATTCGTCGTCAACCGCATTTTGTGCCCAATGATCAATGAAGCGATTTTTGTTTACGCAGAAGGTCTCGCTTCTGCAGAAGAAATCGATAACGGCATGATGCTTGGCACAAATCAACCGATCGGCCCGCTGCGCTTAGCCGATTTGGTCGGGCTCGATACCATGCTCTCGGTGATGGAAGTTTTCTATAACGATTTCAAAGATAGCAAATACCGCCCTGCGCCGCTCCTGAAAGAAATGGTGGATGCGGGCTATTTAGGACGAAAGACCAAGCGCGGGTTTTACGTTTACGAATAATTGATTGCGGCGCGCGCGCCCAAAATACCTGCGGCGCAGATTGAGCCTCAATCTGCGCCGCAGGTATTTGAAATGAACGAAAAAACGCTAAGGCGACTTCACTGTCACTTTAATGTCCATTGATGAATACCAAGACGCTAAATCTTTGATCTCAGCATCCGTGAGCGGCTTGGCGATAAAACTCATTGTCTCGCTTGGGCGCCTGCCACTGCGCATCGCCTTTAACTGCTCAATCAAATAAATTTCGGGCTGCCCACCGAGGTGAGGCGCATTCGGTAAATTGCTGATGCCGGCTTCACCGTGACACATATTGCACGCTGCAATCGCTTTGGTTTTTCCGGCAGGGTTCGCTTGCACGACTGGGCTCGACGCTGCGGCGATGATCGCAACAACGACTGGCTTCCACATTTTTTGATCGCACTTCATGTGCAGGCTCCAAATCAATTTAATATGATTTTAAAAAAAGGGGACAACCCGTCCCCTTTTTCATCGTAAAAAATAGCGACTTACGGTGCGTACGTAATGCGATAAATTGCGCCAGCAAAATCATCAGACACTAAGATCGAGCCGTCAGGCATGTTAGCCACATCTACCGGGCGACCCCGATACTGATTGGTCTCAGGGTTAAGCCAGCCATCAGCGAAAACTTCCGCTTTGCCCGCAGAGCCATCTGCATTCATCGGGGCAAACATCACCCGCGCACCGATCGGCGTTGTGCGATTCCATGAGCCATGCTGCGCCCAGAGCAAACCCCCTTGATACTTCGCTGGGAATTTTTTACCCGAATAGATCGTGAGCCCTAAATCAGCCGCGTGCGCCTCGGTTTGAATTTCAGCTTTGGTGTGCGCGGGTAGTGGATCTTTGTCGTAGCCATGCTCGGTAATGCGCGTCTCACCTTGAATCCAAGGGTAGCCGTAGAACTGCCCGGCCTTTGTCGCGCGATTGACTTCGCCTGCAGGAATCGTATCGCCCATGCCATCGGTTTGATTATCTGTAAACCAAACATCACCATTTTTACGATTGATTTCGATGCCGACTGAATTACGAATGCCCGTTGCAAAAACTTCCCGACCAGAGCCATCAAACGGATTCATGCGAACGATGCCGCCGATACCGATTTTGTTGTAATGGTCGATCAAATTGCGCGGTTGCACGTTGTGCGGTTGACCGAGGGTCACGTAGAGCTTACCGTCATTGCCAACCCGGCAGGTGCGCGCGCCATGGTTATACGATTCATCATCCACCGGAATCAGCTTGCCCTGCGGCACGACTTCAATCACTGCAACATCTGGGCCTTCATAGAAAAATTCCGCCGCCGGGAAATTAATGATGCGATTGTGCTCAGCGACAATCAAGAAACCATCCTTAGTCCAACACACGCCGTTGGGCACGCTGAATTTCAAGCTCGGTGCAAATGATTTCACTTCATCGGCAATGCCATCACTATTACGATCGGTCACCGCCCACACGGTGGTTTTTCGCGTGCCGACAAAAAGCATATTGGTCGAAGGCGCAACGGCCATATGTCGCGCATCAGGCACGATCGCGTAGAGATCGATCTTGAAGCCAGGGGGCAGGTTGACCTTCTTAAGATTTTCCTTGATTGCGTTGGCGTTTACTCCAGATTGCGGAATCGTCGGAATATTTAAATCCGTCGTCGCAACCCGCATCTGCTTCATTTTTTCGATCGGCGTTTGTGCCAGAGCACTGGTTGCGATTGATGCGGCTAGCAACCCAAATGCAGTCGAACTCAAAGAGTATTTCAGCTTCATTTCAATATTCCCTCAAATAATTTTTGATGAACGCTTGAGCGTCAGCGAAATGTGAGATTACGCTCGAAATATTCGGGCGCAGACATCGCATCCTCGAAATATGAAACGAAATGCACTGCGTTTAGGGTTTGTCCCAAGTGCATACGTTTGAAACAAAACCGAATATCAAGTCTAACTATCTCAGATAAATATTGGTTTGTTTTTGTCGCAATTTAGCGAGCGTTTTTACGGACAAATTAGGTCACAAAAACGAAGCTAAATCTACAAATGCTTTTGTAAAAAAACTGCAGCCTTTTGCATTGCGTCGTCTCGTGCAACGGGATCGGGCCCGACCGTCACGCCTTTACCTGGGTTCACGCCGTTGGGCACTTCGGTGCGCACCCGCTTCTTAAAATCAGGCGCTGGATTATCGAAATCGTGATACGCGCCAGGGTAGAGCGTGAGCGTGACGGGCTTACCCTCTTTTTGCTGCGCTTGCGCGAAGCTAATGCAAGGCGCGGCCGGTGTCCAGTCGTCCGCTTCGCCGATAAAAATGTGCAGCGGTGCGCGTGGCGTGTAGCGCATTGCGTCTCGCTCGAAAGCGCTGCATCCGGGATAAAACGCGATGCTTGCAGCAAATCTCGTCGCCATCGCTGCGGGTGAAGTGGAGCGCATCGCGGTCAGCACGGTTGAGCCACCATGCGACCACCCCCAGAGCGCGACGCGGGATGCATCCACATCTCCACGCGTAGCAAGGTAGGCTAGCGCAGCGTAGGCATCTGATACGCGATGGCTTTGCTGCACTTTACGTTGAGAAAATTTTTGCGTGCACAACTCGCGCTCACCGCGCGGGCCAAGGCTATCTGGGAGTAGCGCGATGTAGCCCTGCGCGACCGCCCAATCGAGCGCCGCTTGATGACGGGCATTGGGTTTCCCATTTGCACC
Organism: Betaproteobacteria bacterium; assembly: GCA_031430575.1. Taxonomy (GTDB): domain Bacteria; phylum Pseudomonadota; class Gammaproteobacteria; order Burkholderiales; family Casimicrobiaceae; genus JANMDS01. The sequence goes on along the minus strand of JANPBT010000073.1, from coordinate 44,122 downwards.
AACGCCGCCGCAGCCATGCATAAAAACAATCGCGGGTCGCTTCGCTTGCGAAATCTGCGCCGCAGGTATTTGCAAATGCCCCCGCAAGCGCACGCCGTCACCCTCGAAATCGACGATTGATTGCCCAGATTTCACGAATACCTGCGGCGCAGATTTGCCTATTTCCGAGCGTTGCGCAGGTGGCGCAGACGCGCAGCCGGTCAAGGCTGCGACGACAAGTCCGAGCGAGATTAGCGCTCTAAACATCAAATCACACGCTTGCGAATCTGCGTAACAATCGCTTCAATCACGATCACGATACAAAAAATCGTAAAGAGAATCAGGGCAACCCGATCCCATTGAATCAGATCAATCGCAGCATTCAACGCCATACCGATGCCACCGGCACCGACCAAGCCGAGCACTGCAGATTCGCGCACGTTAATATCCCACCGAAACAGCGCAACAGACCAAAAAGTGGGCTGCACTTGCGGCCAGTAGCCCATGACGATCTGCTGCATACGCGTGGCACCCGCCGCTTGCAAAGCCTCGATGCTGCCGCGATTAGATTCTTCTACACCCTCGCTAAACATCTTGCCGATAAATCCAATCGAATGAAACGCGATGGCCAGCGCGCCAGCCAGCGCGCCGGGGCCGAACATGGCGACAAAAAAAAGCGCCCAGATCAACGTAGAAATCGAGCGCGTCGCCACCAAAATAAAACGGGCAATGGCATTGACCCAAGGAATGGGCGTCGCGTTTCGCGCGGCTAAAAAACCAACCGGAATGCCCATGCATAAGCCGAGCAAAGTGGCAAGTGCGGCGATGTGCATCGTCTCAACTAACGCAGGCCAGACTACGGGCCAGAAATGTGCCCAATCGATGGGCCACATGCGCTTGCCCATATCAACGACTTGCTCTGGCGCATCATAGAGAAATTCTGGGATGATCTCGATGGTTTTGAGAGCCCACAAAATAGCCGCGACAACGCCGAGATAGACGCCAAAGCGACCAAGGCGCTGCTGCGGCGTAAAGCGCACCCAGCGCTGCAATTCCTGCGTAGCGGAGTTCATTCGCGCATCATCCATGAAACGCTTTCTTCACCCACGATTGCAAAAATTCGCCGATCATCACCAAGCCGATGATGCACAAAATAATTCCCGCGACAAAATCATAATCAAAGCGTTGAAATGCAGAAAAGAGCGTGCCGCCGATCCCGCCGGCACCGACCACGCCGACCATCGTCGAATTGCGCAAATTAGAATCAGTCTCATAAGCAACGAAGCCAATAAATCGATTCATCACTTGCGGCACCACGCCGTAAATAATCGTATTCATAAAAGACGCACCGGTCGCGCGCACCGCTTCAATTTGCTTCAGCGAAATTTCCTCAATCGCTTCAGCAAGCAATTTGCCAACGAAGCCGACGCTGGAAAAAGTGAGCGCGATGATTCCGGCCAATGCGCCGAAGCCAACGGCTTTAACCGCGATGATGGCGATGATAACCGGATGAAAAGATCGGCAAAAAATAATCACTAAGCGCGCGCACCAGCTGACTGCGGCAGGCATTAAATTTCGGGCTGCAAGCACAGCGACGGGAATCGCAAGCAGCGTACCGATGAGCGAAGAGAGCAGCGCAATCTGCAAAGACTCGAGTAACCCCGGCAAGATGTCAGATTGCGTGAAATTGGGTGGGATGAACCCCGCCAGAAAGCGCGCACCATAACCCAAGCCTTTGGCAAAGCGCTCGCCGGAAAGTCCCATCGTCGCGAAGGCATAGATGACATAAACGAAAAGCGCAAGCGTGCCGATGCGCTTGGCCATCGAGGGGCGAAAGAAATCAGCACGGGTCACGGTCGCGGAATTCATCGTAAATCGGCCAAATCTGCGCCGCAGGTATTGAGCGCGCGCGACTTCACGTCGCTAACCAATCTTCGCCGCCATATATTTTTTGCAGCACTTCGCCGCTCAATCCGCTGGGCGCACCATCGTAAACCACTAAACCGCCACTCATACCAATCACGCGCTGGGCATAGCGTTTAGCGAGCTCAACCTGATGAATGTTAATAATGACCGGGATATTATTTTCCGCCGCGAGATCGCGCATCAGCTCCATAATTTCGACCGACGTCTTCGGGTCGAGCGAGCTGGTCGGCTCATCGGCAAGCAAGAGCCCCGGCGATTGCATCACCGCGCGCGCGATACCCACGCGCTGACGCTGCCCACCCGAGAGCGCATCGGCGCGCCGATTGGCAAAATCAGCCAAGCCAACACGCTGCAAAAGTGCAAACGCTTTTTGAATATCCGCCTCGTCAAACTTGCGCCGCCAGGCGGTCCAGGTGCTCACGTAGCCCAATCGCCCAGAGAGCACATTTTCCATTACGCTTAAGCGCTCGACGAGGTTATATTCTTGAAACACCATGCCGATGCGACGCCGCGCTGCGCGCAACGGCGCGCCCGAGAGCTTCGCAAGATCTGCGCCCTCAAACATCATGATGCCAGACGTTGGGTCAACCAACCGATTGATGCAGCGTATCAACGTTGATTTGCCTGTGCCCGAAGGCCCAATCACCGCAGTAATGCCGCTACCTTCCACGTCTAATGAAATATCGCGTAACACCGGTTTCCCGGGGACGTAGGCTTTGACAAGATTTTGAATTGAAAGGGTGCTCATGGCCCGCGCGCGTTAAATGGAAACGATTGACGCGCGACTATTGACTGCAGCCAATAGTCGCGCAATGAAGGCGCGTTCGCGCTGAAGTCGCGCACCGATGAAAGTGTGGCCAGCGTCAACGCACATTACGCACGCCATTTCACTGCTTCTTTTTTGCAGCCGCTTCTGCTTCCCGCTTGGTTTCTTTATCGTACCCAGAGCGCCCAAAAGACTCGCCGCCAGCTTTCGCCACGTCACGCACAGGCTCCCAGGTCGTTTTGTAATTAATCGGGAAGAAGCGGTCCGCGCCATCAAATGCTTTTTTCATCTCATCGTTGAAGCGATAATCGTAAAAGCAGGTCACCAATTTATCTGCAAGCTTTGGCTCTAAATCATGCGCATAAGCAAAGCTCGACGTCGGGAATTTTTTGCTGCGATAAACGATGCGGAAATCGCTTTCTTTTACTTGCCCGCGACGCACCATGCGCTCATAGACATCCGATGCGACCGGCGCAGCGTCGTAATCGCCTTTTTGCACACCCAAAATCGAAGAATCGTGCTTGCCAGAATAGACCACGGTGTAATCTTTTTCAGGCGTGACGCCCTCGGACGGGAAAAGCGCGCGCGGCGCCATGTTGCCGCTGTTAGATGACGGGGACGTATGCGCCACTTTTTTGCCCTTCAAATCTGCAATCTTCTGAATGCCGCCCGAAGCTTTGGTGATCACGATTAAGTTGTAGCCCTGAAACTCTTTCGCGCTGCCTTTCACGGCAAACGGAATTGCCCCGGCCACGTTCACCGCAAAAGCCGTTGGACCAGTCGAGAAGCCTGCCACATGCAAGCGTCCGGAGCGCATTGCTTCTATTTCTGCGGCATTACTCTGAACTTGGAAGAAGACGACCTTCTTACCGGTGCACTGCTTTAAATGCTCAGTAAACGGGGTGAAAATCTTTTCATAAACCGCCGGGTCTTCGACCGGGGTATACGCCCACACGAGGGTCGAAGGGTTTTTCCAACGCTTCTGATCTTTCGGCAAGTCGGCGACGAGATCATTATTTTCATCGCAATAATTGCCGTCGAGTTCTCCTCGATTTTTGCAATTATCAGGCGCGGCGAACGCGGAAAACGACATACCTGCGGCGCAGATTGCGACCAAAATGCTCTTAACAAACATGATGCACTCCTTAAGTGATTCTTCGTTCAAACGGTGTTTTCCTGTTTGTATGAAACTACCGACTAATCTGCGCCGAAGGTATAGCCCGCCTACCGCAACAAAAAAAAAAACGGCGCGCTGCGGTGATTTTCATTCAGTCCATGCAACTGCTAATTTAATTTCGCTAAGCATGGCGCATTTTCTGCAACGCTAAAAAAATAGCGCGAAACATTCGTACCTGCGGCGCAGAATTATGCATTTTTGATCGTCCTTTACTGTAAATCAAGCCTAAAGCCTTCGCCTCACAATCTGATCTCACCGAAAAGAATGCCTCGTTCATTAGTCTTTCTGAAAATGCGTATGCATTTACTACCAAGGGAGATACGAAGTCGGGCGTGGTTATTGAAGACAACGCGGTGATGGTGTTCGCCACCATCGCTACGCTTTTGATGGCGCAAGCGCTCGTCAAGTGCATGCGCTCAGTGGCCGATGAGCCGATCAAATACGCGCACTCTCATACTACGCGATGCGCGCAATCGGCGCATCGTTTAATATCGCATCTGAGGTTCAAAAAGGTTTCACAGGTGCGTCGGTTATAGTGAGTTCTCGATTTGGATACTAGGGCATCATGATGATGTTGCATTCCACCAAACATAGTCTTCTTCGTTTTCTGCACATTGCGCTTTTTGCGACGCTCGCGCTTTCGTCATCACTACTTTTCGCTGCAACGCCTAATCCACAACGCATTGGCGATGTCAGCGGCGAAACGTTGCTCTACGCTGGTGAGCAAGAGTTTGGCACTACGGGCGCGATTGATGGCGTGCAAACCGTCTATCGCTGTAGCGCAGGCGGTGCGGCGTTAGGCACGTTTTCGATCAACACAAAGTCCGTGAGTGGTCGGGGTTTATCTTCGCTCGTTTCTGTGGGCGAGGTATTGATCGCGCAATATGACCTCAACCCGCTTCAGGAAGCGCTCACCGTTTCAGAGTTTTCGGTTTGGTCGCGTACTGGCGCGATGCTGGCCAACGTCAGCATTTCGGATGGTGTGTCGTTTGAAGGGCGCCAATTTGCGCTCGACGGCAATACGCTTGTGGTTCGCCGAACAAACTCTACCCAAGCGCCGTTAGAACGCTTTGAAAAGATTTCCTTGAGTGATGGAAAAGTAAGCGCGTTGATGACCTTTCCAACCCGCTCAAGTGATTTTGCGCTGGCGGGAGGTGTCATCAATGTTGTGCGCGATGAGCTTGAAGCCGGTGATGCCGTCGCGTACGCGCACAGCTTCGATCTCGATGGCAAGAAACTTGCGAGCCGCAACATCGGCGCTTCGCTGCAAAGCCCGAGCGGCGGTCTTGGCGTGCAGGTCTTGCGCATTGGTATCGATCCAAAATCTCAGGGCGATCTTGAGCTTCGTTTGCAATGGGATTTTTTGCGCGCAATCGTCGCGCTTGATCGATCCACGCTCGCGGTCAAATCTCAAATTAAATCCGACTTGCGCGCGGATCAATATGGCAGCGAAGTCACGCGTAGAGCAGGAAAATTGGTGACCAATTTTTCTTACTTAGGCTTTCGCGGCATTACGATCCGGGAGCTTATCGTAGAAAATCAAAAAATTGAGGTTCGCGGCGGATATGGCGGCAATCTCCTGCTCGCTCCCGGCGAAACCGCGTGGCAAGGCGTGCGCGCCTGCATCGAAACCGGCACAGATGGGTTCAACACTTTCTGCCTCAAGCTCGGATCGCCAACGATCTATCGCTACGATCTCACGGGCGACTTTACCCCTGCGATGACGGTGACCAGCTCGGAAGGGAACGTACGCGCGTTTGCGAGCTCAGCCGACGGCGGCGCGCGGTTTTTAAACGCTAGCGGGCGTTTTAAGCACTCCACAATCGGCGAGGTGCAGGTGCCAATCGCATTTGAAAATGTGGGTGGCAATGCGACCGTTTCGACCCGTAGCTCATCTTATCTTGGTAATGATTACTCAGCCGAGACTGCTAATCGATGGACGTACGACGCCACCCGAAAGGTGCTCATCGCGCCCGCCCTGCCGCTCGGGACGACGGAGAGCGTCTACATCAGCGTAACCGTTAACGAAAAGCGCTGGAGCTTTGATTTATTGCAAATACAGTACGAGGCGAGCGCAACTCCATCCAATAAAACTGCGCTCGTTGAGTTCTACAACACCGCGCTCGGTCATTTCTTCGTTACGCTCGAAGGCGCGGAAGCCAAAGGCATTGACCAAGGGGCTGCAGGCGCAGGCTGGATGCGCACGGGCTATGCGTGGGGCGCATGGAAAGATGCGGCCAGCGCGCCAGCGGGTGCGTTAGCCGTTTGCAGGTTTTATGGCAACCCAGCGCTTAATAGCAGCGGCAAGCGCATCGGCCCGAACTCGCATTTCTACACTATTGATCCTGATGAATGCGCGCGCGTCGCCAAAGACCCGGGCTGGATTTTAGAAACGAACGCTGCGTTTTACGCCCTCACCACTGATCCAGAGAATTTTTTCTGCGCAGGCAATTCCGTTGGCGTGCGCCGCTGGTACAACAACGGCTACCCGACGAAGGACAGCAATCACCGCTTCAACTCGCAAGATACCGGCGAGATGGGACGCGCCAAATGGACTAACGAGGGCGTGCGCTTTTGTCTGGCGAATTCGCCTTAATCACAGTCACTGGCTACACTCTTCCTATTGCAATGAAATGAAAGCCTTCGATGCCTAAAGCCTTCGCCTCCCAATCTGACTTAACCGAAAAAAAAGCTTCGTTCATTAAGCTTTCTGAAAATGCCTACGCTTTTACCACTGAGGGCGACCCAAACTCGGGAGTGATTATTGGCGACAACGCGGTGATGGTGATTGACACCACCGCGACGCCAGTGATGGCGCAAGCGCTTATCAAGTGCATCCGCTCCGTCACCGATAAGCCGATTAAATATGTGGTGCTCTCGCACTATCATGCCGTGCGCGTGTTGGGTGCATCGGCTTATTTCGCAGAAGGCGCGACTGAAATCATTGCGTCGCGCGGCACCTATGAGCTTATCGTTGAGCGCGGCGCGCAAGATATGCAAAGCGAGATCGAGCGATTTCCACGCTTGTTTAACGAGGTGGAATCGATCCCAGGATTAACCTGGCCGACGATGGTGTTTGAGAAAGAAATGACGCTGCATTTGGGCGCGCTTGAAGTTAAGCTCATGCAAATCGGCGCTGGGCACACTAGGGGCGACACGATTGCTTGGATTCCATCACAAAAAATCTGCTTCTCCGGCGATTTAGTGGAATACAACGCCGGGGTTTATACGGGAGATGCGCAACTCGAAGAATGGCCAGCCACGCTCGATGCGCTGGCAGCGATGCAGCCAGTGGCGCTCGTGCCCGGCCGCGGCGAAGCCCTGATTGGCGAAGCGCAAGTGGCGGCGGGCATCGCCTACACCAAGCGCTGGGTGAGCGATTTATTTGGAGCGGCGAAAGCGGGCGTGGCTGCGAAGAAAAACTTAAAGGAAATTATGGCCGACACCCGCAAAGTAATGGACCCAACGTTTGGCGGCGTATTTATCTATGAGCATTGCTTACCGTTCGACGTGACCCGCGCGGTGGACGAAGCGAGCGGCATTAAGCACCCGCGCATTTGGACGGCGCAACGCGATAAAGAAATGTGGGCAGCGCTGCAAGAATAATGCCAAAAAAGCGCTCAATCTGCGCCGCAGGTATTGCCCCTAACGCGATATAGTGATGAAGCCCGATTCATTTTTGAAATCAATTTCGCTGCGCGCGCCAGAAGCGGAATTCGCCGCGCAATTTCCGTTCACGATCCCGGCATTGCAAGATTTTTTAAGCCTTGCGCTGCACCCGAGCGTGACTTTTTTCGTTGGCGAAAATGGTTCTGGCAAATCAACCTTGCTCGAAGCTATCGCGCTGGCGTGGGGCTTTTCACCCGAGGGCGGCACGCGCAACGCTAATTTCTCGACTGCGCAAACGACATCAAACCTACACGAGTATTTGCGCCTCAGCCGCGGGCTGGCAAAGCCGCGCAATGAATTTTTCTTGCGTGCAGAAAGCTTCTTTAATCTTGCCACCTACATGGATGACATTGGCTATCTCGATGCCTACGGCGGAAAATCTCTGCACGCGCAATCGCATGGCGAGTCGTTCATGGCGCTCATGCTGCACAAATTTCGTGGCCAAGGTTTTTTCATTCTCGATGAGCCAGAAGCCGCGCTTTCGCCTGCACGTCAGCTCGCGGCACTCAAGCGCATTGATGAATTGGTGCAAGAAAAATCACAACTCATTATTGCCACGCATTCACCGATTTTGCTGGCCTACCCCAAGGCGACGATTTATCAATTTAGTGATGCCGGGATTGCGCCGATTGCATATGAAGAGACCGCGCATTACACGGTGACCCGCGACTTCTTGAGCCATTATCCGAAGCGGCTGCAACAACTCTTTACCGAAACGGATGATGCGCCAGAAACGTAAAAAGCAGACCATCAATGGCGTGGATTTAACCTGCAGCCCGCGCAACATCAACGCATTTCTGCAACACCGCTGCATCCCCAATTTGATTTGCGAGCAAAAAAACTATGCGGGCATTAAGCTCGAAACTTTCCTGCTCGCTCAGGCCGTCGTGCGCCTCAATGAGCGCAGCGTAAAAATCATCGGGCAGTTGAATGTTGGAATTGATGTTCATAAAAACAATCCTGATTTTTTAAAAATAGCCTGAATCTGCGCCGCAGGTACGTTGCCTGCATGATGCAGATCGGGGCGAACGATGGCAATCTCACCGTCGTTTAGACTGAGCTGGGCTGCGAGCGCGCTTTCGCTTGAGCGCAAAATCGCGCAGCGCACGGGGAAGTCTTTCTCCATCGCGGCTGCATTCATGCCTGCGGCGCAGTTTTTACTTCTTGCAATGAGCAATGTTTTACCGCCATAGCGGGCGATGAAACTCACCAGATCATCGTGGGCATCGAGGCGTACGTTCTGAATGCTTTTGCCTCCGCCGCGGCCTAAATTGAGTGGCGAATTTGAATACGTTGAGGCAATCGAGAGTCTGCCGGTATTGACCAGCGCGCGGGCAAAGGGCTGCGTGCGCGCGAGATCGATCACGGCATTGCGCAACCAATGCTCGACACGTGAACGCGGCGTTAGAAATCGGTTGGTGCGTGCAGTGGCGGTGATATTGATTTGCGCGGCGGCGCGGCGCTCGTCATGATAACTATCGAGCAGCGCTTCGCCCGCACGACCTTGCACGACCAGCGCTAACTTCCAGCCCAAATTATCAGCGTCTTGAATGCCGCTATTGCCCCCGCGCGCGCCGAAAGGGCTCATGATATGCGCGGCGTCGCCAGCAAAAAAAACACGCCCGTTGCGAAATTCATCTACCAGCATATCGCGGTAGCTATAAGACCCAACCCAGACCAACTCAAACGGCACATCGTCGCCAAAATGCCTGCGCAATCGCTCTTCGACGACATCGCGACGACTGACATATTCTGGATCATCATTGACCGACATTTGATAATCTAATCGCCAAACATCATCGGCCATTAAATGCTGCCAAACCGCACGGTCGTCGTTAAACGGCGCTTTAATCCACGTCCAGCGCTCTTTCGGCGGATGATGCTTAAATTTAACATCAGAAATGCACCAGCGATCAACGCCGGTAGCGCGCGGTGCATTCAAGCCCAGCGCCGCACGGACGAAACTATTGCCGCCGGAGCAATCTACGACGAAATCTGCGCCGCAGGTATAGACGCCCGCCGGCGTTTCCACCGTGAGCTTGACACCATTTACAGTTTGCGAAATGGCGGTGAGTTTATTTTTCCAGCGCAATACCTGCGGCGCAGTTTCGAGCACTTTTTCGACCAAATACCACTCGACATAAAACTGCTGCAGATTGATAAATGGCGGTTGAAGAGAGGCATCATGCGTGCTCTGCTGCGCAAGATCAAAGGCGTAAATTTCGTCGTCGCCCGCGAAAGTGCGCCCGACGCTCCATTGCACGCCTTTGATTTTGATGCGCTCAAAAATGCCCAGTCGCTTAAAAATCTCCAACGATTTTTGAGCATAGCAAATGCCCCGCGATGATGCACCGCGCACGCCAACGGTATCGTCTTCGTCTAGCAGCACGACATCAATGCCCCGCTGCACGAGATCGTTGGCAAGCGTTAATCCCGTGAGGCCGCCGCCAATAATGGCAACGCTGTGATGGTCGCGCCCCGCTGGCGGTGGCGTAAAGGGGTATTGCGGCAGCGCGTAGTCCATAGCGAAATTATCGCAAGAAATCAACGCGCCAAAATTGAGCCCACGAATTGCATCTACGCACGTTTGGCGGTATCGTGCATTTCGTTCAATTTTTTATGGAATCGCTATGTTGACCACTTCACGCACCGCGCTCGTTTGCGCCGCAGGGTTTTTCATGTTGTCAGGGTGCGGGTCTGATGGTCCGCGATTGAACGAGAAGCCGGCCTTCGTCACCGGCGCCGTGCAACGCGCAAACTACGATGGCGGGGCGGACGATTTGCTCACAGCGGGTTTAGGCAAAACGGGCATGCAAAGCGCAGTTGCGCCAACGATCGCAGATGCGGCAAACCCCACGACGACTGAGCTGCGGCGCTTGGCGATTTACAACAATTACCGCGCGTTAGTTGATATGACCACCAACGGCGGCTACGGCGTTTTCTACGGGCCTAACGTCTCCAAGGCCGGCGCGGTCAGCACCGCTGAGGGCAAAATCGCTGGCGAGGAATTCATCACCTACGCCGACGACGGGTCAGGCAAAGTGAATGTGACGATGATGGCGCAGATACCCAGCACCTTCGACAAATCGTTGCCGTGCATTATCGCGGCGGCATCGTCCGGTTCGCGCGGGGTCTATGGCGCAATTGCGACTGCCGGCGAGTGGGGTTTGAAGCGTGGCTGCGTTGTCGCCTATACCGATAAAGGCACGGGTAACGGCGCGCATGATTTGGCAAGCGGCACAGTATTTGATATGAACGGCAAAGCGTCTACCGCGACGACGGGCGCGCAGTTTGTCGCCACCGTCGCTGCGGGCACGCCTGCGAATAATCGTGTTGCGTTTAAGCACGCGCACTCACAGCAAAACCCTGAAAAAGACTGGGGCAAATTCACCCTGCAAGCGATTGAATTTGCGTTTTATGTGCTGAACGAATCGCAAGGCAGCGGTGCGGGTAGCGCGAAAGAAGCAACGTTTACGCCCGAAAATACGCTGGTCATTGCGTCCTCGGTCTCCAATGGCGCTGGCGCGGCACTGATGGCCGCCGAGCTCGATACCCGCGGGCTTATCGATGGCGTCGCGGTGGCTGAGCCGCAGATTCAGCCTGACGGCACGGGCAATGCGAGCGTTCGCTACGGCACGGAAACCTTGACTGGCAGCGGGCGCAGCTTGCTCGACTACACCACGCAAGCGATGCTTTACCAGCCGTGCGCCGCGCTTGCACCTTCGCTGAAAGGCTCGCCTGCGACTGCCTTTATCAACGTCGCTGCGGGCACGAATCGCTGTACCACCCTTGCTGCGAAAGGCTTGATTACCGGCAGCGATCTGGCAACGCAAAGTGAAAGTGCGCTTGCCAAAATACGCGCTGCAGGCTGGCTTGCCGACTCAGATGCGCTGCACGCGTCCCACTTTGCCTTTGCAGTGCCCGCGATCGCGGTCACGTATGCCACGACCTACGCGAAAGCAAACGTAGCCGATAATCTCTGCGGCTTTGGCTTCGCAGCAACTGGCGCTGACTTTAAGCCAACCGCGGTCAACGCGACCGCCTTCGCGCGCTTGTTTGCCACGGGCAATGGCGTGCCGCCAACGGGGGGAATCAATCTCGTTAATTTTGCAAATCCATCGGGCGCGATTATTGAAGGCGCAGGCTCAGCCTCGGCCAACGGCACGTTTGACTATAACTTTGATGGCGCGCAATGCTTGGCCGCGCGGGCAAACGACGCCTCCGTGCTGGCAAATATTAGAGATGCCAAGCGCAGCGGTAACTTAAATGGCAAACCCGCCATCATCGTGCACGGGCGCTCTGATGCGCTAGTGCCGGTGAATCATTCCTCGCGCCCGTATGTCGCGCAAAATAAATCATTGGAAGGCGCAGCCAGCCGCTTGAGCTATATCGAAGTGACCAACGCGCAACACTTCGATTCATTCATTGGCAATGCCGCGCTCGCGGGCTACGATGGCCGCTTCATCCCGCTGCACGTTTACTTCAACCGGGCGATGGATGCGATGTTTGACCACTTAGTCTCGGGCAAGGCATTGCCGCCATCGCAAGTGGTGCGCACCACCGCGCGCGGCGGCGCAGCGGGCGCAGTGCCCGCCCTTACCGGTGCAAACATACCCGCGATTGCGCAATCACCGAGTGCAGGCGATGCCATTCAATTCACGCCAGTGCAGTGCGTCGCCGCACCCTGCGTCGGCGGCACGTTAGCGATCCCCGAATAAATCGATCATTGCCCAAAAAATAGAACTTTTGGCGTAAATGAATAGGCAAATTGGGGGATGAATTTGCGCTAGATCGTTGGTAATCTAGCGCTCCTTCCTCCAACGCCAAGGTGCATCGCGATGAAATTTGCAAATTCGTTTGCCCCCGACTTTAATCTTGCTTTAGACCGGCCAATCGCCGCCGGTTTAAAGCGGTTTCAACCCGTTTTCAATGATTTGCGCAACTAAATCAAAGAACGCAACACGCCGCCCTTGATCGCAGCCCTTTGCCTTTGCGCGATGGTCATTGGCTGGCAGCTCGGTTAAAACCGCCAAATTCAGCAAAATCTGCGCCGCAGGTACTGTGCAGCTACTTTTAAGCTGGATTTAGAGTGCGGAAGAGCCAGGCGCGCGCCGCTCTAAATTCACGATCTGCAGTGGAGTGAGATATAGCGAGAAATTGGGCGATTTCGTCTAGGGTAAGCCCGCCAAACACATGCAGATGGATGACGCTTGCCTTACGCGCATCAACCACTTTTAAGGCTTCTAATGCTTTGTCTAATGCGATTAATTCGACTTGATTTTCGGGCGCGGGCGCGGCGACGTCGGTCAGCGTGAGGTAGGTACTACACGCCCGACGGTTCGCTAACCGCTTGCGGGCGTGATCCACCAAAATTTGCCGCATGATATTGGAAGCAATCGCGAGAAAGTGGTTCCGATCCACCCAAGTGACATCGATCCCCGCGCACAATTTGAAATACGCATCGTGCAAGAGGGCACTCGGGTCTACATCCATCGGGCTAGACTCTTTGCGCAGTCTTTGCGCAGCAATCTTTCGCAACGGCTCGTAGAGCGCATCAATGAGTCCGTGCAAAGCTTGCTCGTCGCCCGCGCGCCATTGCCGCAGCAAACGTGTGACGGGCTCATCTTGGGTCGCCATGCTCTCCCCGATCATTGGGCTCGCCCTCGCTGGGCTGCCTTTTTTCAACCTTCAGTGTAGCGAGCGTAATGCCGATACGCAAGCATTGCGCTATCTAGGCTTGCATGGTAACTTTGCAAAAAAACTAGAGCAAACGTGACGAACGTAACCGCAGATCCCAAACGCGTGCTGGAGTGGTTTGACCGCTACTTAAAATCGCCCGAGCCGATGCGCGCCGCATTCATTGAGCGCGAACTTTCGGCTGACCCTGCGCTACGCGCAGAAGTGGAAGCGTTGGTGCGCGCTGATGCCGCGGCCACGCGCGCCGATTTCTTGATGCGTGCGGCAGCGTCCCCTACCGACCGTAGCGGTGAAACTATCGACGGCTGGCTACTCCTGCGCTGGATTGGCGCAGGTGGTGCAGGCGCGGTATATGAAGCTCGCCGCGCCGACGACGCTTCGGCCGAGAGCGTTGCGCTGAAATTGCTTTCCATCAATATCGGTAGTTTGCGCGCCCGCTTTATTAGGGAACGTCAAATATTGGCGGGGCTGACGCATCCCTATATCGCGGCACTCATCGACGGGGGCGTGGATAAAAATGGCGCGCCCTATATGGTGTTGGAGTACGTGCACGGTGCACCGATCACGCAGCATGTCGCCGCGCACAACCTTGCGCTTGAAGCCCGGTTGAAACTTTTCTTAAAAGTGCTTGGTGCAGTGCAAGATGCCCATGTGCATTTGGTGGTGCATCGGGATTTAAAGCCAAGTAACATTTTCGTAGATGAAAAAGGGCATCCAAAATTACTTGATTTCGGCATTGCAAAAATGCTTGATGACGAGGACGCGGGCTTGACCCGACAAGGCGGTTACGCGATGACTCCGGAATACGCCAGCCCCGAACAAGTGCGAGGCGAAGTCATTACCACCGCGACCGATATTTACGCGCTTGGGGTGTTACTCTATGAATTAGTGACCGGCAAAAAACCTTACGCGCTAGAAGACATGCGCCCTGGCACGCTCGAACGCGTGATTTGTCAAACTGATCCACCCCGCCCGAGCACAGTTATCGCAGCCGGAACAACGCTGCACCGCGCCCGCGATTTAGATGCGATTATCCTGCGTGCAATGGCGAAATCGCCTAAGCTGCGCTATGCATCGTGCACCGCGTTGCGCGAAGACATTGAACGGTGGTTAAGCGACCGACCGGTGCTCGCGCGGAAAACGCCTTGGCTCGATCGTGCATCGCTTTTTGTGCAACGGCACAAGCTCGGGCTCGCGGTAAGTGCTGCGACAATCGCAGCACTTACCGTGGGCGCAACGGCATTTGTCTGGCAAACGCAAGAGACCTCGCGAGCGCGGGCGCGGGCTGATCGAGTGAATAAATTTCTACTCGAAACGCTCTCTGCGGCAAGCCCTTCAGAGCTTGGAAAAGATGCCACGGTAAGCCAAGTGATGGCACGCGCGATGAAAAATACCAATGAATCGCTCGCCCCTGATCCACGCACTTCCACCGAAATTTGGATGACGCTTGCCAGCACTTACGCCAGCCTCGCTGATTTCACCAACGCCAAAGTATCCGCTGAAAGTGCAGTGAAATTTTCTCAACTCAGCAAAGACAACGAGCTCATTGGGCGCAGCGAGCTTGCCCTCGGCGGCGTGCTGATAAATCTGCGAGAATTAACCAAAGCGCAGCTGCTATTGGAAAGCGCGCGAAAGCATGCGATGACGCACGCCGATCAGCAATTGCGCGCAAACACCGCGAATCAACTGGGATTACTACATTCTGCACTAGGCAAAGAAGCCGAAGCGCTTAAATGGTACGAAACAGCACTCGCCGATGGTCCAAAAGATGATATCGGAGATCAGGCCGTGGGCTACGCCAACATCGGAATTAAGCAATGCAAAATGGGAAATTGCGCCGCAGGTATTCTGGCGCAGCAAAAGGCTGTAGCTCTACTTCGGCGCGCACACCTCAAGCCGCACCCAAACTTAGCGCTCGGGCTATCAAACTTAGGCGGCATGTTAGTCGCGGACAATCGCGTGACCGAAGCGCTACCCGTGTTTGAAGAAGGGCTATCGATGCAGGTTACTTTACTCGGAGACGCGCACCCCGATGCGGTCTATAGTCGCGCCACGCTCGCCAAAGCCTTCGCCAAATCGCAGCGCATAGATGATGCCTTGCGTGTGGCCAGTGAAGCGCAAACGCTCGCGGATACATTGCCTAATGATGAAGTCACCCGCGCTGATGTGGCGCAAATTTACGCCGAGATTTTGTGCGACACGAGTCAGTTTCTAAAAGCACAAACCGTTGCCGAATCGGCGATCAAACTGCTCAAAATTCAGAAAGAACCTGACCCAGTCGCGATAGCGCTCATGGAAAATATTTTGGGCTTAGCGCTTGCAGGCAACGGCAATAAAAGCGCGGGAGTAGCGCTCGCAACCGAAGCTGCGCAGATGCTATCCAAGCAACTCGGTGAAAAACACCTCGCCACACAAGCCGCGCAAAAACGACTCACGCGTATCCGCGCGCTGCCGTAGCGAACGTCTTGCAATACCTGCGGCGCAGATTGAGCTGAAACTGACCGCAATCTGCGCCGCAGGTATATTCAAAGCGCATTTCCAGCATTTCTCTGCGCACGCGCCCGAAGCGTCTGGAAGGGATCGCGTTGGTTACTTTTTCTCTGGCGGTGTCGGCAGAAACGGTGCAATCTTGATGAACATCTGACCGCTCACCTGATCTTGCACGAGAAACAAAATCACACCTGGAATGCCAAGTACCCCATCAAAACCGGGCGGAGGCGCATACTCAAATACGGACTTGATCCCGTCGGGATACATGAGCTGCTTACACGGGAGGGCGCTGGTGAAGATGCAGTTGTTGTCCAACTCAACCGGGCTTTGATAGAGTCGCTCAGCAAATTTTTTGTACGTGTCCGTGCCCGACGTGATGAGACCGTCGACAAGATCCTTAAATTCATCGTGAATCGCAAACAAATCGTCTGTTGACTTGACCCGCGTAGGGTTGGTCGCAGCATCACGAGCGTAACTAAACGCAGATTTGAATTTCTCAACCAAATCGGTAAGCCCGGTATTGAGGTCGGTGAGTAAGGTTGGGCCGATCACGAGTGTTGAGTACAAATGATGGCGACGCGTAGCCGACTCTACCTCGATAAACGAGAATGGACTATTAAATACGCGGAAAGAAAGCGAAGCTCCAGAGACCAATTCCGTGACGTCGGTCATGTAAAGATATTGCTTCAAGTAAATGCTTGCCGCCACAATTCCCGCGTTATAAATTGCCAAGTTGCGCTGCTCGACAGCAAACTGTTTAATGTTTTTATACGTCTCGTTCACGCGGCTGACGATTTCGTCCTTGATCGCATCCACGGCTTGCGTCACCAGCAGCTCAGCCAATGTTTGTTTGGCCCGCTCGGGTGCTACACGATTAAAGTTTGCATGCTTCGAAACTCGGCGAGGTAAACCAACGACTACTCCCAACTCATTGGTAAACGCCTCGTAATACTCCGGAATATCGTGACTGAGCAACTGTATTGATTCAGGGTTATTCATCACTGCACCGTAAAGCGAACCTCCTAACCCTGTGCTGCGCGCAGCGCGCAACGCAAATTGATCAGAGTGCGCCTTCAGTTGCGGCAATTGCGTGCCCGCTTTTAGCGCCGCTGTCCATGCCTGAAGATCGGCGCTCGCATCGCGCAGCACTTGTTGCAAGAGCAGATCTTCTGGAGTGGGCGATAGACCGGCAGCGACCAAAGCTGACTCTTCGGGAACAAAGCCATTGGCCACTACCATCGGTACGGCGAGCTTGAGTCGGGCTACATCAACGGTGCGCCAACGGTTTACGTATTGCGCGAGCAGCGTGGTCATCTGTGGCACATCGTTGGCTTGCCGCGCAACGAGTAGTTGCCTTGCAATGGTCTCCATATCAGAGAGCGTGGTCATGAAGTGCGCGTAGACCTCGCCATTGGTGCGACCACCTGTGGTTGCGGGCAACGTCACCGAGAACTCATTGCTTGCGGAGCGACCGTTGGCTGCATCTGTCGCGGTCACGATGAACCAGCCGCGGGTATCACTCGCAGTTGCAAGCGTTGTGCCGCTCAAGGTCGGAAGCGCTCCCGTGTAAGGCAAGCGCTTTGGCGCGATCACATAAGTGAGCGCGGGCACCGCGGCAGGATTGCCGTTGACATCGGTTGCGATGGGGATGATGGTCGTCGATCGCCCGCCGTTGAGCGAAGGCGCTGCAATACTAAGTTCCAGCCCAGTGCCTGCTGAGATCACGAGGCTGACCGGATTTGTTGCGACTGGAGCAAGCAATGTACCCGCTGACGGAGTTTGCGAAATCACTTGCCCGAAGGGGGCAGTGGTAGAAAATTGCCTAGACACTTGCGACGCAAATCCAGCACTCGCCAGCGCGCCAAGCGCAATAGGCTCAGCCTTCCCGACAAGCAGTGGAATAGGGGCTGGTGCTGGCCCCGTTGAAACCACCAACGCGACGGCTTCGCCACCCAGGATGACGCTCGCCGCAATCGGCGATTGTGAAAGCACTTGCCCGCTCGGTATGGCGGCGCTCGTTTCGCTCACCTCGCCTACGCCGCAGCCTGCGGCCACGAGCGCGGCGCTGGCGGCGGCTTGGGTTTGCCCGGCTACATTGGGCACGGTGCAATTGGTCGTACTTGGCTGAAGCCGCAGAGTCTGTAGCGCTTTTGCGCCGAATGAATCGGTAGCGGACACCAGAATTAAAGCGTCAGCACTGTCCAAACGGTCACACGTGATGATGCCAGTTGTCGCAGCGATCGCGCAAGGGATACCTGAAGCATTCACTTGTATTTCGATGGCGTAGGTTACTGTATCGCCAACATCTGGATCAACGGCGCGCGCTTGATAGTTCAAAGTCACGTTGTGTCGCGTTGGCGGCGTAGAGGTGAATTTCGGAGGACGATTTTGCGGCTCAATTGTTATCTTTACCGTTGCAGGCGCGGAACTGAGCGCACCGTTATTGGCCAAGTACGTAAAGCTCGTTTGATCTCGCAACCGAGGGTCTATGGGTGTAAGCATTTGGGGCTGCGAACCAAAAACATTACCTGATACGGAAGCGAAGTTATTGGGCAGTGGAACGGCTGTCGGAATCGTTCCATCGTTGTTCACATTCGCGCCAAAGTAGGCAAACTGATTGTCAATTTTTCGCGTTGGCCGCCACTGCTTCGCGGCGTTGCTGAAGACCATCACGTTGGCGAAACATGCCGGGTTGATCACGCAGTTGTAGTTGCCGGATGAAACCAACACAACATCGGCATGCCCGTCGTTGTCCACATCTGCAACGCGGGCAACGGCTTCATATGAGGAAGTTGTGCTCAGAATCGGAGCAGCGCCTTTGACTGCACCTGTAGCGCCATCCAAAAAGCGCAGCTCCGAGTTGTAGGGGAAGAGCACTTCTGCCACACCGTCGCCGTCAAGATCAAACGCGGTCACACGTCGGCTAAAAAAGGTGAAACCTTGGCATCCTGTTGCCAGGCAGGGCAAGCTATGTATCCACCGCACCCGCCCGCGATTGTCCACGGCCCAAATCTCCTCGTTAGAGCCAAGCGCCACGCTAAACAAGATTTCAGGTTTGCCATCGCCGTCAATATCCGCTACGGTCAAATGACCCAGATTGATCGTAGGCAAGGGCAAAGACCACAATACCCGACCATCGGCTTTTTTAACAACCACAGAGAATCCGGTCGGCTTTTGCTCCATGAGCACCATTTCGATGTCTGGCGTCTCGTCAAAATTACCCACCGCTATCGCATGGGTATGGCTCGGTTTTGAAGTGCCAAATTTAGTGCCATCTAAATTCCACACTGCGCCGTTCATCATGATTTTGTTTTGCCCGCTGCCGTCAAAATCAAGCGCCATCGCTGGGAAGATAAAGCCGGTGTCACTTTTGCCGCGCCACAGATTGCTGGATTCCGTCCCGAAATTTCCCGCATCTTGGATCATCCGTTTTGTGATGGTGCCGGTATCGCCCGCCAGCACGATCACACCTGCGCAACTGTAGTAGTGTGGTACTGGCGCGGGGAATACGGCAGAGCCGTCTGGGACGGTAGCGACGATGGAGGCGCACTGCGCAATATAAGTACCGTCGTTAATGTTTGCTGTTGTGGCACCTGCAGCGACGCGCCCTAAAAGGACGCTCGGCTTTTCACCGCTGTGAAGCCGCGCAATGGAAAGCATACTGTTGTTGGCAATCCCCGCGATCTGAAAAGGTACGGCGATCGAATCGTGTAGGATCGCACTTCGCCACTTCATCGCCCCGGTGCGACCGTTAAACGCCATAATTCGGTCATTGGGGGTGTTTTGTACGCTGCAATGCCCAAGCATCGCCACGTCTGGCACGCCGTCGTCATCAAGATCGCCAACCGCGATGCTCCAGGGTGCGCCAGACCAAGCAAGCGTGCAGCCGTCAGCACTTGCGTCCGTTGTCCACAATTGCACGTTATTTTTAATGTCGAACGCGGTGATGCAGCCGCGTACAGCAAAGCAAAGATGGTTAAACACAATATCCGTGTGGCCATCGGCGTTGAGGTCGACCAATTGCCAGCTATGGTTGGTGGAATTATCCAAAATTTGGTGCTGCTTGACCAACATTGGATTGAATGTGTTCGGCGCTGGCAACGCGGGGGCAAGGTATGAAAAGCTGCCGTCGGTGTTAAATGCACTGACTGACCCTTTGCTGGGGTTGGTTTGCATGGTTGCTGTGAGTGGCAGCCCTGCGGGATCAACATCGTTGGCGAGCACACCCTGCGCCGCAGGTACATTGAGGGAGTTGCCAATCTGAACGGAGTAGAGGTCATTTGCTGCGACCGGCGCGGCACTAGCTTGGATGGCGACGCTAAAGCGCGCGAAATCGGCGTTGCCCGCGCTATCGGCTACTTTCACGATCGCCGATTGTGTTGTGGTGATTACGCCGCTCGCCCAGCTTAGGCTTCCTGCTGCAGAAACCGTCATCCCTGTAGGGCCGTTTACGAGGCTATAGGTGAGGGTATCAGCGGAGTCGGGATCGGTCGCGGCAAGGGAGCGAGTAAACGTGCCTCCGCTAGGTACTGCGCCGTCCATCTTACTTGCAGCCGTAAATTTTGGAGGCAAATTTGCATCCACCACCGTGATGTTAAAACTTTTCTGCGCGGTAAGCGCAGTAGGCTCGGAATTGTCTGCAACATTGACATTTACGGTATGATTGCCCACTTGCGACTTCGTGGGCGTGAAGCTAAAGCGCGCGTTGCCTGCCCCCGCAAGCGACGCCCCTGCAGGGGACGAGACTAAGCCGTAGGCAAGCGCTTGTTTGTAGTTCGGATCGTTCGCAGAGAGCACGAACGAAAGCGTTTCGCCCACTTTCACGGAACGATCCGCGAGTGCGCCGAAAGCCGGCACGCCAGCGGCAACATCAATAACCGTCACCGTGATGTCAGCGCTGCCCGATAACGCACCATCACTCGCAGTAAGCCGCAATACATAATTGCCCACACCCGCGAAATCGAAACTCACGGTGGTATTTTTCGTATTGTTCGCGCTAAACGAAACGGGGAACGCGCCTCCTGCACCCGCCAGCGGGCCTGAGATTTGCGTCCACGCGTAAGCAAGAGACGCTGGCGCTGGCAAGCCGTCGTCAGTCACGGTTGGCGTAAGTGCGAGTGAATTGGTCGGTAAATTTACGGTAGCCGTTGCAGGCAGATTGCTGATCACTGGCGCGGTATTTCCGGCAGAGATTGCGTTGACGGTCACTGAAATATCCCTGCTTGACGACAGCGCACTATCGTTAGCAGTGAGGCGAATAAGATAGAGCCCAGCGGTACTGAACGTCGCCGAAGTCGAGGCGGCGTTGGTACGCGCAAACGTGACTGTGCCGGGACCGGAAACAGTTGTCCACCCCAACGCTAGCGCTGCTGGCGGGTTGGGCAAACCATCATCAGTAACTGTCGCGACCAGCGCTAGCGGCGTAGTCGGTGTGGCGAGCGTTGCGGTCGCAGTCAAGCCAGAAATCGTTGGCGCGGTATTGGTCGATGCGCCCGCATCTTTGCGCAAATCGGCATCGATTCGCACGTAGACCGCACTCGCATCATGCTGTGCGTAAATTGCGCCGACATCGGCATTTGGACTCGCATCAACGGCATCAGCAAGCACGGCAGCGCGCCCAGTCCAACTGATATTTGCCCCATTAACGACAATCGCAATCGCGGTGGCAGTGGAGCCTACGAGTATCACCGCACCGAGAACGCTCAGCCAGTGCCCCGCGCGGCGCGCGCGCAACCCAACGCTCGCGACCGCTAGGGCGACCAGCAGCGCAAGCCACGGCGAGAGCGGGACAGGCACAATCTGCGCCGCAGGTAGATCGCGCGCAGTCAGCAGAAAATTTGCGGTAACGTCGCGGTCTCCCGTGCTATTGACCGAGGCAACAAACGCTTGCGCGGTGGGCGCGGTGAACACCGATTGCGGAATCCACAAGCTAACGCCCGTAAACGTACCCGCGCTCTCGGTGGCAATCTCAGTCGCGTCGTAAACGCTAGGGGTCGACAAAATACCTGCGGCGCAGTTTTGCCGCTCCAGACGCAACGTGCGAAACGGAGTGCTGCTGGTATCGACGACCGCAGTGAACGCCGCTTCAACACCAGCCCGCGCGCCAGAAACCGTGGCGACACTGCAGCCCGTTGCGGCGCTGGAATCGGTATCGACATACACCGTAAATCTTTGCTCAGCCGCAAGCACCGCCGTAGTTACGCCAAGCCATAAAACGGCGAGCGTCAAACTCAGGCTAACCTGATAAATGAATCGAGAAACGCTCTTTTTGCAGAAGCAGAAATAAAAACTAGTTTTTGCAGAATTCATGAATCAACTCCCTCAATCTTCTCATTTTTGAGCGTTAGTCAGCACCACAATTCTCCGTTTGTGGTGTTCCATTTGGTTATGCGTAGTTGCGCACGAAATCACCTCATTTATTTCACTATGCCGTGTAATCAATTTCGTGCTTATTTCGCACCCAAAGTACCTGCGGCGCAGATTTAGCTGAAATGAGCTTTTTTTGGGTGTAAAAAACGTTGAAAGTCAGTGCTTTTTAGCGGTTCGCGGGCATGTCTTTTTCAAAAATCCATAAAAAAACCCGCTCATTGGCGGGTTTTTTTATGGCAAGCTGAAGTGATTACTTCAGCTTCATCTCCTTGTAATCAACATGCTTGCGGGCAACTGGATCATATTTCTTGATCACGAATTTTTCCGGCATGTTGCGTTTGTTCTTCGACGTGGTGTAGAAATGCCCCGTGCCCGCTGTGGACTCGAGCTTGATTTTTTCGCGTGCGCTTTTGGCCATGATAGTTTCCTTTTAAGCCTTAGACCACGCCGCGGGCGCGCAAATCTGCGAGCACAACGTCGATGCCTAATTTATCAATCAATCGAATCGCAGACGCAGTGACGCGCAAGCGCACCCAACGATTTTCTGCTTCGACCCAAAAACGACGCGATTGCAAATTCGGCATAAACCGACGACGCGTTCTGTTGTTAGCGTGGGAAACGTTATTCCCCGCCATTGGTTTTTTGCCTGTAACGACGCAAACCTTTGCCATAAAACCACCTCAAAATGAGTATGTTGTTGGATGTCCGGCGTAACGACCGCCGGTAACTTAGCCAGCTAGTCTAGCAAATTCAGGCACTTAGCGCAAGTGGGTGGATGAAATACGGGATACCTGCGGCGCAGATTTGAGCGTTTTCAGCCCATTTTTGCGATTTTTGCGCTGCTTTAGGAGAGCAAACCTAATTCCCGCAGACTCCTCACTTCGTCGCGCCCGACCACAATATGATCTTGCACGGTCACGTCGATCAAGGCCAACGCTGCTGAGAGCGCTTTGGTCAAGTGCACGTCGGCACTGCTAGGCGAAGCATCGCCAGACGGGTGATTGTGCGCGAGCACCACCGCCGCCGCGCCGTGCGTAAGCGCAGCCTTGACGATTTCGCGCGGGTAGACGCTTGCGTGCGTCAGCGTGCCGCGAAACAAAATTTCGAATGCAATTTTGCGTAATTTTGAGTCTAGAAAAACCACGGCAAAAACTTCCGCCCGTTCATCGCGCAGACTTAAGCGCAAAAAATCTTTCATCGCTTGCGGCGAGTCTAAGCTGGGCGATTGCGCCAGCGTCTCGCCCAGCGCCCGCCGCGAAAGCTCCACAGCCGCTTGCAATTGCACGTATTTCGCTTCGCCAAACCCTTTAATCGTTGAAAATTCCGCCAAGCTTGCCTGCGTGAGCCCGGTGAGCGAGCCGAAGCGCTGCAAGGCTTCGCGCGCGAGCGCAACAGCAGATTTCCCGGTAACGCCTACGCGCAAGAAAATCGCAAGCAGCTCGGCATCAGAAAGCGCGGGCGCGCCGCGCGCAAGCAGTTTTTCACGGGGGCGATCATCTTCGGGCCAGTCTTTGATACTCATCGCTGGATTTTGCCCCACGCTTGCGTCGCGCTTGCCATCGCTGCCGCGAGTGAGATACTTGCGGCGCAGATTTGTCGTATTTCAGGCGATTTTGGGGCGAAGTTGAAGCGTATCGCCAATAAAAAACGCGAAGTTCCACTACACTTTCTCGATATGAAACCGACGCAAAAAATCTTGCTCTGCATCACCGGCGGCATCGCCGCCTATAAATCTGCCGAACTCACGCGCTTGCTCACGAAATCTGGGCGCGATGTCAAAATCGTGATGACCGAAGCTGCAACTCATTTCGTGGGCACAGCCACGTTTCAGGCACTCAGCGGAAAGCCAGTATTGACGGATCAATGGGACAAAAACTGCGCCGCAGGTATGCCACACATCGACTTGCCGCGATGGGCTGACGCCATTTTGATCGCGCCCGCCAGCGCCGATTGCCTGGCAAAAATTGCCCATGGCGTGGCCGATGATTTATTGGCAACGCTCGTGCTCGCGCGCGACGTGCCGCTCATCGTTGCGCCCGCGATGAATAAGCAAATGTGGGAAAACCCCGCAACGCAACGCAATATTGCCACGCTCAAAGGCGATGGCGTGACGATTTTTGGCCCAGGGCATGGCGATCAAGCGTGTGGCGAAATCGGCGATGGGCGCATGCTCGAGCCTGCGCAAATTTTTGCAGCACTTGAATCGTGGGCACAGCCAAAAACACTCGCTGGAAAGCACGTCGTCTTAACTGCGGGCCCGACGCAAGAAGCCATTGACCCGGTGCGCGTGATCACCAATTTATCGTCAGGGAAAATGGGCTTTGCCTTAGCGCAGGCTTGCGCCGACGCGGGCGCAACCGTAACGATGATTGCCGGACCGTGCGCGCTGGCAACGCCCTGGGGCGTTACCCGCGTTGATGTGAGGTCTGCGGCGCAAATGTTAAGCGCGGTGCAATCCCATATTTCGTCGGCGAATATTTTCATTGGTGTCGCTGCGGTGGCCGATTACACGCCGGTGATACCTGCGGCGCAGAAAATAAAAAAAACCGATGCCGCACTGACGATAAGCCTCGAGCCGACGGTCGATATTTTGGCAACAGTGGCTCAATCTGCGCTGCAGGTATTTTGCGTGGGCTTCGCTGCGGAAAGCGAAAACGTAGAAGCCTACGCGCGCGAGAAGCGCATACGCAAAGGCATTCCACTCATTGTGGCTAATCGCGCGCAAGATGCACTTGGTGCGAATGAAAATGCAGTCACGCTCATCGACGATGCGGGATCACACCCAATACCTGCGGCGCAGAAATTGTTAGTAGCGCGGCAAATCGTGGCGCATATCGGGCGGCTTCTACTTAAAAAGTAAGCCCGATAACGGAGCCTGGAAACAACAAAAAAGCGGCATTAGGCCGCTTTTTTGTTAATCGAAATGCGCTGCTTACCAGCCCAAGTCTTTAAACGCAGGCAAGGTTAAATCTTCCGGCGGCTTCACGCTTTGCGTTAAATCAGCGTTGATTGATGGCTCCATCAACAAATTACGTGACGCGCTGGTATCCCAGTGCGAAACCGACGAGCCCGGTTGCCGCGGATTTGGTGTGAATATCAGCGGACGACCTAAGCCATCAGCGCCTGCGCGACGCGATGCGTTTACACCGAGCGTACCGACGACGCCCGAGCTCGTACGCGAGCGGGTAGTCAGTGCAGTTTTCAATCGATTACCGTCTTCAAGCGTAATGCGTACGGATGGAATCGTTACCGTAGGATCGGCACCGCCGAGCCCGACTGGGGGGCCGCCTGCTGCGTTGTCCGCAACGAGAACGCCAATCGCACCTGCATCTTGCGCGTTTTTAACCTTTACGCTGAAGCCGCATGTGCCGCGATCAACGAGCGCAATCTTACCGCGCACCGCGAGCCTGTTAAGCGCGCTCAAAGGGGTACATGCCAACCCGGTTCCAGCCGCTTGGTCTACTACCGGCATGATCTCTGCCGTAACGCCCGGCGCACTTAATACCGGGCCAAACGACGCAGCACCAACTTCATACGCGCCCGCAATCGCGCCCGCTTGCACACCACTGACGGCGAGCTCAGGGTAACCGAGACTCAATGTTGTTGGCACGCCAGCAATTGCATTCGCGCCGGTCCACACCACTTTACGCGGCGTGATCGCAGCGGTGACGCGCTGGGCGTTGGTCATGCCTGCCCAAGCGAGATTTTGCTGGGTATCAAAAAGGAAATCATCGTAGCGCGATGGAATGCCACTCACTAGCGCGCCCGTAGCGGAACTGGTCACCGTTGAAAAGCCTAAGCCATGGCCAAATTCATGCATGAGCACCGCAACTAGATCGATCGCAGGCCCTTCGTTGCCATCGTAGCCTAAATACCAGCCGCTGCCAGCCAAGCACGTTGCGCTACCCAGATTGCTGTTGAAGCGGGCAATAATTTCAGGCTCGTTCTCCCCGAAAACAATCGTATCGACATCGGCATCGACTAACTTATTAGCCAACGAAGCGTGATACCAGCGCCCGGTCACCGCGCCTGGAAAGGCGACATTGAAGCTCCAGATATTAAACGGGCCGGCAGAGCCAAGCACTGCCGATGTTGCGGTGCAGGTTAGCGGCTCGAAGGTCGCGAGCACTTGAATCTCGACCGTGCTATCTAAGTTTGCGCCCCAAACGTTTGCGGCATAAACAAACGCGTTGAGCCGTTGCTGGCCGATCGTGGTGCCCATGTTGCCACCAACGGGAACCGCGGGCGTGGGGTCGTTAAAACCAATGCCGGGAGCGTTGCCATTTACGATGGTAATGTTAGCTGCGCCAAAGGCGGCGCTCGCGGCCAAGGCGCAGAGCGCAACTGCGCTGCGAATGAGTGATTTAGCGAACATTGGAGACTCCTGCTACTTCGTGTAAGCGTAAAAACTTATCGGCTTGGGCCTTGCCCTGCACGCACATTTGACGCAATGAACCGTTAGCTTCACGGCGCACGACGCTATAGGGCATTACATCGGCATCATCGGAGAGCGCCGATAAGTTCACACCCGTAAAACGACCATCTGCAGAAATCATTACATTTGACCCAACGCTCGATTTCGCACGCTCGCCCTTAAGCTTACTTTCGGGGTTGAGCGCCTGCGCTTCTGCTGCCGTAGGCTCGCCACCAATGCTACCCGTTTCCGGGTTGAGGTAAGCGCGCACACTTGCGCCCGCAACCGCTTTTTTCATCGCAGTTTTGGCCATAACGACTTTTACATGCGGCACAACCAATTGCCCATCAACATGCGTGACTTGCGGTGACGCGGCGACGATGCCGATCATGCCAGAGCCGATCGCTCCAGCACAGGCGAGCGCTAACAAGTTTTTTTTCATCTTCTCACTCCTTCAATAATTTTTAATGGCGTAGCATGCCGTTTGACTCGCTACGCAACTCAATTCAGGATTTCAATTTAGAGTTTGGTCGGGCGCGCGGCGCGGCGCAACGACAACGTCATTGCCGCGATTCCAAGCCCAAAGAGTAGCGCCAAACCGGGCACTGGAACTACCGATGCGGATACCGTATCAAGCCCGATGTAATTGGCGAGGGAATTTCCAGGCACGTTGTATTCAAAGGCAACGCGCCCAGCGACCGGAGATGCGCTAATCCCAGAGAGCACGACGGAATATTGCGTCCACGCCGTTGGATACCCTGAACCTGGAGCAAGCGTTGGGTTAACCGAAAACACGACGTTGGAGAAACTCGCAAGTGCGGTTGAAGTGCCTGCGGTGCTCACGCGAATATTGAGCCGATCTGAGAAAAGTAGATCGATATCTTCATCAGTGCGCGTCCAAAAAGATAAGGTTACGCCGTTTAAGATGTCGATCACTGGCGTTATGAGCCAGGTGCTGATGTCGCCACCGGCAGGTGAAGTGCTCAGATAATTGGCTGCAGCATACGCACCCGGCGCACCCGCTTGCGACGGAAATGGCGCTGCATTTCCTTGAAACCAGTTAGTCGCGCCAACCGGCGTGCTCGCGTTGGTGATGACCCAACCGTTTGCAGTAAGGCCTGCAACGTTATCAAAATTTTCCGCAAAATAAACACCAGCATTCGCCCCGAGCGAAACCGCAGCAACCGCTGCGGCAAACCATTTTTGAATTTTCATTACGATCTCCGAAAAATACGAGCGCGGAATCTCCGCATTTTTGTTGCACCAGCGATGCAAAGCAATCGCCATACCAATAAAAATAAGTCATATGCGACAGCGTGTTACGACTTCTGGGGAAGTACTTTGTAAAAAAAGCCGACAAACGGGCGTTTTAACCCGATCATCGTACGCGCGAGCGATTATCCGAACGCAACAGCGCGTGCTGACGGGCTCAAGAATCCATTGGCTTTCTTGTTGAAAATATTACAATTGAATATTCTTGTTGATCGATAAAAAAACGTGCTTCAAATCGTCGTGATGGCTGCGGGCAAAGGGACCCGCATGAAATCGAGCTTGCCGAAAGTTTTGCAGCTGCTGGCGGGTCGAGCGCTCCTTTCGCATGTGCTGGAAACAGCGCGCTCACTCTCGCCAACGCGCATTGTTGTGGTGTATGGCTATGGTGCAGCGCAGGTACGGGCGGCGTTTCCAGAGCCAGATCTTGCGTGGGCGCTGCAAGATCCACCACAAGGCACTGGCCATGCAGTGCAAATGGCCGTGCCGCAGCTAGAAGATGCGGGCACGACGATCATTTTGAGCGGCGATGTGCCGCTCATTGGGCAGGCCACTATTGCAGATTTGGTCAATACCTGCGGCGCAGAATCGCTCGCTTTATTGACTGCGATGGCCACCAACCCGAGCGGATTAGGCCGGATCGTGCGCGCCGCCGATGGCAGCGTTGAGCGGATCATGGAAGAAAAAGACGCGCGCGCCGCAGGGCGCACCGATGTGCTCGCAGGCAACGAAATTTATACCGGCGTGCTAGCTGCGCCTTCGGCTTGGCTCAAAAAAGCAGTGCTGCGCCTCACAAACGACAACGCACAGCGTGAGTTTTATTTGACCGACATCGTGGCGATGGCGCGCGCCGACGGGCTTAAGCTGACCGCATCGCACCCGACCTCTGAGTTAGAGTGGCAGGGAATGAACGATAAAGTGCAGCTTGCGCAACTTGAGCGCGCGCACCAATCGCAACTCGCCCAGTCATTAATGGTGAGCGGCACAACGCTCGTTGATCCTGCGCGCATTGATATTCGCGGCACGCTCACTTGTGATCAAGATGTATTGATTGACGTGGGTTGTATTTTTGAAGGCCGCGTGCATCTTGGCGTGGGAACGCGCGTCGGTGCCTATTGCGTACTGCGCAACGCCACAATCGGGGCGGGCAGCGACATCGCGCCGTTTACCCATATCGACGATGCGATTTGCGGCGCGAAAGTCAAGCTCGGCCCTTATGCGCGTCTGCGCCCCGGCACGACATTGGCTGACGACGTCCATATCGGCAATTTCACCGAAGTCAAAAATAGCAGCGTTGGCGCAGGGTCGAAGGCAAACCACTTAGCCTACATCGGCGATGCCACCATCGGCGCACGCGTGAACGTTGGCGCGGGTACGATTACCTGCAATTACGATGGCGCGAACAAACATCGAACCATCATTGAAGATGACGTTTTTATTGGGAGCGATACTCAGCTCGTCGCGCCGATCACGGTGCGGGCGGGCGCGACCATCGCAGCGGGCACCACTTTAACCAAAGAGGCTCCCGCAAATGCACTCACGCTCTCGCGCGTGAAACAATCTACGTTTGTCGGGTGGAAGCGCCCGGTCAAACAGCAAAAGAAAGGTTAAGCCATGTGTGGCATCGTCGGCGCAGTCGCGCGTAGAGATATCGTCCCCGTCCTCGTTGAGGGCTTACGTAGATTAGAGTACCGAGGCTATGATTCGTGTGGCGTTGCGGTCAACAACAACGGCTTAAAGCGAGCGCGCAGCGTTGCTCGTGTGCAAGAGCTTGCCGATCAAATTGCCGCCACCAAGTTTAGTGGCCACACCGGTATTTCTCATACACGCTGGGCAACGCATGGCGCTCCGGCGACCAACAATGCCCACCCGCACTTTTCAAACGACCGCATTGGCTTAGTGCACAACGGCATCATCGAAAATTACGAGGAAATTCGGGAGTCGCTTAAGGCAAAAGGTTATGTATTTGAAAGCCAAACCGATACCGAAGCCATTGCACATCTAATCGACTCGATTTATGCGGGCGATCTTTTTGCCGCCGTCCGCGAAGCCGTAAAGCACCTCACCGGCGCGTACGCAATTGCGGTGATCGCCAAAGATGAGCCGGAGCGCGTCGTCGGCGCGCGTTTCGGCAGCCCAATGATTGTCGGTGTCGGTAAAGATGAATTTTTTGTAGCCTCCGACGCGTTGGCGATCGCAGGTACAACCGACCAGATTATTTACCTTGAAGAAGGCGACGTGGTTGATTTGCAATTATCAGGAATGAAGATAGTCGATCTCGACGGGGTCACCGTCGAACGTGCGATTATTACGGTGGCCGCATACACCGCAACCGCAGAGCTCGGGCCCTATCGGCACTTCATGCAAAAAGAAATTTTTGAGCAACCCCGCGCTGTTGCAGATACGCTTGAAGGCGTGGATGTGATCACGCCAGAGATTTTCGGCGAAAACGCAGCGGAAGTCTTAGCCAAAATTGATCGCATATTGATCTTAGCGTGTGGCACCAGCTACTACTCTGGAATGACCGCGAAGTATTGGCTTGAGGCGATTGCAAAGATTCCAACAAACGTTGAAATTGCAAGCGAGTATCGCTATCGTGAATCCGTGCCACACCCGAATACGCTGGTCGTTGTCGTCTCGCAATCTGGGGAGACCGCCGATACGCTGGCCGCACTTAAACACGCCCAAGCGCTGGGCATGAAACATACGCTGGCGATCTGCAATGTGGGCACGAGCGCGATGATGCGCTTAACCACGCTGAAGTATCAAACCCGCGCCGGTGTCGAAATTGGCGTAGCATCGACGAAAGCCTTCACGACCCAGCTCACTGCGCTCTTCTTGCTCACCATTACCCTTGCCCGACTGCGTGGCGAAATGGATGATGAGCAAGTCGCCGCAGCAAACAAAAATTTACGTCACCTGCCCACCGCGCTGACCAACGTGCTCGCACTTGAGCCTCAAATTATCGCTTGGGCCCATACTTTTTCCCGTAAAGAACATGCCCTTTTCCTCGGGCGCGGGCGGCATTACCCGATCGCGCTTGAGGGCGCGTTGAAACTTAAAGAAATTAGCTATATCCACGCTGAGGCCTACCCAGCTGGCGAGTTAAAGCATGGTCCGCTGGCGCTTGTCACCGAGGATATGCCGGTCATTACTATCGCGCCGCACGACGCCTTGCTTGAAAAACTCAAGAGCAATATGCAAGAAGTGCGCGCACGCGGTGGCGAGCTTTTTGTATTCGCAGATGCCGACACTAATATTTCGAGTAGCGAAGGCATTCACGTGATTCGCATGCCTGAGCATTACGGGGCGCTCTCGCCAATCCTCCACGTCATTCCATTACAACTGCTCGCTTACCATACCGCCTGCGCGCGTGGCACCGATGTCGATAAGCCACGGAACTTAGCGAAATCGGTCACTGTCGAATGAGGATGATGATGAAACTTAGAAATGCGCTTTTCGCGCTCACTTTTGCCACTACCTGCGGCGCAGATTTGGCGTTTGCACACTCATTTTCACAAGGTGAAATCGCCATCGAGCATCCGTGGACGTTTACCACCCCGCCCGGCGCAAAAGTCGCTGGCGCGTTTATGGTCTTACACAATAAGGGAAAAGCGGGTGATAAGCTTTTAAGCGCGCAATCAACCATCGCCGGCACGACCGAGCTACACACACATACGATGGACAACGGGATAATGCGGATGCGAGCAGTACCTGCGATTGATCTGCCAAGCGGTGCTACCGTCACGCTTAAGCCGGGCAGTTTTCACGTCATGTTTTTTGATTTGAAGCGCCCTTTAGTCAAGGGCGAAAAAATCCCGTTAACCCTAAATTTTGAAAAATCAGGGGTGACCACGGTTGAAATTGCGGTTGAAGATCGTGGCGACAAAGCTGTGCACAGCCACGGCGACCATAAGCATTAGCGCGTGATCGTCTGGATTCGCATTCAGGTGGCTGCAAGTTTGCGGCCACCTGAATGCGAAGGAAACCAAGCGTAGCGCTGATTTGTCGCTTTTCCCGTACACTCGGGCGCGCCCCTACGCTGCGGAAAATCCGTAGAAGCGTTTGGGCGCGAACGTAGGGTGGCAAGTTAATGGGGATTTTTACCGGCAATCGTCCGGCAACGTTAGGCGTTAAAGACGGCAGATTTGCTCCAGTGCGCTGGAAGCCCAATCACGTCTGCAGCCAAGCCGAGCCCACTGACAAAATCCATTACGTCAAAGCGTTTGAAGTGCAGCCCAAAGAAGATCCACTCGACATCTGGGAAGCGCTCGTTGCGCATATCAAGAGCCTGCCCCGCTGCACAATCATTGCCGAAAAACGGAATTACCTCCATGCGGAATTCACGAGCGCCCGCTTAGGCTTCGTTGATGATCTTGAGCTTTACCTGCCTCCGCCGATGGCCTGCATCCACGTGCGCAGCGCAGCGCGGATCGGGGTTCGCGATTTTGGGATCAATCGCGCGCGCGTCGAAGCCATTCGTAAAGCGGTCATGAAGTAAGTAATCGCTAACAGCGTTTGAAAACAAACTGAACTTTATCAACGCTTGGCACTCTGATGCGTTGAGTGCTAAAACATGCTATGCTGCACAGCACAATAGTTCATTCCGTACGCACCAAAGGAGCGTTCTTTTATGACATCCACAACACTTCCGTCGATGCAATTCCCCGCGCTACCCTCACTGGGAAGTATCGAACATTACATTTCCGCAGTCGGTAAATTTCCCCTGCTCACCCTAGAGCAAGAGCAAAGCTATGGTCAACGCTGGAAGACCAGCCAAGACGTCGACGCAGCACGTGGGCTCGTGCTTTCGCATTTGCGCTTGGTGGTCTCCATCGCCCGCAATTATTTGGGTTACGGCCTTCCGCACGCTGATCTGATCCAAGAAGGCAATATTGGCTTAATGAAAGCCGTGCGCCGATTTGACCCAGATCGCGGCGTACGCTTGGTCTCGTTTGCGATGCATTGGATCAAAGCCGAGATTCACGAATATATCTTGCGCAATTGGCGTTTGGTCAAAGTGGCGACCACGAAAGCGCAGCGCAAACTGTTTTTTAATTTGCGCAGCATGCGCAAGGGCGATCATTCACTCGGGGAAACAGAAGCAAAAGCCATCGCCAAGACGCTTGGCGTGAAACCGGCTGAAGTCTTTGAGATGGATATGCGACTGAACGGTCGCGATGTTGCGCTCGAAGGCTCGCCAGACGACGATAATCAAGATCGCGCAGCCGTAGCCCCCATCGCTTACCTAATCGATGATGCGCCTTCGCCCGCGCAGCAGCTCGAAACCGCGCAGACCGAAAATGTGCGCAGTGATGGTCTGTCGCGCGCGCTTGCCAAGCTCGATGATCGCTCACGCGCCATCATCCGTGCCCGCTGGCTTAGCGAAGGCTCGGAGCGCACGCTGCAAGATTTAGCGGGTGAATATGGCGTATCAGCAGAGCGCATTCGCCAAATCGAAGTGCGCGCTATGAAGCTTATGCGTGAGGAAATCGGCAGCGTTTAATCTAGTAAGCCGCTGCAATACCTGCGGCGCAGAATTGAGCGTTTTGAGAGGTCAAAAGTGCTCAATTCTGCGCCGCAGGTATTTTAAAAAACCGTTAACGCGCGCTATACGACAGGCGGCGCAGCAGGCTCCTCAGTTGCGCCACGCCGAGAAAATTTAATTTCTAACTGCTTCAGCTTACGGTAAAGATGGGTACGCTCGAGGCCTGCCCGATCCGCAATTTTGCTCATGTTGAACGATTCGCGCGAGAGCAAATTTTCAAAATACACTTTCTCGAAAGCCTCACGCGCTTCGCGCAGCGGCATGTCTAAGAAGCGAATTGGAATCTCTGGCGCGGCTGCAGCGCCCTGCTCGCTGGCAAGCGATTTAGCCTCACCTAGCAGCGGCTGCAGATGAATTGGCGTCACCGCGCCAACACCTTCGAATACGACGTTGGAGAGCACGCTTTGCAGTTGCACAATATTGCCAGGCCATGCATTCGTTTCGAGCAAAACACGCGCCTCGGGCGTCAGTCGTTCGAGTGAATTGGGCGACACTTCTGCGGCAAATCGCTCCATCAGATACGGCACATCTTCTGCACGCGCCCGCAGTGGTGGCAACACCACCATCATCTTGGCAAAACCTTGGTAAAGGCTGTTATCAACCGAGCCTTCATTGACCAATTGCGCGAGCGGCTCGCTTGAAGCGCAGACCACGCGCACGTTGTATTGCGTGGCTCGGGTGATGATGAATACCAAACTCTTTTGCTCGCTCCGCGTGAGATCAGCCACTTCTTCGCAGAAGAGGGTGCCATTGCGCGCTTGCTCCAAGATTTCAAGCGGCGACGAAATGAGCCTCTGCCCACCCTCTAACAACACCCAAGGTGCATTTGCCGGATGCAAAGCACGCGCGGTTTCAACAAACCCACAACCGGCTTCGCCCGAGAGAAAAATCGGGCGGCCTTCGTTAATGAGTCGCTCCAAGCGCGCCTGCACTTCCTGAACCACAGCGCTTTTACCCAGTGGTGCTAAATCAATCGATGCCCGTCGCTGCGTTGGCGCAGCCTTAAGTGCCCGCTGCACACTGGCCATCAATTTTTGCAAGCCGATTGGTTTTTCTAAAAAATCAAATGCACCGATGCGCGTGGCCTCCACCGCAGTCTCAACAGAGGCATGACCAGAGAGCATGATGACGGGAAATGTCAACAACCCCGCTGATTTCCACTCTTTTAAAAGTGTCACGCCGTCGGAATCTGGCATCCAGATATCAAGCAATGCCAGCGAGGGCGCGCCTTTACTGCGCAGCGCGCGCGCCGCACCGGCGCAATCAGCAAGGCGAACGATATAGCCTTCGTCTTCTAATATTTCAGAAAGTAATTCGCGGATTCCGACTTCGTCGTCGATGACCCAGATTTCAGTTTGCATGGAGGAGCTCTGTCTGCATAGCTTGAGTGTGTACGGGGAAGCGCAAGGTCACCCGCGCGCCGCCTTCTGAACGGTTGGCAACTTCGATATGCCCATGATGCTCGTCGATAATCTTTTTAACGATGGCAAGCCCCAATCCCGTCCCCTTTGGTTTACTGGTGACATACGGCTCAAATGCGCGCGAACGCACTGATTCCGAGAAACCCGGCCCATTATCGTCAAACTGCAGCACGATCTCTTCAGATTCGCGCATGGCGGTAATGGATACCTGCGGCGCAGATTGCATTGCGCTATTTTCATGAACCGCATCCACCGCATTTTGCAGCAAATTGTGAAAGACCTGACGCAGCCGTGTCGTCTCGCCGGCAATCATGGTCGTATCTGAGCGCCAATCCAGCTTTACCTCTGGCGCATCTTGATGATGGGTTTCGTAAAGCGCGACCACATCGCGCAGGAGCGATTCCACATCCACTGGCTGCATACTGCCCGGCTTAGGCTGGCGGGCGTACATCGCAAAATCGTTCACCATATCTTTCATCGCGGTGACTTGCGATACGATCGTTTTTGTTGCGCGCGAAAGAATTGCCGACTGATCGGGCCGCAAATCATTTTCTAGCTTCATCTGCAGCCGTTCGGCAGAAAGCTGAATTGGTGTTAATGGATTTTTAATTTCATGGGCTAACCGGCGCGCGACTTCAGCCCAGGCAGTATCGCGCTGCGCCTGGATGACTTCTGAGACATCGTCAAACACCACAATCGTGCCACCATCGATTTCACCGGGCAAACGCGAGCCGCGAATAATCAGCGTGCGCGCATTTCCCCCAATCATGAGCTCTGATTGGCGCTGCCATGCCCCATCGCGGTTTTGCGCAAAGCCGCGCTTTAAGATTTCAGCAAATGTATGCAGCTCTGGCTGCCGATTGCTCCACTGTCCTAAAAACTCTTCCCGCAATTGCTCGAGTGGCGCTTGCAGCAATACCGTCGCGCTCGGGTTAACCACTTTCAACCGAAAGCGGCTATCAAACACCAGCACGCCGGCAGAAAGATTGCGCAATACGCTTTCGAGATAAGCATTGCTCGTCTCGATTAATTTGCGCGAGGCAACATCGCGCGCTTGGGCATCTGCGAGCTGCAGTGTCATGGTGTTAAATGAATGGGTCAGCACGCCTAATTCATCGCTCGACTCTACCGGCTGCCGCGCGGAATAATTTCCCCCTGCAACCTCGCGCGTGCCCTCCGCTAAGCGCGCGAGCGGCAACGCAAAGCGCTCAGCCAGCACCATTGCCAACCCAAGCGCAGAAAATACCGAAAGCAGGAGCGCCAAGGTCAGTGTTGAGCCGTAAAGCGTTTTTAGAAAACCACGCCCTGCCAAAAAATTGCCATAGCCTACGTAAGCGTTGTTGACCAACTCTGACTGCTCCCGCATTTCTTTAGGAATAGCAAACCACAATGCCAGCGCCCGCTGGCGGGTCCCGGTATTTGCGATGGGCACGATCACCCGCGCCGCGAGCACGCCATCGGCAATGGTGTCGGTGGAAGTCAGAGGCACCTGCGGCGCAATCGCAGTCCAGTCAAACACAATAGGCTCTAACCGTGGGATGCCCTGCTCGCTTTGCGCGGCGAGCACGGTGCCGCGCTCATTGAGCAATGCAATGACCGAGGCTCGCGTTTCTTTGCGCACGTCGGCAAGCAATTGCTGGGCATCGGCATCGCTCTTGCCATTCAAACGCGCCACGACCCGTACACCTTTTTGACCCGCTTCAATTTCCTGCTCACGAATGATCGACTGCGCCAGCGAAAGCCCAGCGGCAAGCCCTCTGTCCATATTGACGTCAGCCCACGATTCAATGGACGAGGACAGAAATTGGGACGACACCAAATACAGCAATATTCCGGGCAGCGCACTCATACCCGCAAAAATCGCGACCAAGCGCGTCGTTAATTTCGCGCCAAACATTTGCCGCTGCCGCGCTTGCCAAATCTGCCACAACTGATAACCCACCGCAATCACCAAAATGGTAACGACGCCCGCATTGAGGATCAACAGAAGGTTGTAGTTACGCTGGAAAAGCGAGGAATTGGTGGTGGCGACAGCCAATAACGAAAGCCCAATTGCGCCCGCCACGGCGAGCGAAAGCCAAAGCAAGCGCATCGCGCGCGGTGGATGCAGATTGAGCTGGGTTTCTTTCATGGCACGAAAACGACGCGCACAGGCTCAACATCGATCTGCCAATCGCGTGAACCGAGCGCATTGAGCTGCAGCGGCTTAGGCAATTGATTTAAATCGTGGCGCAATTTGACGGTGACCACATATTTTTCACCCTTCTGGATCAGCTTTCGCTCCGCAACGCGGGTGCTACTGAGCCGTGAAATCTGACGCACTGCGGCCTCAAGTGTCGGGATGTTTTGGGTGTAAAGACCAGAAGTTAAACGCCAACTACGAATTAACGGGATATAGGCTAAGCGAAAATTATCCGTACGCGATGCGATACTTTCGTTAATCACCAGCCGCTCTCTGACCACTTCAATTTCCCGCACAAAATAGAGCGCGACACCGCGCGCGAGGGCATCTTCGAGCGTTTGGGTCAGCGTAACGTTAAAGTCGGCGGTAAACAGCAGCGCCTCGTCATCAAGGCTCACCTCGGCAGCACGGGGCGCGCTCGGCTGAGCCGAGGCAGCAGGCGCAGCGAGCGCTGCCCAGCCCAAAAGGACGGCGCAGGCAGCAGTAGATAGAAAACGAAGCCAAACACCAGTCATGTTTTGATGAGCGACACGCAGAAGAAACCATCATGATTGTGCGTGTCGGGTGCACCTCCCGGCAAGAGTTGGCTACCTTCGCGTGCATCGATGCCTGCAGGCCATACAACAGATTCCTGTACTGCGTCCGTATGGCGCGACAAAAAAGCCTCAATTTGGCGGGAATTTTCGTCACGGAACACCGAACACGTGACATAAAGCAATTTCCCACCGAGTTTAAGCGTTGGCCACAATGCGTCAAGGATGCGCCGCTGCTCCGCCACGAGTGCCCGCAAATCAGTGGCCCGCTTCAACCATTTTCCGTCAGGATGCCGACGAATAACGCCGGAAGCGGTGCACGGTGCATCAATCAAAATGCGGTCAAAATACACACCATCCCACCAACGCGTGGTATCACCAGCGTCGCCAACGCGCACATCTGCTTTCAATCCGAGGCGATGGAAATTTTCTTGGGTTGTCGCTTGTCGGGTAGCGTCTTGATCAAGCGCAGTCAGCGCAACGTCAGCACGCTCCAAAATCGCACAGGCTTTATTTCCTGGCGCACTGCACGCATCTAGCACGCGCATGCCGTCACGCGCGCCAAGCGCTGCGGCGCAAAGTTGCGCACCCGCATCCTGTATGCTGACGTTACCCTGCGCGAAGCCCGCGAGCCCAGCGGCCTTAATCGGTGCTGCAAGTTTGATTCCGTAGTCGTCAAATACAACGCCAGCGACGCCAGCCTCTGCCAACCAAGCCTTAGCCTGCAGGCGCTTTGCATTGACCCGAAGCGCCATTGGTGCAGCGCCATTACCTACCTCCAAAATTGACTCCCAATCGTACGGCCAATCCACTTGCAATCGGGCAACCCACCAGTCTGGGTAGCTATATTGCACTTCTGCTGGCTCATGGGCAAGCCGCGCGTCGAGCTCTGATCTGCGCCGCAGGTATCCCCGCAAAACGGCATTAACCATCCCGCGCACGCGCCCGCCTGCGACTTTTTCAGACATATTGACGCACTCACTCACAACCGTATGTTGAGGGATGCGCGTTTGCCGCAGCGCATAAATCCCCACCGCCAGAATGATCTCGAGCACCGGCGGCGCAAATGTCGTGCGGTCTGCGCTCCAGTGCACAAGCACTTGCAGCTTACGCCATTCTCGCAAGGTGCCATTCACATAGTCACGCAAGGCCGCCCGCGTACGCGGCTCAAAATCTTGGAGCGGAAGCGTAGCCATGACCGCCTCTACGCTTTTGCCATTGAGCACGCCTTCAATCGCCCGCACCGCGTTGGCAAAAACGATCGAGAGGGCAGGCTTGAATTCAGATTGATTCATTATTGTTTTGACGCCCTTAAAACGAACGCGGCGCAGGTTGCCCCGCGCCGCATGAGTAAATGAGATTGCTTAACCGACGCAGAAAATCAGCGCACCATCGCATGTAGTTTTTTCACCCGCTCTTCCGTATGCGGATGGGTGCGAAACAATCCTGAAACACCGCCACCAGAAAGCGGATTGATAATCATCATTTGTGCGGTTGCAGGATGGGAATCGGCGGTTTCCATGGGCAATCCTTGCGCATAACGGTCAATTTTGGTCAACGCATCAGCGAGCGCTTTCGGGTCACCGCAAATTTCAGCGCCGCCGCGATCAGCCTCAAATTCACGTGAGCGCGAAATCGCCATTTGGATCAGCATTGCAGCGATCGGCGCGAGCAAACTCACCAAAATCCCGGCGATGGGATTGGTCGGGCGGCCATGCTCGTCGCGATTACCCATAAACATCGCGATGTTGGCAAATGACGAAATCGCACCCGCCATCGTAGCCGAGATTGTGGAGATCAGAATATCACGATGCTTGACATGCGCTAACTCGTGCGCCATAACGCCGCGCAGCTCGCGAGTGGACAAGACCTTCATAATCCCTGTGGTGGCGGCAACGGCAGCGTTTTCAGGGTTGCGCCCGGTGGCAAAAGCGTTTGGTTGATCCTCGTTGATCAAATAGACCTTGGGCATCGGCAATTGGGCATTTTCTGCCAGCTCCTTGACCATGTTGTAGAGCTGCGGCGCGGAAGTTTCGTCCACCTCTTGCGCGTTGTACATCTTTAGCACCATCTTGGCGGAATTCCAGTAGCTCCAGATATTCATCGCCCCGCCAACGAGTAGCGCGATCAGCATGCCATTGATCCCACCCATGGAGAAGCCGAGCATGCCGAAAAGCGCAATGATGCCTGCGAACAAAATACCCGTCTTAAGCGTATTTCCCAACATATCAGCGTTCCCATCCAGCGTGCGGCGAAGCTGCCGCGTTTCATCACAGCATTAGATGATAGCGAATCGCAGAAATTCAATATTTCTGTGAAATTTTTAGCGGCGAATATCTACCCGCTCCGCCTAGCGCGGCATCGCCGCCAAGCGATGGTTACCGCATCGCTTCAAACTCAGAAACTGCCGACGTCGCCTTCCGCCGTTTTTTGCGCTTGATTGATCTAGATCAATTGCAAAGCATGGCATTTCCCCCAATACCCATTGTTGAGGGCATCGTGCTTTCAGCCGCTTTAAGAGAGATCATCATGTAAAGGCGGCAAAGCGCATAAAAGCTGACCTTATCGTGATGGGCTCGCATGGGCGCAGCTCTATTGGGCAACTTTTTTAGGCAGCGTAGCCACCCGCGTCATCAATCAAAGCCAGATTCCCGTCATGATCGTGCGCGCCCCGAAGGGCGCTAACGATGACGAATTAGTGCCCGTCTCCAATGCACGCGAAAAGAAAGGTTTCAAATGAGTATTCAACTCACCGTTGAAAATATTAGATGCGGCAGTTGCGCAACGAGTATTGATGATGCGCTGCGAAAAATCGCCAATGTCACGGCCGTGATGGTCGATCCAACCACTGGCTACGTCGGCGTTGATGGCACTGATGTTTCCCGAGAAGCCGTGATCGGCGCGCTCGCGCGGATGGGCTACCCAGAAGCGGGCGCGACGCACGGGCTTGACCATGCGCTAGCGACCGCGAAATCGTAGGTCAGCTGCGCAATCGGCAAAGTGAAGCAGGCGACTGATTCAACCTAGCCGCCGTCGCGCTTCCATTCGACACGCCGAGGTTAGCCTTTTCGTCTAGCCCTCGGTGGAAACCGACCGGCGCAGACTAAGCCGCGGGTGCGGCGATCCGTGATTGCAGATATTCTTGTGCGCTGACGCGCCCTTTCCCGGATCGCTGCAAAACAGCGATCTCGAGCGCGCCTTCGCCACACGCGATTTGAAGGTCTCCCTTTTGGCCTGCGATGCGCGTTCCGGGCGCGCCGTCGCCGCTGATTGCATTCGCGCTCCATATCTTAACGATTTCCCCGCCGATATCCGCCGTACAACCAGGATTGGGGTTGAAAGCGCGAATTTTTCGCGCAATCTGCGCCGCAGGTATGTGCCAATCAATGCGCGCTTCTTCGCTCGAAATTTTGTGGGCATACGTAAGCCCTTCGCTGCCTTGCGGCGTCTCCACGAAAATGGTGCCACCGCAGATTTCACGCACCACATGCACAATCGCCTGCGCACCCAAATCAGCAAGCCGATCGTGCAGCGTGCCGGTCGTGTCTTCGTGTGAAATCGGCGTGCGTAATTCATAGAGCACCGCGCCCGTATCGAGCCCGGCCTCCATGCGCATGATGCCCACGCCCGTCTCGGCGTCGCCAGCCTCAATCGCGCGATGAATCGGTGCTGCGCCGCGCCAGCGCGGCAAGATGGAACCATGAATATTCAAGCAGCCCACGCGCGGAATATCAAGCACCGCTTGCGGCAGGATCAACCCGTAAGCGGCAACGATCATCAGATCAGGCTGCAATGCTGCAAGCGCAGCCTTAGCCTGCGGATCACGCAATTTCTCAGGCTGGAAAACAGGGATGCCGTGCGCAAGCGCGAGGGTTTTGACCGCCGAGGCCGTCAGCTTTTGCCCACGGCCCGCTGGGCGATCAGGTTGGGTATACGCGCCCACAATTTCGAAGCCCGCCGCACGCTGCGCCTCAATCAGCGCGGTGAGCGCGGTG
This sequence comes from Betaproteobacteria bacterium, assembly GCA_031430575.1. Classification (GTDB taxonomy): domain Bacteria; phylum Pseudomonadota; class Gammaproteobacteria; order Burkholderiales; family Casimicrobiaceae; genus JANMDS01. The sequence goes on along the minus strand of JANPBT010000073.1, from coordinate 2,687 downwards.
GCGGCGAAAGCAGGCGTTCCCGCAAATACGATTCTCATAGTGCGCTTTATACCTGCGGCGCAGATTACGCCCTTTTGACCTACGAAAACAGGATCAGCGCCAACCCAATCGCCGCCGGTAGCGCTTGAATGTAGAGAATTTTCTTGCTCGCTGTCGCAGCACCGTAGAGCCCTGCAATCAGCACACAAATTAAGAAAAAAATCTGGATGTGTTTACCTGCAGATCCAAGGCTCAAGCCCCAAATCAATCCGGCAGCGAGAAATCCGTTGTAAAGCCCTTGATTGGCGGCAAGCACTTTGGTTGCCGCAGCGGATTCCGCCGTATTTTTAAAGGCGCGAAGCCCCGTCGGTTTGTCCCACAAAAACATCTCCAGCACCAAAATATAGACGTGCAATAGAGCGATGATGGCGATGACGATACTGGCGGCAGTCTGCATTCGGTCCGCTCCTACAGCTTAAGGATTAAAAATTTTAGTCCCCCTCACATCAAACCAGTGCCAATCGGTATTGCGGCGGTGCAGCCCTCCAAAGGATGAAGCTACCTTCGCCGCGCAGGCTCAATCGTATGCAGAAATTTGGTGAAGAGATCGCGAGGCGGCGCGGTGCCCGTTTGGGCAACGATCCTGCCGACCGCGCCGCGATGGTAAGTGCCGTGCGTAATCACGTGCATGAGCATTTCCTCGCGCGTCATCGTGCCTTTGTCGCCGTCGGTAAAGGTAAAGGGAATGACCTGCGCAAGATCGGTGGGGCTTTGCTTACTGACGAAATCTTGCCACCAGCCATCGATTTCGAGCGTGGCCCAGCTTAAATCTTCCAGCGCGGGCGTCTCAGGCGTATTCGTTGCGGTGAACGTATGCAATTGTGATTGCACGTTTGCCGCAAAAATTTTGTCGACCGTATGAATGTGATTCAAGATGCGAATCGCCGCGTGTCGCGACTCGGCATGCATGGCCGCGTCGAGCGCGCCAACTGCAGCAAAAAGCTCAGCGTCTGCCCACGCTTTGTATTTGAAAAGTGATGTGAACATGCTGCTCATTCAAAAGCTCTTTTACAAAAGACACTACCGTTTTCTGCCGAAAATACCTGCGGCGCAGATTTCGAGCTATTTCTATTTTTTCTCGCGATCGCGCTTCGCTTTGAGCAGTCGCGTTTTCACTCGCGATTGCTTAAGTGGAGACAAATACTCCACAAAAACTCTACCTTCAAGATGATCCAGCTCATGCTGGATGCAAACCGCCAACATACCATCGGCGTCGAGCTCAAACGGCTTGCCGAGAGCATCTTGCGCTTTGACTGTGATTTTTTCAGCGCGCTTAACATCGTCGTAAGTTTCGGGCACTGACAGGCAACCCTCTTCCCCCAGCACTTCGCCTTCTTTGCGCGTAATCACCGGGTTTACGAAGACCCTTAAATCATTGCGCTCCTCAGTAATATCAATCACCACCAACCGAATATGCTGATCTACCTGCGTCGCGGCTAAGCCAATGCCCGGCGCTTTGTACATGGTCTCGGCCATGTCGTCGGCAAGCTTTTTGATCGCCGGGGTAAAAGTCGTCACCAGCTTGGCTTTCGTCTTCAAGCGCGGATCGGGGTATTCGAGAATATTTAAAAGTGCCATACCAACATTTTAAATCGCTTTAGGGATCTTCAAAAAAACCATGCTTACGCTCCCCCTAGGCTACTCGACTTTGCTCGGAAGCGGTGCGCCAATCTTTTTCAATAATTCCACCGCAGGTTTGAAATCGCTTTGGGCGGCGCGCTGAAGAAGGCTAACTCCTAGCGCTTGATTGGCTGGCACTTTGCTGCCATCGATCAGGAGCGCGCCCGCTTCGTAACGGGAGCTGGTCACGCCAACGAACGCGGCGCGAAGATACCAATCGAGCGCCTTGTTAGCATCTTTTTTCATATTGTCCCCGACTAAGTACGAACGGGCGACACACTCCATGCTTTCGCCGTGACCGATTGATGCGCCAAATTTGCACCACTGCATTCCGTTTAAAAAATCAGCCTTGCGACCACGTTGCCCAAACATTACTGCGGCACCGACCACTTGAATTGCGTTGTAGTGTCCAAATTGCGCCGCTCGGATGTAGTTTTTCATCGCATTTTGATGTTGGCCCAATTTCGTATAAATCCGGGCCCTGCGGTAGAGTCCAGACGTACTCGTCGGCCAAAGCTCCAGAGCTTCATCCATAAACTTCAAGGCGATATCGTATTTTTCTAATTCTGCGTACGCTATCGAAAGCGCTGTAAGATTTGCAAACGAACGATCCGTATCCAAAAATCGGGTTGTTAATGTGATGCGTTGATTTGCATGCAGTTTTCCGCCCGCCCGCTCCCGCTCTTGCAATTCAATAATCTCATTTTTTGCGTAAATCGCCCATTTAGATTTGCCTGCAGCCAAAGCCTTCTGCGCGACTATTTCCATTTGCTCTGCCGATCCGCCCCACTGCGGCCTTGCCCGTGCAAGCCTACGATCCCAATACGCATCATTTCCAGAATCGAGCCTCTCAACTTCCACCAACGCGATCTGCGCCTCTTTCGCTTTTCCGAGAGGTGCTGCGATGGACTCAAACACCATCAATGCGTACGTCGGCTTTAGGGACTGTCCGCGCGCTTTTGCCAGTGCCTCGATCGCCTTATCTCCATACTCTTGCATCCGCTCCATTCTCCACTTGGGAATTTCTG
>JANPBT010000072.1:0-34182 GCA_031430575.1 Betaproteobacteria bacterium | reverse complement strand
GCCGCTAAGCGATCGAGAGCAAACCCGAGCAATCGTATTTGAGTACATCGAGGGCTATTACAACCGAGTTCGCAGGCACTCGACCAACGGCTGGGTATCCCCAGCCGACCATGAACGCCTGGATCATCAAGCTTCAGAGGGCGCTTCTGTCTAAAAAAATTGCTAGGTCGAGACTTGGATTGGCCATCGTAAAAGCCGCAGCCTTACGCGCAGGCGGAAGCGTGATGGCGATTGATCGCGCAGTCGGCAGCGGACTTTGCGTAAAAGTTACGCTGCCGTCATCAACCCTTTAGGGCAACTGCAAGGGCAAACCCATTTGCCCGCCGCCACCCCACACTGACCTCAATCTGCGCTGCCTTGAAAATTTCAGATATGCATTACGGCGAGCACGCCAAGGACGACACCGATCGCAGCGACGATGCCGCAGGCGACTTCGAGCCACCGCCGCTTGGTGAGTAAGGCAATCGCCGCCAGCGCGATGGAAACCGAGACGGTGGTCATCGCTTGCGCCCAGCGATGATGGGTATGCATCGCAGCGTCGCTCAATCTATCTTGCTCTGATGATTGCTTTTCTAAGGCTTCTGCATCAACTTGTATGGGTTTTTTCTCGGCTTTGTAGCGCTCGACCTCTTTCTGATAAAAATCTTTACGCTCGCCAGTGGTCAGCTCAACAGAAAGCTCTGCGAGATTTTGCTTATTGCTTTTTGCTTGATAGTAGTTCCACTTGTTGGATGCTTCAGTCTTTCTAATTGCGGCATTATTTTTATGGAGCATTGATGCATTTTGGGTATCTCCAGCCATATAAGAAAAGAATGCACCCAGCGTAGCCAAGATCGCAGTCGCAACCGCAATTTTCCCTGAATTTTTATCCCCGCCGTGTTGTGCTGCGTGTTCGACCTCATGGTCGTGTGGGCCGTGTACGTGAAATCCTGCGCCAGACATAATTACGCTTTCGAGTTGTTAATGTCCCGTAATTGTAGAAAACTCTTCTAATGCTGCAGCCTCCCCTTCATTTGGTCTGGTTCAAACGTGACTTGCGCATCGCCGACCACGCGCCACTCGCCGCAGCCATCGCTTGCGCAAGCATCGATGGTGGAAAAGTCTTATGCGTCTATGCTTTTGAGCCAAGGATCGTTCAGGCACCAGATTATGCAGCGCAGCATTTTGAGTTTGCACGCGAATGTTTAATTGAACTGAAATCATCCCTACGAACCTGCGGCGCAGATTTACACGTATTTTTTGGGGAAATGATCGAAGTATTAGATGCCGTGCACGCGATCCATCCCATCACCACAATCGCCAGCCACGAAGAAACCGGCAATGCACTGACGTTCGCACGCGATCTCGATGTCATCGCTTGGGCGGGTACGCACGGCGTCACGTTTGTTGAGCATCCACAATTCGGCGTTGTGCGGCGGCTACGCTCACGCAATGGTTGGGCAGCGCGCTGGGAAAAATTCATGCGTATGCCCAACATCGCAGCGCCAGAGCGCATACCTGCGGCGCAGTTTTCGGTCCCCCAAGGCTTCCAACGCCGCGCCTTTTGCTTCCCCGAGGCGGATCTTGTGCAACGACAACGCGGCGGGCGGGCTATCGGGCTTGCCCTACTTGATAGTTTTTTAACCACCCGAGGTCAAGATTATCGGCGCGGCATGTCGAGCCCGCTTTCAGCGCCACAGGTTTGCTCGCGGATTTCGCCCTACCTGGCCATGGGTGCGATTTCGCTGCGTGAAGTCGTGCACGCACTGCACGCAGCGCAAGCAAATTCCGCACTTCTGCCAAGTGGCTTTGCGGCATCGCTGCGCTCATTTGAAGGGCGCTTGCATTGGCACTGCCACTTCATACAAAAGCTTGAAAGCGAGCCCGCGATTGAGTTTCATGCGTTCTTGCGCGCGTTGGATCAATTGCGCGCGAATGGGGATAACGCGCAATGGCGCAGCGCCTGGGAAACGGGGCATACCGGCTACCCGATGATTGATGCCTGCATGCGCATGCTGCGGGCGACAGGATGGCTTAATTTCCGCATGCGCGCAATGATCGTCTCGTTTGCCGCTTACAACCTCTGGCTTGATTGGCGTACGATTGCTCACTTCCTCGCCCGTCACTTTTTAGACTATGAGCCCGGCATCCACTATTCTCAATTGCAAATGCAATCCGGCGTGACCGGTATTAACGCGCTGCGCATCTACAACCCGACCAAGCAGGCCCAGGATCATGATCCCGACGGCGCATTTATTAAGCAATGGTGCCCGGAGCTCAGTCAAATACCTGCGGCGCAGATTTTTGAGCCGTGGGCATTGACCGCAATGGAGCAGATGCAATACGGCGTGCGTATCGACATTGACTACCCCGCACCGATCGTCGATTGGGTCAGCAGCTACCGCGCTGCAAAAACGCAATTTACGTTAGCGCGCGGAGCAATCGACACCCGAGCACAAGCCGCCGGCGTCATGGAAAAACACGGAAGCCGCAAAAGTGGCATGCGCATCACGGGTGAGCAAAAAACAAAAAAGAAACGCGATATCACGGCAATACCTGCGGCGCAGATTTCGTTGTTTTAAGGCACTTTTTGAGATCGCCTTATGCGAATCGCACCCACGCAATCATGCCCCACGTCACCACCGCCAGCGTGAGTGATACGAACACCGCGGCACTGCCTAAATCCTTCGCCTGCTTGGCTAAAGGGTGCCAATCACTCGTTACCAAATCAACGACGCGCTCAATACCGGTATTAAGCAGCTCGGTGATGAGCACGATGGCGCAAACGCCAATCAAAAGCGCGCGCTCGACTGCCGTTTGCCCCAAGATAAAAGCCAGCGGAATCATTGCGCAACACAAAACGAACTCTTGCAAAAAAGCAGGCTCGCGCAACGCGACGCGAAAGCCTTGCATCGAGTAGCCTGTCGCGTGCAAAACGCGGCTCAATCCAGCGCGTGATTTTTGGGCTTTTGGGTCTTCCGTTTGCATGATGAGGCTCCGTTTTGCTGAAATCTGCGCCGCAGGTATTTCTAAGAAAATCTAGGCAACCCATGCTTTTAGCGCGGCGAGCACGTCGTCTGGCCGCTCGCCCATCATGCTGTGCCCGCAATCTGGAATCGTTTTTGCGGAGAGTTTCACGTTAGTGTTTTTTTGTAGCGCTGCGATCAAGGGGGCGACGCTTTTCGCCGGTGTCATCATATCTTTTGCAGCGCTCAACACCAGCACGTTGCCCAATACCTGCGGCGCAGATTCGACCGCATTTGCGTAGTTTTTGCAGTTAGACAAGTCTTGATGCAATGCACCAGGCTTCGCGCGGCGCATCAGCGCGAGCCCTGCGCCCGTAGTCCACATTCCTGGCGATTTGCTTGCGCCGAGGTGGGCGCTCGGTGCGTGTGCCCATTGGGTAATCATGCGATAAGCGCGGTCAGTCTCATCTTTTGCAGCGTCAAGCAATGCATCGGAGACGCCCATCGGCGCCGCGCAGCCGAGCAGCGCAAGCTGGCTGCAACGCGAGCCCATCTTAGCGGCCAGCGCAAGCGCGGTGAGCGATCCCATGCTGTGGCCCACCACCGCGACCGATTCTGCGCCGCAGGTATTGAGCAGCGCTTCGCACCACGCTGCCAACGCTTCAATGCTCTGGCAAAGCGCACCGCCGCTCAAGCCATGCGCGGGTAAATCTGGCGCGATCACGTTCCAAGCATGATAAGCGAAGTAGCGCGATTGCAGCGCCCAGACGCTATGATCGTTGGCTGCGCCATGTAAGAAAAGCATCCACGGTTGCTCCGGTTTCCAAGCTTTTGTGCCGGTATAGACGTAGGCTTCGCTGCCGTTGACGGTGAGCTTCATTTCTTGGCTCCCGTTTTTTCAGCAATCGACAGGGCGCGATTTAAGTCTTCGATAAGATCGTCGGCATTTTCTAAGCCGATCGAGAGCCGGATCGTGCCCTCAGTAATGCCCGCTGCGGCGAGCGCTTGCGCGTCCATACGAAAGTGGGTCGTGCTCGCGGGGTGAATGACCAGCGATTTCGCATCGCCGACATTCGCCAAATGTGAGAACACATTGAGCGCATCAATGAAGGCTTTGCCCTGGGCACGATTACCCTTCATCGCAAAGCTAAAGACCGCGCCGCAGCCATTTTTATAAAGGCGCTTGGCAATGGCGAAATCAGGATGAGTTTCCAGCTCGGGGTGGGCGACGCTTGCCACAAATTTGTGCCCAACCAAAAATTCCACCACCCTGCGGGCATTGGCGATATGCCGCTCCATGCGCACGCCGAGGGTTTCAATACCTTGCAAAATTTGCCACGCATTCATCGGTGCCATGCAGGCGCCAAAATCGCGCAAGCCTTCCCGCCGGGCACGCAAAAGAAATGCCGCGACAGGGCTTTCTTCAGCAAAAACCATATTGTGAAAGCCAGCGTAGGGCTTCGCGAGCGTATCAAACTTTTCGCTGTGTGCCATCCAGTCAAAAGAACCTCCGTCAACGAGCACGCCGCCAATCACGACACCATGCCCCGAGAGAAATTTGGTTGCGCTATGAAAAATCAAATCTGCGCCGCAGGTAAAAGGCGCGATGAGCGCGGGCGTCGTCAGCGTTGAATCAACGAGCAAGGGCACGCCCACTTCGCGAGCGAGCTCACCCACGCGCGGAATATCGAGCACGTCGTTGCCCGGATTACCCAGCGTTTCACCAAAAAATAGTCGCGTGTTTGGGCGCACTGCGTTGCGCCATCCGTCGATATCGTTGGGCGCAACGAACGTGGTCGTAATCCCAAAGCGGGGCAGCGTGTAGTCCAGCAAATTATGGGAGCCACCGTAGAGCGCGCGGCTCGCGACAATATGCCCGCCCGCACCCATGAGCGTTGCAATTGCCAGATGCAATGCCGCTTGCCCGCTACTCACCGCAATCGCGCCGACGCCACCTTCGAGCGCGGCGATGCGCTCTTCGAGCACCGCAGTCGTCGGGTTTGATAGGCGGGAATAAACATGCCCCGCGCGCTCAAGGTTGAAGAGCGATGCGGCATGATCGCTATCTTGAAACACGTAGGATGCGGTTTGATAAATCGGCACAGCGCGCGCGCCATGCACTGGGTCGGGCCGCGCGCCCGCATGCAGCGCGAGGGTATCAAGGCCTAAGGTTTTGGGATCGCTCATACGAAACAGTTTACGGCGCTACGGTAGCGTTTGAGTTGACGAGCCAGTTTCGCGAAAACTTTTGCCTGCAGCGCAAATTCATGCGCAGGCCAAGATGCCAATGCTTGCGCTTGGCAATTTCGGGATGTTTGGACGACCCGTATGCGGATGGGATTCGGCGCTGCGCAGGCATTTACCGCTACAGCGCCGAAATCTGCGCAGCAGGTATCTCATTAAGCGCCTAAATTTCGACGTCGCCCTGCATCATCAAAATGGCCAAAGCGCAGCTCGCAACCCGCGCTTTTGGCGTATCGGCTCTGCTGGTCAAGACGATGGGCACTTTCGCACCGAGCACGAGCCCAGCACACTCCGCGCCGCCCATATAGACCAAGCTTTTATAGAGAATATTGCCTGCCTCTAAATTGGGGACGATGAGAATATCGGCGTCTCCGGCGACGGTTGATGCGATCTTTTTGACTTCAGCCGCGCGCTTTGAAATTGCATTATCAAAGGCAAAAGGGCCATCAATCTGCGCCGCAGGTATTTCCTCTTTGGCCCACGCGATTAAGCCTGCGGCTTCGGTCGTGGTGGGAATGAGCGGCGTTGGCGTCTCAACTGCTGACAATATTGCAAGCTTTGGCCACGCGATGCCAAGCGCTTGGCCAAAGGCGGTTGCGTTGGCAATAATATCTTGCTTGCGGCGGGTGCTTGGCGAGATATTGACCACCGCATCGGCAACGATTAGCAGCTTGTGATACGCAGGGCAATCAAATACGAATGCGTGCGAGAGCTTGCGCTTGGTGTGCATACCGGAGGATTTTGCGATCACTGCGCGCAGTAAATCATCACTATGCAAACTGCCTTTAGCGAGCGCAAAAACGTCGCCATCGCGCGCTAAGGAAACGGCCGCATCAGCAGCAGCGCGTGGCACATCTTCGGTATCAACGACGCGCCATGCAGCAAGCGAAATCCCCCGGGCAGAGGCGGCGGCCTGAATGCGCGCGGCAGGGCCTACGAGCACGGGCGTGATCAACCCGGCCTGCGCGGCATCGGCAGCGGCTTGCAAAGGTGCGGCGTCTACCGGATAAACGATGGCCAGTGCGGGCGGATCGCGCTCTGCATCGATGCAATCGCGCGCACGACCGATGAGCGCATCAAGCCGCGGATGGGCGCTCACGGTCGTTACGCCCAATCAATAGAGGTGGCGATAGTCTCTGCGGCCAAGCGCAACGTTGGCAAATGCTCTTGCGCTTGCGTAAGGCTCATGCGCGAAGTGGGGAAGTGGGTCGCGACGCCGGCGATGACGCGACCATCGTCGTCTGTCACCGGCACGGCCATGCAGCAGATACCCGCTAAGTATTCTTCGTTATCGACCGCGAAGCCAACTTCCCGAATTTTCTTGAACTCAAGCTCTAGCGATTTATAGTCTGCGAGGGTATTTTTCGTATGCTTAATGAGCGGCGTATTTTGTAGAAAACGATCCCGCGATTTTTTGGGCATGTGTGCCAAAAAAAGCTTGCCGGATGCTGACGCATACAGCGGCACTTTCGATCCTGCATGCAAATTGACCTTGAGCGGCCAATCGGTTTCAACGCGATCGAGATACATCACATAATTGCCGTTGGGGATGGTGAGATTGCAGGTCTCGCCAATTTGCTCAACGAGCTCTTCGATGATCGCATGCCGCGCCGCGCGCATCGGTGAGCGCAACAACACATTGGAGCAAAGCTGCATCAATCGATCACCGGGAACGTAATGACGGCCATCGGGCTCGCGGATCAAAATGCCCGACTCCTCGAGCATGGTGAGGATGCGATAGACCGTGGGCTTTGGTAGATCTACGAGCTTTACGATTTCAGTCAACGAAACGGGGGACTCAGCGGTCGCAACCTGCTCGACGATATGAAACGCACGCATTGTGGCGGATGTAACTTCTTGTTCCGGCATGATTAAATTCTTTCTTATTTTCCCTGGTGATGCCTATTGTACAAATCTCAAAAAATGAGACCAAATCGTCTCATTCTTTGGAATTGGCTGAGCTGCGCAGCCGATCATCATGATGCAATCAAGATAGGTTTTGACGAATAAAAAGGATTGAAATGAATATGGCAACAGAAGCCGCGCGAATGGTCGTGCAAGGCAAAACCACGATGAGCCCATCAGAAGCTTTCGTTGAGACGTTGGTGGCGCAAGGCGTGAAAGATGTCTTCGGCATCGTGGGCTCCGCTTATATGGATGCACTTGATCTCTTTCCCGCAGCAGGGATTCGCTTTGTCCCGGTAGCGCATGAGCAAGGTGCTGCCCATGCGGCTGATGGCTACGCGCGCGTCTCGGGAAACCCCGGCGTCTGCATTGGGCAAAATGGGCCCGGCGTGACTAACTTCGTCACCGCGGTCGCCGCAGCTTATTGGGCACACACGCCACTGGTGATGATTACGCCCGAGACCGGCACGATGAGCTTGGGCTTAGGTGGTTTTCAAGAGACTGAGCAGCTCCCGATCTTCTCAAAAATCACTAAATTTCAAGCCCACGTTAACAACAACAAACGCATGGCGGAACTCACTAGCCGTGCTTTTGATCGAGCGATTTTAGAAATGGGGCCGACCCAGCTCAATATTCCTCGCGATCTCTTTTACGGCACAATCGAGTGCGAGATTCCGACCCCGATCCGCATTGGTCGCGGCGCAGGCGACGAAGCCGCGCTCGACCTCGCGGCAGAAATGCTCGCGGGTGCAAAGTTTCCGATGATCATGGCTGGTGGCGGCGTGATAAATGCAGGCGCGTTTGAAGAAACCAAAGCGCTCGCGGAATTGCTGCATGCGCCTGTTTGCAATAGTTACTTACACAACGATAGCTTCCCCGCGTCTCACCCGCTCTGGACGGGGCCGCTGGGCTACCACGGCTCAAAAGCGGCAATGAATTTAATGGCCAAAGCCGATGTTGTTTTGGCACTTGGCTCGCGCTTAGGGCCATTTGGGACGTTGCCGCAATATGGGATGGATTATTGGCCTCAAAATGCCAAAATCATCCAGATCGACGCGGATGCAAAAGTGTTGGGGTTAGTCAAGCCCATTGGCGTTGGAATTTGCGGCGATGCAAAAGCGGCCGCTGCTGCCATCGTCGCCCGCCTGAAAGGTCGCACCCTCGCAGGTAGCGTTACCCGTAGTGAACGCGATAGCCAAATTAAAGCGGCGAAAGCAACCTGGGAAGCGGAGCTCAATACCTGGACGCAAGAGCAAGATAGCTGGTCGCTTGAAGTCGCGAAATCATCGAAATATCTCCACCCACGGCAAGCTCTGCGCGAGCTTGAGAAAGTGATGCCGCGCAAAGACATCATGGTCTCCACCGACATCGGAAATATCTGCCAAGTCGCGAATAGTTATCTGCGTTTTGATGAGCCGCGCTCGATGTTTGCAGCAATGGCGTTCGGCAACTGTGGCTATGCGTTTCCTACGATCATGGGTGCGAAAGTCGCTGCACCACACAAAACCGCGGTTGCTTATGTCGGCGATGGCGCGTGGGGTATAAGCTTCAATGAAATGCTCACGTGCGTGCGTGAAAACATTCCGACCACTGTCGTTGTATTTAACAATCAGCAATGGGGCGCGGAAAAGAAAAATCACGTTGATTTTTATAACAACCGTTTCCAAGGGGTCAACTTAGAAAATCCGAGCTGGGCAGGTGTCGGTAAAGCGTTTGGCACCGAAGGCATCGTGGTTGACGTGCTCGGCGATGTCGGCATAGCATTAATCCAAGGCATCAAAAACCAGACGCACGGTAAAACGACAATCATCGAAGTGATGTGCACGCAAGAGCTCGGTGATCCATTCCGTCGGGACGCATTGCAAAAACCCGTTCGCAATTTAGCTAAGTATAAAAAGCTCGTCTAGTAGATCGAGTCCCGTTGCGCTATGGGTCAATACCTGCGGCGCAGATTTAACGCTTTTTAGGCATTTTTCAACACGTTCAACCTTTTCGGAACTCGAAAAGTCATAACTAGTAGAAATAAAAAATGGCATCCATGGCTGCCATTTTTTTCCCTTAGGGCGATCTACCTCCGTCGTAATCTTGGCGCGCTAGAAACTGCAACCAGCAGCATCAAGATCATCAATATCACCATCATACTTTCGCTTAATGTCGGCACCGAGATTTCTGGGGCATTCAATCGGGCATTACCGTTGTTGTTGCTAACAGTCGTCTCACCGCCTGGCACGCTCGCACTGCTCACGGCATCAAGTGCGCCAGAGCTCGGCATCGGTAGATTCACCGTAAACGTACCCGCAACTGGCGTATTTCCGGCCACGGTTGGAATGACTGGCCACGTTACAAGCCCCGTCGCAGGGTTGTAAACCCCGCCATTGCTCGGGACAACACCACTCAGGCCAGCCGGCAATTGCAAGGTGACCGTTACGTTGCTTGCCGTTACCGGAGATACGTTGCCGTAGTCCACCGTCGCGACCACTGGAGTGCCGGGAAGCGCCGATCCACCAGCAGCGGTCAAGCGCACTGCAGTGACAACGTCCGGCGTGCCCGATACCGTGAGATTTACCGTAGCGTTTGCAGTTTGACCTGCACCATCGACAATTTGGTAGACAAAACTATCTGCGCCGGTATAGCCCGTGGTCGGCGTGTAGGTGTAAGTACCATCTTGACACATTGTCACAGAGCCATGGGTCGTTGCAACCGTGCAGGTAATTCCCGGAGCGCCGCCGACGATACAACTACTGCCGGCTTTGCTTTGATCTCCACCCGCGACTCGATTCATCGGTACTGGGCAGGTTGCACCGCCGAGACCCGTCAGGTTACGCACTTTTACGCTCGTACCTGTGTCGTTAGTCGTGACCGGTGTTGCGACAGTAATCGGCGTATTGACTGGCGTCGTCGCGCTGTCGTTGACTGCCACCGGTGCTCCCGGCGCGCCTACAGTTATCGTCGCAGTCGCCGTGTCGCATGCGGGTGGAACAGTCGCAGGCGCTGCACAGATTTGATAGCTTACGGTGTAGACGCCAGGCGCGGCTGTTGCTGGTACTGTGAACGTACCCGTTGTCGGATCGAAAGTCGAGCCTGCAGTGGCCGCCGTGACGGTTGTTACGGTGACATTTGCAGGTGACGCAACGCCCAATCCCTTGCTATCGTTGGTCAGAACGTTGATCGTACCCACAGTGCCAAAGGTCGCGTTCGCTGCATCGTCCAAAGCGTCAACGATTGCGGTACTGGCGGGTGCCGTATTGTTGCTCGGATTACCATCGTTCGCAGCATTCGCGGTCGCGGTGACCGTTACGGTTGTTGGCGCAGTATCGCCTCCACCCGCAGTGCCCGGCATCACGTAACTAATGTTGCAAGTGATTGCAACACCAAGCGCTAAGGTTGAAGGTATTGCTGGGCTGCAGCCGCTGACGGTCACCGGCACAGCATTGCTCAAGCTATCAACCGCAGTTGCATTACACGTCGCGCCCGTTGCAGTGCCACTGGCGTTGGTGCAGGTGATCGTGCCGACAACCGTTGCTCCGGGCGAAGCGGCACTTGGCACGCTGACCGCGGCAAGCACGTCAGCCGCGCCTGCGGTAACCGTCAGCATCGCGGTATCGCACTGCAACTGATTTGGCGAAGGCGCGCAGACTTTGTAGTTGACCGTGCAGATACCGCTTGCAGGCACGTCGTAAAGCGCAATCCCGGTTGGCGAGACGGATGGATTCAAACAAGTGCTACCCGGTTCGAGCGTGAAACTGCTTCCGGGAGGCACTTGATCATTCGTAGCCAGTGGCGTCGTAACACCAACTGCTCCACCGGGCGCAACATCCGTATCGTTTAGTGCATCCACGATTGCGGTAACGACGGTATCTGTATTGTTTGCAAGATTGTTGTCGTTGGCCGCACCTGTCAGTCCCGTCAGGGTGACATTGGTTGGCGATGTATCTGCCCCACCCAGCGCTCCCGGCATCACATAACTAACGCTACACACGATGCTCGCACCGATCGCAAGCGTGCTTCCAGAAGCGGGTGTGCACGTTCCAACCGTGACCGGAACATTTGCACCAGTAGAGTCTTGCGCAGTAGCCGAGCAGGTTGCCGCCGTCGCCGTGGTCGAAGCGCTAACCGCGTTGGTACACGTAATCGTACCGTTAACGGTGCTCCCCGGCGCTGCCGAGCTTGGCGCTTGGGCGAGTGCAACCATATCTGCCGGGCTGGCAGTAACAGTCAGCGTCGCAATATCGCAAATCGTCGCGTTCGGCGCTGGGGCACACACTTTATAGTTCACAGTGCAGCTTCCAGAGTTAGGCACGTCGTACTTCGCAGTACTGCCAGAGATTGAAACTGCGCCGCAGGTACTTCCGGGCTCTAAAGTGAAGACGCTACCTGCCGGGAACTGGTCGTTTGGCGCGAGATCTGCTTGAGCGCCAAGCGTGCCTCCCGGTTGACCGACGGCATCGTTCACCGCGTCAATGATCGGAATATTAGCCGGTGTCGTATCGTTGCCGATGTTGTTATCGTTGATTGCGCCAGTAAGACCGGTCAAGATCACGCTGGTAGGCGCAGTATCGGCTCCACCTGCTGCACCTGGAACGACGTAGCTCACATTACAAGTAATGCTTGCACCAACGGCGAGACTGGCCGCTGGCGAGCTCGGCGTGCATCCGCTTACGGTCACCGGAACGACATTACCTACGCTATCCACACCGGACGCGCTACACGTTGCCTGAGTCGCGGGCGCAGTAGGCGATCCTGTGATGACGTTGGTGCAGGTGATCGTGCCGTTTACGGTAGCGCCCGGGCTGCTCATCGTCGGTAAGCCGCTAAAGACCGGCTTCATATCGGAAGGCGTCGCCGTGACAATCATCGTCGCGGTATCGCAAACTGTTGCGTTCGGTATCGGTGCGCACACTTGATATAAGACCGTGCAACTACCGCTTGCAGGGACGTCGTAAGTTGCGACACCACCGGTTACCGTGCTATTCGCGCAAGTTCCGCCCACTTTTGTAAATACCGCACCGACAGGGGTGTTGTCGTTGCTGCTGAGCGGCGTTGTTGCGCCGAGCGTACCGCCGGGGTAGCCCGCAGCGTCGTCCACTGCATCAATGATCGGCACTATAGCGTTTGCCATATTATTTGCGCCATTGAGATCATTGGTTGCACTGGTCACAGCAGTCACCGTTACAGTATTCGGTAACGTATCGCTACCGCCTAAAGTGCCGGGAGTCACGTAGCTTACTGGGCAACTTACCACCGTGCCGGAGGCAAGACTCACCGCTGGAACTGCTGGCGTACACGCGCCAATCGTTAACGGCACATTTGCACCAGACGAATCTTGCGCTGTCGCGGTACACGTCACGCCCGTGGCCGTACCGGATGCAACCGTGCACTGAATGCTGCCGTTCACGGTGGCACCGGGTGCGCTGACTGCCGGTAAACCTGAGATTGCAGCGCTGACCTCAGCACCCGTCCCGGTCACCGTGAGCGTCGCGGTATCACATTGCGTCGCGTTGGGGGATGGAGCGCAGACTTTGTAGTTAACGGTGCACGTGCCACCTGCGGGAACATCGTAAACCGCGATGCCGGTGCTGCTCACAGACGGATTGGCACATGTGCTGCCGGTCTCAATGGTGTAACTGCTGCCGACCGGTACTTGATCATTCGGTGTCAACGTGCTGGACACACCCGTCGCGCCACCGGGTGCGCTATCAACATCATCTCTAGCATCCACAATGGTCGTTAATCCCGGTGCGGTATTGTTGCCCGCGTTGGTGTCGTTTGATGCGCCAGTGGTGGCTGTTACCGTAACACTGGTTGGGGTTGTATCGCCGCCACCGACCGTTCCGGGCATGGTGTAAGAGATTGGGCAGGTAATCGTCGCGCCAATGGCCAGATTAGCCGCAGGAGCGGTTGGCGTACACGCCCCTACTAATACTGGGATCGAGGCACCGCCACTATCGGCAGCATTCGCCGTACAAGTCGCGGCCGTCGCAGTCGTCGCTGACGATGCCGTGTTAGTACAAGTGATCGTGCCGTTCACGGTAGCGCCAGGTGCAGAAGCCGCAGGTACGGTTACGGCGGCGCTCATATCGGCCTGCGTTGCGGTGACCGTCAATGTAGCGGTATCGCAGACCGTAGCATTTGGCGCAGGAGCACAGACTTGGTAATTGACCGTGCAGCTTCCACTACCCGGAACGTCGTAAGTGATCGTACTGCCCGCAATCGAAGGTGCACTGCAGGTACCGCCTGCCACGATTGTGAAGACGCTGCCTGTTGGGGTGGTGTCATTGCCGCCGACGTTCGTTTGCGCGCCAGTCGTGCCGCCCGGTTTACCAGCAGCATCGTTGACCGCATCGATAATGGGGATGGTAACGGGTGTGGTGTCGTTGCCAGCATTGTTGTCGTTTGCCGAGCCGGTAATTCCGGTCATGGTCACACTCGTTGGAACGGTGTCGCTGCCACCCGCAGTACCCGGAACGATATAGGAGACATCACAGACAATCGTGCCACCCACAGCGACGTTGGTCGGTGGTGGCGCAACGCAGTTAGAGACGGTCACCGGCACGTTGGCACCGCTGCTGTCTGTTGCCGTTGCCGCACACGTGGCATTGGTCGCCGATGAGCTGCCCGCGCCACTAATCACATTGGTGCAGGTGAGTTTGCCGGATACCGTTGTGCCGGGTGCACTCATCGTCGGGAGATTGCTAAAGCTTGGTGTCATGTCAGCCGGTGTCGCCGTGACGGTCATCACTGCGTTATCACAAACCGCACCACTACACACGGTGTACAGAATCGTGCACGTTCCGCTATTCGGAACATTAAAGGTCGCGATGCCGGTCGCGCTTGCAACGCTCGCGGCCGCACAGGTACCACCCGTGCGGGTAAACACGCTGCCGGATGGGAAGCTATCGTTTGCAGCCAGTGGTGTGGTCGCGCCAACGGTGCCGCCGGGGAAGCCGACGCCATCGTTAACCGCATCAATGATGGGAACAATGCCATTTGCAGTGTTATTGCCGCCAACACCATCATTGGTTGCAGTGGTAAGCGCCGTGACGACCACATTCGTGGGTGTCGTATCCGATCCACCCAGGGTGCCTGGCGTAACGTAGCTGATATCGCAAATAATCGTGCCACCCAGCGCAAGCGTTGCGGGCTGGGCTACGCTGCAATTGGTCACCGTTACCGCGACGGGTGCGCCAGTACTATCGACTGCGGTCGCATCGCAAGTGGCGTTAACCGCGGTGCCGCCGCCAGCCGTGCAGGTAATGCTGCCGGTGACGGTACTTCCCGGCGCGCTCACAGGTGGCAATCCATTGACTGCCGCGCTCATATCCGCGCCTGCGCCAGTCACGATCAACGTTGCGGTATCGCACTGAAGTTCATTTGGTGCCGGGGCGCAAACTTTATAGTCCACAGTGCAGCTCCCACTCACGGGTACGTCGTAGGTGACGACACTTCCAGTAATCGAAACTGCGCCGCAGGTACTTGAGGGCAATGACGAGAAGGTACTGCCGGTTGGTTTGGTGTCGTTCACACCAACATCCGTTGTCGCACCGACGGAGCCGCCGGGCTGAACCGCAGTATCATCAAGCGCGTCGAGCATTGTCGTCACACCTGGTGCGGTGTTGTTGCCAGCGTTGTTATCATTAATCGCACCGGCCGTTGCCGTCACGGTTACGCTCGTGATCGGCGTATCCGCACCACCCGCGACTCCCGGCATCACATACGAAATTGGGCAGGTAATTGTCGCCCCAGTATTTAAAACTGCCTGCGGCGCTGTCGGCGTGCAGGTGCCAACCGTAACGGTAACTGGATTTGATGCGCTATCGACGGCAGTAGCGGTGCAAGTGGCTGTATTGGCAGTTCCGCTCGCGACTGTGCAGGTAATTGTGCCCGCGACTGTCGAGCCCGGCGCGCCTTGCGATGGAACGCTCACCGCTGCGGTTACATCAGATTCAATGGCTGTGACCGTCAATGTCGCGATGTCACACATCGTCTGATTTGGCGAAGGTGCACACACTTTGTAGTTCACAACGCACATTCCGGTCGGGGGCACGTTATACGTGGCTGTGCTGCTCGCAATCGAAACTGCGCCGCAGGTAGTTCCTAGCTCTACTGTAAACACACTTCCACTTGGGTAAGAATCGTTTAGGCCAAGATTGGTCTGCGCGCCGGGCGTACCACCCAGAACGGTTGCAGCATCGTCAAGCGCATCCAAGATTGGGATGAGTTTTGGCGTGGTGTTGTTGCCAACGTTGTTGTCGTTGGTTGAATTGGTAACACCCG
This sequence comes from Betaproteobacteria bacterium, assembly GCA_031430575.1. Lineage (GTDB taxonomy): Bacteria > Pseudomonadota > Gammaproteobacteria > Burkholderiales > Casimicrobiaceae > JANMDS01. The sequence continues at coordinate 18,814 of JANPBT010000072.1, read as the reverse complement.
TCATGGTGACGCTTGTCGGTAATAAGTCAACCCCACTCATCGCGCCGGGTGTTGTGTATTGCACATCACATACGATGGATGCACCGATGGCTACCGTTGCAGGTGGTGGTGCGATGCAATTTGAAACAGTGACTGGCACGTTTGCGCCGGTGCTATCGACCGCAGTTGCTGAGCAGGCCGCGGCAACGGCATCGCCACCGCCAGTCGGCGAGATCACGTTTTTGCAGGTGAGTTTCCCGGTTACGGTCGCACCCGGAGCACTAATCGTCGGGAAATTGCTAAACGTAGGAGTCATGTCGGCAGGCGTGGCCGTGACCGTCATCGTCGCGTTGTCGCATGGCGCACCGCTTGATGCACACACCTGATAAGTAATCGTACAACCACCGCTCGCTGGCACGTCGTAGGTTGCGATACCCGATGCCGTAACCGATGAGTTCAAGCAAGTGCCACCGGTTTTGGTAAACACGCTGCCGGGGGGCACTCCATCATTGGTTGATAAATTGGTTGTCGCGCCAAGCGTGCCGCCGGGGTAACCCGGGAAATCATCAACCGCATCAACAATCGTGGTCACGCCAAGTGCCGTGTTGTTATTTGGGTTGCTATCGTTTGAGGCACTGGTGGTGGCGGTCACATTAACGGCGGTCGCCAAAGTATCGACACCACCAGCGGAGCCCGGCATCGTATAACTAATGTTGCAGGTAATCGTCGCACTTGGCGCGAGCGTCGCGGCCGGTGAGGCAGGCACGCAACCGGTGACAGTCACGGCCACGGGCGCACCAGTGGTATCTTGCGCAGTCGCGGAGCAGGTCGCATTTGCGGCGACACCGGATATCGGAGAATTTGTGCAGGTAATCGTGCCATTCACGGTCGCGCCCGGTGCAGAAAGCGCGGGCACATTAACGGCGGCGGTCATGTCTGACGGGCTCGCGACGACGGTCAACGTCGCTGTATCACATACTGCACCACTGCAAACCGTGTAAAGAATCGTGCAAGTACCGCTGTTGGGGACGTTATAGGTTGCAATTCCAGTTGCGCTCGCCACCGTCGCACCGGCGCAAGTGCCACCCGTTCGCGTGAAGACGCTGCCGGGAGGAAACCCGTCATTTGACGCCAAAGGTGTCGTTGCACCGACGGTGCCGCCGGGAACGCCCGCGCTGTCATCGACTGCGTCAATGATCGCGATTAACGCAGGCGTTGTATTGTTGCCGGGGTTACTGTCATTAAGTGCATTAGTAACGCCAGTCAGCGACACGCTCACAGGGTTTGTATCCGCCCCGCCCGGAGTGCCGGGTGTGACATAAGAAATTGAACACGTAACTGACCCACCCACGACAACATTGGTCGGAACAGGGGCTACACATGCCGAAACCGTCACCGGTACTGGGTTTCCAAGACTATCGACAGCGGTCGCATCGCAAGTCGCCGAAATCGCGGTTGCGCCACTAGCGATGACGTTGACGCAAGTAATTGAACCGTTGACGACAGCACCGGGAGAGCTCACCGCTGGCAAACCGCTGAACGATGGTCGCATATCTGAAAGCGTCGCACTGACGGTCAACGTTGCGGTATCGCAAGGGCTACCGCTCGACGCGCAAACTTTATAGTTAATCACACACGAGCCGGTATTGGGCACATCGTAAGTCGCGACACCGACACTTGATATCGAAGCGTTTGCGCAGGCAGTTTGCCCACCGAGTAACGGCTCAGAAGAGAACACGCTGCTCGCTGGGAAGGTATCGTTGGTGGCAAGATTTTTCGTAGCCGCTAAAGTACCGCCGGGCTCGCCAGCAGCATCATCAACGGCGTCGATGATGGTCACCGTGGCAGGGGCTGTATTGTTAGCTGAATTGTTGTCGTTACTCGCACCCGTTGCGGCCGTCACCGTTACGCTCACCGGCACCGTATCTGAGCCACCTGCCGCGCCGGGAGTGACGTAACTGACGCTACAGGTAATTTGCGCATTGGCGGCGACAGTTGCCGGCGGTGTCGGCGTGCAGCCAGTCACCGTCAATGGGACGGTAGCACCGGTGCTATCTTTGGCGATAGCCGAGCAGGTTGCATTCGTTGCAATTCCAAGGGCAGATGCAGTGCAGGTGATCGTGCCGTTTACGGTTGATCCTGGCGCACTCACCGCCGGTAAACCTGAAATGGCCGCACTCATATCAGCGGGGAGTGCCGAGACGACAAGTGTTGCCGTGTCGCATTGCGCTTGATTTGGGCTCGCGGCGCACACTTTGTAATTGACCGTGCAAGTGCCAGAACCCGGCACGTCATAAGTCGCGATGCCTGCTGCGCTTACGCTGGCGTTGGCGCAGGCGGTTTGACCCACGGTCGGCGGAAGATAGGAAAAATCGCTGCCGAGTAAACCCTGATCGTTAGCCATGAGATCAGAAGTCGCACCAACCGTGCCACCCGGTTTCGAGGTCGCATCGTCGAGCGCGTCGATTACCGGAACGGTGACTTGGGTCTGGTTGTTACCTGCAGTACCAACATTTCCGCCGCTGACGTCATTAGTCGCTCCAGTCTGCCCCGTAAACGCGACACTCGCGGCAGGCGTATCGCCACCGCCCTGCGCGCCTGGCGCAGTGTAGTTAAATGTGCATGTAATTTTGCCGTTCGCCGCAACATCAACCGGCGGTGCCGCTACACAACTTAAGCCCGAAATCGTGCCGGAACTGACTGTAGGCGCGCAAGTTGCAGCATAGGCGGCAAACGGACCGGCGTTATTGCAGGTGAGCGTTAATCCGCTGTACGTACCACCCGGGCGAAGATACCCAGGTAAGCCAGAAAACGTGTCCGTCATATCGGCGGGTGGCAATGCACTTACCCCGCCGAAGTACCATGCGTCGGCCGTCAATGAGCGTGGATTTGTTCCATCACCAGCGAACTCCCACGTGCTGATACCACCGTCGCCCCGCAAGTAAACCCGCATTTTGACGGACGTAATGTTAGTTCCCGTTACGAGTACTGAGCCGCAAGCACCGATGCCAGCAGTACACGACGCCCCGGGATTCGTTGCGCTATTCAAAATTCGATTAAGATTGACATTGAAATTTGGACTACCCGAAAGCTTGCTTAGGTTGACACCGGGAGTTGCCACCGTATCAAGCTCAAGTTCGGTGGTAAATCCGAGGGTTGACGGCGCTCCGACCGCAGGGGTGAATGTATATTGCCCCCCTAAGCCTGAAATATGAAGCACTGGGTTTGAAAGCGGCAAACTAAACGTAAACGTAATATCGCCGTAGTAATATCTTCCGTTGGTAGCCGACCCCGCGTTCGCCAGTGGGCGCGTCGTCAAATATATTTGGAGCGCGCCATTTGCGGCAATATCAATACCACTGCCAACGTTGGTCGGCAAAGACGAAAACATCGCATTATTCGGTGCACCGATTCCATTGAGCGCAGCGTATATGGGTGCGCCAGTCACGAACGAGGGTGCTGCTAAAGTTCCAACGGAGGCGGTTGAGCCAAACGCCATTGGACGCAAGTTGGCGCTCTGCGCTGCAGGTAGCGAATACTGTTGATTGCTTAGTGTTACCGTCGTCGTGAGCGTCGACGGCGTGGAAGCGATGAAGGTATTTCCCGTTGGATTATTGGTATTAAATTTCGATGTTACCGACCCGGAAAACGTCGGACCATTCCCGGCCGGCCCGCCGTTTCCTGCACCAGCCTGCCACTCGAGCGTGCTCGGTTGCGCGATCGCTAGACCGAATCCTAGCGCGGAAACCACCGTCGTGAGGTGGCCAACTAAGCTACGAAATGTTAATTGCGTTAGAAATTTCATGAATTTTCGCCCGAACGGTTTTTATATTGTCTACAACCAGCATATGATGCACCAACTTTTATGCAAAAACAATTGGTATTTGCATAATATTTAATACGAATAAAAAAATGCACAACCGTCCGGGGCGGAAAGTTGTGCATTAAAGTTCCGGTGGCTGAGAATGGGCGCACCAGATCCAGGATCAATTTCGGTTAGCGTGGGATTACGGGAATTTCAGTCGCTTCGACAGGGCCGCCACCGTGCAGAAGATCTAAATCTGCATCGGTCAGAACAACAAATTCGCTTGAGCTGGAAGGCTTTTGGGTGAACAAGATATTCATTTCTGACTCCGTAAATCGTTATGACTAAGGAATAAGAATGTTATCTACGCAACACGCATAGCGAAACTATCAACTTTGATAGTTGTTTTTTATATGCTTTTGTGGTATGTCTTTAAACGAGACGGTAGCTAATCGCGCGAATGACGGCTTGCTGCTTGCTGGTAACACCCAGCTTGGTGATGATGTTGCGAATATGAAACTGAGCAGTGGGTTGGCTGATCGCTAAGATCTGCCCAATCTCCCATGCGGTCTTCCCGTCCCGGCACCATTTCAGTACTTCGAGCTCGCGCTGGGTGAGTAATTTGAGCTCGGGCGCCTCGCGAGCGTGGGCAACAGACATCTGTCGCGTCTGCTCAAGCACTGCCGCGCCACAAAAGTAAAGCATGCCCAAGACATCGGGAGACTTTAACGGGCGGGCACGATCTTTCTCCTCAACAAGACCAATGAGAAGCGCATCGTTTTGTGGGCCACGCAAAGCGAGGCAAACGCCTGCCTTAATGCCGTAGGATGCGCATCGCTCCCAAACGGGGCCAAGGCCAGCGCTGACGTAAGTATCTTGCCCCCATGTCATCGGAAGTGCAGATGCGCCCAAGTGACGCAGAACTGGATCGTTGCTTACCTCGTCAACGGTGAGCCCCATCGACTCTTTAAACCATCCCACCGGATGATTATGATAAGTAGTGAATTGAGGCACTTCCGAAATAGGGGAATATGTCGCTGAAAAAAAAGCGAACTCAATCGCGCTCGAAAATTTCGCCAACGCAGAGGTGATGTCGACTGCCGATTTGGCAGTCAATACGCTATCGACCGCATCATCGGTAAACCTCCGTCCATAAGCAGAGTCAGACATCGTTCACTCCAATAATCGTGAAAACGCAACAGGGACAATATTTACGCTTTCTTTTTTCCGCGCACCTTTGTGCGAGTTTAACGTATCCCATCCAACTGTCGTAATTGAGCGACAGCCTACGAGCTGCAAGATAACGTTGAACAGCCGGCACGATCGCGCGCCCATTCCGGGCGTTTCTCGCAAAGATCTAGATTTTCAGAAGCAACGAGATAGGGCGATTGAAGGGCTGCAAAAACGCGATTGAGTAGCGAATGATCGCCCGCGGTTGATGCGTCAATGACTTGCTGAGAAATGTAATTTCGCAACACAAAATGAGGATTTACACGGTTCATTTCCGTCGAAATCTGCGCCGCAGGTAAGCTTTCATGGGCACGGCGCGCACCGTAACTCTGCAACCAACTTACTAATCGATCTCGCCGCTGAAGCTGCTGCGTTTCGAAATAAAAGACATCATCAAAAACACTCGCGTCTGGCGCCGTTGGGTCAACGCGTGCCAGAGCTCTAAAAAAGTGCGTCATATCCATTTCCGACTCAGCAAGCATTGCAAATGCATCATCAAAAAGCGGTGCGTCTAGAGCATCACGTTTTACCGATAGCCCGAATTTTCCCATCAACATTTCATGGTGGCTACGCGCGAAAGTCTCGTCAAATGCCCTGATCCCGTCATGTAACCAATCGTGCGTCTCACCAAGCGTTGACAGCGCAGAGGCGAGGCAGCCCAAATTCCACCGTGCAATTTGCGGTTGATTTCCAAAGCAGTAGCGCCGCCCTGGAAGATCGGTGGTATTGGGAGTCCAACGCGGATCGTAGTTGTCCATCCAGCCATAGGGACCGTAATCAATCGTAAGCCCTAAGATCGACATATTATCGGTATTCATCACGCCGTGGACGAAACCAACCCGCATCCAATGCGCGACCATCATGGCCGTGCGCGTGCAGACCTCTTTAAACCACAACGCTCGGCTTTCGCTCTCTGCGACTGCGCCGTCGCTTTCGATGTGCGGAAAATCGCGGGCAATGGTGAAGGCCACCAATCGTTTGAGTAAATCCGTCTCGCCCCGAGATGCGGGGAGCTCAAAATGTCCAAATCGAGTAAATGAGGGCGCGACCCGGCAGACAATTGCGCCTGGCTCCAGCTCGGGATTGCCATCGTAAAACATGTCGCGCAGGACTGACTCACCCGTGCTCATCAGCGAAAGCGCGCGCGTGGTCGGTGCGCCCAGATAATGCATCGCTTCGCTACATAAATACTCTCGAATTGATGAGCGCAACACCGCCCGACCGTCGGCATGACGGGAGTATGGCGTCGGGCCCGCACCTTTAAGTTGTAGCTCATATCGCGCGCCCGCTGCGTTCACGCGTTCCCCCAAATAAATCGCGCGACCATCGCCAAGTTGCCCCGCCCAATTTCCAAATTGGTGGCCGCCGTAACACGTTGCGTACGACTGCATGCCGGGCACAAGACCATTACCTGCCAAAGCTTCAGACCACAGCGGGGCTTTGATTTCCGCAGGCGTAAGCCCTAAAAGGGCTAATACCTGCGGCGCAGAATGGAGCATTTTGGGGTCACTTACCGGGCTCGTAGCAACGCTAGACCAGAGCGCACCACGCACTTGCCGCGTGCCCGGCGCGATGACGGGATCGCCGGGCAAAAGTCGCAAAAATTGATTATCGAAATGAGGCATGATGAGTTCTAAATGCGTCGATACTGAATTGTTGCATCGTACACTGCATGGTAATTTCAATCTAAATGCAAAAAATACCCCATGAAAGCAACTAAGATCGTCGCAACCCTTGGGCCCGCGTCAAGTGATATGGCCACCCTTTCTGCGATGATCGCGGCCGGCGTTGATGTCGTGCGACTCAATTTCTCGCACGGCAGCCCAGAAGACCACGCCAAGCGCGCGCAAACAGTGCGTGAAGCGGCGGCGGCGGCCAATAAAGTCGTTGCCATCATGGCTGATCTGCAAGGGCCAAAGATTCGGGTGGGCCGCTTTGTTGATGGCAAAGTGATGCTGGAAAACGGCGCTCCTTTCATCCTCGATGCCGATTGTAAAGAAGGCACAATCGAGCGCGTCGGCCTAGACTACAAAGAGCTTCCAAACGACGTGAAGCCTGGCGACACGCTGCTTTTAGCCGACGGCTTGATCCAACTCAAAGTAAAGTTTTCGCGTGGTTCCGAGATCCACACAATCGTCACCATAGGCGGCGAACTCTCCAACAACAAAGGTATCAATCGTATGGGCGGCGGGCTTTCAGCACCGGCGCTCACCGCGAAAGATATGGACGACATTAAAACCGCTGTGCAAATCGGCGTTGACTATATTGCCGTGTCGTTCCCAAAATCGGGCGCTGATATGTATATGGCGCGCAACGTGATGGCGGCGTGTGGCGGCAAAGCCAAGCTCATCGCCAAGATTGAGCGGGCAGAAGCGATCGTAGCGCTCGATGAAATCATCGCCGCCAGCGATAGCATCATGGTCGCGCGCGGCGATTTAGCGGTGGAAGTGGGTAACGCCGCTGTGCCCGCGCTGCAAAAGCGCATGATTAAAGCCGCGCGCGCCGCCAACAAAACGGTCATCACCGCGACCCAAATGATGGAGAGCATGATCGTAAACCCAGTGCCCACGCGCGCAGAGGTGAGCGATGTTGCCAATGCGGTGCTTGATGGCACCGATGCGGTGATGCTGTCGGCAGAAAGTGCAGTTGGCAAATATCCTGTCGAGACCGTGCAGATGATGAGCACGATTTGCCTCGAGGCCGAACGCAGCCAAGTCTATTCACTCGATACCGATTTTCTTGAAAAATCGTTTGCACGGATCGATCAATCCGTTGCGATGTCCGCTCTTTTCACGGCCTATCACATAAAAGCCAAAGCGATCGTGGCGCTCACCAAATCGGGCGCAACAGCATTGTGGACCAGTCGATATGATTCCGGCGTGCCGATTTATGCGATTACCCCGGAGCCGCGCTCGGCGCGCAAAATGGCGCTCTATCGGGGCGTCACCGCGCTGCTGGCTGATGAGGCCTCTGACCGCGATCTCGCCTTGCGTGCGGCAGAAGATGTGTTGCTCAAAAAAGGCATTGTGAGCAATGGCGATTTGATTGTGCTCACCGTAGGCGAACCCATGGGCAAATCTGGCGGCACAAATACGATGAAAATTGTGCGCGTCGGCGAACATCGCGACGAACAGTAACCGATCATGAATCCACATATTGCTCGGCGCGATGTCGCCATCCGCGTGGCTCGCGAAGCGGGTGCGTTTGCGCGCGAGCGATTCTTAAACCGTAGCGCGCTGACAATCGAAAGCAAGGGCGCCCAAGACTGGGTGAGCGAAGCTGATCGAGACACCGAGACGCTGATTCGCACCCGGCTTGCCGAGGCCTTCCCAAACGATGGTTTTTTAGGTGAAGAGCATGGCGGCGCACAGTCTGGCCCGATGTGGGTTGTTGATCCCATCGATGGCACGATTAACTTCGTGCATGGCGTGCGCTATTGGTGTATTTCAATTGCATTTTGGGATGGCGCGCAACCTACCGTTGGCGTGATTTACGATCCGATGGCTGATGAGTGCTTTAGCGCAGCGTTGGGTGCGGGTGCGATGTGCAACGACTCGCCGATCAAGGTCAGTACCTGCGGCGCACTTTCAGAGGCGATGGTATGCAACGGCTACATTCCCCGCCACGATCGTGCCGCGCACTTTGCAACGCGCGCCTCGCTCTACGACGCGGGCGCTGCGATTAAAGATATGGGCGCGGGGGCGTTGATGCTCGCGCACGTCGCCGCCGGGCGCTACGATGGCTACTCAGAGCCCCACATGCATCCGTGGGATGCCCTCGCTGGGCTGGCGCTGATCCGCGAAGCGGGCGGGAAATTTTCTAAATATCCAGCCGACGCCAATAACATTCACGCCGGTGGCGAAGTGGTGAGTGCTGCACCAAAGCTATTTGAAGCGCTCGACGATTTGATTCGCTCAATAGCGTAAATCAAGCATCCGATCACCGCCATTTTGCCGTATTTTCTCAATGGGAAAACCAGCGAGATTGGCGGGTCAACGAACGCAGCGCATGAAACCCTCGCGTGCCCTTTCTTTTTGCGACGGTGATTAATCGCGCAAGCACAAGCGCAGTCACCCAAGCATCCATCGCCGCATGGTGACGGGCTTGAATCGGAATCGAAAATGCGCGGGCGCAATCATCTAAATCGCTGAACTTGCGGCCAAGCAGGCAAGCGGCGAGCTGCGCGACATCAAGCGAAGCGCGCGGTAACGACGCTTGATTGCGTTGGGCATAAACAGCCTCAAGAAACGCGACATCAAATCCAATATGCCAACCCGCGAGCGGCGCACCCGCGCGCCATTGCTCAAAATCGCAGATTACGTCCTGTATGGGTCGCCCGCTTTTTTGAGCCTGGCCGGTAATGCCATGAATCAAAATATTACTGACCGCACTGACTTGCGTCTGCAACACAATCGCCTCAAATGAGTCGTCAAGCTTGACCTGTCCACGCTCTATCGCAATCGCACCTATCGCTAGAATCCGGTCGGTTTTGGGATCGAGCCCACTCGTTTCTAAATCGAGCACGATCCAGCGCGCGGGCTGATCCAAACTTCCGCGCTTAAGCCAAGTCAACCAGCTCATTGATAATCGAGCTCTATTCGGTGTTGCAATCTGCGCGCTTGGTGAAAAGCCTCTCTCAAAATGCGGTGATCGAGCGTAGAAAGCGTGGCAACCACAATTTCATTGGCATTTTCAAAAACGCCTTCACCCGATTCATCCGCGCTCAGGTTGGCATGCTGATGTCGAAGCCGCAACATTTGCACAAACTCAAAGGCCTCGATCCAGCTTTGTATCTCTTCTTGCGGAATCGAAAGCAAAGGTCCGACTTCCATTAAACGATCTCGAGTGCGGGTGGCGCGCACGCCAGCTGCGAGCGCGAGGAGCCTAGCGCCATCGGTAAAAGGCATCGCACCAACGCGCTTGATATCAATCGTTCCCGTTTTGGACGCATCGATCCGACCGATCAGGTTAAGTGCGGGCTGGTGAGTCAATGCATTGTCTGCCATTTGCTTGCGAAAGCGCCCATTGCTTTTTGCAAGCAATGCCACTGGGCGCGTAATGCCCTCAGCCAATGATTCGTCTCCCTGCAATGGGCGCATATCAAAAAAAATGTTAGCGTTGAGCAAGCTCTGCGGATCACCCGCATCGATCCAATGCGAAAACTTTGCGACCCACTCCTCGACGGACAAGCATAGATCAGGATTGCTCGCCATAATATTTCCTTTGCACAACGGATACCCGCAACGCGCAAGGGCATGATTGACCGCAAGCGCAAACTGCACAAGCGCACTGCGCACCGCTGATTTTTCTGGACGCTGAAATTGAACCGTAGACCCTTCTCGCGCGGAATCTACGATATCAAATACCAACCCATTGTCTTGATCGGTGCTAATCGTTTGCTCGTGTCGGCCTTCGCTGCCAAATGCAAGCCAGCACCAACGCACGTGTGAATCAGTAGAAATTGGATGGGATCGCGCCAATATTTCCAACATCCGCCGCGTGAGCTGATCATTGAGCTGACTAATGAGCTGGGTAAGGATCGCTGCGGTAACCCCTTGTGCGACCAAGCTACGCGAGAGGTGTCGAATATCAGCAGCCGCGCGCACCAACGAATCAATATCGGGTGCCAGTGCAATGGCGTCGGTCACGGCTGCAAGCGATCGGCGTTGTAGTGCAAACAAATTTCGCTCGCTGACCACACCGCTCACCTTACCGTCTCGCGTGACGACAACATGACGGAAATTTTTGGTCACCATCATCAATGCTGCTGCGCTCATGGGTTGCTGCTCGTCGAGCGTGCTCACTGGACGCGACGCAACCAAAATAGCAGGGGACGTCAGCGCAACATTTGGCAGCACGACGCGCCCAATCAAATCGCGCTCGGTCAAAATACCTGCGGCGCAGTTTTGGGCATCAACGAGCACAATCGCGCCGATTTTTTCGTGGTGCATCCGTGCCAACGCGTCGCCAATTGTGGTGTCGATTGGGCAGGTCACCGGCGCGCGCTTGATCGCGCTCGCAATCGATTGTGTAAACGGATGCTCACTCAAACTCTGCGCGGCGTACGCTGCGCGCAGGCTGGTACGTGAACGCTCAAGCAAATTAAAAATTTGACGCTCGCAAAAATCTCGAAGTGCTGGGATTTCCGCCAGAAACACCCGAAACTGCGCCGCAGGTATGGCGTAAACAAAGCTGTCTTCCACTGCCCGAAAAGCGCTGTGGGTATTAAGCTCTGCGATCACCTCACCTATCGGAAACATTTCTCCAGGCGCAAACACAGTCGCTGGCGATGCGGCTCCGCCAGCGGCCGCGCGCTCCTCGCGTACGCTCCCCGCTTTGACCACAAAAATCGCCTCCGACGCTTGCCGACCTGCAGGCAAGGCAATTTCACCCGCTGCAAAAAACTGGATCGTCAGCGCCCGTGCAAATGGCAAAAGTTGCGCCGCAGGTATTTCGTCAAACGGCGCAAATCGCTGCAACTGCACCACCGCCGAATCGATAATCGTTTGTGAACTCATAGCATTGCAGTGTAATCCTGCACAATAGAGAAATGAAGCGAATCGCACTTATCCATGCTCTCAAACTCTCGATTCCACCCATCGAAACTGCATTTGCACAGCATTGGCCGCAAGCCGAAATCGTTAATATCTTAGATGATTCACTTTCAGCCGATCACGCCAAAAATCCTGTTTTTAGTCCGCTGATGTTTGAGCGTTTCAATGTGCTCGCCACCTACGCGCATACCTGCGGCGCCGATGCGATTTTGTTTACGTGCTCAGCCTTTGCGCCTTGCATCGATGCGGTGAAAGCCAAGCTGCCGATACCGGTATTGCGGCCTAATGAGGCGATGTTTGAGGCGGCCATCAGCATGGGCGCTAAGCTTGGTCTGCTCGCCAGTTTTCCCGCATCGATCACCTCGATGACGCCGGAGCTGCACGCGATGGCGCAAGCCAGAGGTAAAAGTGTGTCGCTTGCGACCTATAGCGTGCCCGCGGCGATGCTAGCGCTGCAATCTGGTGATGGCGCAACGCACGACGCGCTTTTGGCAGATGCCGCGCGTCATTTTGAAGGATGCGATGCCGTGATGCTCGCGCAGTTTTCCACCGCGCGTGCGCAAGCAGCCTTGCAAGCTAAGCTGCATTGCCCCGTGTTAACCACGCCCGACACCGCAGTGCTGCGGCTGCGCGCTCTTTTAAGTTGAAGCGCTCGATTCAAAGCGAGGTTACCGTGCAGTTTGGGGATTGCGACCCTGCGGGTATCGTTTTCTTTCCTAACTTTTCGCGCTGGATGGATGCGGCGTCGCACCACTACTTTCGACAATGCGGCCTTCCCCGTTGGGCCGATTACCTCAAGGCCACCGGCATCCTAGGTACGCCGCTCGTTGAAATCAATGTGCGTTACGTAAGCCCAGCCACCTACGGCGATGTGCTGACAATTTCCACCACGGTGACTGAATGGCGGCGCAAAGTCTTCATCCAAACGCACCGCGTGCAGCGCGGCGATACGCTCATCTGCGAAGGCACTGAAACGCGCGTGTTCGTGCGACCAGACGCTGATGACCCGACAAAGATAAAGGCAGTACCGATTCCTGAAGATGTCATCGCTGCCTGCGCGACCGCGCAAAAATAACACACATACCTGCGGCGCAGATTTTGGCTTTTTCAGCCCTCGCCTAAAATCAATCTAATGAACAAACTCGCTCTAACGCGCATTGAATTTGCCCGCTTGCTGCTCTGTAAGCCACTTTATGTGATGCTGACCCTGCTCGTTATTGAGGCCGCGCTCGGCGCAACGACGACATGGCTCATCATCAACGCTGGGCGCGACGTGGCCAACAACGATTTCCGTATCATGGATTTTGGGTGGATTTTGATCGTGCAGTCGTCGGCTTACATTATTGGCGCAATCAGCTGGGTATTTGCCGAGCAGGCAGGCTTTGGTGCCCACGGACGCTACATGCTGCGCTTTGCCAGAGCCAATCGTGGGCGCACCAAGCTCTTTGGTGAAAAGTCAAAACGGGAAGCAATCGAGCCATTTTTAACCAACGAAACTTTCCATATTTTTTTCGAGTTAATGTATGAGCTCGAGCACTCCCTCAAGCTCGCGCTTGGTTTAGTTTTTAACGCGATCGTGCTCGGCATGGAGATCGATGGCAGCTTGCCGATTGCCTACGCGCTGACCTTTGTAATTTGCATTGCCCTACAGGTTTCCCTGCGCAAGCCCGTCTCGCAAGCCTATCTCAATAATCAACGCGCCACCAACCGCATGACCGCCCACAGCTACACCGCGTGGGACAATATTTTTGTCGGCAATCGCTATAACTATCGTTTGTGGCATGCCGGGTTTAAGCAGCGCTTGCGCGAGGCGCTGCGCGCCCAAATCCGCGCGATCGTGGCGCGCGAAGGCCTGAGCACTGCCGGGGGTATTATCAGTTTGGTGATCGTATTTATCGCAATCGCCCACGCGGGCATGGAAAGTCGGGGCGATCTGCCAACGCTCATCGCGCTCGCAGCCACGCTGCCTAAGCAAATTGATTTAGCGAACGACGTGCATTCGCTCGCTTCTGGATGGAATGATCTGCTCGCCATCTGGACGCGTATCGGCGGTGCAATTGAAAATTTCACCCCCAATGACGACAGTGACTACGACACTCGAATCAAATTTCAACGCTTGATTTTTACTGAAAATGATAAGCAGCACCGCGTCAAAGACTTTGCCAGTACGCTCGCGCTCATTGCCGCAGCTGAGCACGGCAGACTCAACCTACGCGCGGGCAATGGTGCAGGTAAATCTACCGCGCTGGCAGCCTTAAAGCAATCGTTTGGCGCGCGCGCTTATTTTTGGCCTACAACCGATCGGCTCTCTTATCAATTTGCTGATGGCGTAAACCCAGAGGGCGAAGCGGCGATTGAAGAAGACGACGATCCGCAGGCCGCAGTGATTGAAAAAGCCACTAAAGCAAAAGGCTACTCATCGGGTGAGCGCCAAATTCAATCGTTGCAAGAAATCGTGGCCAACACCTACGCCGACATTTATTTGTTGGACGAGTGGGATGCAAATCTTGACCCGCAAAATCGAGCCATTGCGCAAGCGCTTGTCGATACCCTCGCTCGCCGCGCCCGCGTGGTGGAGATTTCGCACCGGGATCGGGAGCGCGCCGACCGCAGCGTAAATACCGATGCGAATGCCTAAAAATGAGTTCAAATTTGCCCAAATCTGCGCCGCAGGTATTTTGATTTTCGTTAACATCAATCACTTATGAATAAAGTTATGTTGATTACCGGCGGTAGCCGGGGCATTGGCGCTGCCACCGCCGTGCGCGCCGCCAAGGCCGGCTACGATATCGCGATCACTTATCAGTCCAATGCTGCCGCAGCGCGCGATGTTGCCTGGCAAGTCGAGGCCGAGCATCGGCGCGCGTTGATGATTCAAGCCGATATGGCCGAAGAGTCATCGATCTTGCATGCCTTCGCCGAAGTTGATGCCGAGCTCGGCGTGCTGTCGTGCTTGGTTAACAATGCCGGCATTGTTGATGTCGCAGCGCGGGTCGATGAGATGTCGGTTGCGCGTCTGCAGCGCATGTTTAATATCAATATCGTCGGCGCGTTTGTTTGCGCACGCGAAGCGATTAAGCGCATGTCCACCCTGCACGGCGGCGCGGGCGGTGCGATTGTGAATATCTCGTCAGCAGCCGCACGCATCGGCTCACCGGGGCAATACGCCGATTACGCTGCAAGCAAGGGCGCAATCGATACCTTCACCCTCGGGCTTTCAAAAGAGGTCGCAGCGGAGGGCATTCGGGTCAATGCGGTGCGCCCCGGCCTGATCTATACCGAGATTCACGCCAGTGGCGGCATCCCAGACCGGGTCGATCTACTAAAAGGCGGCGTACCGATGCGGCGCGGCGGAACGGCTGAGGAAATTGCCGAAGCGATCGTATGGCTTGCCAGTGATGCTGCGAGCTATTGCACCGGCGCGATTTTGGATGTTGCGGGCGGGCGCTAGGCGCGTTAACGCAGCTTAGTCGTGGTGCTGCGCTTCCATGAGCAAGCTGCTGAGCATGAGAATATGTCGACGCTGACTCGACAGCCGTCTGCGCTGGGTATCAATTTGCTGGCGCGCGGCATAAAACGCACCCTGATAGTCTTGCAGCATGGTGTAGACATCTGACAATTGCTCATAAAGCTGAGGCAAAAAGCCTTCGTAGCCATACGTGTTTGCATTGTTGATTGCAGAGAGCGCATAAACCAGCGCTTCGCCACCGTTTTGGTCATGCAATAAGCACTGCGAAAGCCCCAACTGCGCGCGCAGGCTTAAGCGGCGTAGGTTATTTTCTTCGGCGTGGGTATTCGCGCTATTGAGCAGTTTGAGCGCAACTTTGGTGCGCCCGTTGCGCGCAAGTGCAACGCCAAGGTCAACCCAAGCCTCACGCATCGTCAGGTCATCACGGGATTTGCGCGCCGAGCGCATCGCTCTGAAAAAGAGCGGCACGGCGCGCTTGATTTCGCCCTGCGCCAGTAGCGCACGACCCCACGCAGCCAGCGCCTGAATTCGCCCGCGCCCGTCGCCGAGCGTGGCCGCTAAATCATAGGCAGAGCGGGCAACCGCTTCCGCCTCATCGAATGGCCCGTCGTTGGCAAGCACGCGCGCAAGCGCGGTGCGGATGCGCACTTCTTCATCTTTATCGCCGGAATCTGAAGCGAGCTCAAGTGCGCGCAAAAATTCCGATTGGGCGACGTCCCCTGCACCGCGCAGCGCGAGTAGCTCGCCGTGGATACGGGAAGCAGCTGCGATCCGGGATTTGTTGCCGCTGCGATGGGCGGCGTCGCGTTCGGCATCGCACATTGCGCGCGCACGCGCGGCTTCACCTCGATCAGCACATTCCCAAATCAAGCTAATCTGGCTAGCGCTTTCTTTCGGCAGTGGCGGGATGGTATAGCCCTTCACCGCATCGTAGGGAGAAGGACGGGATACCGGATTCAGAGTTGGGGTTGACGACGACATATGACGTTATGATACGCGAATGCCCATAAAGTTGCAATATTTTGCCCAAATAGCATAATTAATGTTATGCTATTTGGGCAAAATAACCCCATATTCCTTATTTTGGTGCATTTAAAGTGGTTGCTAACTGCTTTTGCAGCGCTAATTCAGCGTGCGACGCGGGATTGCCGAGCCAACCCCCCAGTTGGTCTAGCGCGATCGCGGTTAACGCCCCGATCCACGTCGGCGAATCGTTGAGCGCGGGGATGTAGCGAAACTCGCGCCCACCTGCATGGGTAAAGGTTTCCTTTCCTTCCATCGCGATCTCTTCAAGGGTCTCCAAGCAATCAGCGGGGAAGCCTGGGCAGAAGACATCAATGCGGCTCAAGCCCTTTTTGCCTAAATCAGTGAGCACTTCGGAGGTGTAAGGTTTCAACCATTCCGCTTTGCCAAAGCGCGACTGAAAAGTGGTTAATACCTGCGGCGCGGTGACGAGCTGCGCAGCGAGCAAACGTGCAGTTTTGTGGCATAAACAATGATAAGGATCGCCCTTGTCGAGCGAAAATTTAGGCACGCCATGAAACGACAGCACCAGCGCATCGGGTCGGCCGTGGATCAGCCAATAGTCGTTGACCTGCTTGGCGAGCGCGGCGATGTAGCGTGGGTCATCGTGGTAGCCACGCATCGTGCGCAGCGCCGGCGCGTTGCGAAGTTTGCCGGCGTGGGCAAATACCGCATCGTTTACGCTTGCGGTCGTGCTCGATGAATATTGCGGATAAAGCGGCAAGATCAAAATCCGGTCGCAGCCTTGCGCGATCATTTCATTCATTGTTTTTTCAATGGCAGGCTCGCCGTAGCGCATCGCCATGGCGACTTTCATCTGCGCAGGGTCAAGCCCACGCGCGCGCAGCGCCTCGCCCAGCGCGCCCTGCAAAAGCTGCGCCTGCTTGGTCGTCCAGACCTTCAGCGGCGAGCCGTCTTTTGTCCAGATACTCGCGTATTTAGCGGCCGATTTTGCCGGGCGCGTGCGCAAAATAATGCCATGCAAAATGAGCTTCCACACCGGCGCGGGGATTTCCACCACCCGCGGATCTGATAAAAATTGCGCTAAATATTTGCGCACTGCTGGTGCCGTTGCCGCCTGCGGCGTGCCGAGATTCACGAGCAGCACGCCAAATTTAAGCGCAGTACCGTGTTCGAAATTTGCGGAGTTGTTGGTAATAGCCATCCACGTATTTTGCGATAGTTCTCAAAATACCTGCGGCGCAGATTGCCGGCGATTCGAGCGGCTTCAGACCTAAAAACGTGATTCTTGATACAGAATTAGCTGCGCGAGATCCGCGGCTACTTTCGAAAATGAGACGAAAAAACACTGCCTCTTCGGATCAGACTTAACTCAAGGGCTTGCACGTGCCGTTGAAAAAATAAAGGATCAACCGATGCGTGCCGCGCAGCAGGGGTATCTAAGAGTTCTGAGATACCCGCACTGCGTACTTCAACGTTGAAGCGGTGCGCGAAAAATTTTGTTCAAGTAATACTGCACAACGCCGCAGATAAACGGCGTTGTGAACACAAGAACAACGTAGTTTCCAGGCCTCGATTCAAACGCACGATATTTAAAAATATACATCGCCAAAAGGTACACCAATCCAGAAAATAAAACGGTGTAAGTCAATTTACGAGGATCGTGCACCGCAAAAAACGCGACGCCAATCGCTATGGCCCAAACACTCGAGGCGTAACCTAAATATTCATTCATAACGTTCTCCGAAAAAAGATGATCGAATTTGAGACTATCCGCATGTTATTCTGCATCGAGTTTTACATCGTTGCTTTTGCACTAGGATCGCCACGCCGCATACAGCTCCGGCTACCGTTCCGCATGCGATCGACGCTATAGCACCGCCCGGAAGACAAACTGCAGAGAAAAATCCGACGTCGATGCCACACACAATCGTACCGATATCATATAAATAGTCACAACTCGATTCGCATTCCAAGATGCACTCGGTTCGTCTATCGTACTCAAAAATTGCTTTCGGACGGTCTTTCGCAACAAACCCAGTCAACCCCAGTGCGCGTTGCGAATCCGCAGCAAATAGCTCAGATATCCGCTCAGTTTCCGAGCTGAAATCTAGTGACTTAGGTCGTTCGCCTGAAAGGGACTCTACCTCTAAAGCGCGGCGCATGACTGAGTTCGTCTCAGGATCAAGAATGATTTGCCTCGATGGATCTGCCTGATTTTGGATAACGACCACTGTTCCGTTGAACAAAAAATCGAACTTCTGATCGTTGGCTAACGTAACCGTTTGAAGTAAGACTAAGGCTTGGTTGCCCTCATCCAACGACTCTGCGAGCCGAGATATCCTCGACTGGACGGGACTGCTAGATCGCGATTTTTGGAGTTTTTTTTCGTACTGATCCGCTATTTTTTCGACCGCACGTAGGGCGGCGGTATCACCAGATGCTGTTGTCGCATGGGAATTTTGGCAAAAAATTAGTGCACAGAGAGAGAGAGAGAGAGAGAGAGTTTCCGCATATTTACATTCCTTAAGTTAATTTCTCAAGTTTGCTTGTTGCGTTTCCTGGACGTATATTTTTTAACAACTAGTAAGATGATGCATGCGTCGCGTTGAGAAGTCAAATACACATAGATTGAACCTAGTCAAAAAAGTCGACAGCAAGCACCTCTGATGTGTAAATTTACGCATAGAGAGGAACAGTATGGCAAATCGATTCACAGAGCAGTTCAAACATGAAGCGGTGCAACTGGTTGGTAAAGGTCGATCATTGCGCGAAGTCGCGCAATCGCTTGGA
>JANPBT010000071.1:0-15895 GCA_031430575.1 Betaproteobacteria bacterium | reverse complement strand
GGGTAACCAAACAGGGCTAGGTGTCTGCGCCACCGCGCCCGTGCTCGTTGCCGCCGGGAGCGCGACCAACACCGCCCCAATACTTGCGGCGCAGTTTTTGATCCATCGATTGGTGGTGATTCTGAGTTTCATCCAGTTTTCTGTTTTACTGTACATTTCTTCAAGTCTCCTGATGCGTTCAATTACGCGTAACGTGCTTAACCGGCAGCTACCGCCCGCGCGTTCCTGAATGATGTTTGCTTTGAGTTCTTTCGCGCTGCGTTCATCTTAAGGTGACGACCGTGATCGTGTCAACTTAAAAGCGTTTGTTGTTTACCATTCATAGGCATATAAATCGCACTATGATGCGCGATCAGCAGCATATGAAACCCTGATTTTCTGATGCGCTGGTTTGCTTACTTTTCTTCGCGTGTTACGCACTTTGCTCGTTACGTGTTTAGCGCCCTATGATGGGCAGTAGATACTCGCGACCGTGAGTTAGGAGCAGAAGGATTGCGTGGGCACGGTAGCTTCACACTACAGATCTAAAAATGCAATATTGCAAGACTTGACTCCCGCACTTCTTGTATCAAACTCAAATTTGCTCATCTGGTGGTTTGTTATTTTTCTTTGCGTGTTACGTGTTTAGCCACATTGGATTAGTAGTCTCTGCTCGCCGCCGTAAGTGAGGAGCGGAAGGATTGCTCGGACACGGTATCCCCCCTACAGTACTAAAAATTCACTATTGCAAGACTTGACCCCAATATTGCGTATTCAATGATCAGATAATGATCTAGCTTTGCAATCGGAGAATCAGGGTCTGCTTCGATGAGCCGTTGCTCAGAGGGCGTGAGAGCACGATACAAAAGCCGCTTCGCACCGACCGGAGCACCGAGCAATTTTTTGAGCTGCCCGCCTCTCTTGCCTTGGTTAATATCGGCGATTAACTCATCTATCGTGAACTTCCCGTTTTTCTTGTCAATCAACACACCGGCGCGTTTGTCCACAAGCGCTTGCTGCGCCTTTTTCTCTTGCACTCTGTCTTGTGCATTAGCCTCCGATATGAAACCGCCATAGGGGGGGGGCAATCAAATGACATAAGAGAACGGCGCTCAATGCAACAAGTTTCCGTCGCGCCAAATACACAAAAGCTGCAATTAACGCGACGAGTCCAAGCATTGAAAACGCTGGCACGGGTTGGGTAGGGTGTACAACGGGTAAGTTGAAGAGGCCGACTCCGGGGATCGCTGACCAACTATTGGGCGCGTTCCGTAGGTATCCATAGACTTCAAGGCCTGCGTTCGTCGCAGTCGGTGCAGTAAAGGGTACGTCCAGCACGAAGCACTGGCTACTAAATGGGTTACCGGTTTCAGTACTGCGAATTCTCAATCGGCTACCGCCGGGAATCGCTTCGAAGTAATATTGATCTACAACAAGCGCACCTCGAACGACCAGCTTGTAGCTTTCTCCCGCGAAGATAGGGCTCGGCATAGTCCCAAAGCCAGTGACAGGAGAAAAAGTAAAGGGCGCGCAACTGACTGGGGCGGGCCCTGGTAACCAAGGCGGAATAAGCGCTTGCCCCCGCACCGCGCCAGCCAACATGAGCCCCATCAAAAACGCTGCTGCTACATAAAAACCGCTTAGCTGCGCCCGCCCTGTTTTTGCTTGCATCGTAATAATTCCTTCTCGAGTTGAAGTTATGACTTTACTGGCGGCGCAGGTTTTAATCCATCGATTGATTTTGAGTTTTATCCAGTTTTCTGTTTTAGTATGCATTTCTTCAAGACTCCTGATGCGTTTAATTACGCGTAGCGTGCTTGACCGGCAGCTACCGCCCGCGCGTTCCTGGATGATGAATGTTTTGAGTTCTTTCGCGCTGCGTTCATCTTAAGGTGACGAGCGTGATCATGTCAACTTAAAAGCGTTTGTTGTTTGCCATTCATACGCATCTATATCGCACTATGATGCGCAATCAGCGGCATATGAAACCCTGATTTTCTGATGCGCTGGTTTGCTTACTTTTCTTCGCGTGTTACGTACTTTGCTCGTTACGTGTTTAGCGCCCTATGATGGGCAGTAGATACTGGCCACCGTGAGTTAGGAGCAGAAGGATTGCGTGGGCACGGTAGCTTCACGCTACAGTTCTAAAAATGCAATAT
This sequence comes from Betaproteobacteria bacterium, assembly GCA_031430575.1. Lineage (GTDB taxonomy): Bacteria > Pseudomonadota > Gammaproteobacteria > Burkholderiales > Casimicrobiaceae > JANMDS01. The sequence goes on along the minus strand of JANPBT010000071.1, from coordinate 13,757 downwards.
TGCAAGACTTGACCCTCGCATTTGTACAAGACTTGACCCTCGCATTTGTATGACCCTCGCATTTGTAAATATCGCCTACCGACGACAACAACGAGAAATGCTAGAAAAAAAATCGCGTAAGGTACGAACGTCGGTATTGTCACTGCCTCAGATTGCAGGGGTAAATCGAATGCAATTGGTGTTGGATTTCCGGATCCATCTCGGTTGTATCCAAACAACTCAACACGAAGTGAAGAACTAGCCGGAGCGACGAACGGAACATCGAGTACATAGCACTCAACACCGAAGTTCCCTGATTCCCCGGATCTGGAGTTAATTCTGACTCCGGTCGCTATCGGTTCAAAGTAATACTGCGGGAAATTCACCGGAACGGTTCGAAGCACGATTTTGTAAGTTGCTCCAGTCGTCGCTGGACTAGGCAGAGTTGCTATCGCGCCGTTTGGAATCGAATATGGCGTACAGCTAACCGGTGCTGGCGTTGCCAACCAAGGCGCAATAGGCGCTTGCCCCCGCGCCCCACCCGCCCAGATGAGCCCCATCAAAAACGCTACTGCTACGTAAAAATGGCTTAGCCGCGCCCGCCATGTTTTTGCTTGCATCGCAATAATTCCTTCTCGAGTTGAAGTTATGACTTTACTTGCGGCGCAGTTTTTGCCCCATCGATTAATCGTAATTTTGTGTTTCATCCAGTTTTCTGTTTTACTTTGCATTTCTTCAAGACTCCTGATGCGTTTAATTACGCGTAGCGTGCTTACCCCGCAGCTACCGTCCGCGCGTTCCTGGATGATGAATGTTTTGAGTTCTTTCGCTTATCGAATATCTTACGCCCGCAATTGCGAAGGCGTCAATCAATCGCGAAAGCGTCGCGGCCAAAAGCGAATTGCCAAAGAATATCGTATCGCAACGTTGGGCATTTACGCTCGCGGCGCGCTTCTCGTAATCAACGCGACCAAATCAGGCCTACATCCACGCCGCACGGATTCGAGCGGTCTGCGCGCCATTGGCATTGGAAGTTGCAAGCCATTGCATACGGTAAATTAGCCTACTCAGCTCGCGCAGATTAATGCTATGAACACAAGCCTTGCGTTTCATTTCGGTTTCAGATTTAATCTGAGATCGTATTTTTTAAAAGCAATTTGCGGCGCAGTTTTGGCGCTTATTGCCTTGACTTCGACGCAAGTTTTTGCGCAGCCAAAACTGCCAACGCCGCCGATTTTTGATGCCCATTTGCATTACAACGTCGAGGCATGGGACTACATGCCGCCTGAGAAAGTCTTCGCGCTTTTGAAGGCCAACAACGTGACTGGCATCTTGGCCAATAGTCGGCCCAATCAAGGCTCGTGGACCTTGCTTGCACACAAATCTGCGCCGCAGGTGCAGATCGCGCCGTTTGTGCGCGTGTATCGGGATCGCGATGATTACGGAAATTGGTTTACCAAGCCCGAGGTGTATGCGCATATCGTGGCCGAGCTTAATGGCGAGCCGCGCGCGCGGGGCATCGGTGAATTTCATTTGGTGGGCGAGCAGGCCACGCATGCGGGCGTCGCCAAAATCGTGGCCCTCGCCCGCGAGCGCAATTTGTGGATGCATGCCCACGTTGACGACACCGCGCTCTTGCATTTGCTTACGCTCAACCCGCAAGCCAAAATCATCTGGGCACACACCGGTTTCACCACGCCTCTGGCGAGCGTTGCAGAAATCTTAGGTAAGTATCCAAACGTAATCGGTGAGCTTTCTTATCGCTGGGATGTGGCCAACGGCAATTCACTTTCGCAAAGTTGGCGCGAAATGTTCACCAAATTTCCAGATCGATTTGTCGTGGGCTCTGATACGTGGGTCAACCAACGCTGGGAGACTTACGCGGAGACACTCGCGCAGTATCGGGCTTGGCTTAAAGAATTACCCGCACCAATCGCTGCAAAAATCGCGCATGAAAATGCGGCAAAAATTTACGCGTCTGGCAAGTAAAGCTGTTATAGACAAAACCCAGATTTACAGATATATTACTAAAAGTTGTGGGGAGTAGCTTCTAAGCCATAGCGTCGTCATTACGGAAAACGCGATTTGTTTTCCCGGCGCAGTGGGTGTCGCAGTGCAATGCTGTGCGCAAGCAAGACCATACGAAATCCTAAGGAAGCGTTTAATCCGTGCCCACGTGGGTGCATTTCGATTTTGCGTTGCACTCGAAATCCTAAAGTACCCCAAGTACATATTGGATTTAGCGGGCGACGCGCTTTGAGCTGCATTCTCACTCAGCACCCAATTTACGCTTCTGTCATTTAATTTATTTGGAGTTCTGTATGGAAATGCTCTCTTCACCAGAGTTTTGGTCGGCTTTATTTGCGATTATTTTGATTGATCTTGCGCTCGCAGGGGACAACGCGCTCGTCATCGGTTTAGCAGTGCGCAATATCCCGCTACATCTGCAAAAAAAGGCTATTGTGTGGGCCACTGCTGGCGCAATTATCGTGCGCTGCCTGCTCACGCTCGTGGTCGTTTGGCTTTTAAAAATCCCCGGTTTCATGCTGGCAGGCGGGGTGGCGCTGGCGTGGATTGCTTTCAAGCTCGCGCGCGAAGATGGGGTCGGCGGGCATCAGATCGCCGCCAAAGACTCGCTGCGCGGCGCGATCAGCACGATCATCGTTGCCGATACCGTAATGGGCTTAGAGAACGTGCTCGCAGTGGGCGGCGCGGCCAATGGCAGCATGTTGCTGGTGGTGCTTGGTTTGCTGATCTCTATTCCGATCATCGTCTACGGTGCGCAGTTTGTGATCAAAGCCGTTGAGCGTTACCCCAATCTAATCGTGATCGGTGCCGGCGTGCTCGCCTGGACATCTGCCAAGATGTTGCTTTCAGAGCCGATGCTGAAATCGTATGTCGCTGGCCCTGAGCATCATCTGCTGCGCAACGCCATTTATGCAGCGATTATTGCGATCGTCATCATCCCCCCACTTTGGAAGCGTGCATCGCCCGACGCCCGCACGCGTGGCATGCAGATCGTTGTCGTCGTAATCTGGCTAGCATTTTTTGATTGGCTCGAAGTCAAGCTCGATTGGGATATGGAACCGATTGCCAATTGGAAAGTTTGGCATGAAGGATTGGATTTAGTGAAATTCATCGGCTGGATTCCCTGCGTGATAGCAATTGAAAAATGGCGCAGTCGCTAGCTCAAAACGGCGTGGTTTTCCCTCCATACCTGCGGCGCAGATTTACGCAAATTTGCGCCAATTCTGCGCCGCAGGTATGATGCACGATCGGGTTTTTCAATAGGTCGTCATCATGTCGAAATCACTTATCGTTGCGGTCGCATTGTTGGCAAGCGCAAATGCATTTGCGCAGCCTGCCTATCTGGACGAAATTAATGCGTGGCGCGCCAAAGCAGATGCGGGATTGCGTAAAGATACAGGCTGGCTCACGCTTGCGGGGCGGTGGGAGCTCAAGCAAGGGGCGAACAAAATTGGCGCAGGAAAAGAAAATGATATTGTTTTCCCGGCTGGCGTTGCACCCGATGCGCTGGGCGTCCTTCACGTTGAAGGCACGAAAATCACGCTAAAGCTCGATCCAGGCAACGAAATGCGCACGCAGATCGAGGGCGGCGAGTCATTTTTAACGCGTGAGATGCCTGCGGATGCCTCGAAAATGCAGTGGGTGCATCGGGAGCGATTAGCGCTCACGACCTTTAAGCATCCGGCCGGAAAAATGATTTTGCGCATCGCAGATCAAGAAAACCCAGTGCGTAAAAATTTTGCAGGACGGCAGTGGTATGCGGTGAGCCCAGATCTGCATGTAAATGCGAAATGGGTGCCCTACGCCGCAGGTAAAAAGCTAAAAATTGTGAATGTGCTCGGTGAAATCACCGATGAGAATGTGGCTGGGCGGTTGGAATTTTTGGTGGGCGGGAAAAAAGTTTCTTTCGATGCGCTAGCCGATCCTGACGATAAAGAATTATTCGTCATCTTTAACGACCCGTCGGCGGCGAGCGATGGCAGCGGCACGTATCCCGCCGGGCGCTTCTTGGTTGTGCCCCGCCCTGCGAAGGGAAAGTTTGAGACAAAAATTGATTTCAATCGGGCGTATAACCCGCCGTGCGCTTTTTCAGCCTTCACGAGCTGCCCGCTGCCGCCTTTGCAAAATCAATTGAAAGTCAAAATCGAAGCCGGCGAAAAATATCGGGGCTAAGCAATGCTTTTAGGTCAATACCTGCGGCGCAGATTAGGCTCTTTTAAGCCGTTTTCTTAAGACTTTAGGCTTGCGCAGCGCGCCAAATCACTTTTGATTTTTTAGCTAAGGTATCGAGGTAGGCTTCATGCGCCGCCTGCTCATTCGCATCGGCAGTTTGCGCATGCACAACACCGGTATACGCAACCGCAGCGATTTTTTGATCACTCTCCTCAAAATCAATGGAGAGTGAATCTTGCCCGCGGGTGAGCGAAATATAGACTTCGGCAAGCAGTTGGGCATCGAGCAGCGCGCCATGATGCGTGCGCCCAGAATTATCAACGCCTAAGCGTTCACACAATGCATCAAGCGAATTGCGCTTACCCGGAAATTGCGCGCGCGCAATCACCAAACTATCAGTAACAAAAGCGATAGTCGCAACGGGGGGCATCTTAAGGCGCGCAAATTCTGCATTCAAAAAACCAACATCAAACGCCGCATTGTGGATCACGATTTCTGCGCCGGTAATGAACTCGGCGATTTCTTGCGCGACATCCGCAAAGCGCGGCTTGCCCGCTAAATCTTCGCGGCTAATGCCGTGCACCGCTTGCGCGCCGGGATCAATATCGCGCTCGGGGTCAATATAGTGATGCAGCGTTTTGGTGGTGACTTTGCGCTCAAAAACTTCGATGCAGCCGATCTCGATGATGCGATGGCCTTGCGCTGCTTCAAGCCCGGTTGTCTCGGTATCGAGCACGACGATGCGCGCGGGCGCATCTGCTTGCTGCGCTGCGCTCACGTGCGCCCGTAGCGGTTGAGCGTTTGCTGAATCTCTTCAATCGCGCGCTCCATCTCGTTGTCAGATAGCGTTGAAGCGCCGGTTTCGGAATCCATCAGCGTTACGGTGCGATCCATTTGGGTGGTGAATTCACCCATGCGCATCGTCTCGGTAATCGTAGGCGCGCCTTCGGTCGCCACTTTTGCCGAGCCCCAGCGCAGGCCAATCGCGCTTAAGTTATCGCTATTTTCACCAGCGCGCCGCTGCGCTTCGGTAAGTAACAACGAAGTGGTATTTAAAACCGAGCCGGTATTCATCCACGGGCCAATTTCTTCAGGCAAAAATTGCCCCCAGAGTCCGTCGGTAGAGATCAATACGACATCGCCCTGCTGCATCGGAATGCGCGGCGAGTAATCTACTGCGGGCTCAATTTCGCCACCGAGACAGCTGAAAACTTTATTGCGATCAGGATGCACTTGCGCTTGCTTGGCGGTTATGGCGCCGGAATCAACGAGATACTGCACCTTTGAGTGATCGCGAGTTTGGTGCGCAATTTTGCCGCCGCGAAACATATACAAACGCGAATCACCCGCGTGCGCCCAGTAAATGTAATTGGCTTGGACAACGCAGACCACGCAGGTGGTGCGCGGGGTATCGACAAGCTTGAAGCGCTGCGCGTAATCAAGCAGCGCACGATGGGCGCGCTGCATCGTATCTTGAATAAATAGCGTGGGCGAGCGCAGCATCGGCTGCGCCTCTTGCTCGAAGCGCTCAAGAAATAAGCGCACAGCCAGATGCGAGGCGATCTCGCCGCCGGTATGCCCGCCCATGCCATCGCAGACGACCATGAGCAGCGAATCACGGCTATAGGTGTAGCCGACGCGATCTTGATTGGTTTTGCGGCCGCCGCGGCGGGAATCTTGGTAAATCGAAAATTCCATCGTTAACTCTTCGTGCCTGCAAGCCCGGATGATTTGCTGCCAAACTTGAACAAGCTCTTAAATTTATCAATGGAGCTTTTCGCCTCTGGGCGCGGTAACGGACGCAGTAATTTTTGCACTTGCAAGACCGATTGCGGGCGCTCGAGCGGATCAAGCTTCAAACACCAATCGACAATATCGAGCAAATCACGGGTGTAAATATCGCCCCAAATGCGATGGGCGGGGATGTAATGATCTTTGGTGACGCGCGAATCTGCAGATTGGGGCGCAAACGCGGCGAACGACGCATATATGGACGCGCCAACGCCGTAAATATCGGTCCACGGGCCTTGCTGACCGGCGTCGGCTTCTTTGTATTGCTCGGGCGCTGCAAAGCCGGGCGTATACATCGGCGCTTGCACGTTAGGGGTGGCGGCCAAAATCTGGCGCGCCGCACCGAAATCGAGGAGCACTGGCGAGCCATCGTTGCGAATAAAAATATTTGCCGGCTTAATATCGAGATGCAAAAGCCGCTTTGCATGGACTTCGCGCAAACCGTTGAGCAGCTCGGTAAACACATAGCGCACAAAGCGCTCGGGCAACATGCCCTGCTTGGCTTGAATATATTGCTGCAAGGTGCGGCCCCGCTCGTAGCGCATGACCATATAAACGGTATCGTTGGCGCGGAAAAAATTAAGCACGCGCACGACATTGGGGTGAGAAATTGCGGCGAGCGCTTTACCTTCGTCAAAAAAGCATTTCATGCCATAACGAAACGAAGTGAGGTTATCAGCCGAACTGGCCTGAACCCGTGTACCATCCGTGCGCAGCACTAATCCGGCAGGCAGATACTCTTTTATCGCGACCAATTCCCCGTTAGGGTCAGCGGCACGGTAAACAACGGAAAATCCGCCACGGCTGATCGGGCGATCCAGCGTGTAGCCCTCAAGCTTATATCCTTGAGGCAGTGCGCGATTAAGTGGGATGGACATCGACCAAAATGGGTATGAGGGCTGAGGAAGTTAACGCGTTCGCTTATTCAATTTGCATGAATTTTAAGCGAAGATTTCAATATCATGCCGCTATAGAAGATTATTTCTTATGAAAACTACACAACGTGTCGTAAGCATGACCGGTTACGGCAATGCGGTCTGCCAAAACCCTGATTTCAGTATCGAACTCGATCTGCGCTCAGTCAATTCCCGCTATTTAGACGTGATCGTGAAATGCCCCGACGAATTACGCACACTCGAGCCGATGATACGCGAACACATCGCCAAAACGATCAGTCGCGGTAAAGTTGAAGTGCGCATCAATCTGCGCAGCCCCAGCGCGGCTAAAGTGAGCCCGCCAGACGCAGAAGTGATCGCACGACTATTGGCAGCGCAAGACGCCGTCGCCGAGCTGAGCCCGAGCGCGCGCACCTTAAGCGTTGCCGATATTTTGCGCTGGCCCGGCGTGGTCGCCGAGCCGATTAATCCGCAAGCGCAAGCGACGCGTGATGCTGGCGTGCACACGGCTCTCGCTGAGGCGCTGGCCGCGCATAGCGCAAGCCGCGAGCGTGAGGGCGCAGCACTTGCAGCAACGATTTTAAGCAGGGCCGCGCAAGCCCGCATTGGCGTAGAAGCCGCGATTCCAGCAGCGCAGCGGGTGCGGGCAGAATTTGGCCTGCGGCTACGGGCCAAAATTGACGCGACAGGCATCGCCGTTGATCCTGATCGCTTGGCGCAAGAAATCGTGCTCAACGCACAACGCATTGATATTGATGAAGAGGTTGATCGCCTACGCACGCATTTAACGGAAGTAGAGCGCGTGCTCGCCAAAGGCGGCGATGTGGGCAAACGACTTGATTTTTTAATGCAGGAATTAAACCGCGAAGCCAACACCCTTGGCTCAAAATCAGCCGACGCCGAGACGACCCGCATCGCAATCGACTTGAAAGTGCTGATCGAGCAAATGCGCGAGCAAGTGCAAAATTTGCAGTAACGCGAGCGTTAGCGCTCTACCTGCGGCGCAGATTTCACGCTTTTGCGCCGCAATTTAAGGAATAGCGACCCACCATTCGTTACGACGATTCCACGGCAACGTAAACGGATCATCATAAAACGCGACCGTGTATGCGCCCTTGGTTGCGATTTTGCGCTCGGCAATAAACGCTTCCAATTGCGCGCGGTGTTTGCCTAAATTATCCGCAGTAGAAAAGCCGCTGAAGCGAATGGTCGCCCGCTTTTCACCGGGCTGGGTCGTAAGCTTTACCGCGCCGTTGTCAGGTTTCGGTAGGCTCTCTAGCGTGTATTGACTGGGCATGGTGAAGGTGACACGCCAGCGTTGCGCACCATCGGCGCCCACCGTTTGCGCGGTCTGCGTCACCGGTGCAGTCATCGCAATTTTTTCGCTCAGCGCAGGCTGCGCTTCTTGCGTGACCGGTGCGGTCATCGCAATTTTTTGAGTGCTTTTATTGCCCCCAAAAATATACCCAGCGAGCGCGCGAAAACCTTTGCTGGCAGCCTCGCTGCGATCGCCATCGACTTCCACCTCGGCGACGATGGTCGGTGCGTATTCGCGAATTTCAATGGCACCCACGGACTCGATGACCCGGTGCTTGGGCTCTTCATAGGCAATTGCCGGGGCAACCATAAGCGCGCTCACGATCAAAGCGAAAAAAGGTGAAGGTAAAAAATAGTGCACACATTGCTCCCAGGGATTCAATCGGTAACGCCGCATGTTACCTAAATGAGTGCGTAGAAGACCAAAAACTGCGCCGCAGGTATCGCACACTCTTTATCAATCAATAGCGCAATCAATAGCGCCGCAAAAAAGCCCGCAACGCGGGCTTTTTTGAGTGCGCTACAAAACCTTATTTCACCGCGAACCGCCGCCGCGAACTGAGCGCAACGCCGATAATTACTAGCACGGCCAACCACCACGGCGCGATGGGAACCTCAAGCTCTTGGAAAGACAGCCCCACGCGCGAAGGATTATTCGTAATCGACACTTCCGCGTCTGGCGTTGTCACGTTTGCTTGCAGTGAAATATCAGTTGCTGGCGGAGTGAAGGTCACTGAATACGTTGCGAAAGGATTGCTGCTGGCCGGAATGATCGCAATCGCAGGCCACGTGACGATAAAGGTAATCGGATCGTAGATGCCGCCATCGGTCGGTGTCACGAAGATACTGCCGGGCGGAAGCTGCAGCGTGACCACGGCATTGCCCGCTGGATTGTTACCGATATTGCCAACGGTAACGGTGGCGATAATGGGCACGTTGGGCTGTATGGTGGTCGCGCTCAATCTCACGGAAGTGAGTAAATCTGGCGGGCTCTGGAGCACTTGCGTAATCACCGGGCCGCCGGTGTTGTCGGTGGTGCTTGGGTCTTGGACGCCCGCTGGCGGTGTGATCGTGACGGTATTTTGGAAAGTACCCGATGCTGGTGCAGTTGCACGCACGTCGATAGTGACGAAGCCACCGGCTGGGAATGTCGCAACGCTGGTGGCGATATTGCCGCTGCCGCTACCTGCGGCGCAGATTGCACCCGCGCTACCGACGCAAGTCCAAGTGACGCCGGTCAAAACTGCTGGCAGCGCATCAACGATCAGCGCGCCGTTGGCAGACGCAGGGCCGTTATTGATGGCAACGATGCGATACGTCATCACGCCATTAGGCGCAATGGTGGTCGGGCCGATCTTCGATACCGCAATATCAGCCACGAGCGGTGGCAATGCGGTGATGGAGGTCGCAGATGCGCTAGCGTTATTTGCAGGCGTTGGATCGATGATGCCCGGGGGCGTGGATACGCTTGTGTTGTTGACAAACGTCATCGCCGTGGCCGGGGCAGTGCCCGCGATGACGTAGCGCAAGCGCCCATTTGCAGGCAGGATCGCGAGCAATTGATTGATCGCATTGCCACTGCCGCTTGCAGCAGGGCAAACTGCGCCGCCAGAAGCACTACACACCCAACTCACGCCGGTGATTGCTGCAGGAACGTTATCAATAAACGTCGCGCCATTCGCAGCGCTTGGCCCGGCGTTGGTAATGTCGATCACGTAGCTGATTGCGCCACTAATTGCGACCGTGGTCGTACCCACTTTCGTAATCGAAAGATCGGCAGCGGGCGGGACGGTAGCGATTGTCGTTTGCGAAGTGCTGGTGTTGTTAGTCGGCACGGGATCGATCACGCCCGGTGGCGCAGCGATGGTGACCCGATTGGTGATTGTGCCGGTTGCTGGCACCGTCGCATTAATCGTAATCACCACGCTTCCGCCAGATGGCAAGCTTGGCACCGTGCCAGAAATTGATGATGCGCTGACCGTAAGCGGGATCGCGGCGCAGGTAGAAGTGCCTGCACCCGCCGTGGTCGTACACGTCGCAGTCACGGCTGTGAGCCCGGCTGGCAAGGTATCGGTGAACGTTGGATTTGCCACTGCACTTGGGCCGTTGTTGATCAAGGTGATCGTGTACGCAATTTGCGAATTTGGCGCAGCCACCGACGGGCCATTTTTTTGCACAGCTAAATCAGCAATGATTTGGCCAAACGGCACTTGCGCATTACCGGTGTTCGCGCTTGTCACGCCTGCGTTGTCGATCACTTTAAACGGGATGCCTACGGTCACAGCGCCATCAATCGGATCAACCAAAATCGTGCCAATCTGCGCCGCAGGTACGACCACACCAGCAGCAGGGAAGCTGACCGATGTGTAGGTCGTGCCGTTGATCGTGATCGAGGTTGCGTTGGATGGGAAAGATGAAATCACGTAGCTTGCAATCGTGCCATCGCTGTCTGTTGAGCCGGTGGTAAATGCAGTTGCAGGCACGGTGATGGTCGTCGTGCCGCCAGGATTGGCTTGGCTCGGCGTGATCGCTCCGCCCGCAACCGGAGGCCGCTCGATACCGAAATTTAATCCAGCAACGCTGGTCGCGCCAACGCTCACGCCAGTCAATATGGCGTTTTTGATCGGATCAACACTACCATTTGAATTTTCGCCAGTGGAAACGAAGCCTGCTGGCAAAACGGGGGGCGTCGGTGTGCTGCCCACTGCCGGATTTGCCGTGGTGATCTGCACGCTATAGGTGCCCACCGCAACATTTCCGAACACATACGCGCCAGCAGAATTTACCGGTACAACAGCGACGACTTGATTTGCACTATTGACCAACACCGCATTTAACCCGCCGGCGTTGGTTGCGGTCTCTGCGCCTTCTTGCAGGCTGCTGCCATTCGGGTCGTTAAACACAGTGCCCGAAATTGATAGACCGGTAAACGGCACGGTGGCGCTGCCGGTATTGCTACTGAGCACGCCTGCGTTGTCGGTCACCTTGAATGCGATGCTGACAGTGACTGATCCATCAATTGGATCGACCAAAATCGTGCCAATCTGCGCCGCAGGTACGACCACACCCGCGGCAGGGAATGTGCCCACGGTGTAGTTCGTGCCGTTGATCGTAATGCTCGTTGCGTTCGCGGGGAATGTCGTAATCACGTAGCTGGCAATCGTGCCGTCGGCGTCTGTCGAGCCGGTGGTGAACGCGCTCGCGGGCACGGCAACACTGGTCACGCCACCCGGGTTAGCTTGACCGGGCGCTGCACTGCCGCCCGCGGTCGGTGGTTGCTCAAAGCCGAAGTTCAATCCGGCCACGCTCGTCGCGCCAACCGCAATGCCGGTGAGCGTTGCGTTTGACGTTGGATCAATCGCGCCGCTAACGTTTTCGCCGGTGACCACGTAGCCTGCCGGGATCGCCGGCGCCGTTGCGGCGCTGCCAAGTAACGTTGGCAGCGCAGTGATGTAAACGCTGTAAGTGCCGATGGCGACGTTGTTAAAGACGTAACCACCGTTTGCAGCGACGGGCGCGACACCGATGACTTGATTCAAGTTATTGACGAGGACTGCGTTAAGCCCGCCACCCGCGTTTGTGCCGGTCTCCGCGCCGTCTTGCAGCTTGCTGCCATTTGGATCAGAGAACACGGTTCCCGATAGCGTGAGCCCGGTAAACGGTATGCTGGCGCTGCCGGTGTTGGCGCTGATGATGCCCGCATCGTCGGTGACTCTAAACGCAATGTTTACCGTGACCGAACCATCAACTGGATCGACCGAAATCGTTGAAATCTGCGCCGCAGGTATGACCACGCCTGCGCCGGGGAAGCTGCCCGAGGTGTAAGTCGTGCCGTTGATGGTGATGGAGGTCGCGTTCGTTGGGAACGCGGTCATGGTGTAGCTGGCAATCGCCCCCGGTGCAGCATCGGTCGAGCCGGTGGTAAATGCCGCCGCCGGTACGCCCACGCTGGTTGTGCCACCCGGATTGACTTGCCTGGGCGCTGCTGCGCCACCGGCGGTCGGTGGCTGCTCGATGCCGAAATTCACCCCGGTGATGCTGGCGTTCGATACGACAAGGGCGGTGCTGCCGTTAACCGTGCCGTCTCCAGCGGGCGCGGTGCCTTCGCCGGTGTTGACCCAGCCCGCAGGCAAGGTCGGGCTCGGTGCGGTTTGGCCGATGGTGGCGGTGGCCACGTTGGAGAGGATAACGGTGTAGCTGCCGTTGGCAACGTTATTGAAGATGTAGTTGCCGTTGGCGGCAATATCGCTCACGCCAACGATGGTGTTGGTGCTGTCGACTAAGTAAGCGGTGAGCGTGGCGCTGGTGGCGTCAGTGCCTGCGCCGTCGATGATGCTGTTGGTCAGGGCGTCGGTGTCGTTAAGGACCGTGCCAGAGACGGTGATGCCGGTAAACGGTACGGAGGCCGTGCCGGTATTGCTGCTGATCACGCCGGCATTGTCGGTGACTCTAAATGGGATGCCAACGGTGATGCTGCCGTCAATCGGATCAACAGATATGGTGCCAATCTGCGCCGCAGGTACGACCACACCGGCGCCAGGGAAGGTGAGCGCGGTGTAGTTCGTGCCGTTAATCGTAATGCTCGTTGCGTTGCTTGGGAAGGCGGTGATGGTGTAGCTCACAATCGTGCCGTCTGGGTCGTTTGTGCCGGTGGTAAACGCAGCACTGGCCACCGCTATGCTAGTCGTGCCACCAGGATTGACTTGCCCAGGGGCAGCCGAACCACCGGCAGTTGGCGGCTCTTCTAGACCAAAATTAAGCCCAGAGACGCTTGCACCGCCAACAATGATGTTGGTCAAGATCGAATTGCTAACGGCGTCAACCGCTGCATTGACGTTCTCTCCCGTAGTCACAAAACCGGTCGGCAGATTTGCCACCGTAGGACCGGGCGCGCCGATCGTCAGAGATGCGAGCGGCGTGGTCGTCAACACGATACTGTAAGTCGCAGCGGGAACATTCGCGAAAGCGTACGCGCCGGTCGTATTCACCGCAATTGCAGAAACAACATTGCCGGACACATCCAGCAGCACTGCATTTAATCCACCCCCGTTGGTGCCTAATTCAGCGCCGTCTTGCAACTTAGAGCCGTTCGGGTCTGAAAAGACCGTACCACTTACCGATACAAGGCTCGCGGGATTCAGGTCACCCTCGGAATTATTTGACGGCACTGGATCGGTTACGCCAGCAGGTGGGGCAACCGTTGCAGTATTATTCTTTTGCCCCGTCGTTCCGGGCGCGACCGTGGTCGTCGCAGTTAGGGTAATGTAGTCACCTAAAGTCGGTGGCGTCGCGCTTAAATTTACCGGGAGCGCGCCGGTGGTCAATGCAATATCGCCCGTTCCCGCTGTAATTGCGCCACAGTTTGCTGCGCCACTGGCTGCGCAAGTCCAATTGAATGTGCCACCGTAGTTTGGCAGCGTGTCCGTTACGAGCGCCGCACTGGTCTGGCTGGGGCCTTTGTTCCACACTTTAATGGTGTAGGTCAGCGCTTGCCCGGGCACGTACGGGTTGGGCGTGGAGATTTTGTCCACCACTAAGTCCGCCACCGGGGCAATGGTGTCATTGTCAGTGGCT
>JANPBT010000070.1:0-16307 GCA_031430575.1 Betaproteobacteria bacterium | reverse complement strand
ACTTAAAAATCCCTGCGGCGCTTATTTGGCTCTTTTTTCAAATAAATCTTGAAAAATTTGCCTAATCTGCACCGCAGGTATGACCAACTACTTAATAACTACAACTGCTTTTAGACCTTAATTTCGTCGAGCGCGCGCTGGAAGCGATTGGCGTGTGAGCGCTCGGCTTTAGCCAAAGTTTCAAACCAATCGGCGATTTCGTCGAAGCCTTCTTCACGGGCCGATTTCGCCATTCCGGGGTACATATCGGTGTATTCGTGGGTCTCGCCTGCAACCGCTGATTTCAAATTGTCAACGGTTTCGCCGATTTTCATGCCGGTTGCTGGATCGCCAACAAGCGCCAAATAATCGAGATGGCCGTGCGCGTGCCCGGTTTCGCCTTCAGCGGTCGAGCGAAACAAGGCTGCCACGTCATTTTGGCCTTCGACGTCGGCTTTGTTTGCGAAGTAAAGATAACGACGGTTTGCTTGGCTTTCGCCAGCGAAGGCGTCTTTCAAATTCTGGTGGGTTTTGGTGCCGTTGAGTTTCATATGAATCTCCATCGATTAAAAGAGACATAGCGCAGATGAGCCGCACTTCGATGTCTAGGCGAGACTATAGTGACTCGCATCCAATAAAGCAAATATATGTTTTTGATTTGATCTATAAAAGAAATGTATGCAAACTTGTTTTTGAACGCGTAACCGCGCGGATGCACCACAATAGCGAAATGAAAAATGCTGTTGAGACCTACTTTGGCGCCGAGCGGCAACAAAGCACGATATTTTTTTCCGCAGGTGCCCTTGCCCTTCTCGTCGGGCTCGTCGGCTGGTTCATCAAACACGACGCGCCGATGTTTTTAGGCGCATCCGGTCCTCTTGTCGTCGTTGGCGCGATTCACCTGGCGTTGGGTGCTGGAATTTACTTTCGTACGCCGCAAGATCTCGCCAGGGTCAACACCAAAATGCTGCGGCAACCACACGAGGCCGCACGCGAGGAGCTGCCCCGCATGCGGCAGGTGATTGGAAATTTCCCGCTTTTTCGCAAGCTTTCGATCGCGCTGACCGGTGTCGGGATTTTGATGGTTGCAGCGAGCGCGGCAATCGGCGCCTGGCTTGGATTTTGGTGCGGATTTGGCGCAGCGCTTATGCTAATGGCGGGCATTACGCTTGCGCTTCATTTATCGGCCGAGCGTCGAGCACGGGTCTACCTCAAGGCGATGGAAGACGTCGCGACCCAATCTGTTTTGCACCATCGCCCGAGCGGGCGCAAGCGGCGGATGTAAATCGCCGCGTGCGCCTCCGTCACTACTTTGCCGCTTGATTTGCAAAGCTAGCAATGGCTTTGGCAACGTTTGCCGTCACCGTTTCGCAGCCTTTTGTTTCGTGGCGATTGGTCACCAAGTGCACGGGATCATTCCAGCCAAGATAAACATCGCCTTTGGCGTCTTCCCAGACTAGCGCTTTTTGTGGCAGATCGATCCCGACCGTTTGGCTACACAGCAGCATGGGCGTCCCGCCCTGCGGTGAGCCCCAAATCAGCACTTCGGTTGGTCTTAGCGTAGCCCCGATACGCTGTGCGCCAGCGGCATGATCGACGCGGGCAAACACATTCATATTCGCAGCCTTAACAGCAGCCTCAAATCGATCCATCGTCGTCTTCGCGTTGTGTGCACTCTTTACCGCAATCATGCCGTGTACGCCCTGCGGATTATCAGGCGGCGCCATAGACGCGCAAGCGGACAGAGAGAGGATCGCGGCGATGGAAAGTAGACGTTTCATATTTTTCCTTATGGGTGGCAAGAGTGCGCTGGGGGTAAAGACCAAATCGGTATTTCGAACGATTCAAAAATGGGTTACATCAAATCGACGGGAATCGTTGCGATTTAGATCGTGACTTGGGTGCCGTCGAACTTGAAAACATGGAAGCCCTTAAACCACCCTGCCTTGGTCTCCGCGTAATTGGCTTTTGCTTCCGCCAAGACGGCCAGCCCTACTTGCTCGCCTAATTGCAAGCCACCGATGGAATCGGAGAGCCAATGAATGCCTGCCCATTGCCGACCAATCGCAACGTTGGCCGCGAGCTTATCGATTTCGGTTCGGGCATTGGTCGGCGGCCCAACGTATTGCTCCCAATCCCGCCCATCGCGCGTGGGTTGCAGTGGGAAGCGAAAGTTATAGTCGGGGTCAACAAACGCCTTAAGCACCGTCGCGCACGCACCGGCAATGGCCGCATGACCTGACGGGAAAGCCGGGTGCGCCGGTGCGCCTTCGGGGTAGGCTTGCGGCAGAAGATAGCTGCCAAACTTTGCTTTCACGCGCTTTCCAGCAGCAGAATTTTTCAAAAACTGCGCCGCAGGTATGCGATCTTTTTCGATCAAGCCGCCATACTCTTCTGGACGCAAAAATCCGGAATGATCCCACTTCACGTGCCACGCGGCTTTCAACGCCATATCAGCCGCACGCCCGATCAATGCAAGCAACTCTGCGCCGCCAAGCGTTGCGAAGCCATTTTGGGTACGTGCGGTTTTATACGGGTTTGAAGGATGCAGCACTTTGCGTGGCAGATGCGGGTCTCCTAGCAAGATTTGTCCGGCATTGATGAACGCTTGGTAAGAAAAATCCCAACGCACATATTCTGCTAAATCGCGCCCGCTGCGCAGATAGTGCAACACGCTATCGTGCTGCAAAATGCCACGCGGCCAATTCCCGTTTTGGATGTCAAGCCAGGTTGGCCAGTCGGTCAAGAAATCTTGCCCGGAAAACGGCATTTTGTAAGCCTGCCACACTTGATGCGCGCCGTAGGGGATCGGCAGCCACAAAAGCATCGAAATCGCATAGCCGTGTTGCGCTGCGGGAATTTCCGACGCAATACCCCTAAATAACTTCTCGGCGGTGATGTTGGCAAATGTTTTTGTATTCGCCAGCTCCCGCGCCGCTTCTTGCGCTAGGCTCGCCCGCTCCAAGCTCCAGAGTTTTTCGTCCCGTAGCAACGCCATCCAGTAAAGCTCTAACGCTTGCTCTGCAAGCGCGCTACTTTCAATAGGCGGCGGCAGCGCAGGCAACTTCACTTGCTGCGCAAATTTCCAGTTTTGAAAGGCCGCACCCGAAAGGGGCGAGACCAGACGGATCTCATTTTGAATGGGCAGCGCTTCAAGCCCGGCAATGTTTCGTGCCGCCAGCGCTTCGCCCAGTTGGGTCCATACCTGCGGCGCAGATTCGCCTGTTAGGGCGTCGTGCTGGAAGGTTTTTGAGAAAAGCCCCCGCTGCGCAGTGAGGAACGGATTACCCACAGGCGCTTGCACGTTACTTACATTTTGTGCGCTGGGAATCGCGGCTTGCGTGCTTGCCGCTAGCGCTGCGGCGTGAAGAAATTTGCGTCGGTTCATACTGGCGATTTTACCTGCAGCATGAACCGATTTGTTTGAAGCCAATCCAGCGATCTTAACGACCGTCGTTCATGCCATCTTTCATTTTTGACAAGAGCACTAACAACGCCGCGCCGCCAATGGTTTTGATGAGCGTAGGATGCTGAGCATAAAAATCACCGAGTTGATCGACCACGCCAGGCTGGGCTTTTTCAGCGGCTTTAGCGATTTCTTGCACTTCCTGTGGCGTAACGCTCGCGGCTTCTGCAGGCGTGACTTGTGCCCGGCCACCAGCGAGTACATTTTTTAATGCACCACCGGCCACCGCTGCGGCAATTGCAGGCCCGGCAACGCGCAGCAATTGGTTGAGTACGCCCGCTTGCTGCACGTTATTGGAGTTGCCAAAGAGCTGACCGACCATTTGCTCAAAAGGCGGCGTCTCCGGCGCGCGAAACACGCCCGCGACGCCCTTGCCCACTTGCTCTGGCGTGGCGTGATCCACGGCTTTGTCGTAATGATTCGCAACATGGTCTTGATGCGCACCCATTGCTTGCTTCAGAATTTCTGCTAATGTCATTTCAAGATTCCTTTTTTCGTTATTTCTTTGCAACAAATTTGCCGTAACCCCAGAGCAGGAGCACCGCGCCGATTACGGAGCCGATGATGCCTACGCCGTCGCCTGCTTTATCAAGCCCAACGAGCCCGAACAGCAATGCTCCTACGATTGATCCCGCGATTCCTAAACACGCGGTCAAAATCACGCCAGAAGGCCCTGTTTTCATCAGGGCTTTGGCGAGAAACCCCGCGATCAAACCCGCTATCACGTTGAAAATCAAACTCATTTCGGATTTCCCCACTTAATTTTGTAAAGTTTGAATATAGCGTGTCAAGGCGATTCCTGCTCGCGCCGCGTTCTACAATCGCCAAAGCCCGTGGACGAACCGCCGCGGGCTTTTTCACGCGTCGGCCTAATGACTGGGATATTGATCCATGCACATTGAACAAGAACTCAAGCTCGACTTCAAAGATGTCCTCATTCGGCCAAAACGGTCTACGCTGACCTCCCGTTTTGAAGTCGATATTGCCCGTCGCTATACATTTCGCCATGGCAAATTCGCGTATGAAGGCATTCCGATCATAGCGGCAAATATGGATACAACCGGCACGTTCGAAATGGCGCGGGCACTTGACACGCATGGATTGTCCGTTGCGCTCCACAAACACTACGATGAAGACGCGCTGGTATCGTTTTTTTGTGGGCTTGAGCGTAAGTCTAATGCGTTTTACTCGCTGGGAATTACCGATCAAGATTTCGCAAAATTCAAGCGCGTCATGGCACGCGCAGGCGAACATATCCATTTCGTTTGCATCGATGTCGCCAATGGTTATCACGAAAAATTTGTAAGCTTTATCGATACCTTCCGCGCTGCGTTCCCTGATGTGGTGTTGATGGCGGGTAATGTGGTGACAGGCGACATGACCGAAGCCCTCATTTTGGCTGGCGTCGATATTGTTAAGGTCGGCATCGGCCCGGGCAGCGTTTGCACCACGCGCAAGATGACGGGGGTGGGCTACCCGCAGCTCTCGGCGATCATCGAGTGCGCCGACGCCGCGCATGGCTTGGGCGGGCAGATTTGCGGCGACGGCGGTTGCACGGTGCCCGGCGATTTAGCAAAAGCGTTTGGCGGTGGTGCCGATTTCGTCATGCTCGGGGGCATGCTCGCGGGGCACGATGAAAATGCCGGTGATTTGGTCGAGCGCGACGGCAAAAAATTTAAACGTTTTTATGGAATGAGCAGCACCGCTGCGATGCATAAGCATGCGGGTGGGGTTGCAAAATATCGCGCGAGTGAAGGTAAAGAAGTGCTCGTCGAGTATCGCGGCGCAGTCGAGACGACTTTGCAAGATATTTTGGGTGGCGTGCGCTCGGCATGCACGTACGTGGGCGCACGAAAGCTCAAGGAATTAACCAAGCGCACGACGTTCATCAGGGTGAGCCAACAGATTAATGAAGTTTTTGGTAAGTCATAGTTAAACGCCTCCAAAATTACGCAATCTGCGCCGCAGGTATCGCGCTCAATTAAGTGCGTGGGTTGCTTGCATCGCTAATACGGCGTTTCTTACGCGCAGGCCCTCGATCATCAGCGGCCAGCTCGGCATCGCGCATGCCCTGCTCCGCTTCGTTTATCGGGCCATTCCATTTTTTAGCAAAATAATAGCCCCCTTGCCAAAGAATGGTCACAGGCCAGCGATGTCCGAGCAAATTGCGATGGATTTTTGCCACCGTTTTGTCGTTTCGCGCCGCGTGCAACGCAGGCTCGGCCTCCATCACCGCCTCAATAAACGCAATATTGCGGGCTTCTGAGCGCGTGGGCGCATTATCTTCTGCGCCGATCAGCAGATTTGCAGCAGGAAAAAGCGTTGGGAATACATCCCGAAACATTTCTGGAGTACCCGTCTCGCAGCCGAGCAAAATGACCGTACGCGCCGAGCGAAACAAGCGCGGATATGTCGCATCGACCTGCGCTAACCCCGCCACCTCGAGCTCGGCGATTTCACCGCGAAAATAGCCCCGCGAATGATGCCCTGAAATGACGATCACGTCATAGGCGCGTTGCGAAAATGGGCGCAAATCTTCAATTAAATCAGCAATTCCGTACGCACCCGTCAGGCGTTCCCGCTCAAGCTCCAATTCACGCATTTTTGCCCAAATCGGTGGGCAGGTTTCTTTGCCTTTTAGCGTGCACATTTCGGCCGCTTTTGCTTGCTTATCGTACTTCGCCTTCACATTCAAAATCTGTTCGCGATCTTTGAACGAAAAACGGGAAAGTGCGGGCACAACCGTCAGCGAAGCGTTGCGGCGGGGCAAGCGATGGGCAACCGCTTCCAGCTCGTCTTCGGCATTATTTAAATCGATAAAGAGTACGTTGGTTTGCACCCGCGGCGCATCTTTGCGTTGCGCGTGGCTCGGCGCAGGCACTGCGACAATCAACAGCGCTAAAAGTAAGGTTCGAATCAGCATGCTGCAATGCTAGCAAAAATAGCGCCTTGCCCGGCGGCGACCAGACAAGTGGCAGGCAAAGACGATCAGAAAAAATGGACACGGAACCAAAGCGCCCTGGCACTATCTCAGCTGGCAATGCCGAAAATGATTGCGCTCGTTGCCCAAAACACCCCAATCTGCGCCGCAGGTATCGTTACTTAAAAAAAAGAAATCATCGTTCTACGCTACTATGCGCCGGGAATCAGTCTGGTAAAGGTCTCAATGTCAATCCTATTTATCTTGGCAATCGTGCTCGTCGTCGTTGGTTTTATCGGCACCGTGTTGCCCGCACTTCCAGGGGCGACGCTGATTTTTGGTGGACTCGCGCTCGCGGCCTATGCCGACAACTTTGCCAAGGTTGGTTGGGTAACGTTGACAGTGCTCGCCGTGCTCGCGGCGCTAAGCTTTACGGTTGATTTTTTGGCGACCATGTTTGGGGCGAAGCGGGTCGGCGCGAGCAAGCTGGCCATCATTGGCGCGGCCGTTGGCACGCTCGGCGGTTTGGCGCTGGGTGTCGTCGGGGTATTAATCGGTCCGTTTGTAGGCGCAGTTGCAGGTGAGTTATTGCATCAACGCAAGCACCCGCGTGAATCCATCGCCCATGCGAGTAAGGTGGGCATCGGTGCATGGCTCGGCTTTCTCTTTGGCACTGTCGCCAAACTCATCATCGCCAGCGTGATGATTGGCATTTTTGCTGCGGTGTATGCCTCAAATTCGTAAATACCTGCGGCGCAGATTCGGGCTATTTGCGGTGTTTTTTCAGGCCGCTGCGAGTTTATTGCTCGTCGTTCAATCGCCTCTCGTTCGCGCTGCCGCAATCATTGATTCTGCGCGCGATGTTGAGCTCACATTTGTTGATGAAAAGCTCCTCACGCTGGCGTTTTCGCAAGGGCAGTGGCGCACGTATCAAATCGATGGACAAGACCAGCTCCTTGAGCGCTGCACTTTCAAAGGCAAGAGCTGGCTTACTTACGATAAGCGGGCCGTCATTTCGATGACGCGATCGGCAGTGGGCTCACGGATTGTAGTGAGCCATCCACGCACCTGCGTTGAGTTGGTTGATACCGTAGTGACCGCAAACGTGCACGATGCTGATGTGCAGATCGCAGCCAAGCGCATCGTGATCTCCGCGCGCGAAGCGGGTCGCGTGCAGCTCTTACTTTTCAGCACCGATGGGGAGCATCTTGCCCGCTTGGGGTTCGCCCGCAATGCTGAACTTGGCTTTTCCCCAGATGGCAATACCGTCATCAATTTTGATCATGCCGGGAGCAAGGCATCGCTCTGGCGCGCGCGCGACGGGGCTTCCCAATCAAACCCTTTTGACTCTGGCGTTGATCTTATCTTTGCACCCGAGAGCCCGGTCGTATTTTCCACCCGCCCCGGTCGTGCGACGCGCCACTCTGGGTTGCTCGGCGATGCCCAACCCCTCGTGCTGAGCGGTGATGAGGTGATCAGAAACGCGTCGCGTTTTGGGGCGAGCATCGTCGTGCAAGCGCCCAATCTGCAGCAACCGGCATTCCCGAACTTGCGGCTCATTGACTTGGCGTCTAACGCCAGCGTAGCGTTGGGTAGCGGGCATATCGATGCCGTCGCAATGGATTCCGCGGGCACCGAAGTTGCCGTCGCGATTCGGGCGCCGCGTGGCAATCGGGTCACGATCTCGCGCGTTAAGGCGGCTTTTACCCCGTAGCGGGTTTATTTGCGGTTGGCAAGTGCTGCGAGCGCATCTCCGGTGACCCGCACTGTGCGCCAATCTGGCAGTATTTGCGCGCCCATGGCTTCATAAAATGCGATTGACGGCGCATTCCAGTCGAGCACGCTCCAGTCGAAGCGAGCGCAATTGCGCGTCACTGCGATTTGCGCTAACCGCACCAAAAGCGCTTTGCCAGTGCCCCCGCCACGATGTTCCGGTTTGACGAATAAGTCTTCAAGATAAAGCCCGCGGCGGCCCATGAACGTCGAAAAATTTTGGAAAAAGAGGGCAAAGCCAATGATCTCACCATCGACTTCGGCGACGATCGCTTCGATTACCGGTGAAGGCCCAAAGAGCTCACGGGCAAAATCGTCTGGCGTGCTCACCATACGATCCAATAACTTTTCATAATCGGCCAGGGCACGCACAAGGCCGTAAATCGCGTCAACATCAAAAGGCGCTGCACTACGGATTTTCATATTGGGTTCAGTTTTGATTTTGTTGGATTTTGCACGGACTGATTCAGTGCGTACCATTGGCGCTACACATTTGGCATATGTTTTTGCGATGAAGCAGTAAGTTGCGTCTAATTGCCCCGAGATTGGCCAAAATAGTAGTGCTATGTACCTAAAACGACTCTTTAAATTGATGGCCGACCGCTCGGCGTCAGACCTTTTCGTCTCCTGCGGCGCACCAATCCATATTAAGGTTGCTGGGCAAATGACACCGGTGAGCACGCAGCCGATTGATCCCGCCACCGCGCAGACGATCGCCTACGAAATGATGAAGCCCGAGCAAATTGAGATTTTTGAGCGCGAGCACGAGATGAATGTCTCGCATATCGAGCCGGAGCTGGGCAATTTTCGTATCAACATCATGCGCCAGCGCGGCACGGTATCGATGGTGGTGCGTTTCATTCGGGTGAATATTCCAATTTTTGAAAGCCTCAATTTACCGCCTGTTTTGCTCGATTTAGTGATGGCAAAACGGGGGCTGATCCTCGTCGTCGGTGCCACCGGCTCTGGTAAGAGCACCACGCTGGCATCAATGCTTGACTTTCGCGCCAAGCGCGCCCCAGGTCATATCATCACGCTCGAAGATCCCGTTGAATATCTGATGCAGCACAAACGCTCGCTGATCAACCAACGGGAAATTGGGCACGATACAAGAAGCTACGATGCAGCGCTCGTCAACGCCCTGCGGCAAGCGCCCGATGTGTTGATGATCGGTGAGGTACGCGACCGCCCGACCTTCCAACACGTGCTCACCCATACGCTGACGGGGCATTTATGCCTGACAACCTTGCACGCGAATAACGCGTACCACGCGCTCTCACGCGTGCTGTCGATGTATCCGATGGAAAGTCGCAATTCATTGCTTGCCGATCTTTCATATGGCTTGCGCGCCATCATTGCCCAGCGCTTAATTCGCACGACAAAAGGCGGGCTGCAACCCGCGGTTGAAGTGCTGCTGAATACCGCGCTCATTTCAGATTTCATTCAAAAAGGTGAGATCGAAAAAATCAAAGAAGCGATGGAGCAGTCGTTGACACCGGGATGCCAGACCTTCGAGCAGGCGCTGTGCAAAATGGTGATCGACGGCACGGTTGACGTCAATGAGGCATTGACCGCCTCCGACTCGCCGACCAACTTGCAATGGCTGCTCAACAACGCGGCGCATTCACAAGCCATCTCAGGAAAGCAGCAAACCAACAGTGGTGCATCGCAAGCGGGGCAAACCACTGTAGACTTCGATATTAGCCTGACGTAATCGAGCGTTTTGTAATGACAACTTTTGTACCTGCGGCGCAGTTTTTAAGCGGCGCAAAGACTGTCGCTGACGCGTATGAAGCTTCGCTGCGCGCCTACGCCAGCCAAGATCTCGTGTTTGGCCACGGCTACGCCGATGCCAGCCACGAAGCCAACGTGCTCATTCATCACGTCCTCACCGAAACAGCGGGATCTGCCGAGGCCATTAGCCGCTGGTTTGACCAAAGCGCGGACGACGTTGGCACCGGCTTTAACGCGATCACCATTGACGACGACGCCATCCTCAGCGAAGAGCAGATGATTCGCATCGAACGCTGCTTGCATGAGCGCGTTATTTTGCGTCGACCGCTGCCTTACGTTTTAAAAGAAGCGTGGCAGGGTGAATTTTCGTTTTATGTCGACGAACGGGTGCTCATACCCCGCTCGTTTATTGCTGAATTACTTTTTGACGGCCTCGCACCGTGGATTGGCGACGGCCCTGCCCCGCTTGAAATTTTAGATTTGTGTTGTGGCTCGGGCTGCTTAGGCATCATCGCAGCGCATGTGTTCCCGCGCGTGCGTCGGGTCACATTGGCCGACATTTCGGCGGAGGCTTTAGAAGTCACCCGCATAAACGTCAACCGTTACTTCATTGACCAAAAAAAGCCGGCAATGAATATTGTGCGCTCTGATGTCTATGATAGTTTGCGCACGGAGCGTTTCGATGTCATCTTGTCAAATCCACCTTACGTTACCGCTGACTCAATGCGCCAATTGCCGAGCGAGTATCGGCACGAGCCGGCAATTGCACTCGCAGCAGGTGATGATGGCTTAGAGATCGTGCGCCGCATTTTGGACGAAGCGCCCGAGCGGCTCAAGCCCGGTGGTGTGCTGGTCGTTGAGGTGGGCAACAACCAAGATTTCGTGATGGAAGCCTTCCCAACGGCTCCCTTTACCTGGCTCGATACCCCACAATCGGAAGGCGCGGTTTTTGTGACCTCTCGCGAAGATCTACTCGCGTGGCGCTGAGTTGAGCGCTGCGCCGCCGCGCCCGCGGCAGCTGCTGCTTATCGGCGCAGGCCATGCTCAAGTCGAGGTTATCCGGCGCATGCGCAGCGCGCGCCCAAAAAACTGCGAAATCACTTTGCTCAGTGAAACCGCGCAAGCGGGCTACTCGGGCATGATGCCGGGCGTGATCGCGGGGCATTACCGGCGCGAAGAAGCCGAAGTCAACGTGCCCCAACTCTGCCAGCGCGCGGGCGTTCGATTTATCGAAACCCAGGTGCTTGCGATTGAAGCGAGCGCACGTTGCGTCCATACCCACGCTGGTAAATTTGACTACGGTTTTTTGAGCATCAATGCCGGCTCCCACCCGTGGATGCCACCGGTGATGGGCGGGCTCCATCTTTCTGTAAAACCATTCGCACATTTTCTCTCCCAGCTGCCAACGCTTTCGCACTGCAAACACATCGTGATTGTCGGTGGCGGCGCGGCTTCGGTTGAAGTGCTGCTAGCGCTCGCGCATCGGCTGGGCGCTGCAACCCGATTTACCTTAGTCTCTTCGCGAGATGCGCTGCTGCCGGGTTATCCAAGCGCGGTCGTGGCATCTGCACAAAAAGCACTCAATACCTGCGGCGCAGATTTACGCCTTAACGTGCTCGCTACGGCCTGCACAGCAGATGGCGTGCGCCTGAACGACGGCGCGCAAGTTGCCTGCGATGCATCCGTCTGGGCGACCTTCGCCCAGCCGCAAGACTTCATCGCCCGTAGCGATTTTGCACACGCGCCTGATGGCTTTATCGCTGTCGATCAAATGCAGCGCAGCACGTCACACGCCACTATTTTTGCCGTCGGGGATTGTGCGTCTCGCGTCGGCATGCCGACATTAGTGAAGGCTGGCGTCGTGCCCGTGCGGCAAGGTCCGTGGCTTCATGCGCAATTATGTGCAGCGCTCAACGGCCAAAAAACCAAACCCTTCGTCAACAAAAAAACAGCGCTAGCCTTGCTTGCACTCGGGGGTAAGACCGCGGTCGGATACAAAGGCGGCGTGACGTTTTCGGGTGACTGGGTTTGGACGTGGAAAGACTGGATCGACCGCCGCTTTATGCGGAAGTACGACTAGCCGCCGGCGTGCTACTCGGCTTTGATTTTGTGCGCAGCAAATCGCGGCGCACAAAGCCTTCAACGAAGCTGCGGTGGGTCACGAGCCACACTGCAAGCGCGGTGACCGGTGGCATCATCAGGGTTGAGATTTGGTAGGTGTAGGCAATGAGTGTATTTTGAACCACACCAAATTCCATTTGCTGCGCGACGACTGGGCCAAAGTTAAAAGCAATTTGCTTTAACCCGGTCACATAGACCGCTAGCAATTGGAACGGAAGCAGCACCGCATAGCCAATTGAGAGCGTACGCACCATGTGGGTTTGCCACGCGGCGAACGTCAGTGCAGCGAACAACGGCAGACCAAACGTGTACAGCATGGCGTTAACCACGGTCTCAACCCGAGCGTTCGCGCGAAAAGCGTCGTCGCCAGATGGTGGTTTAAGTGAAGTGATGAAATTAAACGTTTGCGCGCCTTGCTCGACATCAAGCAGCCATTGCGGAATACCGATCCACGATAACGCATGCATCGCCAGCGCGATGGGAAAGTGTAGGAGTGGTGCGCAAATCACCCAGAGCAAAAAGGTAATCGGCAACCACAGCAAAACACGAACGAAAAACGCGCCAATGGTCGTGGGCGGCGTAAACACACTAAACCGCACTGATTGCTCCCGCAGGTGGATTGGGAGGTGTATTGGCGTCGGCGCTCTCGTCTGCGCGCGGGACGCGGCGGATCCAGACCAGCCAAACGATCAAAACATCGAGCATGATGAGGGCTTGCCACACATATAAATGGGCCCATTCAAAAAATTTCATATTCCACTGACCCAGATAAAACAAACTGATCACGCGCACGATATTGAGCCCCTGTACGGCCACGATACCTGCTAAGAAACCAATCAATTTATATTTCCATGGCGCGGGGAACGCCAAAATTGCCGCAAGCAAGACGATTGTCGCCTCGACGCCATTGCAACCGGCTTCAATCGAGACCGCAAAGCCATTGCTGGTGCTGCGCAAAATTTTGCCCACCGCCACGACATTGGCATCAAATAGCGTCACAATTTTTTGGCAAATTGTGGCCAGCGCAGTTGTCCAGGGGATGACGAAATATTCCTGCCCCCAAGGCGTGAGCTGCGCGCCAAAGAGCACACCTTGAATCAGCAAAAAAAGGAGTAAAAATCGGATCATCGCACGAGTTTATTCCGTTCTCCACAATGTCACGTCATCCTTTAAATAATTTTCTAGTTTTGGTGCTGACCTCGCTGGTTGCGCCGCTGGCGTTCGGGCAATCGCCCACAGGGCTCTGGATCACCATCGACGATGCCTCGCAAAAGCCCCTCTCACAGGTCAAAATTAGCGAAACCGATGGCGTTTGGACCGGCATGATCGTAAAGCTGCTCGATCCCAAAGATGCGCCCGATTCCGTTTGCGATGCCTGCACAGACGAGCGCAAAGGCAAGCCGGTTATGGGCATGGCGATTTTGCGCAATCTGCGCAAAGACGGTGATCGCTGGAGCGGTGGCGACATCATGGACCCCAACAACGGCAAGGTTTATCGGGTGCAGATTATTCCGTCTGCAGATCACAAATCACTCAGCGTGCGCGGTTATATTGGCACGCCGCTCTTTGGCCGCTCCCAGATCTGGAAGCGCGTCGAGTAGTCGATTTCGATCAATACCTGCGGCGCAGATTTCCCCTTTTTTGAGTGCCTTGACGCAATCCTGCAAAAACTGCGCGGCAGGTTATTTGAATCAGGCCTTCGCCCGCAGGCGAATCGCGCCACGCGCGGTGCGCCCATCTACGATTTCACCCCGTTGCGTAATCGCGATCTGCCCCGCATCGGCAAGCGTAAACGCAGCTTCACGCACTTCTGGCATCCGCGCGCGCCATGCGTCGCTGGGTTGCGTCCACAACGAACGGGCAATTTCAGAAGGGCAAATTGATTTATGAAGCCCACGCGTTGCCACTGCGCGCAAAATTGCTTCGGCAATGTCGTGCTGCGTTGGCGCTTCAATCAAGCAAATACGCCGGTAGACAAATACCGATCGCCACGATCACACACGATAAATACGATCACGCCATTTTCAATTTTTTGCGCGATCCGCAAGGCTACGGCTGCCGCGCCGCCTGCGGAGACGCCACAAAAAATGCCCTCCTCTTTTGCCAGCGCCCGCATCGTTTCCTCGGCGTCCGCTTGGGTCACTTCTTCGATCACATTCACCCGTGAAGCATCAAAAATTTTCGGCAAATAGGCTTCAGGCCACTTCCTAATCCCCGGGATTTTTGAGCCATCGGTGGGCCTGCAGCCGATAATCTGCGCCGCAGGTATGTGCTCATTTAGATATTGCGCCACGCCCATAATCGTGCCGGTCGTGCCCATCGCGCTCACAAAATGGGTCACCCGGCCTTGCGTGTCAGCCGCGATTTCTGGGCCCGTGCCTTCGTAGTGCGCGCGCGGGCAATCGAGATTAGAAAACTGATCGAGCACCCGCCCTTGCCCTGCGGCTTGCATTTGCATTGCCAAATCGCGCGCGAATTCCATGCCGCCCTTGGCTGCGGGCGTTAAGATGAGTTTTGCACCATACGCTGTCATCGCCTGCCTGCGTTCGACCGAAAGATCATCAGGCATGATGAGCGTCATTTTGTAGCCACGAATCGCCGCGACCATGGCCAGCGCAATGCCGGTGTTGCCACTGGTGGCCTCGATCAAGGTATCGCCAGGCTTAATTTCACCGCGCTTTTCTGCGCCATCAATCATGTAAAGCGCCGGCCGATCCTTGACTGAGCCAGCCGGATTATTACCTTCCAATTTACCCAATATCAACGTTGATTTCGGCACACCAAAGCGCGCGGGCAGGCGCTGCAGTGAGACCAACGGTGTGTTGCCAATGCGATGATCAATAGGCGGGAGATTTATAGCGTTCATTGGGCTAGTTTAGCTGCGCTCAAAAATGGCGTGATTACCCAATACTGTTCGGTTAGGTGCTGTTGTGACGACCTCAAGTGGGCGGCAGTGAGTGATTACAGGAGCGGCCAATGTGACGAACCAAAGCGGTGTTGGGGGTTGGCACGCGGTTAACTGATTCTTTTTGCAGATAGATACACGCTGTACGGGTGCAATAGCTTTGCGTTAAGGTCTAGTGTAAATTTCGTGTCGAAGTTCTCGCTGGCAGCAATTGACAAACGTCTAAGTCTAAAAAAAGTCTAAATTTTTGCCATCCTTCATCTATCGACTGATGTATTTTTGTAAAACTATGTTGAGATATAAATTGTTGAATTTCATCGCAAAGTTAGCCGTTCCAATTCATTTGTCGAGCTGGAGAGGCAGGGCTACAGCCCTACGTAAATTAGCTGCATTTTTCGTTTTTTTGGTTTCTGGTTCGTCGCCAGCTTGGAGCGCGAATTGCACTGACTTTTTTACGAAACACTTAGATTCTGAAAAATTCGAATGTACTGGCGTTGTTTACGGTACGTGGGGTTTCAGCGGTACCGCTGGCGTTGTTATTGATCGGACATTTAGCACACCCCCGATTTCGGGCGTGGCGGGATGGTGTTCCTCAGAGGGTGGAAACTTTAGCCTCGGGTCGCCCGCATACCGCAGCAATACCGATGGCGTCGCAGTCGAAGTAAGTTGGATACCAACAACATGCACTTCATGCACGCCAAGTGAATACTGTGTAAACGGAAACGCAAGCGTCGGCGTAACTGGCAATAGAGGTGATGAATGCCCGAGCGGGTATATATCAGGGGGCGATAGTGGTTTCAGCATCGCTTCGTTCCCCGGGAGCTCTGAATTACTATTTTGCGTTCGCCCGCGCGCTCCGAAGTGCCCAATGGTCGGCAACCCGACGGCCGTATCTAGTGGCATGAAGGTTCATTCCGAATCCCTTTTCGCCTTTGGGGGCGAAATGCTTGATGTCACCTTCGAAGCGTTTTTAGCTACTGGGGCGACGTCAAATAGCATCACTGCAGGGTTTGGTAGTCGGTGGCGTGACCGATTTGGCAAAAGGCTCACTGTTTTCAATAGTCCAACGCGCACAATGGCTTCTGTAGAAACCAGTATTGGTGAAACGGAGCGCTTCTTGCTTAGTGGCTCTGGTCAGTGGGGGCAAATCGCGGCAATTAGTCATGGCTACTATTTGGCCTATGAGATCGGCGAGGGCGGTGCGACTATTGGCTATAGGCTAACTACACCAGAGTCTGCGCATGAAATCTTTGATTTAGCGGGTCAATTGAGCCTGTAAAGAGTTTTGTGTATTAAGATTTTGCTAGGCGTTGGTAATTTGGTTGAATTGGGTATCGAATCTGATCATGAATTGGCTCATGGCCTGTTTCCAGTTTTGAATCGGCATGGTCCAACGCTTCGAGATATTG
>JANPBT010000069.1:0-80092 GCA_031430575.1 Betaproteobacteria bacterium | reverse complement strand
CGGCGCGACCGGTGCAGCCGGAGCGCAGGGATTTCAAGGCAATGCGGGCACAACCGGTGCAACTGGCGTTGCAGGCGCGCAGGGATTTCAAGGCAACTCTGGTGCGGTAGGTGCAACAGGTGCTACAGGTGCTATTGGACCAACAGGTTCAACCGGCGCAACCGGTGCTGTCGGAGCGCAGGGATTTCAAGGAAACGCGGGCGCGGCAGGAGCAACCGGTGCTATTGGACCGACAGGTTCAATCGGCGCAACCGGTCCGACCGGTGCTGTCGGAGCGCAGGGATTTCAAGGTAATGCGGGCACAACCGGTGCAACTGGCGTAGCAGGCGCGCAGGGATTTCAAGGCAACTCTGGTGCGGCAGGAGCAATCGGTGCTATTGGACCAACCGGCGCAACCGGCGCAACGGGTCTTACCGGAGCGCAGGGGGCTCAAGGCGCGCTCGTTTTTGGTTATCAGATTGTGAATGCATCAAGCGTATCGGATGCAAACTCGCCGAAATCGGTCACTGCGACGTGCCCTGCAGGCAAAACGCTCGTGGGCGGGGGAGCAAATATTAATTCCGGCGGCAATGCCAATCTTGCGATTCAGTCGAGCTTTCCTGCGTCGTCAACGCAATGGTCGGCCACCGCAGTTGAAACCGATGGCGTTGCCACGGCGTGGAGCGTCGCGGCTTACGCGATTTGCGTCACGCCGTAGCCTCACCGTCATCGCGCACACCGATGCGCAGCAGGCAAAGGATGCGTAAAAAAAAAGCCGCCGAGATTCGGTGGCTTTTTCCTTTATACCTGCGGCGCAGAAATGGCGCTTTTTGGGCAGAAAATACTTAAAAATGCGTCAATCTGCGCCGCAGGTATTCACTCAAATTACTTCAAACCCGCCGCCGCGCGCAGTGCGGCAACTTTATCCGTACGCTCCCACGTAAATCCAGGCTCGTTGCGACCAAAATGGCCATACGCTGCGGTTTGCTCATAAATTGGGCGGAGTAAATCGAGCATCATGATGATGCCTTTCGGACGCAAGTCGAAATGCTCGTTTACCAACGCGGCCAATTTCTCATCGCTCATCACGCCCGTGCCTTCGGTGTACACCGTCACGTTCATCGGCTTTGCCACACCAATCGCGTAGGCCACCTGAATTTGGCATTGCTTGGCCAAGCCAGCTGCGACGATATTTTTCGCAACGTAGCGCGCTGCGTAGGCTGCGGAGCGATCCACTTTCGATGGGTCTTTGCCGGAGAACGCGCCACCGCCGTGTGGGCAAGCGCCGCCATAGGTGTCCACAATGATTTTGCGCCCAGTGAGGCCGCAATCGCCTTGCGGGCCACCGATCACGAAGCGCCCGGTTGGGTTCACCAAATAGCGCGTGTTCACCAACATTTCTTTTGGCAACACCGGCTTGATGATTTCTTCAATGATGGCTTCATTAAACGAAGCTTTCATTTTGGTTTGCGTTTCGGATTGATCGGGCGCATGCTGCGTTGAGAGCACGACGGTATCGATTGAAACCGGCTTGCCATCCACATAACGCATGGTGACTTGCGACTTTGCGTCAGGGCGCAAAAATGGCAACTTGCCTGATTTGCGCAGCATCGCTTGCCGCTCAACTAAGCGGTGTGCGTAGTAGATCGGCGCTGGCATGAGATCGGGCGTTTCGTCGCAGGCATAGCCAAACATCAAGCCTTGGTCTCCTGCGCCGGTGTTCAGATGATCGTCGCTGGCGTGGTCCACGCCTTGGGCGATGTCGTTGGATTGCTTGTCGTAGCAAACCATCACTGCGCAGCCTTTGTAGTCAATGCCGTAATCGGTATTGTCGTAGCCGATGCGCTTGATGGTGTCGCGCGCGACTTGGATGTAATCAACGTGCGCGTTGGTAGTGATTTCGCCCGCGAGCACCACTAGGCCAGTGTTGGTGAGCGTTTCGGCGGCAACGCGGCTGCGTGGGTCTTGCTTGAAAATCGCATCCAAAATCGCATCGGAAATTTGGTCTGCTACTTTATCGGGGTGGCCTTCGGAGACGGACTCCGAGGTGAAGAGATAATCACTCATGCTTTTAGATCCATTCGTATAAAAAGTTGCGCTGGGCGCATTTGCTAACTCGCGCCGCAGTGCTTATATCGAAGGATTCGCACGGTCGGAGACGCTTTAGCGGAAACATCAAAAACCCCCGTTCGCTCCGCAAGTTGTCTACATTAACTCAACGAACTTTCACATTTTACTTAAACTTGCGCCTTATGGCTACCCTTTTGCGCCTTCTCGGCGCTCTCCCTCTTTCTTGGCTGCACGCGCTCGGCGCTGTGCTGGGGCGGCTTGCTTATCAATTTCATGGGAAAACACGCGCGCGCCAAGAGGCAAATTTCGCCCTAGCATCAGCCTATTTCCCTGAATTAGCGGACATACCTGCGGCGCAGATTCAGGCAAAAATTGCCGCTGAAACAGGCAAGCAGATGCTCGAAATACCTTGGGTATGGCGCAATCCGTGGTCAAAAATTGCGCCGCAGGTAAGCCTTGATGCCGAAAGCTTAGCCACGATCCAAGCCCCGGGGGCGACGATTTTCTTAACGCCACATTTGGGCTGCTTTGAAATCGCTGGGCATTGCATTGGCCATGAGCGCGCGTTTACCGTGATGTATCGCAAGCCGCGCGTTGCATCGCTCGATGCAGTCATGCGTGCGGGACGCGAGAAGGGTAATGTCGTGTGCGTACCGGCCGATCTCGCGGGCGTGCGCGCGATGCTCAAAGCTTTAAAACGCGGCGAAGCCATCGGCATCTTGCCCGATCAAACCCCCACCGCAGGCGAGGGCGCGTGGGTGCCTTTCTTTGGTAAGTCTGCTTACACGATGACGCTCATCGCCGCGCTTGCAGAAAAGACCAATGCTCGGTTGGTGATGGTCTCTGCTGCGCGCATGCCGAAACGGGCGGGTTTCATCGTCCACGCCTACGCAATCGCGCCCTTACCTGCGGCGCAGATTGGCAGCGATAATCTACCCACACATGCGCTCAACCAACATGTTGAAGCTGCCATCGCCCGCAATCCGCTGCAATATTTGTGGAGCTATAACCGTTACAAACAGCCAGGCGGCGCGCCGCCTGCGCCGGAGCTTCACCAATGAACTGGATCGCGACCGTTAACTGGATAGGTCGGCGCTGCGCGCCGCACACGCTCGCGCGCTTCGGGCGCAGCATCGGTGCGCTTGCGTTTTATCTCGCTAAACGCAGGCGCAATATTGCGCTCACCAATCTGCGCTTATGTTTCCCGCAATTACCTGCGGCGCAGATTAGAGCGCGCGCCAAAGCGCATTTTTGCGCCTATGGGCAAGCGATGGTCGAGCACGCTTTTTTATGGCAAGGCAGCAAAGAAGCCATCCGCGATTACGTACGCTTTATTGATGAACATCACTGGCGGAAGCATCAGGGTAAGCGCCCGATCATTTTGCTCTGCCCGCATTTCGTTGGGCTCGATCATGCGGGCATTCGCCTGACGTGCGACCACCTTGCCGCGTCGGTCTACAGCACCCAAAGCAACCCGCAGATCGATGCGATGATCCGCGCGGGGCGTGAGCGCTTTGGCAATGCGATTTTATTTTCGCGGCAAGAAGGCTTGCGCGCGATCATTCGGGAGACGAAAAAGGGTACGCCATTTTTCTACTTGCCAGATATGGATTTCGGCGCTAAAGATTCGGTCTTCGTTCCATTTTTTGGCGTGCCCGCGGCGACAATTACCGGCTTGTCTCGGCTGTGCGCGATCACCAAAGCGGTGGTCGTGCCGCTCATTTCGCTGCAAAATTCAAACGGCGGCTACGACGCGACGTTTTACCCCGCATGGGACAATTTCCCCAGCGGCGACGATACGGCAGATGCCCTGCGACTCAATCAATTTATTGAAGCCCGCGTGCTTGAAGCGCCTGCGCAATATTTATGGACGCATCGCCGATTTAAAACGCGACCCGAAGGAGAGAAAAGCGTATATGAGTAATCTAATTGATTCATTTTATGCGGCAATTAAAGTCGGTGATGCGAATGCGCTCACGCTTTGCATCGCGCCGGAATTCGTATTGAATTGGCAAGGCGTGGAGTCGTTGCCTTGGGCCGGGCGGTGGGAAGGTGCTCAGGGCGTATTTGATTTTTTTGCAGCGCTGAACGGGCACGTACAAGTGCTGGAAGTGGAGCGGTTGCAGGCATTTACCAATGATGAGACGACGATGATTTTGCTTCGCGGCCATTGGCGCATGAAGGCCAGCGGCAAAGAGCTTCACGCCCTCGCCGCGAACGTATTTAAGATTGAAAACGAACGCATCGCGGCCTACACCGTCATCAATAATTCTGCAGCTTTTGATCAAGCGCTGCGATGACTGATCCGCGCTTTACCGATGATGTGACTCTCGCAGCGCAGCGCTTGCGCGCGGGCGAGCTCGTTGCCTTCCCCACCGAAACGGTTTACGGCTTAGGCGCAGATGCATCAAACGAAACTGCCGTGCGCAAAATTTTTGCTGCAAAAGGCCGCCCTGCCGATCACCCGTTGATCGTGCATTTCGACTCCATACCTGCGGCGCAGAAATGGGCATTTTCATGGAAAATCTCCGAAGATTTGCTCGCCCAAGCCTTCTGGCCCGGGCCGATGACATTGATCGTTCGCCGCGCCGCCCATGTGTTGGATGCTGTAACCGGCGGGCAAGATACTGTGGGTTTGCGTGTGCCTTCACACCCGGTTGCACTCGCGTTGTTGCGTGAAGCGGGCGTGCCCATCGCTGCGCCTTCGGCCAATAAATTTGGGCATGTTTCACCGACGCGACCCGAACATGTTGCCGCAGAATTTGGTGATGAACTGCAAACGATATTGCTGGGTGGTGATTGCGAAGTTGGCGTAGAGAGCACGATTATTGATTGCACCGTTTCCCCCGTGCGCATCCTGCGCCCCGGGCGGATTAGTGCAGCCGATATTGCGCGCGTATTGGGTGTTGCGCCACAAACGAAATCTAATGACGAGAGCGCCCCACGCGTTTCCGGCTCGCTAGCCTCGCACTACGCGCCGCGCACGCCGACGTTTTTGAAAACTGCAAATGCCTTTTCTGCGCTAAAAGTACAGAGCAAGATTGGTACGCTTACGTTCACGGTTTGCCCGCAATTTACGGGCGCGCATCTCACCAAAATCAAGATACCTGCGGCGCAGATTGAGCACGATTTGTATGCCGATTTGCGCGCGCTTGACGCAGCCGGGCTGGATGAAATTTGGATCGAGACGCCACCGGCGGGCGCGCAGTGGGAAGCTGTGTTGGATAGGATTTCCCGAGCCAGCACGCGCGAGTAGCTTGCTTTACAATACACATTGAATGTGTATGGAGATTAACATGCGTACGAATATTGATATCGACGAT
The DNA here is from genome assembly GCA_031430575.1 of Betaproteobacteria bacterium. Classification (GTDB taxonomy): domain Bacteria; phylum Pseudomonadota; class Gammaproteobacteria; order Burkholderiales; family Casimicrobiaceae; genus JANMDS01. Next base: position 74,720 of record JANPBT010000069.1, on the reverse strand, counting down.
AAGCTCATCGCCAGCGTGATGAAAGCGACAAAAACGAAAACTAAGAAAGAAGCGGTACAGCTTTCTTTAGAAGAGACGCTAAAGCGCCACACCCGCCCAAATTTGCTCGACTTGATGGGAAGCGACCTCATCGCTGATGACTACGACTACAAGGCCGCACGAACAAACGGTCACACAGTGTCGCAATGATCCTGGTAGATACGTCGGTTTGGATTGCGTTCATTCGCTCAGGTGAGTCCGCAGCAAAATCTAAGCTTGCGACCCTGCTTGTGCAGGAGCGCGCAATCGTCCTCTGCGCGCCAATCTATCAAGAGATTTTGCAAGGCAGCCGAAATATTAAAGAGATCGAAAAACTCAAACGCTACTTTGCTGTGCGTGAATTCATCGGAGATGAACATAACCTCGACCTCGTTGAGCGCGCCGCCCTGCTCTACGCGAAGGCGCGCTGGGCGGGGCACACCTTGCGCTCCGGTACCGATTGTGTAATAGCGCAAATAGCGATCGACTTCAATGCAATCCTCCTTCACAATGATCGGGATTTTTTGAAGATTTCTACGATCACAAAAAAACTCAAGCACCAGCATTTCTTAGAAAATAATCAATGAAAATCATCCTTGCCCCCGACTCCTTCAAAGGCTCACTTTCTGCGCCGCAGGTATGCGAGGCATTAAGCATTGGTCTAAAGCGTGCACTACCTGCGGCGCAGATTATTCATTGCCCAATGGCCGATGGCGGCGAGGGCACGCTCGATGCGGTGCTCGCGGCGGCAGGCGGCGCGCGCCATACGCGTAAGCTCCCCGGCGCGAGCGCGCAGCCGCTTGATGCCGATTACGCGATCTTGCCCGATGGCTCGGCGTTGATCGAAGTCGCGCAGTTGGTTGGCATTACCGAGCCGGTAGGGATGAACACCGACGTCGCCTCGCGGCACACGGTGGGCATTGGCGTGTTGATGCGCGTATTGATTGAGCAAGGCGTGCGCAAATTTTTCATAGGCTTAGGCGGCACGAGCACCAACGATGGCGGCGCGGGCTTACTCGTGGGCTTAGGCGCGCGCATGTTTGAAGGCGTGGGCAATATCGTGCCGCCTACGCCTGCTGCGCTCGTGCGCGTGGGCAAAATTGATCAGCTTGATCTGCCGCAAAAGCTAGAAGGCGTAACGATCACGTTGCTCTCTGACGTGAATAATCCACTGCTCGGTGAGCGCGGCGCGACCGCGATTTTCGGCCCGCAAAAAGGCGTACAGCGCGTGGATTTGTTGGGCTTCGATTCGGCATTACGCACCTATGCCGAAGCCCTAGAAACTGCGCTCGGCACAGATGCCTCCGCCCGCGACGCGCCCGGTGCAGGCGCAGCTGGCGGCCTGGGCTATACGCTACTCATGCTCGGCGCAACGATGCAATCCGGCGCGCAAGTCGTTGCTGATTTAGTTGGCTTATCCGCCGCACTCAAAGATGCCGATTGGCTCATCACCGGCGAAGGCCGCAGCGATCAACAAACGCTCTTAGGCAAAACACCTTTTGTCGCCGCGCAACGCGCGATGGCTGCGTCGCCGAAAGCGAAACGCACGTTGATCTCGGGTGGGGTGGATTTGGATTCGGTTGAAGCGCTGAACGTTTTGTTTAACGGCGGGTGCTTTTCGCTTTGCAATCGCCCGATGACGTTGGAAGAAGCCTTGGAGGATACGCCGCGGTTGTTGGCTAACGTGGCGGCGCAGTGTGGGTTGATGGCTGCTTAGACAAAACGTAGACGAAATTAACCCTCAATCCAGCTTTTCCGCTTGTACTTCTACGGCACGATATGACAATCGATGAAATCGCTAATCGCTTCCAATTGCTTTCACTTGCTTCAAAAAGGCGCTTTCACCTCAATTTAAGAGGACTCTTTATTCAACTGATGTCGGGTCTTGCGTTAAGGCCCCCGTATAGACTGGCACTCGACGCTAACGTCTTCATTCGGCTAGAGGAATTTCAACGCGAGCGTAAAGCATCCGAGGGGTTACTTGCGATCTATGTCTACTTCGAATTCATCAAGCGATACCTTTCTCATCATAAGGACATTATTTTTTTTCCCACAGCGCTCTATGAATTCAATCGAAAGCGAAATGTTGGTTCGACTCGGGAACACTGGGATGTTTTCAATGGAATGCGCACATTGTTCGAAACCACAATCGAGCTTGAACTTCTGGCGGATCGCGCTGTGACTTTTGATGAAGCTCAGTTTTATTTAGGGCGTATTGCGAAAGACATCAAGCGAATTCACAAGACGCTTGAGACGTATGAAACCAACGATTGGACATTTGATTTTGTGCGACCACCGGGAGGGTTTTTGGGCGTGCGTCGGAGCGACCTCAACATCGAAGTCCTTCCATGCTCTGCAGCTAACGAGCTTTTTAAACCGCTCGGTCTCGACTACTTTCGAGAAGATCGAGCTCGCTTGTTTTTTTGTAGCCACATAGAAAATCACCTGAGAGGTTGGCCGAAAAACGATAAAGCGGTTTTCGCTAAGCACCAGGAGTCAGTTCAGGATTGCTTGCGTAAAGTCCTCTATTTATCTGAGAGCGGAGTTTTAAGAGGAATAGGTGATTTGGATTTATTTATTGAATGTAACGTCGTAAGTCAATTTTCGGAGCAATCGAATGGACGAAGTGCAAGCTCGACTATTTCAGTTTCGCTTGATGAAGACCTCATAGTTGCTCTGAATGCGTTTTCTTCGATCTCTACGACATCAGGTCCAATGATCGGCGGAGAGGCAAATGCTGACGACAACAGCGCGAAGATGAAAGCTTACGTTCGAGATATGAAGCGAGTTCGTGAGGGAGCTCAACGTGAGCGAGAGATTGCAGAAAAACTCAAGAGTTTTTGGATCGAAATTGAAAATAGGTTTAAAGTTGCTTGAGTTGTAGCGTTGGACACAATCCCATCGTGCCAACTTAAACCCATCGGCAACGCCGACAACACATAGTTTTCGCCTCACCTCAAAAATCCTTAAGTGGGTGCAATAGGATTGACACCATACGAATGATTACCCAAAACCGCACTCTTTGGTAGCAATACCTGCGGCGCAGAATCGGCCATTTTTGAGCAATACCTCCCGAAATTTGTCACTTTTTTCGATTGAAGAAAGTTTGGCATCCAAGGGCAACACGCTTTACGTGCGTATCATTTTTGGTACACTTCGCGCATGGCGCTCACACGTTCCGATCCAAAACTACAGGTGTTTTTCTACCAAACGCCTGCTGGTGCGGAGCCTGTGCGTGATTGGCTCAAGGCATTACCCGCGCATGAGCGGCAATCCATCGGCGAAGATATCAAGGCGGTGCAGTTTCGTTGGCCTCTTGGTATGCCTTTGGTGCGCAAACTCGCAGGAAGCGTGTGGGAAGTGCGCACGCAACTGCCCACCCGAATCGCACGCGTGCTCTTCACAATCAAAGGCGAACGAATGGTGTTGTTACACGCATTTATCAAGAAAACGCAAGCTACACCCGCGAGCGAGATTGCGCTCGCGCAGAGCCGCTTAGACTTTTGAACGAAAGGAATAACGATGCCCATCGGAACTAAATTCGACGATTTCCTCAAAGAAGAAGGCACATTTGAGACGACTACGGCCGCTGCGATGAAGCGCGTGCTCGCGTTGCAACTCGAAGAAGCCATGCGTGCGCAAAATATCACTAAAACTGAGATGGCTAAGCGTATGCACACCAGCCGCGCCGCGCTCAATCGCCTGCTAGACGACACTGACACGAGTCTTACGCTGACGACGCTTGCGGGCGCGGCGGCGGCGCTGGGTAAATCGGTGCGGTTGGAGTTGGTGTCGGGTTAATCACACTGCACGAGCCTGCGTAGGGCGCAATCTTATTGCGCCGACTTGAAACTATCGGCGACGCCGATCAAATCTTGTTTTTGTTCCACCTCAAAATCCTAAAGTGGGTGCAATAGGATTGACACCCTACGATTGCTCACGCAAAACCGCGCCAGTTGGCAGCAATACCTGCGGCGCAGAATTGGCACTTTTTGAGCAATATCTCCAGAAACTTTGCGTGAGTCTGCGAATCTCGGGGTAAATGGTGACTACAATAACCACTATAGTCACTTTCTGAGCAGAGAAACCATGCAAACCATGACCGCGAAAGACGCGAAAACCCATTTTGGTGAATACCTTGATGCGATTCAGCGCGAGCCGGTGATCGTGACGAAAAACAATCGTCCGGTGGCGATTACGCTTTCGATTGCGGACGCGGCGGACACGTTGATCCCGGAAATGTTTATGGAAAAAGAGCCGGGCTACGAGGAATGGTTTGCTGAGCGCGTGAGTCGTTCGCTGGCGGCGTTGAATGCGGGCGAGGCAACGCTCACCGCGCATAGCGAAGTGATGAAGCGCGTGTGGGAAAAGCTGCAAGCGAAAGAAAAACCGCCTTCGGTTTAACGCCGTGTTCGAAAATGTACGTAATTAAGTGGACCGGACTTGCCGAGCAAGGTCTTGAGATGATCGGCACATACTATTTGCGTGAAGCGAGCATGGACGTCGCGACGCGAGTACTCGCCCGCATTCATGCAACGATCTCAACGCTCGAAACCTTTCCAAACGCCTCGCGTACAGGGCGCGTTTCGGGCACGCGCGAATTGGTTATTCATCGGTTGCCCTACATCGCAGTAGTGAAAGTCGATGAGCAGGGGAAGACTGTTTATGTGTTGACGTTGCTGCATACGGCGCGGAAGTTTCCATAGGGTTACTCAGCGCTCTATTAAAAAATCATGATTACTTTCTTCTCCGAAACCCACACCCTGCACGCGCCCGAATACGAATTTTTTCGTGGTGAGCGGGTGGCGTGCTTCGAATCACCTGCGCGCGCTGAGTTTGTGTTGGCCGCGTTGAAGGCGCATGAAATTCGCGCGCCGCACGTGGATTCGCGCAGTGTGCTCGCGCAAGTGCATACCGCGCGCTATTTGGCGTTTTTAGAAACCTCGTGGGCGCAGTGGATTGCGCTGGATGCGGGCAACGCGCGCGTGCAACCGTTTCCTTCGGTGTGGCCGGTGCGCACGTTGAGGAGCGATATCGAGCCTACCAATTTCACTGCGCGGCTGGGTTTGTATTCGATGGATAACGGCAGCCCGATGGTCGCGGGCACGTGGGCGGCGGCGAAAGCGGCGGCCGATGCGGCGGCGAGCGCGGCGCATTTGCTCAGTGCAGGCGCACGCGCGGCTTTTTGCGCAACGCGCCCGCCAGGGCATCACGCGGGCGCGGATTTCATGGGCGGCTATTGCTTTCTAAATAACGCGGCGGTAGCGGCGCAGGCATTGCGCAATCAAGGCTGCGCGCGGGTGGCGATTTTGGATGTAGATTACCACCACGGCAACGGCACGCAGAGTATTTTTTATGACCGCGCCGATGTATTGTTCGTGAGTTTGCACGGCGATCCGTTAACGGAATATCCGTTTTATCTGGGGCACGCGGATGAAATGGGCATGGGCACGGGTGCGGGCGCGGGCTTCAATCTCAACTTGCCACTCGCTGCGGGCACGAGCGCCGAAAAGTGGTTCGCCGCGCTGGAAATCGCGTGCGCGCGCGTGGCCGAACATAAGCCCGACGCGTTGGTGATTTCTCTCGGGCTCGATACGTTTATCGACGATCCAATCTCCAAATTCGCACTCACCCGCGATGATTTCACGAGGCTCGGTGCGCGAGTAAAAAAGCTTAGCTTACCTACGATATTTGTGCTGGAAGGTGGGTACGCGGCGGTGGAGCTGGGCACGAACGCTGCGAATGTATTGGCGGGATTTGAAAACGCCTGATACGAATTAAAAACAACAATACCTGCGGCGCAGAATTGAGTGTTTTCGCGCATTGTCTGCCAGCATTATTGGTCACTTTTAGCTAGGAACGCACGCTCAAAGTGAGTGCAGTCATCTCTGCGCAATCACTTTTCATCTGGTAAAACCTCGCCAACTAGACCACTATCCGTAAGAAGGCAGAAATCATTTGGATGATTGCAGCAAACCTCCCCGCAAATGCGTTTCCGTAGCCGCCGTCGCCGACACGCAAAAACCGAAGGAGTGAAATTGCATCTCCAACCCGCGATCTCTTGCTGATAATATCAACATAGCCTAAAAAACGTTGATCGTGAGATGTCTATGAAATTCAAATCCCTTGTTGCTGCAGCCTGCCTCAGCTGCAGCGCATTCCTCAATGCCGCGCCAAACGAGCCCGTGCTCGCGCTTGCCCGGGCGAACGCACAGCCTTTGCTCGATACGCTCAAGCAAATTTGCAATATCGAATCAGGAAGCCGTGAGCTTGAAGGGCTTAATGCAGTCGCAGCGGTGATCGCCGAGAGGTTGCGTGCGTTGGGCGGTAATGTGGAAGTGCTCTCGGCCAATACTGACGTGTACAAAATGGAAGACACGCCAGATGAAATTGGCAAGATGGTGAAAGCCACCTGGCGCGGCACGGGCACTAAAAAAATCGCGATGATTGCGCACATGGACACGGTCTATCCAAAAGGTATGCTGGCGCGGCAGCCGTTTCGCATTGATGGAAACAAGGCTTATGGCTTGGGTATTGCGGACGATAAGCAAGGCGTAGCGATGATCATGCACGTTGTTGGCATGCTGCGCGAGCTTAAGTTTGATCAGTTCGCGCAACTCACCGTGCTCATCAATGGCGACGAGGAAATCAGCTCGCCGGGCTCACGCGCGGCGCTCATTCAATTGGGAATTGACCACGACGTGGTGATGAGCTTTGAAGGCTCGCGAGAAAATAGCGATAAGCTTGCTCTGGCAACTGCCGGCATTGCATCGGTGAATTTGAATGTTACAGGCCGCGCGTCGCACTCCGGTGGCGCACCCGAGAACGGGATCAATGCACTTTATGAGCTTTCCCACCAAATTTTGCAAACGCGGGATTTATCTGACGCGAAGCTCGGCATCAAAATGAATTGGACGATTTCGAAAGCAGGCGTCACCCGTAATATGATTCCGCCCTTCGCGAGCGCGTCGGCAGATGTGCGCGTGTTGCGCGTTGAAGATTACGATGAGATCGAGCGCAAAATTCGCGAGCGCATCAAAACCCAATTGCTGCCGAATGCAAAAGTGGAGCTCACTTTCGAGCGCCGTCGCCCGCCGCTTGAGGCGAATGAAGCGGGCAAAAAATTAGCTGCGCTTTCGCAAGTAGTTTATGCTGAAATTGGGTTGAAATTAGTAGTCGATGCCATCGCTGAAGGCGGCGGCACGGATGCTGCGTTTGCCGCGCTCAAAACCAAAGGTGGAGTCGTCGAGCGATACGGTCTGCGTGGCTTTGGCGCGCACACCACTGATGCTGAATACGTGCTCGTAGATTCCATTATTCCAAGACTTTACTTGGCTACGCGAGTGGTTATGGAGGCTGCGAAGTAGTCGCGTGCTGATCGCGATGCTTTTGCGAAGACCGCGACGCAATGGCTAGCGCTGAAGGCACAACAATGGCTTGCAAAAACGTGCTTGCGCAGCGGGGCATCGCATACGTGCATTTCATCGAAGGGCTCACCGGGCGCTCGCGCGCTGGCATCGCGAACTCTGATTTTGCGAAGGCAGAAAAACGCTGAGCGCAGCGGGCGTGGCGTACATCGCAAACAATCAATATGATCGGCGAAGGCGAGCGCCGCGATTGAAAGTGGCGCGGCAGATGCGGTTGCGTTTGGCGTGCCTTTAATCTCAAACCCAGATCTACCCGCCCGATTTGCTACGGGCGCAGCGCTCAACGCAGCGGATTTCAAAACGGGTTATACGTCCGGCTCTGGCGGATATACGGATTATCCAGCGCCCAAAGCATAAATTTGTTGTGACCTGCGGCGCAGATCACGGTTACGCGAACTCGGGCAATCTGCAAACACGCTTCATGACCAAAAAAATGGCTCTGGGTGGTGCAAATTTCTGCCTGATCGATAGTAAACGCGGAAGATCTTTTTGAAAAATAAATAAAAAAAGGGCTCGCAAGCGAGCCCTTTTTGATCATCTGGAATCTATTACGGGTTTCCGATGTTCGAGGCTTGTTTACCCTTTGGGCCTTGGACCACTTCGAAAGTCACTTTCTGACCTTCTTTGAGGCTCTTGAAGCCGTTCATTTGAATGGCCGAGAAATGCGCGAACAAGTCTTCACCGCCGTCATCCGGGGTAATGAAGCCAAAGCCCTTTGCATCGTTAAACCATTTCACTGTACCTGTTGCCATACTACTTTTCCTTAAAACACAATTGATAAACGCCGAACACCCGCGTACTGTGGATGCATTTCAATTCAATCTTGGGGGTTTGCGCCAGACGTATCAGGCGACAGCGTGTTAACGACTCGTCCTCCCAGCACGGTGGCTTACTCCACTCGATTGGTTTGATTACAACCTTTTAGGGTTGTACATGCAGAATTCAGTCGCGTCAAGCGATGTGCAGCTGAAAATGAAAACAATCGTATTGTTTTGTCATAATTGCCAAAAACCGACTCAAAATCGCACTTTCGCGCGCAGTACACTTGATTTCAATCAAATCGCCATAACGTTCCCTTCTGTGACAATCGTTTTACATTCCGCATGAGCAACCAAACAAGCAACGACAATGTGCTGGACAACGACGCGGATATCGAGCGCGAAAAGCTCAAACCGCCTCCCATGTTTAAAGTGTTGCTGCTCAACGACGACTACACACCGATGGATTTTGTCGTTGCGGTTTTGCAGGTGGTTTTCATCATGCCGCGCGAGCAGGCTACGCAAGTCATGCTGCGCGTGCACCGCGACGGATTTGGCGTTTGTGGCGTATACACAAAAGAAATTGCTGAAGCAAAAGTCAAGCAAGTGATAAAGTTCGCAGCAGAGCATCAACATCCACTACAGTGCGTATTGGATCGTGCTTAGTAAATCTGGGCGTTTTTCGGTATTTCCCGAAATGCGGCCACTAACGTAGGTAAAAGGGCAATTGCAATGATCGCGCAGGAATTAGAAGTCAGTCTGCACATGGCGTTTGTTGAGGCGCGTCAGAAACGCCACGAATTCATCACTGTTGAGCATTTGCTGCTGGCAATGCTCGACAACCCTTCGGCATCCGAAGTGTTGCGCGCGTGCGCGGTCAATATCGATGAGCTACGAACGCAGCTCGCTGCGTTTCTCAACGAGCACACGCCGCGCCTGCCTACGCAGAGCGAAAGCGATACCCAGCCTACACAAGGCTTTCAGCGGGTGATTCAGCGGGCGATCCTGCACGTTCAATCCAGCGGAAAAAAAGAGGTGACGGGTGCAAATGTGCTCGTTGCGATCTTTGGCGAAAAAGATTCACATGCGGTTTACTTCCTTTCGCAAAAAGCGGTCTCGCGGCTCGACGTTGTGAATTACATCTCGCACGGCATCTCAAAAGTGCCTGAAAATAAGGAGAAGGCCGAAGCGGGCGCACCGACCGAAGAAAACGGATCTGATCAAAAAGGTGCGCTTGAGCAATTTGCGCAAAATCTAAACAACAGCGCAAAAGCGGGCAAGATTGATCCGTTGATTGGTCGCGACCATGAAATCACGCGTGTCATTCAAATTCTCTGCCGTCGCCGCAAGAATAATCCGTTGCTCGTGGGTGAAGCTGGCGTTGGCAAAACAGCGATTGCAGAAGGCTTAGCCAAACGCATCGTCGATGGTGAAGTGCCCGAAATTCTCAAACACTGCACGGTATTTTCCCTCGATATGGGCGCACTGCTCGCGGGCACAAAATATCGGGGTGACTTTGAGCAACGCCTTAAAGCCGTGCTCAAAGCGCTGCAAGAGCGCGATGGCGGCATTTTATTCATCGATGAAATTCACACTATTATTGGCGCGGGCGCAGCCTCTGGCGGCACCATGGATGCATCTAATCTACTGAAGCCTGCGCTCTCTAACGGCACGCTAAAGTGCATCGGCGCAACGACTTATAGCGAATTCCGACAAATTTTTGAAAAAGACAACGCGCTTGCGCGGCGCTTCCAAAAAATTGACGTGCCTGAGCCTTCCATTTCAGAGACCGTTGAGATTTTGCGCGGCTTGAAATCGAAATTTGAAGAGCATCATAGCGTGAAATATTCTCCTGCTGCGATTACCGCCGCGGCTGAGCTTTCTGCTCGCCATATTAATGATCGACACTTGCCAGATAAAGCAATTGACGTGATCGATGAAGCAGGTGCTGCGCAAAAGATTTTGCCGAAGTCAAAACAGAAAAAAACGATTGGCAAAACCGATATCGAAGATATCGTAGCCAAGATCGCGCGCATCCCAGCGAAAAATGTATCGTCAGATGATCGTAATGCCCTACGAACCATTGATCGCGATTTAAAAAATGTCGTTTTTGGGCAAGACAAAGCGATCGATGCGCTTTCCTCCGCAATTAAGATGGCGCGCTCCGGCTTGGGTAATCCGCGCAAACCCATCGGAGCGTTCCTTTTTAGCGGCCCCACAGGCGTTGGTAAGACCGAAGTGGCGCGGCAATTGGCTTTTTGTTTGGGCGTTGAGCTTATCCGCTTTGATATGAGCGAGTACATGGAGCGGCATGCGGTGAGTCGCCTTATCGGCGCGCCACCCGGGTATGTCGGCTACGACCAAGGCGGGCAGCTCACAGAATCAGTTACCAAGCATCCATTCTGCGTGCTTTTGCTTGATGAAATCGAAAAAGCCCACCCTGATATTTTCAACATCTTGCTACAGGTGATGGATAACGGCACGTTGACCGATAACAACGGTCGCAAAGCGGATTTCCGCAACGCAATCATCATCATGACAACCAACGCTGGTGCGTCTGAGTTAGCTAAAACTTCGATTGGCTTTACGAACTCGAAAGCCGCAGGCGATGAAATGGGCGACATCAAACGATTGTTTACCCCTGAATTCCGAAACCGATTAGATGCGACCGTTTCCTTCGCATCGCTCGACCATACGGTTATCTTGCGCGTCGTTGATAAATTTTTGCTTGAGCTTGAGCAGCAGTTGCACGATAAAAAAGTGGAAATCACCTTCTCACAAGCGCTCCGCGATTTCTTAGGCAAAAAAGGCTTTGACCCGCAAATGGGTGCGCGCCCGATGGCGCGGCTCATTCAAGATACGATCCGCAAAGCGTTGGCAGACGAGCTTCTATTTGGTAAGCTCACCAACGGCGGTCAGGTTCACGTCGATATTGATGCGGAAGAGAAAGTCAAGTTATCCTTTACCACCGCTGATTCCGCGCCAACAACAGCTGAAGAAGAGCCGGCTGAAGCATAGCCGTCATAGCCGTTCAGGCGCGCGTCTCAACCCCAAAAAGCCGTGCATTGCACGGCTTTTTTACGGTTGCATCATCATACCTGCGGCGCAGATTTAGCCTTTTTTACGCCAAATTGCGCAGTCGCAATCGATCCCCACGTTGCGCAATGAGATCGCCACGCAAGCATCCAGCAACACACAGAAAAAAACACACGCAGGGCGCGCGCTCCGACGAAGCCTGATCGCCTAAACTGAGTTGATGCAAAGTTACGATTCGTCACTGCTACCCCCGCGACTTCCCCGCCGACGCAAATTTCTGGTAGCGCCAATTGTCGGTGCGGCTGTATTGGGCGCGCCTGCTGTGATCGGGCAAAGCCCAACGATTCGCTGGCGCTGCACATCGGCTTTTCCAAAGTCGCTCGATCTCATCTATGGCGCTGCCGAGACGATGAGCCGTTTGGTTTCGCAAATGAGTGCGGGTAAGTTTCAGATTTCAGTTCACCCAGTGGGTGAAATTGCGCAAATGCCGCAGCTCGTCGATAACGTCCAGAACGGTACGGTTGAATGCGGGCATACGTTTCCCAGTTATTATTTTGGAAAAGACGAAACCTTTGCGCTCGACGGTGCAGCGCCATTTGGGCTCAACAGCCGCCAGATGAGCGCTTGGACAACCGAAGGCAATGGCGCGAAACTCTTGCGTGATTTTTATAAAACTTACAACATCATTAACTTTCCGTTGGGCAATACCGGCGCGCAAATGGGCGGCTGGTATCGCAAGGAGCTGCGTACGGTTGCCGATCTAAACGGCCTGAAAATGCGTATCGGCGGGTTTGCTGGTCGGGTCGCGCAACGCATCGGCATCGTGCCGCAGAACGTTAAAGAGTCAGATATTTTTGCTGCACTTGAAAAAGGCACGATCGACGCTGCTGATTGGTTGAGCCCATACGACGATTTAAAAGCAGGGTTCTATAAAGTCGCGCCGATTCATTACCATCCTTCATGGTGGGAAGGGTGCGCGCAATTCGCCCTTTACGTGAATCAAAAAGCATGGGACGGGCTACCCGCAGAATACAAAGTTATTCTCGATGCCGCGTGCGCGCGCGCCCATCTTGAGATGCAGGCGCGCTACGATGTACGCAACCCGCAGGCGCTGCGTACGCTCATTTCAAGCGGCGCGCGGCTTTACCGATTCCCAGCGGAAATCACCAATGCAGCCTTTAAGGCGAGTAACGAGTTTTACGGCGAGCTCAACGCGGCAAACCCGCAATGGAAGCGAGTTTACGAAGATTGGGCACGCTTTCGCAGCGACGCCCACGCATGGTCGCGCGTCTCCGACGGTGCGTTTGACCAAATGATGCAATCGCTCCGGCTCTAAGTCGCTCAAGCGCAAAGGGATTGCTGGGCAAACCCTCTGCGACAAGCCATCAACTCTCGCCTATACTAGAAAAATTCGCGTCAAAATGAATGCGAAACTCAATACTGAAGGAGATCTATTAATGCAACGTCGTGATTTTTTAAATAAAAGCGTAGCCATCGGCGCTACTGCCGGAGCAATCTTAGGCGCGCCCGCTGTTATCGGTCAATCGCCTGCTGTACGTTGGCGCTTAGCCTCGAGCTTCCCAAAATCATTGGATACGCTTTTCGGTGTGGCTGATGTATTCGCTGCCAAAGTATCTGAGATGACCGGCGGTAAGTTCGTAATTTCCACCCATGCACCGGGCGAATTAGCCCCAGCGTTTGGCGTAGTCGATGCCGTACAGCAAGGCTCGGTCGAGTGCGCAAACACAGCGCCTTATTACTTCTTTGGCAAAGACGAGACTTTCGCCTTGGGTTGCGCCATTCCGTTTGGCTTAAATAGCCGCCAGATGACCGCTTGGATGTATGAGGGTAACGGCTTGAAGCTGATGCGTGAGTTTTACGCGAAATACAACATTATCAATTTCCCAATGGGCAACACCGGCGCACAAATGGGTGGCTGGTTCCGTAAGGAAGTTAAATCCTTAGCCGATTTCAAGGGCACGAAATTCCGAGTCGGCGGCTTTGCCGGCAAAGTGATTGAGCGCATCGGCGGCGTACCGCAAAATATTCCGGGCGGAGAAATTTATACCTCACTTGAAAAAGGTGTGATCGATGCGTGTGAGTGGGTTGGCCCATACGATGATTTGAAGCTTGGCTTTAATAAAGTCGCGCCCAACTACTACTACCCAGGTTTCTGGGAAGGTGGCCCGCAGCTCGATTTGTTCGTCAACCAAAAGGCCTACGACGCATTGCCCAAGGAATACAAAGCCATCGTTGAAGCCGCAGCCGCTTACGCGCACACCGACATGCAGGCGAAATACGACGCTCGTAACCCAGCTGCGTTGAAGCAATTGGTAGGCTCTGGCACGAAATTACAGCGCTTCCCTAAAGACATGATGGAAGCTGCGCTCAAAGAATCCCTCGCCCTTTACAGCGAGCTTTCTGCAAAGAATCCAAACTGGAAAAAAGTCTACGACGACTATTCCAAGTTCCGTGCTGATTCAAACCTCTGGTTCCGTATTTGCGAAGCTGGTTTCGATGATTTCATGCAAGCGCAGAAGTGGTCATGAAGTAAGTTTTGTTCAAATAAAAAACCCCGCGATGCGGGGTTTTTTTATGTGTACGCAAAATACCTGCGGCGCAGTTTTGGCTATTTTTTGGGGAAACTGTCTGAAAAATATGGTGTATCACAAGCGGTACGCTAACGCTATAAGGCTATAAATGCCCAGTAGGATACGGATAATGTTCCTTCACAAACGCTAATACCTGCGGCGCGGCCACGGGGAAAGTGACGATTTGCATCCCGCCAGTGCGGATCACCACGCGCGGGGTGACGAGCCAACTCAGAAAAGGCATTTCAACGATATTGAAAGAAGAAATATTCTTCTTCTCCACCGTTTTTTTCCACACCCAGGTTTGCACGATTTTTTCGTGGTCAACCGTAACCTTACTATTCCACACCCAATAGGCAGACCACTCCACCACGACCAGCGCCGCTAACCAAAGCGGCCACTGCACGCCGATGGCCCCCTTGCGAAACAACACTGCGAACCAGATGAGTAGCCCTGTGGCCAGCAAGAGCGCCGCGAGCCGCTGCAAAAAGCCGAAAGCCAGGCCCGTGGCGGAGGCTGCACCCGTCTCGGGCGAAGCGTGTTCGCTCACTTCGCAGGCGTTGGCGCAGGAACTACGGGCGGATCTTTCTTAAACAATTCGTTCACATCGATTTCTTTGTTGTTGTCAGTATTTTCTTGGATCTCGATTTTCACTTTATCCAAGTCCACCTTTTTTTCTTTATCAAGAAACACGGTAACCGTTTGCGGGAAGAAAATCACAATCGCTACCAAAATCAACTGCATAAATACCCACGGAATCGAGCCCATATAAATGTCGCTCGACTTCACAGGCGCGGGGATTCGCCTCTCTTTCCAAAGCGTATCGGCGATGCCTCGCAAGTAAAAGAGTGCGAACCCAAACGGTGGATGCATAAAGCTCGTTTGCATGTTCACGCAAATCATCACGCCAAACCAAATCAAATCAATCCCCATCTTTTCGGCAACGGGCGCAAGCATAGGAACGACGATAAACGCGATTTCAAAGAAATCTAAGAAGAACGCCAAGAAGAAGATGAAAACGTTGACGAAGATCAGAAAGCCAAGCTGACCGCCGGGCAAACTAGACAGGTGATGCTCGACCCACTTACCACCATCGACAAACTGGAACACCTGCGAAAACACGCGTGACCCAATGAGAATGAACACCACCATCGCGGTGAGCCGCATGGTGCCGTGCATTGCGTCTTTCAAAAGCGCCCAGTTCAAGCGCTTATGCATCGCAGCGAGAATAAGTGCACCAAACACGCCCATCGCACCGGCCTCTGTGGGAGTAGCCAAGCCTTGCTTTTGAAACGGCAAGCCGCCCATGCTACCGAGCACGGTGAAGATAAGAATCGCCGACGGGATAATGCCGCGTGCGCATTGCATCCAGAGCTCTTTGCGCGATTGCTTAATATCGTCTCGGGGAATGCCGGGCAAGGCGTTGGGCTTCATCTTGGTAAAGAAATAGGTGTATATCGCAAATAGCAACACCTGAATGATCGAAGGCCCCCACGCGCCTTTGTACATATCGCCCACTGAGCGCCCGAGCTGATCGGCGAGCACCACCAACACCAGCGACGGCGGCACGAGTTGGGTGATCGTGCCCGATGCAGCGAGCACGCCCGTGGCGTAGCGCATGTCGTAGTTGTAGCGCATCATCACCGGCAACGAAATGAGCGCCATCGCAATCACTTGCCCAGCGACTGTGCCCGTAATCGCGCCCAAAATGAAGCCGACAATAATCACCGAATAGCCTACGCCGCCTTTGGTAGTGCCAAACAATTTGCCCATCGAATCGAGCATATCTTCAGCTAAGCCGCACTTTTCCAGAATTGTGCCCATGAGGGTGAAGAAGGGAATCGCGAGTAGCAAATCGTTGTTCAAAATACTAAAGAGCGAGAGCGGCAGCGTTTCCATAAACGCCGGTTGCAACCAGCCCATATGAATCGCGAAAAAGCCGCAGCCCAAACCTAGGGCAGCGAGCGAAAATGAGACCGGAAAGCCGATCAGCATCGTAATGACCAACCCCGCGAACATCAGCGGGGCGAAATTTTCCATTTGCATAATAGTTTTATCCCGGCTTTGTTATTGGAGTGGGCGTTCGTAGCTGGCGGCCATCGAATGATGCCCGCTCAAAAAGCCTACGCGCTTTATGATCTCCGAGATGCCTTGCAAGAAGACCAGCGCAAAACCCAGCGGCAACATGAGCACCACGGGCCAGCGGATGAGCCCGCCCGCGGTGGAGGACATTTCGTTAGACACATACGTGCGCATGAAATAAGGCCAGCAGATGTAGGCCAAAAATGCGGTAACGGTAAGCAGAAACAAGATCGTAAAAACGATATCGAGGGTGACTTGCGAGCGCGTAGAAAGCTTGGTGTAAAGGATATCTACGCGCACATGTTCGTTGGCTTTCAGCACGTATGAAGCCCCAAGCATGACGCACACGGCAAACAAATACCACTGAATTTCAAGCCAAGCATTGGAGCTATACGATAAGCCGTAGCGTAGAAACGCATTTGTGGCGCAAATGGCGGCCGCAATGCCGCAAGCCCAAGCTGCAACCCAACCTAGTTTGGTATTGAGCCAATCAATACCCGATGAAAGGCGAAGTAAGCCTTGCATAGTGTGTCCCCTTTTTGTTTTGTGTGGAGATAAGCAACGCGCAGCTTATAGCCACGCCCTCACTCCCCATTGTAAGCGCTCGTCGCCCGCCACTTTGGGGGCGTTGGTGCGGGGATTCCCTTGTTTTTGGGGTCATACCTGCGGCGCAGAAATAGCATTTTTCATCGCAAATCTCCAAAATGTTTGATACCTCGCTCAGTGCCGAAGCGAGGCTGCGCGGCCTATACTAACGCGCATTTCCACCCCTTTTCATTGGCCAACTCTTGAACACAACAGAAAGCGTAAGCCTAGACGCACTGCGCAGCGCTGCCGCAAACGGCATCATCACGCACGTCCAGCTCGATGCACTACTTCAGAGCAGCCGCATGCACGCAGCGCACACCGCCTCGGACGACGCACTCGTGGGCAACGAAGGCGATGAGCAGCTCCGTTTCGTGCGCAGCTTTGGCGATATTTTTATCGCCATTGGCGTGGCGCTCGCTTTGGGTGCACTTGGCATTGCCGCAGGCAAGGCAAACGTAGCCATCGGCAGCGGGCTTACGATCTTGGCTGGCGCAGGCTTGGCCGAGTGGCTGGTCGGCAAAAAAAGGCTTGCGCTTCCAGGCATCATGCTCGTGCTCGGCATGACGGTTGCCGGCGGTTTTTTTCTGCCTGCGCTGCTGGGGTTTGAAGGCAATGATTTCAAAAACGCCTTCCCCGCCACTCTCGCGGGCGGCGGCGCAGCGGCAGTGGCCGGCGCGTTTTATTGGCGGCATCGCCTGCCCTGTGCGCTTGCGCTGATTGGCGCAGCCATCGCAGCCATGATCTTGTGGTCAATGAAAGAAAATTCACAAGGCTTGGGCGCAGCGGTGGTGCTTTGTGGCCTTGCCGCGTTTGGTTTCGCGATGTGGTTTGATCGGCAAGATCGTGCGCGCGCGGGGCGCTTGAGCGATTGTGGCTTTTGGCTACACATTTTGGCCGCGCCGCTGATTACCCACGGCTTCGTCTCCTTGCTCGGGCTCTCAGCCAAAGCGAGCGGCTCGGAGCTCGGCTCGAGCTTGGCGCTCATCGCCTTTTTCGGCGTGATGTGTGCGGTGGCGCTTTTCATTGATCGGCGCGCGTTGTTGGTCTCAGCGTTCACCTATGTGATCGGCGCAGTGATTCACTTGGTAAACGTCGCCAGCGGCGAGAGCGGGCAAGGCGCGCTCATCGTAGCCGGGTTGTTTGGATTGTTCGTGATTTTGCTCGGCGTGTATTGGCACTCACTACGCGCGAAGCTGTTTTCAGGCTTTCGCAATGCCCCGCTTGCAAGCTGGGTGCCGCCTTTCCGCACGGCAACCTAATGTAGCAAAACCCTGCGGCGCAGTTTTGGGCAAAAGCATCAAAACTGCGCCGCAGGTATCGGCCGCTAATCATTTGGGGCAACGCGCAAGATTTCGTACAATCACATCTGCACGCAACTGGCGAAAACTTTGTCTTCAAATAAAGCAAAGGGATGGGAAACCATCAGGGAGCGTGACTCTGAAATGCCGTCCGCCTGGGCCGTCCTTAAATGATCGACTGATCGTTTTAGATTGCTCATCGTTTGCGACGCACAAAAAGGCAAATCCAATCCATGTTTACCAGCACCCCCCTCCACCAACACGACCCCGAACTGTGGGATAGCATCTCCTCAGAAATGCTGCGCCAAGAAGCGCACATTGAGCTCATCGCCTCAGAAAACTACGCCAGCCCGCAAGTGATGTGGGCCCAAGGCTCGCAGCTCACCAACAAATACGCTGAAGGCTACCCCGGCCGCCGCTACTACGGCGGCTGCGAGTTTGTAGACGTGGCAGAAACGCTTGCCATTGAGCGCATCAAAAAAGTGTTTGGCGTAAATTTCGCCAACGTGCAGCCGCACTCTGGCGCGCAGGCCAATCAAGCCGTGTTTTTAGCGCTACTCAACCCCGGCGATACCATCATGGGCCTGAGCCTAGCCGAAGGCGGCCACTTAACCCACGGCATGGCCCTCAACCTGAGCGGCAAATGGTTTAAGCCCGTCGCCTATGGTTTGACCAAAGACGAGCTGATCGACTACGACAACATGCGCGCGCAAGCCCATGCCCACAAGCCCAAGCTCATCATCGGCGGCGGCAGCGCCTACTCGATGAAATGGGATTGGAAAAAAATGCGCGAAATCGCCGATGAAGTCGGCGCGTATTTGATGACGGACATCGCCCACTACGCAGGCTTGGTTGCAGCAGGTGTCTACCCCTCGCCCGTCGGCCACGCCCATGTAATCACTTCCACCACCCACAAGACATTGCGCGGCCCGCGCGGTGGCATCATCCTCACCAACGACGAAGAATTAGCGAAAAAATTTAACTCCGCGGTGTTCCCCGGCCTGCAAGGCGGCCCGCTGATGCACGTCATCGCTGCCAAAGCGGTCGCCTTTGGCGAAGCGTTGAAGCCTGAGTTCAAAATCTATCAACAAAACGTAATCGCCAACGCCAAAGCGCTCGCCGATTCACTGAAAGCCGAAGGCCTGCGCATCATCTCCGGCGGCACGGAATCGCACTTAATGTTGGTCGATCTGCGCGCCAAGAAAACGACTGGTAAAGCCGCCGAAGCCGCGCTCGGCAACGCGCACATGACCTGCAACAAAAACGCGATTCCGAATGATCCGGAGAAGCCGATGGTGACTTCGGGGATTCGCTTAGGTTCGCCCGCGATGACTACGCGGGGGTTTGGCGTGGCGGAGGCTACGCTGGTTGGGAAGCTGATTTCGCAGGTGTTGGATGCGCCGGAAGATGCGGCGAATTTGGCGCGGGTGCGGGAGCAGGTGAGCGTGCTTTGTAAGAGGTTTCCGGTTTATCGGTGATTAAAAAGTAGAAGCAGCGCAATTTGCTACGCTCAGCACGCTGCGTCTTCGAACGCAAGGAACGGAAAAAAAGTTTGCCTGACTCCGAAAAGTGCTTTAGATCTGCTGACGAGAACAAAAAAATGGATGACGCTAGAAAAAATGCAATCATTGCAGAAATAAAAAAATGTGCAACTGCGGGCTGTCTTACTGATGCTAATTTCCTTTCCAAGTCGTCGTTAAGCCCTCACGTCACCAAGTCTCAACTTTACGGAAGTGGAATGACTTGGAGCCGTTGGTGCGAGCTTGCTGGGGTGCGTTCGGGCGCAACCAGTAAAGTAACGAAAGAGGATTTATTTGTTCGTCTAAAAAACTTTTTTACAGCCCTTCAGCGGCTTCCGAAGTCGAAAGAAGCAGA
Organism: Betaproteobacteria bacterium; assembly: GCA_031430575.1. Classification (GTDB taxonomy): domain Bacteria; phylum Pseudomonadota; class Gammaproteobacteria; order Burkholderiales; family Casimicrobiaceae; genus JANMDS01. Next base: position 55,047 of record JANPBT010000069.1, on the reverse strand, counting down.
AGAAGCTCAATTATTCAAGAAGAGTATCTCCAAGTCCGGCCATGATGGTGGCTTCGGTTCGATGCACAATTTTTATGTCGAGGCCGCAAAGGCTGGATATATTCCGGAGTCCGCAGTACCACAGGTCAAGAAACAAACAATCTTGCATCCGCCGACGCAACCACCGATCCGCAGTACATCATTTAGCGGAGAAGGAAAACAAATTCCTCCGCCTCCAGAGAGATCTGTAGCTCTTAAAGTTAAAGGGAAGATGCGGGACAGGTGGCAGCGCTCAGGCGTTTACGGTTTGCCATATGAGCCGACGAATGAAATCGAGACGATTGCACTTTTCGCTATTCTTTGTGTGACCAACGAAGTAAATTGGGAAATCGTTCAGCTCAATCCATACGAAGGGATTGATGCAGTTTGTTTCGATCACGGTCGCAACAAGCATCTTCGAGTGGAATTCAAATGGAAGCTTGATAAACAGTTTGATAAGAAGCCAGATGACTATGACCACATAGTCTGCTGGAAAAGCAGCTGGAAAGATTGCCCAAAGCCTGTCACGACGCTGGAGGAAATTTTGCATAGCCTGAATGCGCAACGCGCGTAAGGTGCGTTCATAACGCACCTCAACCCCAACATCGCGGCACGCGATCATTACGCTTTACGTATCCGCCGCACAAACCTGAAGCGGGTGCGTTATGAACAGCACCCTACGATTTTTAACGAAAATACCTGCGACGCAGAAACGGCACTTTGGGAAAAATATTCCCTGAAAAATGCCGTTTTTGCGCTGCAGGTTTTGCTCTCCTGCTTTGGATGACTTCGTGCGCCCACACCGCGCGCACGTCAGCTTCTACTCTAGTCGCAAATTGATCCGCCGCGCAACTTCGCCCCATCGCTTCGTGTTCCACAGGGGTCGGACCCCTTCTTCCAAAATTGAGACCGCCGTTGCCGAAAGTGTCAGACTAGCTCGCGCTGACTACGTTAGCCTTTGCCTCAATTTCTGAATTTCGCGTTCTAGCCGGGTTGGATCATATCCTCGTCTCAATACCTCGGCCAAAAGCGCAGAAACCGGATCGACTTCGTCACAAATCGCCATCTCTAGGCATAGTCTCCCGCTTGGTAAGCTACCGATGCCGCAGTCCTCGCCTAAACTGCAAATAACAGCGTGCTTTGCCCAATGCTCGAGTAAAGACCTATCAGCTAGATTTCGCGCTTCCTCGAACGACATTTTTCCAAATATCGCATCAACAACCGGTGAAATTAGCGCCGGATCATTTACCGGTACTAGATTGTTTTTTCTCAATGCTTCATTGATGTCCTCTCCATTACGCAACGCTGCTTTAAGGTTACCTAGCTGCTTCGCCACACCTTGAGCGTAAGCATCCCGTAATTTAGAAAACGCGCGCGTCTCGCTTTCGGCCATCGGTCTACAACGCCCAAACTCTCGTTTTAGCGCGGCGTCGCGAACCCTTTGCCGACTTTCAACGTCGTTGCCAGAATAACCCAGAGCTGCAACCGGTGGCACCGAATCTCGCAACCACTCACTGAATGTATCGTGCGTTTGAAACATAAAACAGTGCGTGAACGCGCGCGCCGCAGCATTAACAACTCGAGAATCATTTGACTCAAGATACTTGTCCAATGTTGCCCAGAGTGAATCAGTTTTAGACAGAGAGGCTAAGTACAAATTGGCCGGAGTCATCGCGTTACTTAAAGATGTGGCCGTAGTTTGCGAGTTTCTCTTCTTGGAAAGATCCGCGTCCTCGTTGGCTGCATTCGCTGGCTCCCCTACTGCTTTCAAAGTGGGCTGCCTTATCGGATTCGAACTGATTTTAGGTTCCGTGGTTGGAACTACTAAAAGTCTACTTTCCCAACGAAAACCTAACCAAATTACTACCGCCGCAAAAAACCCAAGCAAGCAGAAAAACGCCAACAGTCGGAAGCTCTTTTTACTCATCAACAAGCTGGAACTTTGATTGAATCCGTAGCGGCTGGCTCTGTGAGCTCGGTTGCTACCATCCGGCAGGCAGACATTCCCGCAGCATTTCCGGAATAGGTTTTCAGACAAGATTTCAGCCCCCGACCCAACCAACCGAGCTCACTTTCATCCTCTTTTCGGCAGAGTTTAAAAAACTGCGATTTCGCCTTGGCCATGAGTTTCTCTGCGAGTAACTCGATCGTGGGTCGTACTGGGGGAGCGGTATTTACCGGTGGTTCGGGAGTCTCCGACGGAGATTCGTTTGAGCCGGTTACAACCATTGGTGGTAGGACTTCTTGCGCGGCTACGTTAGTCGAATTAAGAAAGGCGGTTGATATGACTAGAAGAGAGAGAGAGAGAGAGAGAGAGAGAGAGACCGCATGTGAGACCTTTTTCAATTAGTGGTTTTGAATTCAAAAATATTGCCGCTGCTGCACACATTGCTAAGTGTTATAAAAGTTTACCGCACGAAGATCATGAGCTGTCAAGCGAGCGAGCGCAGGCTGTGCAGCGCGCTTCCGCGCACCATCGTTCACTCCAAATTGGTGTTTCGTGCTGCGGCAAAGGTTAGACTTGGAACACTTCCAAAAATGACCCAGCTTGACCCGTGTTCATACCGCTCAACGGCTCCGAGATCGCAACACGCGATTCTTGCGCTTTTCTAAACTACTGATTTAGCGTGAAACGAACGCGATGAACACCGCGGACTCGCCAACCCCATACAAACCGTAAACTTCCAATTAATAGAATTTCCCATCCTACCTCCAATGCGATGTCCTTTCTGCGGAAGCCTAGAGTCTCAAGTGCTCGACACCCGAGTGTCCGACACCAGCGATAGCATTCGCCGTCGTCGCAAATGCACGAGCTGCGATAAGCGCTTTACCACTGCCGAGTCGGTTGAATTGCGCATGCCGCAAGTGGTGAAATCTAATGGCACGCGAATCAATTTTGATATTGAAAAGATACGCTCTGGCTTCGCAAAAGCACTACACAAACGCTTCGTGCCCACCGAATATGTCGACGCCTCCATCGGCAGAATCACCTCAACCGTTGCCGCGCGCGGTGAGCGCGAAATCGCTTCCCGCGAACTTGGTGAGCTGGTGATGGCCGAGCTTTATGCGCTCGATAAAGTGGCGTATATCCGTTTCGCTTCGGTCTATCGCTCCTTCAAAGATGTGGATGATTTCCGCAGCGTGATCCGTGAATTTGCGCCGCAAGTCTTAAAGCGCGGCGCAGAATCCGAGAAAATACCTGCGGCGCAGAAACGCCCTAAAAAAGCCCCAGTTGCGCCTAAAAATGTGGAGTGAATTTGATTTTGCCTGCATGCGCGAAGCCCTCGCGCTCGGGCAGGCCAATATCGCCCTCGCCCGGCCCAACCCCAGCGTTGGCTGCGTCATCGCAAAAGCAGGCGCAGTCATCGCGCGCGGCGCCACGCAAGCCTACGGCGGCGATCATGCTGAGCAAGCGGCGCTGCGGGCTGCAGGCGCAGCAGGTGTTTCGGCGCGCGGGGCAACGGCTTACGTGACGTTGGAGCCCTGCAATCACGTAGGCGAAAGCGGGCGGGCGTCGTCATGTTGCGCAGCGCTTATTGCATCGGGCGTAGCGCGCGTCGTCGTAGCCCTTGAAGATGCTAACCCGCGCATTTTGGGGCAAGGCATTGCCGAAATCTGCGCCGCAGGTATTGCCGTCGAAACGGGCCTTCTCGCGTATGAAGCCCGCGCGCACCACGCTGGATTTCTCATGCGCATGGCGCGCGGCACGCCGTGGGTACGCGCAAAAATGGCCGCCAGCTTAGATGGCCGCACCGCGCTTTCAAACGGCGTGAGCCAGTGGATTACCGGCGAAGCAGCGCGGGCGGATGGCCACGCATTTCGCGCCCGCGCCTGCGCGGTGCTCGCAGGCACTGGCACGGTGATGAGTGACAACCCGACGCTGACCGTGCGCCACGTGGCCACCGCAAAGCAGCCGCTACGCATCGTGCTCGACCCGCGCGGGCATTTACACCCCGATTTAAATATCATCAAAACCGCGAGCGAAAGCGCGCCTGTGCTCGTCGTCAACGGCGCACGCACCAATTCAGCTTTGCAAAAAACTGCGCCGCAGGTAGAGCTGCTTTCCCTGCCCGACGTGAATGGCCGAATCGATTTACACGCGCTATTGCGTGCGCTCGGTGAGCGCAAGATCAATGAGCTGCACATCGAAGCCGGCGCGCGGCTGAGCGGTGTATTTATGGAAGCGGATCTGGTGGATGAATTGCTCGTGTATCTCGCACCCACTTTATTTGGGCCGCACGCGAAAGAGATGTTTACGTTACCAGAGACATTGAAAATACCTGCGGCGCAGAAGTGGGCGTTTTTTGATGTTTCGATGGTTGGTGTGGACGTACGGTTGCGATTGCGCAGAAGCGAGACCAGCAGCTCGGTGTTGCAAAATAGGGTAACGCAGCCGCCCTCACCTTAGCCCTCTTTGCGATGGAATGGGCAAGCTGCGCAAAATCCTCCAATTTTCACTAAATTTATGTTCACAGGTATCGTCACCGGCTTAGGCCACATCATCGAAACGCTTCCGCTGCAAGCAGGCAAGCGCCTCGTCGTCGATTGCGACGCTTGGGATATCGCCGACGTTGGCTTAGGGGATTCCATCATGCACAACGGCTGCTGCTTAACGGTCGTTGCAATCGAAGGCAACACACTGAGCTACGACGTCTCGGCGCATACTCTCGAGCTCACCGCTGGGCTCAATCAAAAAGGCGCGGTGAATTTAGAAAAATCGCTGCGCTTGGCCGATCGCTTGGGCGGGCATTTGGTGACGGGGCACATCGACTGCGTAGGCCGCGTAACCCAATGGCGCAGCATCGCCGAGAGTTGGTTTTTGGAAGTGGACGTGCCGGCGGCGCAGGCGCGCTACATCGCGCGCAAAGGCTCGGTCTGCGTCAATGGTGTGAGCCTTACGGTGAATGCAGTGGAAGGCACAAAATTTCAATGCAACATCATCCCGCACACCTTTGAAAACACCACATTTAAAACGATGCGCCAAGGCGATGGTGTGAATATTGAAGTGGATTTAATGGCGCGGTATGCAGAGCGGATGCTCGCGCAACCCAACGCCTGCGAATAATGGATACCGATTTACCACCATTGATCGTAACGCCGCCTGGAAAATACCGGCACTACAAAGGCATGCTGTACGAAGTGATCGATACCGTGCGCCATAGTGAAACGCTAGAGCCACTCACGCTTTATCGCGCGCTTTATGGTGAGCATGGTCTATGGGTGCGCCCGGCGGCGATGTTTAATGAGCGGGTTGTGATTGAGGGTGTTGAGCAGCCGCGCTTTACCAAAATCGAGTAGTCACGTTTACGTTATTTTTTTTGGAAAATCGTATGTCACTTACAAACAAAACTGCACTTATCACCGGCTCAACCAGCGGCATCGGTTTGGGTATCGCGCAAGCGCTCGCTGCGCAAGGTGCCAACGTGATTGTCAATGGCTTTGGCGATGTCGACGGCGCAAAGGCCGCATTAAGCCACCACAACGTGCGGGTCGGGTATCACGGCGCGGATATGGGTAAACCCACTGAAATTGCGGCGATGATGGATTACGCCGTGCGCGATTTCGGTGGCGTTGATATTGTGGTCAACAACGCGGGCATCCAACACGTCGCAAACGTCGAAGATTTCCCCATTGATCGCTGGGATGCAGTGATCGCGATCAATCTTAGCTCAGCATTTCACACCACGCGATTGGCGATGCCCTCAATGCGCGCTAAAAATTGGGGGCGGGTGATCAATATCGCTTCTGCCCACGGCCTCGTCGCATCCGCAGGCAAGTCTGCTTACGTCGCGGCTAAGCATGGCCTCATTGGTCTGACCAAAGCCACGGCGCTGGAAGTGGCGACCACCGGAATCACCGTTAACGCCATTTGCCCGGGCTGGGTGCTCACACCGTTGGTGCAAAAGCAAATCGATGCCCGTGCCGAGCGCGAGCGCGTGAGCATCGAAGAAGCGGGCAAGCGCTTGCTGGCAGAGAAGCAGCCCTCCTTGCAATTCACAACGCCTGAGCAATTGGGCGAGCTCGCGGTATTTCTCTGCGCCAAAGCCAGCGATAACGTGCGCGGCGTGGCCTGGGCTGTCGACGGCGGCTGGACGGCGCAATAACGATTTTTCAACGCGACGTTGGTCTGATTTCATCAAATACCTGCGGCGCAGATTGCGATCAAATTTGAGTGCAAATCTGCGCCGCAAGTATTTCTGCGCGCGGCAGTGAACCGCGCGCTCCGATTGCGGCGTCGAATGCGCCACAATCTCGTAACTTCGTTACCCAACTTCGTCGACTATGAACGCAATTGACCTCTCCGGCCGCGTGGCCATCATCACCGGCGGCGCGCGCGGTATTGGCTTAGCCTGCGCCGAGCGCTTTATCGCCTCTGGCGCGCGGGTCGCCATTTGGGATCGTGACCCTGCAGCGCTCGCTGCAGCGCAGAGCGCGCTTGGCGAAAAATCGAGCACACACGTAGTCAACGTCTGCGATGAACACGAGATCACGGCGGCAACAAACGCTACGATCACCGCGCACGGCCAGATCGATATCTTGATTAACAACGCAGGAATCACGGGTCCGAATGTGAAGACGTGGGAATACCCGCCCGCCGCTTTTCGAGAAGTGGTTGAAGTTGATTTGATCGCGCCGTTTCTCGTCGCCCGCGCTGTGGTGCCGCATTTGATCGCGCGCGGCTACGGGCGTATCGTCAATATCGCGAGCGTTGCGGGGAAAGAAGGCAACCCCAATGCGCCCGCGTACAGTGCGGCAAAAGCAGGCTTGATTGGCTTGACTAAATCGCTAGGAAAAGAGCTGGCAACCTTGGGCGTACTCTGCAATTGCGTGACGCCCGCCGCAGCCGAGACCGATATTTTTAAGCAGATGACACCAGAATTTATCGCGTTTATGAAATCAAAAATTCCGATGAATCGGTTTGTGCAAGTCGATGAAATCGCAGCGATGGTGGCGTGGCTTTCCAGCGCCGATTGCTCGTTTACGACGGGTGGTGTATTTGATATTTCAGGCGGTCGCGCGACTTACTAGCAAGCACTTTTTCTGCCAAATCTGCGCCGCAGGTATTTACCGCATCACCCGCGGCGCAGATCAATGATCAGCATGAGTTCAAAAAGCGTTTTGAACTTCGCCGCTTTAGAATAGCTGATATACGCAGCCACGCATGCTTTGGTTTTCGAGAGTGCGTGGAGCGACCCTAAAAGCGCGCAATTCCCAAAAACTATTTAGCGACCACCGCCGTATGTCGAAAGTCGTTCATTTCCTTTTGGAGAATTACATGTTTATCCATAAACCGTTTTCGCTTGTAGCGCGGGGCATTCTGACCACCGCGTTGATTTCCAGCGCGATCATTGCCGCGCCCATCGCGCTGGCTTCCAGTCATCGAGAAGCGCCGATGATTACCCAATACCCCAAAGTCGATAACACCGATACTTACGCCTTTCGCAGCTATGAGCCGGGGCGTGAGGGTTATGTTGTCATCCTCGCCAATTACGTGCCGTTGCAAGATGCTTATGGTGGTCCAAATTATTTTGCAATGGACCCTGATGCACTGTATGAAATTCATATCGACAACACCGGCGACGCGAAAGAAGACTTTACCTTTTCATTTAAATTTACCAATACGATTCGCGGCACGGCGCTCAATATCGGCGGCAAGATGATCCCGATTCCGCTGCTGAACTCAGGCTCGTTAATCACGGGGAATCAACCCCAGCTTAACTTCGTACAGAGTTACACCGTCGATTTAATTAAAGGCGCAAAGCGTGCTGGCACGAAAGCTGCAGTCGGCAATTTGGTCGGCGGCAACGCCTTTGAAAAGCCCATGGATAACATCGGCAATAAATCGATTCCTAATTACGCGGCATACGCCGGTATGCACGTGCGCGGCATTGATATCCCCGGTTGCACGCCGCCCGCGGGCACGTTCCCGCGCGTCTTCGTGGGTCAGCGCAAAGAAGGTTTCGGTGTCAATCTTGGCGAAATTTTTGACCTTGTTAATATTCCAACAGCAAAAGTCATCGGCGCGCGCAGCGGCTCGCCCAATTCAACGGAATATAAAAACGTCACCACCATCGCGATGGAAGTGCCGATCAATTGCATCACCACGGCAGCGGAGCCAGTGATCGGTGTTTGGGCAAGCGCAAGCTTACCAGCGCGTAAAGTCAACATGCCAGATAGCGCTGCGGTCGGTGGCTTTGTGCAGGTCTCACGCCTTGGCATGCCGCTAGTCAACGAAGTAGTAATTGGCGTGCCCGATAAAGATAAATTTAACGCGAGCGAGCCGAAAGACGATGGCCAATTTGGCGACTACGTGACTAACCCGACGCTACCGGCGCTGCTTGAAGCGCTTTACGGTGCAGACGGCGTCAGAGCCCCGGCAACACCACGCAATGATTTGGTGGCTGCATTTCTCACGGGTGTGCCCGGCGTCAATCAATTCAAAACGGTGACGCCGTCAGAAATGATTCGGCTCAATACGGCATTGCCAGTCACGATGAAAGGCAAGCAAAATAGTCTAGGCGCAGCGGCATGCTTCGTATCGGGTGCGCTTACGCTTTCTAACCCCGGCTGCGACCCTGCAGGCTTTCCAAACGGCCGCCGCCCCGGCGATGATGTGGTCGATATCGCGCTGCGCGTTGTCATGGGTGTGTTACTCGCACCGGGCACGGGCAAGCCGGGCTCGGCAGATCTGCCGTATACCGATGGCGTGCTGGTTGAAGATAGTCAGTTTGATAACACCTTCCCGTTCCTGCGTACACCATTGCCGGGATCTCCAAACGGCGCTAACGGCCTTTAATCGTAAGCGATGAAGCGCTCGTTAGTTGTCGTCGCGCTTTGCATGGCAACGCTGTCGGCGTTGCCATGCGCAATGGCGCAAAAGCTTCCTATTACGATGACCGACGATACAGTGTTGGCGACCGTGCAAAAGCGGGCCAACCGACCCCCGCGCCTGCCGACAGCAGACATCAATGCGGCAATGATTTCCGCGCAACGCTGGATCAGCGTCGCCCGCACCCAACACGATCCACGTGCGTACGGCTATGCCCAGCAAGCGCTGGCGCCATGGTGGACACGCGATGACGCACCGGCTGATCTGCTGCGCCTGCGGGCTGCTATTAAGCAGGCTGACCATCACTTTGAGGCTGCGCTTAAAGATTTATCGTTGAGCAAAGCGCGCAGCCCTGATACTGCCCAAACCCATCTAGATCTGGCGATTTTGCTTTCAACCATGGCTCGCTACGGCGAAGCCCGCGCGAGCTGCCAATCGCTTGCGAAGTTAAGTCGCGGATTGATTCCAACGCTGTGTACCGCACACCTCGACGGCATTGAAGGCCGCGCAGCGCCAGCGCGCGCGCAGCTGCTCGCTGACCTCAATCAATCACACGCCGTTGATGCCGCCACACGCAGCTGGGCGAGCACACTCGTAGCCGAGCTGAGCGAGCGCATTGGCGATCACACACAAGCCCATGCAAGCTACACGCAGGCCTTGCGTCTGAACCCCGAAGATTTGTATGCCCGCATTGCGTTTGCAGATTTTTTGCTAGACGCCCAGCAACCGAATGCGGTCGTTGCGTTGTTTCGTTTTGAACCTGACGCGCTACCTGATGCCGCGCTTTTGCGCTTAGCCATCGCAACGCGACAACTCAACGCGACCAATGCCTCGGCATTAGCCGAAATGGTGCGTAATCGGCTTGCCGCCTCAGCCCAACGCGGTGAATCGCCGCATAGCCGGGAACAAGCACTCGCAGCGCTTAAGCTAGACGACGCACCGCAACGCGCGACGTCGCTCGCGTTGAAAAATTGGCAAACCCAAAAAGAGCCCTTTGATGCGCTGCTGCTGCTCGCCTGCGCTCGTGCAGCAGGCGATGCGCCTGCCATTGCCATTGCGAATCAGTGGCTGCAAACCACCCAATTTCAACACCCTACGCTTACTGCCACGCGCGCGATCGCGCCCCGCCGCTTATGATGCGCGCCCTCTTTTTATTGTGCGCGTTGGCATCAATGGCAATTTCGATGAATGCCCGCGCCCACAAAGCGAGCGATAGCTATCTAACGCTTGACCTCAGCCCGACGCAGATCACCGGGCATTGGGACGTCGCGCTACGCGATCTTGACGCCGCAATTGCCATTGATCAAAACGATGATGGTGCGATCACTTTCGGCGAAATGAAAGCAGAGGCTGCCCGCATCAGGGCATACGCGTTTACCCATTTTTCAATTTCACACATGGGGAAAAATTGCTTGATCACCCCGGGCGCGCAATCGCCGATTTCGCACACCGATGGTTTCTACAGCCGCATCACATTTAGCGCTGATTGCGCAATTGATGTCACGGCACCGATTGTCGTAGGCTACACGCTGCTCACCGGAATCGATCCACAACATCGCGCTATTTTGGCGCTCACGGCAAACGGGGCGACGGTCACGCGCGTGCTCGACCCAAATCTTGGCACGCAATCGATCAACATCAACGACGCCAACGCAACACCGCAATCGCTCATTTCGTTTGCCAAAGAGGGCTTGCACCATATCAGCATTGGGCTGGATCACATCTTATTTGTCGTTCTGATCGTGATCGGCACGGTGCGCGTGCACGGCAATGCAAATCGGGCGGCGCTGAAATCACTGATTGCCGCGGTGACTGCATTCACCGTCGCCCACTCGATCACGCTTGGGCTTGCAGTTTTTGGTGTCGTCAATTTTTCTCCGCGATGGACTGAAACCCTGATCGCGGCGACCGTGACGCTGACCGCGATTGACGTCATCGTGCCTTTTATGATGGGTCCGCGGTGGGCGATGACCTTCGCCTTCGGGCTCGTGCATGGCCTTGGTTTGGCAACCGGAATGTCTGCTGCAAATCTGACGCCCGGCGCGCTACTCACCGCCCTTTTTGGCTTTAACATCGGCGTTGAGCTCGGTCAGCTCGCGATCGCGAGCGCGGTCTGGCTGCTCATGGCTTGGCTTACGCGCAGCCGCACGAGCGTGATCCCGGTTGCCCGACGTATCGCAATGCCGATTGCGGTTTTATCGCTGGTTTGGGTTGCCGAGCGCGCGAGCGATCAAAAGTGGCTACCGCTCTAGCGCATTGAGCAAAAAAATGCCCCCAGTGCTTTCACATGGGGGCTTGAGGTCTGTATCCAAAAAGGAGGAGGAATGCGATACAGAAGGAGACAAATCGAACTTTACGCCGAACTCAACCATGCGTCCAATTTATATTCGTAATAAGTTCTATATGATTTAGAAATACATTAAGCGCCACAATCGTAATTTCAATACCTGCGGCGCAGAATCGGGGCTTTGCGGCCGCTAATTACGGCAAAAACTGCGCCGCAGGTATTTCTGATCGCGGCCCGCACCCACATAGATCGCTAAACTAAGCTGCCCCAATGGAGCGATACGCCTTGTGTCGCTGACTCGATGACTCTTCGTCCTCCGCATTATTTCCGCAGCATTGCCGCCGCGCTCCTGCTCACTGGTGCGAGCTTGCTGATTGCCGCGCCGCCTGCCATTGCCCAAAATCCATCGCCCGAGCTGATCGCGGAATATATGCAAAAGTCAGGGATGGATCGTCAGCTTGAAGGCATGGTGCCGGGCACGATCAGCCAAATGATGGATACGCTAGTGGCCGATAGCCGCATCCCGAAAGACGCGCTCGCGCGGGTTGAAGCCGCGGCCAAAAAAGCCTTCAATTCGCCATCTGGCAAGGCCCACTTTCGGGCGGCGCTCGCAAGCGGCGTGACCACGGCAGATTTGAAGCATGCCGTTGCCTTTAGTGAGTCAGCGCTGGGCAAGCGCGTGATCGCAATCGAAGTCAACGCCGCAGCCCGCGACCCGGCAGAAGTGCAGCGTCGATTGATTGACGTGGGCATGGCGATGGAGCAAAAGCAGCCCGCGCGCTACACGGTGATGGAAAGGCTTGAAACGGCGACCCAAGCCTCCCGCTTTTTAGTGGTGATCATTGAAAAAAATGCAGTTGCCGCGATCAATGCTGCGGCTGTGGTCACCGGACGCCCAGCTGATTTCGATACGAACGCCGTGAAAGATGAATTTAAACGTAACGCCGATAAGATGTCCGCTTCGATTCGGCCATCGCTTGTAGCGACGTTTGCCGAAATGTACGAGCCGCTTGCGATGGATGACATGGAGCGCTATGTCAAAGCGCTGGAGCACGAATCATTTGGGCGGCTTACCGTCGCTTCCTTTCGCGCGATGAATCAAATGCTGAGCGAGCTCTCGGCTGCGATGGCGACCGCGCTGGCACAAAAATCGAGCTGACAAACATCACAAAATGGCTGAATCTGCGCCGCAGGTATAAACCATTTCAGCGCAGTCCCAATAAAAATGCCGCTTACGAATTAATCGTAAGCGGCATTTTTTTCTACCGGTTTTGAGACTTAGAAGAAATAACGTAGATCCCGCTGCGCAGTATTTGGCACGGGCGTACGCGCGTGACCGGCGCGATCTTGCGCCGCGTGGAGCTCGCTCATAATGCGTCGATCTGCCATGGCTGATGCAAGAAACGCTTGATCACTCACGATTTGCGAGGATTGCTCCAATAGCGAATGTGCAGCACTGCGAATCAACCGAAGCGCGGGCAACACAATCGCAACCGTCGCGCCGAATGCGAGCACGGCCGCACTGCTCACAATGGCGAGCTCAGCTACAAAACCGGGATTTGCGCTATCCACGATGCGCTCAGCGATAGTGATTCCAGTGATCACGCCAACGGCGACGATCAGCTTAGTTACATTTTTTCGAGCAAACACGGTTGCTAATGCGTTTGAAATCACCGATGCCCCAGCGCCGACGCGCTCCAGGCCGGCATGGACTGGGAAGTTTGAAGTAGAGGTGCTCATGGTATTTCCTTTCGTTTACGGTTGCCGTTGTTGGCAATGAACGCACTTTACGGGGATCTCAACCATACGTCTACTTTATATTTATAATCATAAACATCTGTTTTATGAATATATTGGACGATCATGCGATTTCGTACCCTCGATCTTAATTTGTTACGGGTTTTTGATGAAGTGATGGCCGAGCGCAATTTGACCCGCGCGGCAAGCAATTTGGCGATGACCCAGCCCGCGGTGAGCAATGCCTTACGCCGCTTGCGCGAAGCCATGGGCGATGAGCTCGTCTCCCGCGCTGGCTACGGCGTCGAGCCTACGGCGCGGGCACTCGCGCTCTGGCCGACGGTGCGCGAAGCGCTGGAATCGCTGCGGCAATCAGTCGAGCCGCAGTCGTTTGATCCGCGCGTAGGAAAGCATAATTTTGTGCTCGCAATGGCCGATGCCACTGCGGCGATGATCGTGCCGCCCTTGGTGCGGCAAATTGAGGCCATGTCGGGCAACATCACACTACGCGTGCTCCCTTTGACCACGCGCGATCCACGCGCATTACTAGAAGGCGGCACCATGGATGTGGCCATTGGCTACTTTCCTGCTGCGGTGGCCGCCATCGGGCTGCAAGGCATGCAAACTGATTCCCCCGATACGTTTCACTATGCCCGGCTCTACGACGGCGATTACGTTTGCGTCATGCGCAAAGGCCATCCGCTTTTGGCGCAAGTCAAAGCCAAAGCATTCACCCTCGATGCCTACTGCGAAGCGCATCATTTGCTGGTGAGTTTTTCTGGGCGGCCGTTTGGTTTCGTAGACGAAGCGCTGGCGGCGATCCATCGCAAGCGCCATATTACGCTTACGGTCAATCAATTTTTTACCGCCGGTCGCGTCGTTGCCGAGTCTGACTTACTCACGGTATTGCCGCAGCATTTCTTAAGCTCCACCGGCATGGGCGACGCGCTCACTGCCGTGCAGCTTCCCTTTGAAGTGCCGCAAGTGCACGTCGATATGCTCTGGCATCGACATCACAACAACAGCGCCGCGCAACTTTGGCTACGCAAAATTATTCTCGAAATCGCGCCAACGCTATTTGATGAAGAGCGCAAGAAAGAATTTACCCGTAACGTCGATGCTATCGTCGCTGTCGCGCCAGAAGTTAAAAACCGGGTGCGCATCGCGAAATCGCGTAAAAACGCCAAATAATTTGATCTACCTGCGGCGCAGATTTGGCCACATTGAGACCCAAACGAGAGGCTTGCACGTATGAAATTAATTTGGCTGGAGGATTTACTCGCCGTCTCCCAATGCGGCACGCTGCTGCGCGCTGCCCAGCAGCGGCATGTCACCCACCCAGCATTTGGTCGCCGCATCAAAGCGCTCGAAGATTGGGCGGGCACCGCCCTCATCGACCGCAGCACTTACCCGCTCAAGCTCACAGCAGAAGGCGAGCAATTGCTCGGCGTTGCCCAAGATGTTGGTGCATCTTTAAGCGAGCTTCGCGGGCGCTTTCGCGAGAAAACGACCCTGAGCCGCACGAGCGTGCGCATCGCGACTGGGCGCACCCTCGGGCGCACGCAACTGCCCGCGCTGCTTGCCGCGCATGCCGGCTTACTGGGAAAGCATAGCGTACACATCAAAACAGGCTCGGTGCACGATGCCGCGCAACTGCTGGAAGCAGGCGATGCCGATCTTTTACTGACTTACGCCCATCCCGATTTCCCGATCACGCTCGACCCCGCGCTTTTTGAGCATCGCACCGTGGGCCATGAGCGCTTGCTGCCCGTTTGCGCTGCTGATCGCAAAGGCCGCCCGCTGCACGCAATCACACCCAGTAAGCGCTTTGCGTTATTGGCTTTTAATCAATCACTGATCCTAGGGCGAATCGTTGAATCACACCTGCGCATTGATCAGCTCAAGCTGAAAGCCCAGACGGTCGTCGAAGCCGATTTCGCCGAAACCTTGCACGAGTGCGCGCGCCTCGGGCTGGGCGTAGCTTGGCTGCCAGAAATCTTAGTGCGGCGAGAAATCGAAAGCGGTGCGCTCGCAATTGCAGCCAAGATTGCGCCCATTCAAATCGTCGTGCGTATTTATCGCTCGCGCGCACCCAACCGCAATGCATTGGCCAACGCCCTATTTGAAGCGACGATCATTTAAAAAATAAATCTTAAAATGGCCTTGTGCCGAAGCGGCACAGACCGCTGAAGCAAAGAGCACGTCATCGCTACCCTGCGGCGCAGATTCCTGCCTACACTGCGTGCCATACGCAAAACGCAAGGGGTTGCCCATGACAACGAAACGACGCCACTTTCAATCAATTTTGCTTGCGCTTAGCGCGAGCGCTGCGCTTTTGGCCGCCTCCGCGCCCATCGCCCAAAACTACCCCAGCAAGCCGATTACCTTGCTCGTGGGCTACCCTGCCGGTGGCAGCGTAGATCTCGTTGCCCGCACCATCAGCGAGCAGCTTGGCAAAGCGCTGAATACTTCCATCGTCGTTGAAAATGTTGCCGGGGCCAGTGGCTCAATCGCAGCGCAAAAGCTCACCCGGGCAGCGCCCGATGGCTACACCCTCTTTTTAGGCTCTAACAACGAGATGGCAATTGTGAAATCGATCAACGACGCGATCGCCTACGATACCGCCAAAGATTTCACCGCGATTTCGCATATCGCGTCGCTGCCAATGGTGCTGGTGGGCCATAAAGATTTCGCGCCAAACTCCACCGACGAGCTCATCGCCTACGCAAAAGCCAAGCCCAACGGGCTGAGCTACGCAACTTCTGGTGTTGGCACGGGCTTGCATTTTGTTGGCGAATTGATCGCGCTTGAAGCGCAGATTCAGCTCGTGCATGTGCCCTACAAAGGCGCGGGTCCGATGATCGCAGATCTGCTCGGGGGGCAAGTGCAAACGGCGATTTTCGTGCTTTCATCTGCGTTGCCACACATCAACGCAGGCAAGATGAAAGCCTATGGCGTCTCAGAAAATATGCGCTCGCCCGCGTTGCCAAATGTGCCGACGCTCAACGAATCAAAAGCGCTCGCTAACGTCAATATCGCCACGTGGTTTGGCCTTTACGGGCCTGCCAAACTAGATGCCAACATCACGCAGCGGCTCAACGCCGCAATCGCCAACGCCATCGCCACGCCGAGCGTACGCACCAAGCTCATGGACGCTGGCATGCGCCTCTCAGCGGGCACGCCAGCCGCGCTCGCGCAATTGACCAAAGCGGAAGGCGAACGCTTTCTCAAAATCGCCACCGCCGCCAAAATCAAAGCCGAGTAAATTTGCTTCGCTTCCTCGCATCGTCTTTGATTTAACGACCTTACCTGCGGCGCAGATTGAGGCCAAAATGGGTTAAATCTGCGCCGCAGGTATTTGGCGACCCCAAAAGAAAATCCCTCCAAAGCTATTGCTGGGGAGGGATAAAATCTGCGCATCCAAGGAGGAGGAGGAAAACTAGCGCAGAAGGAGACAACAGTGATGCTTCAACACACGCAGTATCGACTACGCGTGTGACAAGACGATGACAAATTACTTACGCGCTTTGCCTTTAGCAACGGTTGCAACAACCGCGTTTTGGGCTACTGAAGTGGCTTGCTTCCACTGTGATTCAGCAGCAGAAGTTGCTTGCTTGAACGCTTGCGTTGCTTGCGCGGCAGCGGCTTGCTGAGCAGCAACAACTTGCTTGAATTGCGCGGAGAATGCTTCGCCGCCAACTGGCGATGCTTTAGCGACGTTGTCGATGAATTTAACGAAAGAAGCGTTGATTTCAGCAGCTGCGGCTTCGCTGAATTTTGCTGATTCAGCTTGCACGCGGGTTGCGTGGTCGTAAGCCGCTTTGCCAAACGTAGCGAGTTGCTCCGCTTTGCCTTCAGCGCCTTGGAACAAAGCAGCAACGCCTTGCACGTCTTTTACGCTTGAGAACGACTTTGCATTTGAGAGCGATTCGCCAGCGACTTGCTTAGCCACGCCAACGTTGAACGCCATTGCGCGCTCAGCTTGGAAAAATGCCAGCTCGGTTGCCTTGGTAAATTGCTCAAGGTTAGATTTTTGCAGTGCAGCAAATTGCTCAGAGATTACGTTAAACATGGTGACATCCTTTGGGTAGTGATTACGGGGAGTTTGCAATTTTTCGCGGTATGTTGCACCGCACAAAACGAACTTTACCGAGGTTTAGACGCGGTGTCAAGCGTTTTTTGTGCAGTGCAGCAAAAATTGTGGTTTTAGGGGATTTTGAGCGTTTTTCCCTACAGCAATGCGTTTTTGGCAGCAGGTTTTCGGCGTTTTCAGCGCCAAAACGACGCAATCGCCATGCGATAATGCGGCATTGCACAATTCATAAAGGGGTTAGGGCTATGGCTGACGCAACCCGCACCATCAAAAAATACCCTAACCGCCGTCTCTACGATACGGCGACCAGCGGCTACATTACGCTTGCTGAAGTCAAGCAGCTCGTGCTTGATGGCGTTGCCTTCAAAGTCACCGACGCCAAAACCAGCGAAGACCTCACTCGCAGCATCTTGCTGCAGATCATCTTAGAAGAAGACTCCACCGGCACCCCGATGTTCTCTAACGACATGCTGCGCACGATGATCGGTTTTTACGCCAGCGCCGTGCAAGGCCCCGTTGGGCAATTGCTGGAGCAAAACGTCCGCGCGATGATGGATATTCAAGGCCGCATGAGTGAGCAGACCAACGCCATCATGGGCACGCCGGGTAAACCGGGCAGCAATGAGATGTGGACCCAATTTCTGCAGATGCAAGCCCCGGCCATGCAAGGCATGCTGGGCAACTACTTCGAGCAGAGCTCAAAAGTATTTATGGATATGCAAAAGCAGATGCAAGCGCAGAGCAAAGGCATGTTCCCCGCGTTCCCCTTCCCGGGCTGGCCCGGCGCGGAGCCGCCGAAGAAATAGCGGGCTAAAGCGCCTCTGCACCCTTAAAAAATCACGGCGCGCCGTGATTTTTTTATTTTTGGCATCGCACGCCGCAATACCTGCGGCGCTGATTTCGCCTTTTTGAGCACACAAACTGCGCCGCAGGTATTTTCGCGCTGCCAACAATGAGAAAATGCGAGCTTCAACGCGAAGTAAAGCATCATGGCCACGACCTCCCCCGTCAAAATCAGTAAAAAACCGAAAGTCCCCAAGGTCGGCTTTGTCTCCCTTGGTTGCCCGAAAGCGCTCGTCGACAGCGAGCAAATCTTAACGCGGCTGCGCGCCGAGGGCTACGAAACGGTGGGCGATTACGCGAAAGCCGATTTGGTGATTGTGAACACCTGCGGCTTTATCGATGACGCGGTGAACGAATCGCTCGACGCCATTGGCGAAGCGCTGGCGGAAAACGGCAAAGTAATCGTGACGGGCTGTTTGGGCGCGAAAGAAGGCGGCGAATTTATCCGCACGCGGCACCCGAGCGTGCTCGCCATCACGGGGCCACACGCCGCGAACGAAGTAATGGATGTCGTCCACGTTAACTTGCCCAAGCCACACGATCCGTTCACCGATCTCGTGCCCGCGCATGGCGTAAAGCTCACGCCCGCACACTATGCATATTTAAAAATCAGCGAAGGCTGCAATCATCGCTGCACGTTTTGCATCATCCCCGAAATGCGTGGCGATTTGGTGAGCCGCGATGTCGGCGAAGTGATGCGCGAGGCGCAAAGCTTGGTGAAATCGGGCGTCAAAGAATTGCTCGTGATTTCGCAAGATACGAGCGCTTACGGCGTAGACGTGAAATACCGCACGGGCTTTTGGGACGGCAAGCCACTCAAAACCCGCATGCTCGAATTAGCCGAAGCGTTGAGCACGCTCGGAGTTTGGGTGCGCCTGCATTATGTGTATCCGTACCCAAGCGTGGATGAAGCCATCCCACTTATGGCAGCAGGAAAAATCTTGCCTTATTTAGACGTGCCCTTCCAACACGCGAGCCCGCGCATTTTGAAACTCATGAAGCGCCCCGCGTCGAGCGAAAAAAACTTAGAGCGCATCGCCGCCTGGCGCGCGCAATGCCCCAACATCGTCATCCGCTCCACCTTCATCGTCGGCTTCCCCGGCGAGACCGAAGCCGAGTTTGAATCGTTGCTCGATTTTTTGCGCGAAGCCAAATTAGATCGCGTCGGTTGCTTTGCCTACTCGCCGGTAGATGGCGCAAAAGCCAACGATCTGCCCGACCCGATCGCCGAAGACGTTAAAGAAGATCGCCGCAAACGCTTTATGGTAGTGCAAGCGGAGATTTCGCAAGCGAAACTGCAAGCGCGGATTGGGCAAACGTTGGATGTGATCATCGACGACGTGGTGGAAAACGTTGCCGTCGGACGCTGCTACGCCGACGCGCCCGAGATTGATGGGCTCGTGCACGTGCAAAAAGGTGGGAAGTTAAAGGTGGGGCAGATTGTTCGGTGTGAGATTGTGGGGGCTACTGAGCATGATTTGGTGGGGGTGGTGGTTTAGCTAGAAGTCAATATTAATCGAGAGACGAAATTAAATGCACAGACTAGTTGAAACCCAACCACGAAATTGGACTTTTGTGAGCGAGTACCCAGCGGGAGGGGACGAGCGGTTTGACTCAATAGTTGATGATTTTCAATCAGGAGACTTCGCGAATGCTACTGTAAAAATTCGCGGATTACTCTTGGTCTGTCCCGATCACATCGATGCGATCCACCATTTATCGATGTTGCTTGAGAACGAGGGGAAACACTTTGAGTCCTATCTTTGCTCCCGCGAAGCTGTTCGAATTAGTTTAAGTGCAGTCCCGAAAGAATTCTGTTGGATTACAAACCGAATACAGTGGGGACATTTTTGCAATCGTCCGTTTCTGCGCGCACTCCACGGTCTTGCGTGTGTGCTCAAGAAACAAGGAAACGTGCACGAGGCGACAGAAATTTTTGCCCGCCTAGTTAGCGTTTGTCCAAACGATAATTTGGGCGCTCGCTCCGTACTTGTCAATTGTTTTCTACACCTTGGGGCTTGGGAGGCCGCCCTAGGGCTATGCGAACGATACAGAGATGACGTAGATCCGAATTTAGCCTATGCTAAAGTCGTAGCGCTGCTAGAGTTACATCGTTCGGAAAAAGCGGAGTTGGAGTTAGTTAAGGCGATCCGGATTAGTCCTGCAGTTGCTGCTGAATTATTGAAATCGAAGCACACGCGGCCCAAATCTAATAACCCTGATTTTATTTCGGTTGGCGGTGCGGACGAGGCCTTTTCCTACTGGGAGGACAATCACATGTATTGGCATACGAAAACCGAAGCGTATGCTTTACTCAAGCGCGTTATAAAACTCAGCAAGTAGCAAGTAGCACGCGTAGGGTGGGGTTCACCCCACCTCAATACCTAAATGCGCAACGCGCGTCATCATTTTTCTTTGCGGTTGAACCGCTCATTCTTGCGAACGACAAAAACCTGAAATGGGTGGGGTGAACCGCACCCTACCTCGTTTACGCAAAAACCCGCGCGACCACTGCGACTTTCGGTATCATTCTCGAATGAGGAAAAAGGCAAATCTGTTAGCGAACATCCTACTCGTAGGATTGATTATTTTCGCGGTGCTCTTGGGTGCGCCGGTGATTGGGGTGCTCGTGGGGCAAAAAATATCAGCAACTTACGGCTGCACGTTGGAGGCATGGGGAGGGCCTTGCCTAGCGACCGGCTTCTGGCCGAGTCGGCTGAAGTATTACGGCCTACCCATCGCCAACTTCATTGGCACGCCGCTCTTTTTCTTAATGGCGTTTTGGGATATTGTGCTGGGCTGGCTTGCGGCAATTGGAGTGCTCAAGACAATCGCGAAATTGGAAATGCGCTGGTTTTGAGGTTCGTTTAAACGTGCGCGCACGCACGCGCTAACGATGATCGCTTCTGAATACAAAATCCACGCAAAAGCCCGCGTAGGGTGGGGTTCACCCCACCTCGATACCCAAACGCGCAACGCGCGTCATCATTTTTTCTTTGCGGCTGAACCGCTCATTCTTGCAAACGACCAGAATCTGAAGCGGGTGGGGTGAACCCCTGCTTACGGCCCGCTGCGGATTATCGATCTTACCTGCGGCGCAATTTTTGTACCTACAACGGCCATTCCCCTAGGAAATCTCCCAGAACAATGGCCACTTGCTGATCCTAAAAAAGACGACGCAGATTTATTTAAGCCTGCGCAAGCACCGCATTCAAGGTCGCGCTCGGGCGCATGACTGCGCTCAGCTTCTCAACGTCGGGCATGAAATATCCACCAATATCCGCCGGCTTACCTTGCACGACTTTGAACTCTTCAACGATCTTCAGCTCGTTATCGGTCAGCGCTTTGGCGAGCTTGGAGAAATGGGCTTGCAATGCCGCATCTTCGGTCTGCGCGGCCAACGCTTGCGCCCAATACATCGCTAAATAAAACTGGCTACCGCGATTATCAAGTTGGCCGGTTTTAGGGCTTGGGTTTTTGTTGTTGTCGAGTAATTTGCCAGTGGCAGCATCCAAGGTTTGAGCGAGGATTTTGGCCTTGCTATTGCTCGTTTTGATCCCCACGTCTTCAAGCGATACGGCCAAAGCGAGGAACTCACCGAGTGAATCCCAGCGCAAATGATTTTCCTCTACGAGCTGCTGCACGTGCTTGGGCGCAGAGCCGCCGGCACCCGTTTCATACAGACCACCGCCTGCCATCAACGGCACGATAGAAAGCATCTTGGCGCTGGTACCCAATTCCATGATGGGGAACAAGTCGGTCAGGTAATCGCGCAAGATGTTGCCGGTAACGCTAATGGTGTCAAAGCCGCGCGCCACCCGCTCCAAGGTGAAACGCATGGCGCGCACTTGGCTCATGATCTGGATGTCTAGGCCGGAGGTATTGTGCTCATGCAGATACATCTTTACCTTGGTGATGAGCTGCGCTTCGTGCGGACGATACTGATCGAGCCAGAAGACCACGGGCATCCCCGAGTTACGGCCACGGGTCACCGCGAGTTTGACCCAATCTCTAATCGCGGCATCTTTCACCTGACACATCCGCCAGATGTCGCCCACTTCTACGTTTTGACTCAACAACACCTCGCCAGTGGCCAAATCGGTAATATTGGCCACACCGTCTTCAGCGATCTCGAAGGTTTTGTCGTGCGAGCCATATTCCTCAGCCTGCTGCGCCATGAGGCCAACGTTGGGCACGGTGCCCATCGTTTTTGGATCGAACGCGCCATGCCATTTGCAGAAGTTGATGATCTCTTGGTAAATGCGGGCGAAGGTCGATTCGGGCATGACGGCTTTCACGTCTTTTAAGCGACCGTTGGCATCCCACATTTTGCCGCCGTTGCGAATCATGGCGGGCATCGAAGCGTCGACGATGACATCGTTTGGCGAGTGGAAGTTGGTAATGCCTTTAGCTGAATCCACCATGGCCAGCTCGGGGCGGTGCTCGTGGCAGGCGTGCAGATCACGCTTAATTTCGTCTTGTTTGCTTTGCGTCAGCGTGGCAATTTTTTCGTACAGGTTGGCCATGCCGTTGTTGACGTTCACACCAATTTCTTCAAACAATTTGCCATGCTTGGCAAATGCTTCGCGATAAAAAATCTTAACGCAGTGGCCAAACACGATGGGGTGAGACACCTTCATCATGGTGGCCTTGACGTGCAACGAGAACATTACGCCGGTTTTGTGCGCATCTTCAATTTCTTTTTCGTAAAAATCGCACAGCGCCTTCTTGCTCATGAACATGCTGTCGATCACTTCGCGATCGAGCAACGAGACCTTAGGCTTCAAAACAATCGTCTTGCCACTCGCGGTGATGAGCTCCATCTTGACATCGCGCGGCTTATCCATCGTCATGGATTTTTCGCCATGATAGAAGTCGCCCGAGTGCATGTGAGAGACGTGGCTGGGCGAAGCCTGACTCCACTCGGCCATGCTGTGGGGGTTTTTGCGCGCAAACTCTTTAACAGCACGCGGCGCGCGACGATCAGAGTTGCCTTCGCGCAAAACCGGGTTGACGGCGCTGCCGATGCAACGCGCGTAGCGTGCGCGAATGGCTTTTTCGTCTTCGGTTTTAGGCACTTCGGGGTAATCGGGCACAGCGTAGCCCTTGGCTTGCAGCTCATTGATGCAAGCCTCTAGCTGGCCGACCGAGGCACTGATATTGGGCAACTTAATGATATTGGCAGAAGGCAGCAAAGTGAGTTTGCCCAGCTCGGCCAGATTATCAGGCACGCGTTGCGCCTCAGAAAGGCATTCGGGAAAGGCGGCCAGCACGCGCGCGGCGACCGAAATGTCGCTCTGCGCCACGTCGATGCCTGCCGGCGCCGCAAAAGCACGAACGATGGGTAAAAACGCTGCCGTCGCCAACATGGGGGCTTCGTCCGTCAACGTGTAAATAATTTTTGATTTTTCAGCAGCCACTGAGATCTTCCTGGTTAGTGTTGAAGGGCATAGTTTATGAGGGGTTTAGCGCGTGCGCAGCTCGCAACCACAAACGGCAATAAAGCCGACGATGGCGAGAATTGGTGGTCAATACCAAGCTTGAACATTTTGCAAATGGCTTACGACGCGCATGAAGTTTTGATGACTTTGCAGGAGCAAATGAACCCGACCGCGCCCAGTGCAAAGTCGGTTCGATTGGCTTGCAGATTATGCCCTAGCAGCGCAGGAAAGACCGTTTATGTCAGAGCGACGGCAAGACGGTCAGCGAAATTGGGTTGAATCCAATTTCGGATAACGAATGTCGTCTAAAAACTAACGAGGGTGCGTTATGAATGCACGCTGCGCCAATCTGCGCCGCAGGGTTGCGCTTCCAACGCTTGAAACCGCATGCGCTCGGTGGTAGGATTGAGCAGCTCTACAAACATCAAACGTCTAGGAGGCATATTAATCATGCTGCTATCGCTCTATCTCGTGCTAGTGGTGATCGCGGGCGCGTTGCTGATGGCGGCGCTGCGGCCTTCGCAGTTTCGCGTTGAGCGCACTGTGTTGATTGATGCGCCGCCTGAAAAAATATTTCCC
Source organism: Betaproteobacteria bacterium (assembly GCA_031430575.1). GTDB lineage: Bacteria > Pseudomonadota > Gammaproteobacteria > Burkholderiales > Casimicrobiaceae > JANMDS01. The sequence continues at coordinate 31,219 of JANPBT010000069.1, read as the reverse complement.
CATCTCAATGATTTTCATGCGTGGCTGCCGTGGTCGCCTTGGGAGAAGATTGACCCAAATGTGAAGCGCATGTTTACCGGCGCGGCGCAGGGCGCGGGCGCGCATTATGCGTGGGCGGGGAATCGCCAGCTGGGCGAGGGCGAGATGTTTATGCGAGAGTCGATTCCACCGTCAACGATCAAAATAGACATTCATTTCATCAAGCCTTTTGCCGCGCAAAATAAGATCGAATTCACCCTTACGTCAGAGGGTCGCAGCACGCGCGTGACCCAATCGATGATGGGTGAAAATAAGTTTCTCTCCAAAGTCATGAGCCTATTTTTCAGCATGGAAAAAATGGTGGGCGGCAAATTTGCGCAAGGCTTGGCGGGGTTGAAATTAATCGCTGAAAATAAGTAAATACCTGCGGCGCAGATTTTCGTTATTTCGACGTTGTTTCGGACTTGATTGAGATTAAATCGGCGTGCTTGCTTTATCATCAGTTGATAAAAATTCATTTCCTAACCACTGAGGGAGTTTTTAGATGCGTCGATTGATTTCGTTGCTAGTCTCGTTATCGTTTGCATTGCCGAGCGCAGCGCAGCTCGCGCAAACCTTTCCATCCAAGCCGATTCGCGTGATCGTCCCCTTTCCGCCCGGCGGGGGAACGGACATCATCGCGCGCGAAGTGAGCCATAAGCTGGCAACGACGTTAGGCTGGACGATGGTCGTTGAAAATAAGCCAGGCTCTGGGGGTAATTTAGGGATTGATGCGGTTGCCAAATCTTCAGCCGATGGCTACACGATCGGGCTGGGCCAAACCAGCAATCTCTCGATTAATCCCACGCTCTATAACAAGATGCCTTACGATTCGGTCAAAGATTTAATACCGATCACGCTGATTGCCAGCGCGCCCATGCTCTTCGTTGTGCCGGCAAATTCGCCTCACAAAACGCTTGCCGATATCATCGCCGCTTCCAAGGCAAAACCGGGCTCACTCAATTTCGCCTCTGCAGGCAATGGTACGGTTGGGCATTTGGCAGGCGAGCTTCTGCAAAAAAGTGCGGGTGTCGCGTTTACTCATATTCCTTACAAAGGCGCGGCGCAAGCGTCGACCGATCTGATCGGTGGGCAGGTGCAACTCTATATGTCGTCAGTGCCGACATTAATCGGCTTTGTAAAAAATGGGCGCATGCGCGCAATCGCGGTGACTTCACTCAAGCGGGTAGACGATATTCCCGAGGTGCCCACGATTGATGAATCTGGATTTAAAGGCTTTGAAGCGGTTACATTTTTTGGCTTCGTCGCCCCGACGGGCACGCCCAACGACGTGATCGTCAAACTTTCAACCGAAATGAATGCCGTATTGAAATCTTCTGACGCGCGCAAAAAAATTCAAGACCAAGGGGCTGAAGTCATTGGTGGCACGCCGGATGCGTTTGGCAAAATCATTAGAGATGAGCTCGCGCGCTGGGCGCCGATTATTAAGGCTACCGGTGCAAAATTAGACTAACTTTTAGTGCTCTACCTGCGGCGCAGTTTTGCTGCGTTTTAATTGAAATCAAGTATGCCTACTCCCGATATCGTTCGCTCCTTCACCCGCCTTGATGCCGCGCTCGTCGCCCGCGCTGCGCTCCACCAGCCTGCCATGTTTAGCGATGTTGGCGGGCGGCGCGGCGCAATGCATGGGCGCATCTGCGCGGTATCGCCTACGATGAAATGCGCGGGCAGCGCGTTTACCGTTGAGGTGCGCCCCGGGGACAACCTGATGATCCACGCTGCGCTCGCGCTGGCGCAGCCCGGTGATGTGTTGGTGATCGATGGCAAAGCCGATCAAACGGCCGCGCTGATGGGCATGCTGATGCTATCGACGGCAAAAGGGATCGGCCTGGCTGGTGTGGTGATGGATGGTGCGGTGCGCGATGTGCCTGAGCTCATCGCCATGGGCTTTCCGATTTTCAGCGTCGGCAGCAATCCCAACGGGCCGGGCAAGGTCGCACCGGGGCGGATCAATCATCCGATCTCGTGCGGAGGCATCGTGGTGCGGCCCGGCGATTTCATCATCGCCGATGCCGACGGCGTGATGGTGGTGGAGGCCGAAGCGCTCGCCGCGCGGATTCCGCTCGTTGAGAAAAAAGTAGAAGACGAAGCGCGGCGCACTGCTGAAATCGCGCGCGGACAATTTCGGCAAGCATGGGTCGAGAAATCTTTGCGCACAATGGGCATGCTGGGCGCGGACGAGACGCTTTAGTTCAGCGCTAAAGCGCGCAAGCGATTGCGCGTCGCATTGGCGCAGGTCGCGTTGCGGCCGCAAACCCTGCGGAGCAGATTGGCGCGCGCAATACCCCGTTTTAGCCTGATTCTGCGCCGCAGGTATGCATAAATAAGAGCTCAAAGTGGACTGCAGCGTTAAACTCTCCCGGCTCAAAGCGCACAATCAGTAAATCAATTTTTAATGCGAGGATTTCACAATGAATACTTTGAAAACGCTTTGCTTCGCCGTCGCAGCGGCAGCACTTGCGGGCTGCGCGAGCATGACTGGCGGCGGCTGGGTCACGTTGCTTGATGGCGAAAAAGGGATGGAAAATTTCGACCGTACCGGCGATGCCAATTGGCGGGCTAAAGGCGGCACGATCATGGCAGACGACGGTAAGGGCGGCTATCTGGTCACCAAAACGCCGTACACCAATTTCGAGATTCGGGCAGAATTTTTTGCCTCCACCGATACCAATAGCGGCATCTTTATTCGCGCGCAAGATGCCAAGACGATTGCTGCAGCCACCGCCTATGAAGTCAATATTTGGGACATTCGCCCGGAGCCCAAATACGGCTCAGGCGCGATCGTTGATTTCGCAGAAGTGCCCGTGCCGCTGACTAATTTAGTGGGCGGTAAATGGAATGTATTGGAAATCAAAGCCGTCGGGCCGCGCATGGTGGTGATGCTCAATGGCTTGAAGACGGTTGATTTCGAGAATAGTAAATTTGCAGCGGGTCCGTTTGCGCTGCAATACGGCGCGGGCGTGAAAGCTGCGCGCGGCGGCCCGATCAAATGGCGTAAGGTGCAAGTGCGCACGCTCTAGCCCCACGATTACCCCAAATCGCGCTTACAAAATCAATACCTGCGGCGCAGAATACGCCCCAAAAAGGCTGAATCTGAGCCGCAGGTATGATGCCCCCATCAAACTCTAGCCAAATCGACGATGAAAAATTTTCCGTTCATTTCACTGCCCGCAGCGCTCATGCTATTGCGCGTTGCTTTGGCAGTCTTCTTCATGGCGCATGCGATTGTGCGCATTGCAAATGGCACGATCCCGCGCTTCGGTGGGTTTCTTGAAACGCTCGGGTTTCCCCAAGGCGTGCTCGTCGTGTGGGCAATTTCTATTGTAGAAATTGTGGCCGGAATTTGCCTGATCTTAGGTGTCAAAATTCGGCTTGCCGCGAGCGCGCTTTTCGCTGTGGCTGCAGGAGGAATCGTGCTTATTCATGCCAAGCAAGGATGGTTTGTCGGCGAGCACGGCACTGGCGGTAGCGAATATAGCGTGGCGCTGATCGTAGCGCTCTTGGTCGTTGCAGCTGCGGATCGCGAGCGCGCGCGCGACTGGCGTTAACGCTACCGATCAGCCTACCCATGAGGCTGCCGATCCGCGCGCCGCGCCGCAATTTCAAACCGATTGTCCCAATAAAACTTGCGACCGCACACCATTTGATAAAAACCGGCGGCGCAGTAGGCTGTCCATCCGTCACCAAAATCTGAGAAAACTATTCAGCTTGTCATGCCATTATCTGCGATCGCCCATTAAAAAATAGCGGAGTCAACGAATTCATGCGCGTCCTGATCAACATAAAACATTTCGACACCAATACTGGCTCGACTGCGATGCTCGTGCGGGAAGTCGGCATACGCAGTGTACTTATAAAACGCCCCGTAAGAGGCGTTCGCTGGCAGCAAAGCCGCGCGATGCTTGCCCCGCTGCGTTTTGATTTCCTATCCGTCGAGATATTCGTCAGCGCGTAGTGTCTAGCGCCGCGATAGTATCTGCCAGCAAAATGTCACCATCCTCAAGGAGATCGGGGAAAGAAGCGAGCAACTCCCGTTCATGCAAATAAATGCCGTTAATCACCGCAAACAACGTACCCCTTAAGCCACTAGATATTTTCCTTTCAACTACGACATCGTTAACCTGCATCCTCAGATTTATTTCATCTGTGTCCGAAATCGAGAGCGTTGTTGTCCATGTCATGCTTGGATTACTTGGGCTTCGCAGGCGGCGTACAAGTTTTACTGACACTTAACCCTCACTTTTAACAGTTAGTCGCCTGAGGTGCACATCGCATAAACAACGGTGACGAGCGCAACGCACGCAGCTTTAATTGTAGGGTGAATCGCAGCTTTACACCGTGACAAGCCAGCGTCTCGTGATTGTTTGCAACCACGAAGCCGAGCTTGTTCAGGCGTTTCGTTCGAAGGAGTCGATCCTCTTTCACTTTCCGCTGTAGGCGGCGAGTACGGGTCTTGAAAAATTGGACCTGCGCCGATCGGATCGTTGGCGCCATAAATTGTCATCGGCTCTACCGGCTGTGGTTCTGGTAGGGGCGTCGATTTCATACTATCCTGCGTATTGTTGGTTAGCCTACCAAGCAATTTTCGACCCAAATAATCTCTCGTTAATAGATCTTCTTGAAGGGTATATCGTCCTCCACCATGATGTTCGGCGTGAAAGACTTGATTTTGTACGATGATTGAAACCGATCTCGTTAACGGATCGACAGTCGCTGCCACCGGCATACCGTCAATCACAGAAAACAGAATTTCTGGAGAAGAAGGCTCGAGCTCCTCGACGGCATCGGCCAGATGCTCTGCCAGAATAAGACTCCGCTTCTCTGTAGTGTGTTTTCGCCTCTCCGCGTCGCGTTTTTTGGAGGGTGCAGTTATTACATTTAGACTCTCTCTAACAACGACTTGGTCGGATTTTCCCAGATTCAACGACCTGTTTTTGCCCACTGCAAATTCAACGCTAGGCGGCGAATCTTGTGTTTGGGCGTTGACCGATACCGCTAGAGAGAGAGAGAGAGACATAAACAATTTCATAAACAAATTCCTAAAAATTGAGCTACTGATACTGCTTTCGAGGTTGCTACGCGATGTAGCGAAGCCATGACGCAACCGTAAATTCTTTTGAGGCTGGTACAAAGTATAACCACCTTTTGCGGTAAGCCCAAGTACGTCGCAGTCATGTTGCGTCAACACACGGATGGTAGATCGGAAGGCAGTGTCCAGGCGGTTTAGATTGAAAGGCCGCCGGTGACCTCGATCACCGCGCCGTTGATATAGCTTGCATCATCGCTGGCGAGAAAAGCATAGACCGCCGCGACTTCTTCCGGCTGCCCCATGCGGCGCAGCTGCACCTGCTGTGCCATTTGCGCGGCGATTTTTTCAGGAACGGCATCAGTCATCGGCGTTTTGATAAAGCCGGGCGCAACAGCGTTGACCCGAATGCCTTTTGGCCCCAATTCGCGCGACCACGTTTTGGTCATGCCGATCACGGCCCATTTCGACGCGGCGTAATTCGTTTGCCCGAAATTACCGTGAATGCCTGAAATCGAAGTCGCCGACAAAATCACGCCCGAGCCTGCCGCAATCATGGGCTCTACGCAGGCCTGCGTGAAATTAAAAACGCCTTTGATATTGACGTTAATCACGCGATCAAATTGCTCCTCTGTCATTTTTTTGAGCTGAGCATCGGCGGTGATTCCTGCGTTGTTAATCAGCACATCAATCTTGCCATAGAGCTCGATGATCGCGCGCACGGCGGTATCGATCTTCTCGCGCTGGGTTACATCGACCGCGTAGGTTTGCAGCGTCTGCCCAGAGGCTTTGGCTTCCGATGCACGCTCGTTAAGCGTTGCCGAGTGCCGATCAATGGCAACGACGATGGCGCCCTCTTGCAAAAATCGCTGCACGGTTGCCCAGCCGATACCCTGGCCTGCGCCAGTAATCAGGCAGACTTTATCTTTTAATTTCATGGAAATGATGGCCTACTGCGAGATCGCACACTATACGCGATCGCCGCGCCGACTGATCTGAAACCCTCCGCGGCATTGCGCCGCGGAGAACTAAAAAATAATTAATGCACGACGCGCTTGCGCTCGCTGCCGCTATGGCGATCTACCGCAATTTTCTCTTTATGGCGTACCACTTGCCGGTCTAACTTATCGGCCAAGAAATCAATCGCAGCATACAAATTATCGTCCACACATTCCGCGTGAATCTCTCGTCCAGCCACGTGCACATTTGCCTCCACTTTCTGTCTCAATTTTTCCACGGTCATGATGACGTTCATATCGATAACGTGATCGAAATGTCGCGTAACCCGATTCAATTTTTGCGTTACATACTCGCGTAACGCTGGGGTAACAGCGACGTGATGACCAGTGATGTTGAGATTCATACCGAACTCCTTGATTAAATGTGAAGTAGAACTACAAGTTAACAAACGGGGAGTGTTGCGGTGTTCGTGGTGTGGATGCCGATGCGCCTCGCGTAGTCGAAGTGAATATTTCACAATTCTTTTTGTACGCCCGCTTTCATCAAATTGCAATAAAAGACTTCACAAAAATAAATTTAAATATTAAGTGCAACTTGCTGCGCCGCAACACGAAACTGCGCTTTACGGCGCGCCGTCTAGGGTGGAAATTAGACGCAGATTCTGCGTTTTAGGCGTACTCGCCCAGCGCGCCATTGAATCTGCGCAGCATGACCTTACCTACAATATCGAAATTAAGCGTTCACGCTCAACGAGATTTGCTACCCCTTATGCTGCACCGCCTCTGGCTTTTGTTTGCCCAAATCTGCACCGTTGCGCTTGCGCTACTTTTTGTTGCCGCAACCCTGCGCCCGGAATGGGTTCGCATGCCATGGGTTAACGCGCAAAAATCGGCGAGCACTCCCGCCCCGGCAAGCCCCGTCGTTTTACCTGCGGCGCAGATTTCACCCATTGCAGCGCCGGTGACGCCAGTCGCGTCTTTTGCGCCGGCGGTTAAGCGCGCCCTGCCCGCAGTCGTGAGTATCCAGACCCGTCGGGTCGACCGCCGCGCGAGCCCGTTTGCGGGCGATCCGGTATTTGAAAGGCTCTTTGGGCGACGCAGCCAAGAGCAGCAGTCTCAGCCCGTTGGCGAGGGCTCGGGCGTGATCGTGAGCGCGGATGGCATGGTGCTCACTAATTTTCACGTGATTAGCGGTGCGACCGATATTGATGTCATGCTCGTGGACGGCCGCATGCTTAAAGCGAAAGTGATCGGCGCCGATCCTGAGAGTGACCTTGCCGTGCTGAAAGTCGAGGAGGCCAATTTACCCACAATGACCCTTGGCAATTCTGATGCGTTGCAAGTCGGTGATGTCGTGCTCGCGATGGGCAACCCATTTGGTATTAGCAATACCGTGACGATGGGCATCATCTCAGCACTTGCCCGCAAGCGGGTGAGCGAGACCAACCCCTTTGAAGATTTCATTCAGACCGATGCCGCGATCAACCCGGGCAATTCCGGCGGCCCTTTGGTTAACACCACGGGAGAGTTGGTCGGGATTAACAGCGCCATCTTTACCCGCACCGGCTCGACGGCTGGCATTGGCTTTTCGATTCCTTCAAATCTGGTGCGCTCAACGATGGAGCAAATCGTCGCCACCGGCTCGGTGAGTCGTGGATACTTAGGCGTGGCCATGCAAGATGTGCAGGGTGTAAAGGGCGCGGGGATCTATTCCGTGGTCGAAGATGGGCCGGCTGCAAACGCCGGTTTGCGACGCTACGATGTGATTTTAGAAATCAACGGCAAACCTGTGGGCGATCAGTTTGAAGCGATCGCGACTATCGCGGGCACAAAACCGGGCACAAAAGTGCCGCTAACCGTGCAGCGACGCAGTGAGCGGCTGACCATCGACGTAACGCTCGATAAACGACCGCCGCTACGCGCCCAAAAAAACTAAGCGCGCTTTAAGCCGCGCTTTACCCCACCTGCGGCGTAGAAATAGGCTCAATCTGCGCCGCAGGTACATCAATGCATATCGCGTGCGACCACCGCGCAGCATGTTCGCATGTATTCGCGCGTGTACGTATTAGCAAAATCACGTCAGGCGAAGCGACAGAAATGCGTATAGAATCCTTTCACACCAAAAAGGAGGAGTTCGTAATGAGACAAGGTTTACGCACCGCCGTTGCTGCATCAGTTGCCGCTTCGGTTTTTGCTCTTGCTGCGCCATCGTTTGCGCAAGAGAAATTGACTGTCTGGTTTACCAAAGGGTTTTATCCGGCGGAGGATGCCGCGCTTGATGAAGTGGTCAAAAAATTTGAAGCCAAGACTGGCGTAAAAGTTGATCTTTCGCGCTATGCGGTGCAAGAGATTATTCCGAAAACGGTTGCGGCGCTCGATTCAGGGAGCCCGCCCGATATGTCGTTTGGTCATGTTTACGATTTCCAAGTTACTAGCAAATGGGCCTTTGACGGCAAGCTCGAAGATATCAGCGATGTGATCAACCCGATCAAAGGCAGCTTCCTGCCCAATACCGCCGAGACGACTTATCTCTACAACGATAAAACAAAGAAAACCGCTTACTACGCTTTCCCGCTGGAGCAGCAGACGATGCACATCCAGTATTGGAAAGATATGCTGGAAGAAGCGGGCTTTAAAGAGAGCGATATTCCGACCACTTGGAAAGCCTACTGGGATTTTTGGTGCGATAAAGTGCAGCCTGCCTATCGCCAAAAGACCGGCAAGCGCGTTTACGCGGTTGGCAATCCGATGGGCGTTGATTCCTCTGACTCGTTTTACAGCTTCTTGACCTTTGCTGATGCTTGGGGCGTCAATCTGGTAGATGGCAGCGGCAAGATCGTGCTCGATGCCAAAAATCGTGACGCACTCATTAATGCCTTGCGCGATTACACGAGCCTACTCACGCGTGGCTGCACGCCACCGTCGTCTACGAGCTGGAAAGATCCAGACAACAACGTTTCGTTCCACAACAAAACGATCATCATGACGCACAACGCAACGATTTCGATTGCGACCAAGCATCTTGACGACATGAACAACCAAACGCTCAACGCAGATCAACGCGCAACGGCAAAAAACAATTACGACAAACTCATCGCGACCGCCGGCTTTCCAACGCGGCCAGATGGCGCGCCGATGAAATATCGAGCAGCGGTGAAAACTGGTATGGTTTTCGATCAATCTAAAAACAAGAAGCGCGCGAAAGAATTTATCGCGTTCCTCTTGCAAGATGAAAATACGATTCCGTTCGTAGAAGGCGCGCTCGGGCGTTGGTATCCGGTGACCAAAAGTGGCGCAGCGCGCTCCGCCTTTTGGAACTCTGACCCACACCGCTCAACAGTGCATAAGCAATTTAGCTCAGGCACCAACAATTTTGAATTTGTGAAAAATTACAAATTCACGATTTTGAATAATGAAAACGTTTGGGCAAAAGCGATGAACCGCGTGGTCAACGATAAGATTCCCGTTGATAAAGCAGTCGATGAAATGATGGCGCGCATCAAGGAAGTCGCAGGCTCGTAAGCTCCGCTTCGTATTGCGTTCTTTAGAAATTGCGCCGCAGGTATAGTGAAAATACCTGCGGCGCAGTTTTATCGCCTCTCGCATTTTTGAAAGTCACTGCCCATGACCACGGCTACCGCCTCAATGCTCGAACACCCGGCCATTACGCCCAAGCGCATGGACGCCTACGCGAAGTGGGGCTTACTGCTCATCATTCCGTACGCGCTGGTCTTTTGCATCTTCGTAATCTATCCCGTTTTTTATGGTCTGTCGCTGGCAAGCAACCCAGAGAGCTATCGCAAACTCTTTAAAGACCCCGTATTTTTTCGTTCGGTCATCAACACGTTCATCTTCGTCGTCGTCGCGGTCAATGTGAAATTTTTGATTGCGCTAGTCTTATCTGGTTTTTTTATCCGCACCAATTGGTGGATCAAAATTCTGTCAGTGATTTTCATTTTGCCGTGGGCTGTACCGTCGATCCCGACGATTCTGTCGATCCGCTTCATGCTCAATCCTGAGTGGGGCGTGATCAACACCACCATCTTTAATTTAACCGGTAACGACGGCCCAAACTGGCTAAACGATCCGTGGATCGCGCTCGGCATGTCCATGCTCACCCACATTTGGAAGAGCCTTCCCTTCTGGACGCTCATTCTCATTGCGGGGCGACTCGCGATTCCCGCGGGGCTTTACGAAGCGGCGAGCGTTGATGGTGCGACAAGTTGGCAAAAATTCAAATTTGTGACCTGGCCTTCTTTGAAAACGCTTTACCTCACGAGCACAATCCTCTCGATGATCTGGACCCTCGGCGACTTCAATAGCGTTTATCTACTCACAGGTGGTAACCCTGCCGATCTCACGCACGTGATGGCAACGCTGGGCATCCGCTATTTGCGGCTCGATCAAGTCGATATGGCGATGGCCACGATCGTCTGCGCATTGCCTTTTGTGCTGCCGCTGGCGTATTACATGATGCGACGACTCTCCAAACCAACCGAAGCCGATGCGGTGGGCGCATGAAAAAATTTCTAAGTGAAGGTAAGTTACTGCTCATCGGCTTACCGGTCTTACTGTGGACGATGCTGCCGATTTATCATATTTGCCTTTTTGCATTTAATGCCAAAGATAAAGGCTTCTCCGGCAAGCTTTGGCCGTCTGACCCGACCTTGCAAAACATCGGTATCGTCGTGCAGCAAAAGCATTTTTATCTCACCCATTTTTGGTCGCAGATCGGCTCATCGCTCTTGATCGCGCTTACCGCCGGGGCGCTCACGCTGTTCGTGGCCACCACTGCCGCGTTCGCAATCAGCCGTCTGCGGGTGCCGGGTGGACGTTTCGTGATGAATGCCGCGCTTTTCACCTATCTCATTCCGGCTGCTTTTTTAGCCGTGCCGATGTACAAAGCGATGGGCACTTACGGTCTGCTCAACAACCGCTGGGCGCTCATCTTAGCGATGGTTACGCTCGCCTCGCCGTACGCAATCTGGGTGCTCAAGCAAGCGAGCGATAAGCTTCCGCTCGAGCTCGATGAAGCCGCCAAAATTGACGGCGCGACGCCGTGGCAATTATTCCGCCTGGTTTACCTGCCGCTGATGGTGCCGTCGCTCGTTGCGATTGGCACCTACGCGGTGCTCCTCGCGTGGAATGAATATCTTTACGCTTTTTTACTCCTCTCGCGCGAAGAGCACCAAACGCTCGCAGTGGCGCTCGGGCATTTCTTAAACGCTGACGATTCGCCATGGGAATTGCTCATGACCGCAGGCTTGCTTTACGCGCTGCCGCCCGCGATTTTGTATTACGTGTTTCGCAAATATATGGTAGGCGGGCTGACAGCGGGCGCGACAAAAGGCTAACGCATCTGATCAATACCTGCGGCGCAGATTGGGCAAATAAATCTCGCTTTTTGGCCTGAACACGGCTCATTCTGCGCCGCAGGTATCTAGCGCGCTCGGGCTCGTTTGCGCGCCGCTTGCGCCCAAACGCATTGCGTTAAAAAATAGCTGGCTACGGCCAATGAAATCGCCAGCACGGGCAGCCCCACAAAAAGGGGCTTACCGAGCGCAGACGCCCAAATGGTGAAGTCTGCAATCCAACCCCCTTCACTCAATTTTGAAAAGCCTGCGAGCGTCGGTGCGGCATCGTCGCCGGGAATGATCGCGCGCCCCAGCGCATGCGCAACCCAGTAAATCGGCACGATGGTGAACGGATTGCTGTAGCACGTTGCAATCACTGCGGCGGCTACGTTTGCACGAAATAAAACGCATAAGCCAAGGGCACTGATCACCTGCAGCGGCCCGGGAATCGCCCCGGCGAGAAACCCAATCGCAACCCCGCGTGCCGTGCCGCGCCGCGTGAAGGCGAGCAACCGTCTTGAGACCATCATCGGCTTGGCCCACGCGAGCGCAGGATGATCTAACTGCGCCAATACCTGCGGCGCAGTTTTTTGCATCCAGTGCTTAATCTTCATTAGGTGTTTTCAATCATTTGAGTGATCTCGCTTTGACGTCTACTCGGATCAAAGCGTGTGTTGCGATCAAGATTAGTAAGACCTCAGTTCACGCGCAATGTTTCACACCATGAGGCGTGAATGTCGGTTTTCCACCGATCGCGCACGGTACAAAAAATCGGGTTGGCAGGCGATCAACAATAAAGTCTGCGCATGATCTGCCGCAAGCCGCACGGCCTGCCTTCCCCGTCGTGCGATAAACGCAGCCGATCACTGCGCCGCAGGTATAGTGCCAAGATGCTCGAAACTGCATTTACGTTATTCGCCGCGCCCGTAACGTGGCTTGAAATCGCTGCCTTCATTCTCTCGCTCATTTGTGTTGTGCTCAATATCAAGCAAGTGCATTGGGCGTGGCCATTTACGATTGCAGCCTCGGCGCTTTACGCTTGGCTTTTTTATGTGAGCAAGCTTTATGGCGAAGCAGCGCTGCAAATCGTCTTCATCGTCGTCGCCTTCTATGGCTGGTGGCAATGGGGTTTTGCTAGAGAAGATTTGCTTAGGCGCAAGCCACTGCGACCACAATACCTGCGGCGCAGTTTATGGCTCTGGCTAGTGATTGCTTGGTTTGTAGCGTGGCTTGCTATCGGTGCATTTTTGAAGCATTTCACCGATACCGACGTCGCGTGGTGGGATGCTTTCCCAACGGCGGGCAGCTTGATCGCAACCTATCTACTCGCGCGCAAATATATTGAAAACTGGCCACTTTGGGTTATCGTGAATGCAGTCTCAATTCCGCTCTATCTTTATAAAAGCCTGACGCTCACTGCCATTTTGTATGTCCTCTTTTTAATCCTCGCCGTCGTGGGTTGGAAGGTTTGGCACGCAACGCACGTGGCACACACCGCGCAGAGAGAGACATGACCGCGACCCGCATCGCCATCATGGGTGCTGAGAGCACTGGCAAAACCTCGCTTGCATGCGCGCTAGCGCGGGTGCTGCCCGGCGCAATCGTCGTGCCAGAAGTGCTCCGCGAATGGGTAGACGCACGCGGACGCACGCCGCAGCAAGATGAGCAGCGCGCGATCATGCAGGCGCAGATCGCGCGGGAGATTGAAAGCGCTAAAAACTGCGCCGCAGGTATCGGTGTTGTGCTGTGTGACACCACCCCGCTCACCATCGCACTCGCCAGCCAATATTATTTCAACGACGATTCATTGATGGCGCCAGCGATTGCCCACCATCAGCACTATGCGCATACGCTCGTGTGTGCACCCGACATCGCGTGGACGCCCGATGGGTTGCAACGGGACGGCCCTGACGTGCGCGATGCATTTGTTAAACGCATCGACGCGGCACTCGCCGCGCATGCCATCACGCCCATTCGCGTATACGGCCACGGCGAAGCGCGCACAACGCACGCGCTCGCGGCATTGCAACAGTTGCTAGCGCTTTAGTTGCATCTACCTGCGGCGCAGTTTTCGCAAAAAACGCAGCTTTTTTACCAATCCACAGCCACACTTGCACGCAGCGCACGCGCAGGCGTAGGCAGCAAATAAATGCCGCCCCACGGCTGCGTCGGTGCTTCCCGCCAGGCTTCGCGATTCGTAACGTTTTCAATATTTAATCGCCACGTTACGCGCTGACCACTGCCGGCGTAGATATAGCGTGCGCCGAGATCGAGCTGCCCGCCGCCGATTTGCACTGCGTTATCTGCGCTCACTGCCTTTTTGCCTTGCGCCGACACAAGCGCGTTGATTGCCAAGCCTTTTAGGTTTGCAAATTGATAATCCACAAACACCGAGCCCGCAACGCGTGGCACGTTCGTTACGCGCTTGCCGATGAGCGATTCATTGAGTGCTTTTGTATATTGCGCATCGAGTAACGCCACACTTGCCTGCAGCGATACCTGCGGCGCAATTTTCCCGATCGCGGCGAGCTCGAGCCCGCGATGACGTGCAGCTTTTGCGCCAGCGACGCGCGTAAACACGCCCTCGCCCGCCGCGAGATCGTCGCCATAGGGCTTTTCAATTTCAAAAGTGGCTGCCGTGAACAATAAGCGCGGCGCAGCTTGCCACTTCAAACCGATTTCCATTTGCGTGCTTTTGAGTGTTGGCAATGCTGCGCCGTAGTTCGTATATTGCCCCGGGCGATTGGGCACCACTTCACTCTCCGCCCCTTGGCCCCAGCTTGCATAGACGTTCAACGATTTATTCATTGCGAACGACGCGCCGAGCCACGGCGTGGCCACGCTTTGCTTTACCTCAAATGGCTCGCTACCATCGGTGCGTATCGAGGCGCGCTCGATACGCGCATTGCGCACGCCCGCAAAGGCATTGAGTCCGTTGTTGAAATCAAAGTGCGCATTGGCGTAGAGCTCGGTAGCGCGCTCGTTAAGATTTGTGCCTGCAATTGTTGCCTGCGGCGCGGCATCAACTTGCGAAACTTGCGATGCAAATAGATTACCGCTGCCCGCGTAGTTGTAGGCTTGGGCTTGCGTGCGTTGCTTGAAATCGCGCTGTTGCGCGCCGAGTCTGAGCGTGGCTCTCGCGCCAGCGACATCATGCGATCCGCGCGCATGAAGATCAAATACGTTGAGCGTGCGCCGCTCGTTATCGCTGCGAAAATCATAAAGATCGTAATCGCCGTTTTTACAAAACCCTGGGTAAACATACGCTGCGTCGTTGCTGCAACCATCGGGGAATGCGATGCGGTCATTCGTGCGCACGCGCTGGGTTTGCGCGGCAGCGTTTAGCGTCCACGCGGCATTGACTGCATGTGAAAGCTTGAGCGCTGCGAGCGTTGATTGCGTCTCAAAAGGCTGCGTCCATAACTGCGCATTCAAATTACGCCGAGATTGCGCCGCAGGTAGCGCATCGCCGAGCCCATCACCATCGGTATCGAGCGGGCTCGCGCCCGGCACGGAGGGTTGCTTGAAGCGGTGCGTTTCTAAATCGAGCGAGATTTTCGTAGCGCCGAAGCGCGCGTCAAACGCCGCCCCTACGAAATGCTTTTGCCCTTTAGCATTGTCAATTTCAGGGCGCAGTGAATTCACGCTGGCATCAATGCGGGCGCTCAAGCCATCTGCGATGTGCCCGCTCAAGTAGGTGTACGCGCCCACACTCCCACGCTCGCCCGCGCTCAACTGCGCGCCATGCGCGAGTTGATTGGTCGCGCGCTGCGTCGTCGCGTTCACCAGGCCACCGGGCGCGCTCACGCCAGAGAGCATACCTGAGACGCCTTTCAAGATTTCGATTTGCGATTTATTTTCAAGCGCGAGCGGGCCGATGTTTAACACGGGCAAGCCATCGCGACGAAAGTTATAGACGTTGTCTAGCAAAAAGCCGCGCACCGAAAGCGATTGGTTGTAGCCTGTGGTGTTGTAGGCATCGGAGAGCGATGCATCGAGCCGCGTGAGCTGCGAGAGCGAGCTGAGCGCTGTTTCGTTTAACACATCCTTTGAGAGCACCGCCACACTTTGCGCCAATGCCCGCACCGGCACATTGCCAAAGCCCGCGACATCTGCCCGCTCTGGCTCAAGCACCGGCGCGGCCTTGCCTTCTACGGTAATCGAGGGGAGCGTTTGCGATTGTGCGTGCGCCACTGAGGCGAAATTGCACAATACCTGCGGCGCAGAAAATGCCACAAACGTGAGAAGTTTTTTGTAAAACGCCATCGTAAAAGCCTTTCGATGGCAGGGAGAAACGTGTGACCCATTTCTCGATCAAATCGTTACTGACTGCGTGCGCCGTAGCAACCAATGCGTAAGCCCAGCACACGACAGCAACAACTTTAACTGCGATTTAATCGAGAGATTTTGATTCGCTTCCCTGCGCAAGCATTACCTTGATCAAGTTCCAGGGTGTAATCTCAGCCCGCTTTTTTCAGCGAGCACCCCTAGCGTGAGCCACGATTATACGGCTATGCGTACAACCCGCGCTCGCGCGCCATCACGCGCGTAAGGCCGAGCAGCGCCTGCGTGTTTGGCATCGGCGCGTCTAACTTCTCACCAATTTCCACCACCGCCGCCAGCAGCGCATCCAACTCAATCGCCCGCGCTGCTTGCGCATCTTGCAACATGGAGGTGCGCGCCGCGCCAAGCTTGCGCGTGATCGCATGTCGATCTTCCGCGCTTTGCGTGATGGGCACGCCAAGCGAGGTGCCCACCGCATTGGCTTCGGCCATGATCGCGGAGCACCATGCGCGAATGTATTTGTCGTCGAGCAATTTATCCATCGTCGCGCCGGTGAGCGCGGAGATGGGGTTCATCGTCATGTTGCCCCAAAGCTTGTACCAAAGATCGCGTTGAATATCGAGCGACGCCTCCGTTTCGTAGCCCGCTTTGGCAAAGAGCGCAGAAATTTCGGTCAGCCGATTAGATTCACCACCAATCGCTTCGCCAAAAATCAATTTATTTCCCATGCGATGGTGGATCACGCCCGGCGCGCTCACGCTGGCGGAGGCATGCACAACGCAGCCTAATACCTGCGGCGCAGATATTGCGTTTTGAATGCTCCCATCGCGATCAGTTGCTGCAATGCGCGTGCCGTGCAACGCACGATCTGCCCGCGCGAAAAACCACCACGGCACGCCATTCATTGCGCTCACCACGGTGGTGTGCTTTCCCATCAAAATCTGCGCTGCAGGTATGGTGCTGGCGAGCGCAGTAGTTTTGGTCGCCAATATCAAAACGTCGGGCGTTGGCAATGCGCGCGCATCATCGGATGCTTTTACCTGCGCAACCGATTCCTCGCCACCCGCAACGAGCGTTAACCCACGCTCACGAATGGCAGCGAGCGTAGCGCCGCGCGCGAGAACGCTCACCTGCGCGCCAGAGTTCGCCAATCGCGCCGCCATCCAACCGCCAATCGCGCCCGCGCCAATGATGCAAATATTCATTTTGTTTTCTCAGTTGTTGCGTTGCGATTCTCAGCGCTGCGTTCCACGTTTTTTGCGCGGTGCGATGCCGGACGGTTCGTGCAAATTCAAACGCAGCGTTTAATATTGTTCATTTTCTCATCTTGCATCGATACGCCATGCGATCCACACATTTTGCGGAGCAAGAAGTGGTTGAGTTGAGCGGCAAGAGCGGCTCACGTTGATATTCATCAAAACGAATATGTCGATCTCAGCGGTTGCAATGAAAGTGGGTTTGTTCATTTCAACGGACCTGCGGAGCAGATCGATTTTCTGCGCGGTGGATACATTTCTAATTGCGTGTTTTCGTTTTTTTATCGAGCGTATTTATAAAAATACGTATATTTTTCAGGATGTTAGATGTATTTCGATGACGACGCGCTATTTGATATATTGTTGCCATGCGTTATAAAACACGTTAGTCGGCACACCCCACATGCGTGACCCCGATCCGCTTCCACGGGTCAATGGAGTTGTCGTGCTCCGCCGCTTGGCGCTGAGTGACCTCACCGCCTTTCAAGCTTATCGAAACAATCCCAAGGTCGCGCGCTTTCAGGGCTGGTCTGCGATGGCCGACGAAGTAGCAATTGCATTCCTCTCAGAAATGAATGCGTGCCCGCTGTTTCGGCCGGGAACGTGGTCGCAACTCGGCATCGCCGAGCCATCGAACATGCGGCTTCTCGGCGACATCGGGCTTCACCTTGCCGAGAGTCAAGAGGAAGCAGAAATCGGCTTCACACTTGCGCCAGAGGCGCAAGGTCGTGGTATCGCCACGTCGGCCGTAAGCGCTGCAATTGAACTTGTTTTTCGCTACACGCCTGCGAAAAGGGTGGTTGGCACCACGGACGCAAGAAACACGGCGTCTAGCCGGCTACTGGAGCGCGTGGGTATGCTTAAGTTCTGGTCTGCGGACGCAGTCTTCCGAGGTGAACCATGTACCGAAGACAGTTACGCAAGGTACCGCGGCAGTGACGGCTAACCCTTCCAACGAGCGAACCTCAACCGGCTTGGACCGCTCATGTCAAACTTTAAACCATCAAAAGCAAAACTCAATTCAGCCCACAACTCTAAAAACCTCATGTCCAAACTTCGCGTTGAGAGTTTCACCATATCGCTGGATGGCTTCGGCGCTGGCGCTGATCAATCCCTAAGCAATCCACTCGGTGTCGGCGGCACGGCGCTTCACGGCTGGGCGATACCGACCCGAACGTTTCAAAAGAACCTTTTCGGTAACGATAACGGAGCAGACGGCATCGACGAAGATTTCGCTGCGCGCGGCTTCCATAATATTGGTGCTTGGATCTTGGGCAGGAATATGTTTGGCCCCATTCGCGGGCCTTGGCCCGACGAGCGTTGGCGCGGCTGGTGGGGCGAAAATCCCGTGTATCACATGCCCGTTTTCGTGCTCACGAATTACGCACGGCCACCGCTCGTGATGGAGGGCGGGACGACTTTTTATTTCGTAACTGAAGGCGCTGAGGTAGCGCTTGAGCGCGCTCGCGAAGCAGCCAAGGGCAAAGATGTACGCGTAGGTGGTGGGGTCAATACCATCCAGCAATATCTTCGCCTGCGCCTCATCGACGAAATGCACATTGCAATCTCGCCGATATTGCTTGGCGTAGGTGAGCGGCTTTTTGAAGGCATCAATCTTCTTGCGTTAGGGTATGCGTGCACAAAGCACGAGACCTCACCGAAGGCTACCCATATCGTTCTGTCTCGGCAGTGAGTGCGGGCGCGCAAAACCTTTCGCTGCTTCATCGCGATTTGCGAAGAAGCGCGATGAAGTGATCGCGTTTCTAAAAACGCAGCAATGCCCCTTATAGAGAGCGCCCGGCTCGAATTGAGCCGAGAACCCGAAACTATCGCGGCAATTACTTGATCGATGCAAGCGCGGCAACGCCGGTTGCAGGGAAATCGGTAAACACACCGTCTACACCCAGCTCCATGTAGTATTTCATCTCTGCTTGCGGATCTTTAAAACCGTAGCCGCTAGCGTCGTTGCGGAAAGTCCAGGTGTGCACCAAGAGGCCTTTTTGGTGCGCCATTTCTACAACGCCCGTGCTGCCGTCTACGCGGCGATCATTGATATTGTTGGTTGCATCGCCAGTGCGCTCAACACCGTCATTCACCGTTTTTACAAGGTACGGTTTCCAAGGACCGATGGCGTCTGCGTAGGTTTTTACAAAATCGAGACCAGCGCTTGTGAGAAGATCAGAAAAGAGCCGTGCATCGCCCTTTACGACGAAATCATAGGGCTGCCGATAGGGTGCTACGAGCGCCATTGAGCCGTCGGCATTCACGTCGTCGGCATCGATGAGTTGCACGAGCTTGATCTTCGTTTTGGTGCGCAGATACTGAAGGTTTGAGACTTCAAACGATTGAATAAACACCGGAGCGCTTGACTCATTTCCATAAGCAGCATGCAGCGTTGCGACCAATTTATCTTCAAACACATTCGCGCCAAACCCGACGACTGAAGAGTGGAAAACGGAGTGTTTAATTTCGGGATAAATGCCCACGGTTTTATTGATTTTCGCGCCTTCTGCTTTTGTCAGCGCAATCACTTCATCCAGAGTGGGAATTAAATACTGGCCATTCAACGATTGATCGCGCCCAGCGTTTGATTGCTTCGCCCGTAGCGTTTTGATTTCGGCCAACGTAAAGTCGCTGGCGAAATAAGCGGTTGTGCTCACGCCATCTAAATTGCGCGTCGATTTTCGGCTGGCGGGGAATTTAGTCGCGATGTCGGTCGTGCCATCTAAGATCGGCTCGTGGCGCGCAATCATCACGCCATCTTTGGTGAGCACCAAATCTGGCTCAACATAATCAGCCCCCTGCGTAATCGCCAATTGATAACTCTCGAGCGTATGCTCAGGCAGCGTGCCCGATGCACCGCGATGACCAATGACCAACGGCGCTTTCGAATCAAGTGTTTTGTATGTGATGCTGTCGTCGCCGCCGCAGGCAACGAGTAAGCACGCTAGAAAAGCTGGAGCAATATGAAGGGCGCGCATCGCTATCTCCTGAATGATTAGTACGAATAATGAGGGTTAGAGTGTTCACCTTTTTTATTTCAAATTGGTGACCGCCTTTGCAATTAGCTGTTCGTATTCAGCCTGAAGCGTTCAACTTATTCATTAGTCATTGAGTGGAAACGTGCGCATTCCCGCTAAATACCGCCAAGAAAACGAGAGAAACTTCAAAAAACGCTTGTTAGTCGCATACATTTCGGCGGCGCAGAAAGAACAATTTTCTAAAGCGAAAAGCTGACAAATTGATGGTTTCTGCGCCGCAAGTATGGGCGCGCTCTTCGTCCCTTTTTGCCAGCGGGAAGCAGAAGAAAGTAAGCGAAACGAGTCCGCGGTTAGCTCCCCGCGCACTTAAAAGTAATCGTTCCCAAATCATGGCTATACGCCACGCTGAACACATCGCCAATCACCATCGGCACGGGCCGCGTGAACGAGCCAGACAACACGAAGTCGCCCTCACGCAAGCACCGCCCATATTTCGCCAAGCGCCGCGCGAGCCACACGATACCCATCGCCGGATGCCCGAGCACGCCACTGGCAAGCCCTGTCTCTTCCACCGCGCCATTCTTGCTCATCGCTGCACCCACCCAAGGCAAATCGATTTCTCTAAGTTTCGCGTGTGCTATTTTTGCGTCGCCAACGATCACTGCGGCGTTCGCTGCGTTATCTGAAATCGTATCGACCACTTTGCGCGGCGCTTTAGTGACCCGATCCAAACGCTCAATCCTGGCATCAATAATTTCTAGCGCCGGCGTGATGTAGGCCGTTGCGTCGAGCACATCTTCTAGCGAAGTGTTCTCGCCATCAATGTCCCGCTTCAACACAAACGCTAACTCCACTTCCACCATCGGCGCGATAAATCGATCCATCGAAAAGTATTCACCCGAGCGCATCATCATGTGCTCCAGGAGCGTGCCCGAATCGGGCTCGGTAATCTGTGCAGCGATCTGCATCGCGCGCGAGGTGAGCCCAATTTTGTGCCCCACCGGTTTGTGCCCTGCTGCGATTTTCTGCGCCACCCACGCCCGCTGCACCGCATAGGCATCATCCATCGTCATGGCCGGGAATCGCTTGGAGAATTGCTCAATTTGAGCGCGCGAAGTTTCGGCGACGAAAAGTTCGTTGGCGAGGGCGGTGATGTCGGTAGCGTTCATTACGTGTTTATACCTGCGGCGCAGAATTGAGGGTTTCCGAAGCGCTATTGCTGAAATTTGGTTTGTTTTGCGCCGCAGGTACTTGCCCTGCGTTTATCCCATCTCTCTCGGGCAGAGGGTTAGGGTAAGGAAACAACGGTTAACTTTGTATCGACTTTTTAGATGGCTAAGAAATTTAAAAAGCGATAGATCAGAAAGTCCAATGCCACGATCTACGAGGCACTCCCTCACCCGGAACCTCTCCCCGAGGAAGAGGGTGAGCTGCTCCGTGCTTGCAGCAGACCCGCTTTCAAATCCTCTCTCACTCTCCCGTCCGTCCCCAACGCCACGCGTCGCACTTCAGGCGTATCCGTTGGCGCGTGGCCCACGCCGAGCGCAGCGGCGCGCGGCGCATCACCCGCAGCAATCGTGCAGCGCACGCGCCCGATATTCGTAATTTCTGTTTCCACTACATCGCCTGCGTTGACCGAGCGGGAGTGCGCGGGTGTGCCGGTCAAAATCAAATCGCCGGGCATGAGCGTAATGTAACGCGCGATATCGGCAACCATGTAGTGCGGGCCCCAGATCAGCTCATCGGCGATCACCGCTTCTTGCACCATGTGGCCATTCACAAACGTGCGTAGCGTTTGCTCCAAAATGTTTACACCGCGCACGAGACCGGGGCCGATGGGCAGCAAGCCATCCGCGCCTTTGACCCGCAACATCGAGCCTTGATCGGTATCGCGAAAATCTTGCAAACCCATATCGAGCACGGGCACGAAACCTTCGATGTAATCCCACGCTTCGTCGGGCGTTACGTTTTTGCAAACCTTACCGATCACCACGGCGAACTCGCCTTCGTAGTTCAAGTATTTGCAATCGGCAGGCTTTTCGACGATACCGTCGTGGGCGTTGAGGGCGGTGGGCGGCTTGGTGAAATACGTAGGCGTGAGCGTTGGCATCGGGTTATCGCGAGACTCAACGCCGCGCGAGGAATAACTCAAATGCACGCAGATGATTTTGCTCGGCACGCAAGGCAGGAGCACGCGCGCGCCGACCATCTCATAGCGCTCGCCTGCTGCGTTTACAAATTCATATTCTGCAACGCGGGTGACGATTTCCACTTTGCCATCGCGCTCCACGCGCCAGCGCTCGATGCGCGGACCGCGCAATACATCGGGCAACTCCTTTGGTACAAATTGCATTCTCATTTAGTCGTCCATCCCAAACCACATATGAATATTGCCAGTGCCCCGCGCGTTTTCATAATCGGATAAGGCTTCGCCTTTTGCGCCGCAGGTATTGTTGATCGAACCAAAGCGCAGCGCAGCGACCATTTGCAGATAGTGCGCACCGAAGCCTTCCCACGGCAGCTTGCGGTATTCGGTATCCCAATGTGCGATGATCTCTTCGTGCTTACCCTGCTCCATCAGCGCAATCGCGCGCTTATCCGATGCAATATTTTCTGGACGGGATACGTTGCTCTCGTGATAAATCCGTGGGTGGCCTTGCACCCAATCAATTTCGTTGAATTTGTGCGAGAGCGCGCCGGAGGCAAGCAACACCACGCGCTCATCGCTGCGGGCAATGGCTTCACCAATCACTGCACCAGACTCTAAATAGTGCTTTGGTTTGCAGTTTTGGCAGGTGCTCACGGATACTACTTTTTCTCCGCGGCATAATTTGTTCACCACGTTAATCGTAGCGTAATGGCGCGGGAGTGTGGGCGATTTCACCGCCTGCGAGGCCACGCCTTTTTCTTTGGCTACGCGCTCAACCAACTCCGCAAACGCAGGATGACCTTGGTAGTCATACTGCTGTCCATACAAATACCACGGCATTTCATCAGAGATGTATTCGCCCTCGTAGTGCGCGCCGCCATCGATCAAATGAAAGCCCGTGGTGAACCAATGGGTATCGAAGATGATGAGTGTGGTGGGCTTTACCGCTTCGATTTTTGCGCGAAGTTTTTCAAAACCTGGAATGAGTGAGGAATCTTCACCATCGCCCATCTTTACGCGAAATTCGTCGGACTGAAAAAGACCTGGATGATGAGAGACTAGTGCTGCACCTACGATTTTTCCCACTTTACTTTTCTCCGACCACAGAGTATGCGAGCTCCCGCCCCCAGCGGGGGAGGGTTGGGGTGGGGGAAAATTCGCGCACAAAATTCCGATAAGCTAAGTTGCACCGCCTCCCCCATCCCAACCTTTCCCCGCTGGGGGAAGGAGCGCGATCAAATTCTCGAATGCGCATCCCGTTTACCTATGCGCAAAGCTGGCCACAAACGGCTGCTTTGGCACTACAACATCTTTTACATCACAGAAAAAATCAAAGCTCCAATCGCCGCCTTCGCGCCCAATGCCCGATTGTCCGCGCCCGCCAAACGGCGCTGCGAGATCGCGAATGCTAAAGCTATTGACCCAGATAAAACCGGTGCGCACGCGCTTGGCGATTTCTGTTGCGTGTGCATCTTCTCCGTAGCATACGCCGCCTAAACCATATTTCGTATCGTTAGCAAGCGCGATGAGTTCATCGTCAGTCGCAAAAGATTGCAAGGTAAGCACCGGGCCGAACACTTCTTCTTGCACGATTTCGGAATCTTGCGCGACGAGATCAAGCATCGTCGGCTGAAAATATTGCGCACCGAACGCATGCGGCTTGCCGCCCCAGAGCACGCGCGCACCTGCGGCAACGGCGCGATCCACAAAACCTTGCACGCGCGCAACTTGCTTCGGATGAATGATGGGGCCGACTTCGGTTGCGGCATCGCGCGGATCGCCTACCGTTAATTTTTCAACCACCGCTTGCATCGCATTGACGAATCGGTCGCGCACCGAAGCGTGCACCAAAAATCGCGTGCCCGCTAAACACACTTGCGTCGCGTTGCGATACATAAGCGCACCGCAGGCGGCAGCGGCTTCGATATCGGCATCTGCCAACACAATAAAAGGAGATTTCCCCCCGAGCTCCAAGCTCACGGGCGTTAAGTTTTTTGCGGCTTCTGCAGCAATTAATTTTGCGGTAGGCACCGAGCCGGTAAACGAAATGCGCGATAAACGCGGATCGCTCACCAGCGCCGCACCCGTGACTGCGCCTGCGCCTTGCACAACGTTGACCACGCCCGCTGGAATGCCTGAAGCATGCGCACAATCGGCGAGCAATGATGAAGTAAGCGGCGCCCATTCGGGTGGCTTAATCACCACGGTGTTGCCCGCGGCCAACGCGGGGCCGAGTTTCCAAGTGGTCAACATGAGCGGTGCGTTCCACGGGGTGATGATGGCGCACACGCCTGCAGGGTCGTGGCGAATGTAGTGCTTGGCCTGCGCGGTTTCCATCACGCGATCTTGCAAGGTCAGCGCCGCATCGGCGAAATAGGTGAGGTTCAGCATCGCGCGCGCCACCACGCCATGCGCCATGCGCGAGCGCAGCACGCCGGCATCGGTTGATTCGGCATCGCAAAACGCTTCTTTGCGCTTGCCGATTTCAGCGGCGAAGGCATGCAGATAATCTCTGCGCTGCGCCGCGGACAACGCCGACCACGCCGGGAACGCGGCGGCGGCGGCGGCAACCGCATCAGAGACTTGCGCAGGCGACGCTTGCGCCACCCGCCCGAGCACGCGCTGATCGATTGGCGAGAATACTTCGAACGATTCAGCGGAATCGACGCGCGCGCCATTGATGTAATGCAGCGAAGAAAGAGAGTGACCCAAGACGGAGAGTTTCATGTGCGCAAGTGTAACGAAGGCGCGCAGTATCTCTATACCTGCGGCGCAGAATTGGCACTTTTTGATGCACTTTTGCTTGAAAAATTGCCAATTCTGCGCCGCAGGTATGCGTTCATATGGCGTTGGTGTCGCGTCCCGCTGCAGGGGCTCGATTTGAGCGGAACGAATCCTAAGCGCTCCGCGAATGCGGCGCGCGGGTTCGCGCTTGAATCAATTCTGTTGCGCTACGACCACTTTGCAACGATAGCATTGAGGCTCTCAACGTTCTCGGGGCATGTCGCGCGAAGCGTCGTCACTAGCGTCATCACATCCGGCTTTGTCGCACGGGCACCCACGCTATCGGTGAGCCCAAACGAACCGTGCTCAGAGGCTTGAATGAGCGCGCCTACTGCGGAGTTGCAAGTGGCTCGCTTCTCACCACCTGCGTCTCGCTTTTGCGCATACGCACGAGCACGCTCAAACGCGGTGAGCGCTTGCAGCTCCCGGATGGGCTGCTGCGATGCAGTTTGGGCACGCTTACTTTGCGCTGCAATTTCCAATTGCTGTTGGTTGAGCAATGAAATGGCTTGGTCATTGCGATTAAGCTTTCGAAGCTTATCTGTCATTGCCAGACCCATCGCCCATGCATCAAGCCGAAAAGCGATATTCTCTCGATCTTCATCAGCGAGTGCCGTTAGCGTGGTGTGCGCATCAATTTGCTTATCCAGCGCGTGTTGCAGCGCTCCGCGCTTGGCGATTAGCTCCGCGTAGCTGCCGTTAACGATGGCGATAATCCGGCGAATTGACGGCGAGTTGGGCTCGCTCGCACTGCTGCGCTCAAGCAGTGCGAGCGAGCGTTGAAAATATCGCTCGGCCTCGTCGATACTGCCGTTATTCCAAAGCAACCAATACGCACCTTGATTCATCACCGCCGCGGCGTTGCGCTGAAGGCGTGTATTGCGAGGATCGCGCTTTGCCAACGCATCAAAGTCTTGCATTGCCGTCAAAATCTGGGGCAACGCATTTTCTTTTTTTCCAAAACGCATTTGATGCGAGGCCTGCACAAACCGGGCACGAACGACGTTAAGTTCATCGGTAAGCTCTGGATTAGGTAGTGCCATCGCTTGCTCGCTCACCGCAAGCACCCGCTCCTGATGCGTCGTCGCCTCTTCGGCATTGCCCATGCCTCCTGCACTTTCTCCGAGTTTTCCAAGCGTCAGTATCAAGCTGCGCAGCGCGAGCTTATCGGTTGGGTGCATTTGCGCCAGTCGCTCGCGCAGTGCGAGTGCTTTGCGCAAACTCGCAATCGACTCTTCACGCTTGGCCATGCTCGCTGAGCGCCAACCCCCTTGCACCTGCGCTAGCCTCTCGTAGCCAGAAGCGACTTCGGCTACGAGCTCGCTGCGGCTTTCATTTTGCGCAGCGATTGCGTCGAGGTAAGTCACCGCCTCGCGCACGATAATCTCCCGGGCTTTTGTTGATCCGGGAACGGCTTCCACTGCGTCGTGCACATCAAAAATTAATTTGTTTGCGATCGCGCGTACGCTATTGAAATGGCTCTCTGCACGATCACGCTCGCGGCGTGCGTCGTTAGCCTGATGCATCGCGACCGCCGCGGTCGCGGCAAGCGCAATCGAGCCACCGATCGCGAGAACACTCGACCATCGATTGCGTCGAACGAATTTTCCCGTGCGATAGAAAACTGAATCTTGGTGCGCGAGCACAGGCTCATCATCCAAGTATCGGCGTACATCTTCCCCTAACTGCTCCGCGGAGGCATAGCGACGCGCGGCATCTTTACGAAGTGCCATCATCACGATGTTGTCTAGATCGCCCTGCAATGCACGCTTGAGGCGAGCAGGCTCAATCGATGATGGCGTACCCTCGTGGGTCTCGAACACAACGGTGCTCGGCCGGTGCGGATCTGTCTCTACGATTTCGCGCGCCAAATCAAGCGGCTTAGTTGGCTCGGATTGATACGGGCTTCGGCCCGTCAGAAGACGGTAGAGAATCACCCCTAATGCGTAGATATCGCTGGCCGTGGTAATCGTTTCACCCTTGACTTGTTCAGGGCTCGCGTAAGCTGGCGTCATCGCTAGCGCTACGGTCAACTCAAAATCTTTTGGCGCGCTCTGGGTATCAAGCAATTTGGCGATGCCAAAATCTAAGAGCTTAACGTTACCCGCTTGATCTACCAAGATATTGCTTGGCTTTAAATCGCGGTGCACGATTAACCGCTGGTGCGCGAAGTGCACGGTTTCACAGACCGTGCGAAAAAGCATAAGCCGCTGAACAACATTGAGAGACCGGTGCTGGCAATAGGCGTCGATGGGCTCGCCATCGACGAAGTCCATCACGAAATAAGGGCGGCCGTCGTCTGTTGTACCGCCATCGATGACGCGGGCGATATGCGGATGATCTAACGTGGCGAGCAGTTGCCTCTCATTTTTAAATCGCTCGACGACTTTGCCGCTACCCACATCGGTGCGGATGACTTTGATGGCAACTTCTTTTTTATAGACGTCGTCATCACGCACGGCTTTGAGCACCGCCCCCATACCGCCACGCGCAATTTCTGTGATAACCCGATATGCGCCTAAGCGCCGACCGATCAGCGTCTCAGCCTCGGCGTCTAGAAGCGCGGGCGTGTGCTCCAAAAATTGCGTCGCACCGGTAGCGTTTGCGATTAAGGTCAACGCTTGCCGAACTAGGGCCGAATCACCCGCGCACTGCGCTACAAGATAAGCCTGCCGATCTGCGGCCGACTGCTCCATTGCATCGTTAACGATGTCGGTAAGGCGTTGCCAGCGATCGGGCGTCATCGCTGGATCAGTGAGCATGCGTGACGCCTTTCGCTTGCATCGCGCCCTTCAAATACAGCTTGGCCATGGTCCAGTCGCGTTTTACGGTTGCGGGTGAAATCTCCAGAATTTGCGCCGATTCTTCAATTGATAACCCCCCGAAAAATCGCAAATCAACGACTTGCGCCTGCCGCGGTGAGAGCGCGCGCAATGCGCTGAGGGAAGCATCGAGCGCTACGAAATCGATTTCTAAACGCAGCGCGCTCTCGCGCGTGGGCTGATCTGGATAAATCTGTTGGGCATAACGGTCAGCAAATGCGAATGCGGTTTTATCCAGGCTTGTCATTTGCGCATCGCCACCGCGCTTCTCCGCCGCTCTTGCTCGCGCATGATCGACGAGAATGTGTCGCATCACCTGCGAAGCTAAGCGAAAAAAGTGTTGCCGATCTGCCCAGGATTGCGGCTTGCCCTCACTTAAGACCAAATACGCCTCGTTCACCAGCGCGGTGCCTTGCAGCGTGTGATCCGAGCGCTCTTTGCGGAGCTGATTGCGCGCGACCCGACGCAGCTCGTCGTAGAGTTTAGGCATCAACGCCGAGGCCGCTTGGTGATCGCCTTGCGCCGATCGGCTCAAGAGCAAGGTGATTTCAGTATCCATTTTTGAAATTACGGAGACGAATGCGCATTCCTATTGATTTGGCATGATTGAATTATGGGCTATCCGCAGGCAGTTCCCCTTTTTCTGAAAACTTTTGAGCTCATTTGAAATTTTTCTCGCTTCTATCGGTATGGCGGTAACTATTAAACGATTGGTTTGGAACGCGTGGCGTTCGTATGGCTTACGCACGCGATTCCTCCTTTCTCAACTCAAAAACGTAACGAGGGAAATGAAATGAACATACAGGTCAAAAAATGGTGTGTGATCGGCTTGGCCGCAATTTGCACTCTGGCACAGAGCACCGCCGCATTGGCAAACGGCTCCCGCCTGGCTGGTGGCTTGTGGTCAAACGCAACGATCAAGCAAGACGGCACTCTCTGGACGTGGGGCACCAACGGCTCGGGCAACCTCGGGAACGGCTCAACCGCATTTAGCAAAGTGCCCATTCAGATCGGCAATGCTACCGATTGGCGTAGCGTTTCAGGTGCAACAGGCGGCTCAGCACCGCATGTGCTTGCGCTGAAAGCCGATGGTAGTTTGTGGGCGTGGGGCGATAATTTTCGCGGCCAAGTTGGGGATGGTACGAATATCACCCGCACCTCGCCCGTTCGGGTCGGGACTGCCGACGATTGGGTGGCCATTTCTGCCGGTGGAGAATTTAGCCTAGCCATCAAGCAAGATGGAAGTCTTTGGGCTTGGGGCAGCGACTTTTATTACACCTTGGGGAACGGCACTGGTGTTAACGTCAACGTGCCCACGCGCGTGGGCACAGCCAGTAATTGGAGCTGGATTGCCGCAGGCGATGAGTTCACCTTTGGCGTGCGCACCGATGGCACGCTATGGGGTTGGGGACGCGGTGTGTTCTACGGGATTGGCGACGGATCGACCGTTGGCAGCAATACACCTAAGCAGATCGGCACCGATACTAACTGGCATATGGTGTCGGCAGTAGAGCACGCGCTCGCAATCAAGCGCGATGGTTCGCTCTGGGGCTGGGGCCGCAACGACAAAGGGCAAACCGGTGCGATCTCGTTACCGCTCAACAGTAAAGGGCATGTCCCCACGCGCGTTGGAGTGGACAACGATTGGGTCTCCATCAGCACGGGCTCCGCATTTTCTGTGGCCCGCAAAGCCAACGGCAGCGTGTGGGCATGGGGTTGGCAATTTGGTGGCCTGGTCGGCAACGGGCAAAACGCAAATACGATCGCGTTCTCGCCGACACCTATCGCAGTCGCGGGGCCTTGGGTTTCTATCAGCGCAGGCTACAACCATACGCTTGCACTCAAGGCGGATGGCGGCCTCTACTTCTTCGGTGATGGCACCAATTATCAAAGCGGCTTCGCGACGGGCGATGATCGCCCGTCCCCAACCCTGATCGCGGATTGGGGCGTGTTGAATTTCACCGGGCTGGGCGGCAACGCGCGCGAGTTTTACTTAGCCGAGCGCGATATTTATTTCCGCACCGCCGATAATGGCGAAGCCAACTTTGTCGCCAGCGGTGGCGCTGGGCCATGGCGCGAAACCCAGCAGAGCTTTCCTGTTGGTGGCGTAAAGCAAGTCTGCCGCTTTTACGGCAATACCAACATCAACCCAGCAAATGGTCAAATTTATGGCCCCGCGAGCCACTTCTATACCGTCGATGAGGGCGATTGCAACGCGCTCAAATCGATTTATAAGGCCAACGAAAAATCGTGGAAATTTGAAAGTAACGATTACTTTGCCATCCCGCTCGACGCCAACAAGCAATGCCCCGTCGGTACGCGAACGGTTTATCGCGCCTACAACAACGGCTTTCCAGCCAAAGATGCAAATCACCGCTACGATGTAAACCGCATCAACCTCGCTGCGCTGACCACGCGCGGCTGGACGGATGAAGGCGCGGTTTTCTGCGTGCCAGGCTAATTTCGCCGCAGCAGTACTGCGGCGCAGATCGGATGGCGAACCCGCTGCAGCGACAGCTTGCCAAGATCGTGGCGTCGCCCCGAGATACGGTCTCTTTTTTAAAGTTCCCGGAAGAGAAGCCTTCCGCTTGCGCTTGGACGCTACAAATATTTAATCGCTCAATTCGCTAGATTTTTCTCGACGATTTTTGACTGACTGTCATCTTAAAGGAGTTCAAATTGAAAAAAAACGTCACACTTATTTGCGCCGCATTTGCGCTCGTTTCGTTTGGCGCGTATGCTGATTACGACCCCAGAGACGATCCGAATTCGCCACAAAATATCCGTGCTGCGAAAATTGCAAAAGAGCGCGCCGCTCAACAAAAGGTGGAGAACGCGAAGCGCGCGCGAGAGATCGATTTAAAGGCGAAGCGCGCTCGCCTTGGCAAAGAGGCCGAAGGCAAGTTAGATGCGGATATCGACAAACTCGATGCGGCGCGCGCAGACGCAGAAAAAATTAAAATGACTAAAGAACGCGAGGAAGCAGAAAGGGCCGCTGCGATCGCAAGCGATGCCTATAAGGCTCAAACTGGAAAGTCATTGGTTGAATTGCAAGCCATGTCAGAAAAAGACCGCGCCGCTTTCATGAAAGCGCAGCAGCAAAAGCAATCGGATAACGTAAAAGCAACAACGGGCTTTACCACTGAGCAAATAGCAAACATGACGCCCGATCAGCGCAAGCAATTTATGGAGAAGATGAAAAAGCTATACGGGAGTTAGAACCTGCGGTTGTTTCGAATGTATTCTCGCTGGTATGCTCGCTGAGCACGATGTGAAAATTTGCGTGGGTACAGTTGTGGCGCAGCGTAGCGCTAGCGGCCGAGGCATCTAACCGATTGCGATCGAGGCCGTGCGCAAAGTGAGGCTGCTTTCGATTGTTGGCCTAGGTGCCAAACAAAGCGTTTTGTCTGCGGGCCGTCGTTGTTGTCACTTCTGCCTGCAAGGTACATGCCCGCCTTGTCTAAAAGATTGTGCGATGCATGGGTGTCTGGTGCAGCGGTGGCAGTAACCTTCGGCAGACGAGTCGATCAGTGTGAAAAATGTGCGAGGACATGGGACGACGCGC
>JANPBT010000068.1:0-2469 GCA_031430575.1 Betaproteobacteria bacterium | reverse complement strand
GACGCCGCGCAGAGCTTCCTCATTTTCGGGCGCAACGGACCCGTGGTTTACGCCCATTCCGGCATCGACATCGCGCTCTGGGATATCGCGGGGAAACGCGCCGGTCTGCCGCTGGCCGAGTTGCTCGGCGGCGCCAGGCGTCCCTCGGTGCGCGCCTATTCGAGCCTGATGCGTTACGGCACGCCCTCGACTGTCGCGAAAATCTGCGCCGACCGCGTAGCGCTCGGCTTCACGCACATCAAGCTGCACGAGCACACGGTGGACGCGGTGCGTGCCGCGCGCGAGGGGGCTGGCCGGGACGTCGCCGTCATGAACGACGTCAATTGTCCCTGGTCGGTCGCGGAAGCGTTGGCGATGGAGAAAGCCTACCGCCCGGCCGGCCTCTACTGGCTGGAGGAGCCGGTCTGGCCGCCGGAGGATCACGACGGCCTCGCCCGCGTGCGCCGCGAGGGCCAGACGCGCATCGCCGCCGGCGAGAACGCGGCAGGCCTGCACGATTTCACCGACATGTTCCAAAAGGGCTCGATCGACATCGCGCAGCCGAGCGTGACCAAGATCGGCGGCATCACCGAGATGCGCAAGATCATCGCCGCAGCCGAGGCGCATTCGGTGGAGCTGATTCCGCACTGCGCCTATTTCGGGCCGGGCAATCTTGCCTCGATCCACATCGTCGCCTCGCTCTCGACCGATACGATGCTGGAAAACATCTACGCCAACCTGGAGGCGTCGCCCTACGGCCAATCCATGGTGGCGAAGGACGGCCGTGTCGCCGTGCCCACCGGTCCAGGCCTCGGTGTCGAGCCCGACATGAAGATCGTCGACAAGTACCGCCAGGGCCCGGTCGTGACGATCCGGTAGAGGGCGGCACCGGCTCCCGACCGGCGCGCATTCTGCAACCACATCCTGCAACCACAGCCGTTGGCGCGGTTGCAGGGATTTCGTAAGCTCGCCCGCACGACCCAGCCGGAGCCCGCCATGACCCTTTTCCCGCCGCCGCAAGCCCTGAAGGCCGAGATTTTCGCCCGCGTTCCCGAGAAGCTACGGCGCAAGGTGCGCACCGCCTGGGCCGACTTCAACAAGGGCGGACAGATCGCCGACTGCTTCCTGGAAGGGCCGAGCTTCGACCGCGCCGGCAACCTCTACGTGACGGACATTCCGTTCGGGCGCGTCCTCAAGGTGTCCGCGTCCGGCGAATGGACGGAGATCGCGGAGTACGACGGCTGGCCGAACGGCCTCAAGTTCCACAGGGATGGTCGCGCGTTCATCACCGACTACAAGCGTGGGATCATGGCGCTGGATGTCGCCACCGGCAAAGTGACGCCGCTGATCGAGACGGTGCGCTCGGAGAGCTTCAAGGGCGTCAACGATCTGCATTTCGCGACGAACGGCGATCTCTATTTCACCGATCAGGGCCAGACCGGCTTGCACGACCCGACCGGCCGCGTCTATCGCTACTCGGCGGCGGGCCACCTCGAATGCCTGATCGACACGATCCCCTCGCCCAATGGCCTCGTGCTGAACCTCGCCGAGAACGTGCTGTTCGTCGCGGTGACGCGCGCCAACGCCGTCTGGCGGCTGCCGATCATGATCGACGGCGCGCTCTCGAAGGTCGGCAACGCGATTCAGCTCTCGGGTGGCCTCGGCGGTCCGGACGGGCTGGCGCTTGACGAGGAGGGCGGCATCGTCGTCGCGCATGCAGGCCTCGGCTGCTGGCGCTTCGACCGGCTCGGGCGGCCGACGCATTTCATCGATCCGGTGGTCGGCTTGTCGCTCACCAACGCGGCGTTCAAGGGCAGGCGCCTGTACATGACGGAGTCCGAGAGCGGCCACATTCTGACGGTCGACCTGCCGGCGGCGGGGCGGCAGATGTACGGCTTGAAATGAGGATTGCGTTTCTCGACGCCGCACCGAATGGCCGCCGCGCGTTCGACCGGCGCCGCAACGGCTACTCGCGCTGCACACGCGTCTTTTTCTCGGCAAACAGCGCGAGGTCGGCCGTCACCATCTCGGTGACGAGTTCTGGAAACGTCGTTCTGTGCTGCCAGCCGAGCTTGTTGCGGGCCTTGGCCGGATCACCGAGTAGCAGGTCCACCTCGGTCGGGCGGAAGTAGGCGGGATCGATACGCACGACCGCCTTGCCCGTGCTCTGGTCGATGCCGACCTCGTCGACGCCCTGGCCCTGCCATCGGATCGCGCGGCCGACGTGGGCGAACGCGCGCTCGATGAATTCACGGACGGAATGCGTCTCGCCGGTCGCCAGCACGTAGTCGTCGGGCGCCGGTTGCTGCAGCATGCGCCACATGCCCTCGACATAGTCGCGTGCGTGGCCCCAGTCGCGCTTGGCGTCGATGTTGCCCATGAAGAGCGTGTCCTGCATGCCGAGATGGATCGCGGCGACCGCGCGGGAAATTTTTCGGGTGACGAACGTTTCGCCGCGCAACGGGCTCTCGTGATTGAACAGGATACCGT